>CAZJLP010000113.1:0-2694 GCA_964546955.1 uncultured Opitutaceae bacterium | reverse complement strand
CGCACGGCGCAGGGACTCCGGTGGGCGCCCCAACTCGCGGCGGCGACGCCCCAGCCGAGAAGCTCGTCACCTTCCCGCATGGAACCGGGTTCGGGTGTACGGCGCGTCCAGCCGAACCGTTCGCGCGCGACTTCGAAGCATTCGCGCAGGTGGTTGCTCGACCAAGGCAATTCCTTTTCCGGATCGATCAGCGGTAGGTTTCGGAGACGGAGCTCGATCGGGTCGACCTTTAACGCTAGCGCGAGTTCGTCCATGGCGCTCTCCAGCGCAAACAGTCCCGGGGTGGCACCGGGTGCTCTCATCGAAGTAGGCGTTCCGATGTGCGCGGGCACGATCCGGTGCGTGACGGCCAGGTTGGGGACATCGTAAAGCGAGCGCGTGGCGTTGCCGCAGTTCTCCAGAAAGTCGTCGACGAGGGAGGTCAGCGAACGCGAGTCGTGCCGCAGGGCGGTGAGTTTTCCGTCGCGGGAAGCGCCGAGGTGGATGCGTTGTCGCGTGAACGGCCGATGTCCGACGGTTGTGGCCTGCTGCCGTCGCTCGACGACGAGTTTGACCGGACGACCGAGGTCGCGTGCGAGCGCCGACGCAATGACGGTGTGATGCCAGAGGAATAGTTTTCCGCCAAAGCCTCCGCCCACGTAGGGGGCCTTGATCGCGACGCGATCGATAGGGATGCCGAGCATCTTGGCCAGCCCGTTGCGTTCTCCGTTGATCGACTGGGTCGAGTCATGCACCTCGAGCGCATCTCCGCGCCAGAGCGCGACGGTGGCGTGCAGCTCCATCGGGTGATGAACGAGCGGGGCGGTGGTGTAGGTGCTGTCGACCGTGACGGGGCTGAAGGGCAGAGCTTCGTCGGGTTTGCCCCGGATCGCATCGGCATCGCGGGTTTTCTCGCCGTTGGCGGCGAGCGCCGTGTCCATCGACGTGGTCGGGATTTCGCCCAGCGCGTAGTCGATCCGGATCAAACGTGCAGCGGCGCGAGCTTGTTCGAGGGTGGTGGCTACCGCGATAGCCACGTATTGGCCGGCGTGGTGCACTCGGTCGTCCTCGAAGGGTGGCCGGACTTCCGCGACCTTGGTGGCCGAAGCGAAGTCGTTCGGACTGCGGAAAAGGCGCGGGAAATTTCCATGGTGCCAGACACCGAGTACGCCGGGAAGCGCGCGGGCAGATCCGTCGTCGATCGCGCGGATACGCCCCGAGGCAACGCTGCTGAAGACACCGAAAGCGTAGGCGAGCTGAGGCAGGTGGTTGTCAGCGGCATAGTTGGCGGCCCCGGTCACTTTGGCTCGGCCCTCGATGCGGCTCACCGCTTTGCCCAGCACGCTGGGCGAAGCAGTGGAGTTTGGAGTTTGGAGTTGGGTACCGGACACTGGCTGTGGCTATTGAGTTTTCGGTTGGATAGAGGAGAGAGAGCTCAAGATAGGGCGAGGCTTCCGGCCGAGCCGTCGTGTGTGGACGATATTGACGGCGCGAGGCGATGGCAGCGGGGGACAGCGTCAGAACGACGAGGGTTTGCGAACATCGGTCGGCTTCGACGGCTCGGCGGGACGCCTTGCCCTACCTTTCGATCGATTCCCCTCATATGCATCGCACCGTCGGTTGACCGGCGGCGACCAGGGTCAAGGCGCGGATGAGGAGGCGTTGCGCGAGAGGGATCTTGAAGGCATTGTAATGTGTGGGGCGGGCCTCGCGGAACGCGGCCGCGGCGGCATCTAGGAGGCGTTCGGGCGTGGCGGGCCCGCCAGTGAGAAGTTCTTCGGCCTGGTTTGCCCGCCAGGGCTTTGTGGCCACCCCGCCCAAGGCGATGCGCACGTCGTCGAAAAGCCCCGATGGCGTTTGGGTAACCAGCACGGCGGTGGAAGCGAGGGCGAAGGAAAAACTCTCTCGGTCGCGGGCCTTGAGGTACCAGGAGCGGGCGCCGTCGGGTGGCGGTGGGAGGAGCACGGCGGTGACAACATCGCCGGAGTTGAGGGTATTTTCCACGTGGGGCGTTGCGTCCGGAAGGCGATGAAAAGCCGCGTATGGGATGCGGCGCGTGCCCTCTTCGCCATGGATCTCGACGGTCGCATCGAGCACGGCGAGGGCGACACAAAGGTCCGAAGGATGGGTGGCGATGCAATGAGCTGAACCGCCCAGGAGCGCGTGTGTCCGATTCCAGCCGTGGAGGGCCGCGCAACCGGAACCTGGAAGGCGTTTGTTGCAAGGTGAGATGTTGTCGCGGAAGTACGGACAACGGGTGCGTTGAAGAAGATTACCCCCGGTGGTCGCCATGTTCCGGATTTGGGCGGACGCACCGACCAGGATTGCTTCGGCCAGAACCGGATAGTCCTGCCGGATAAGCGGGTGCCGCGCGAGGTCGCTATTCCGAACGAGCGTGCCTACGCGGAGGCTGCCGTCGCTTTGCCGCTCGATGCGGTTGTGGGGCAATGCACCGAGGTCAATCACGCGGGGCGGGCGCAGCACATCCAATTTGACGAGATCGAGAAGCGTAGTGCCGCCGCCGAGGTAAGCGGCGCCCGGAGCGTTGGTGTGGTCGGTCCACGCCTCGGCGACCGAAGAGGCGAGGGTGTAAGCGAAAGGTTGCATAGTTACGGGTGTTGGGATCGCACCGACTGAATGGCGGCGAGGATCCCCGGGTAGGCGCCGCAGCGGCAGAGGTTGCCGCTCATGGAGTCTCGGACGCAGGCATCCTCC
>CAZJLP010000112.1:0-3032 GCA_964546955.1 uncultured Opitutaceae bacterium | reverse complement strand
AAATGCGGGTCGTCCTCATGACCATCTTTCGGAACCCGGCACTAAAGCGACGAGACGACCGGATCTACGTGTGCTCGCACCGTACGATCGCGGCGGCCCTCGCTGGCCGCGAGCTATCCGATACCGAATGGGGAGAGGACTCACCGTATAAGACGCGGGCAAAGCGCTGGGTGCGTGCCTGTAAGGAAGCCGGCTTCCTGATCGCCGAGGTGAGCCTCGGCACCGACGGCCGCCAGCAACCGAATACATATCGGTTCCTGTGGGGCAACCTAAAACGGGCAGGTGACCCCGGGGGGGGTCAGCGAAAAACGCAGGTGACCCCGGGGGGGGTCAGCGCGCCTCATGAGTTAATTCATGAGAAGAATGAATATGAAACTCATGAGGGGGGTCATGAGATTTCGAAATGCGCGGCGGGGGGATGGCCCATTAAGATCACGCCCCTGATCTTGAAAGAGCCGCCCCGCGTCCAGGTGCTGTTCCTCCATGCCGTCGGGCGTCGATGGATCGCCGACACGGATCGGAACCGACGGCTATTCTTTTCCGCCGCGGCGAACGCATCCCGCTTCGAGCGGGAGCGGGCGGGCCGCGTCTTCACGTCGCTGGTGAAGACGCTCGAGAAGCAAAGCGGTAAGGGCTGGCGCTTCGTCTCGAATCGGGACGACGACCGAGCCGCCGCCATGATCCAAGAGCTCGAGCCGCCGGCGGCCGAGCCGACCGAGGTCTACGGGGGTGCTCTTCGGTCGATCGAGTCGCCGGCCTTTGATCTCGACCAGGCCAAGCGGGAAGCCAATCAGAAACTCGCGGCGTTTGCCGCGTCCCGTGCTGTTCTGTCCGGGCGGCAGGAGGCTACGCCCTTCCGTCATGGGGACCTGGCCGGGGATGGAGCCCCGGCGGGCCTCGGGGAACCGTGATGCAATGGCAGGGTTACGAAAACGGCCGCAGGATGAATGGTGGACGTGTCCAGTCTGCGAACACGTGCATCAATTCACGCCGAAGTTTTGCTGCAACGAAAACTGCGCGAGCAGGAAGGAGCGCTGCGACGATGGTGATTACGATCGCGGCAGTCGTGGCGGTAGTGGGGATGGCGTGCCTGTTAGCGTCGGCGCGGAGTGACGATCGATGATCTGGCGTTGGCTGTTGGCATTGTCGGCGTGCTGCACCATCGGGGGAGTGTGTTCGCTCGCCGCAATTTGGGGCCGCGAGGTCGATGATCTCGCGGCCCTGTTCTGGCCGCTCCATTGGTGGGCCCTCGGGCTCTCCCTGGGCTTTCTCGCGGTCGCGATCATCATCCTCGAGGCGGCTCGGACGATGGTCGACTTCGCCGAATACTACCGCCGCAGAAACGAGGGGGAGCCCCCCGCGGTGGATGCGATTCAAAAGATCCGGGAGCAACGCGATCGGGACGCGGAGTTCGGCCCAGACAATGAGCACCGCTGCGGGTAACGAGTAATCAGCAGCGCTTTCGGAGCGGTCGAAATGGAACACTCTGCCGAATGCCTGGACGCCCAACGACGCTTCGAGCGGGCGATCACCGAGTATTACCGTGCCTGGCCGCATGTCTGCGAAACGTGCCGGGGCTGGGGTGGGAAGGTAAGTTCATATGATCCATCGCCGGCCGGCGTGGCGTTATCGCCCGGCTGCTATTACGACTTCGAGCCGTGCCCCGACTGCGTCGATGCCGGCACCTGCCCGCGCTGCTCTGCGGGAATTGAGATCTCCGGGCTTGTAAGACTGGATCTTCACATCGAATGCGCGGCTTGCGGATGGAGCGAGAAGAATCCGTGCGGACTTCCCGAGCACCCCGAATGCTTCTGCTGGGAAGAGGAAATCGCGCGCATCGAGGAGAATGCCGCCGAGCGGGCGTGCGATCGTGGCGAATGGTTCAACGACGACGGCGGAATCTAACAAGCGCGTAAGTGACATTTACGGGAGCGGAACCGATGAAGGTCGCCCTGAAACAGAAGCCGTTCCCCGGAGGAGATCGTCCCGGTGCCCGCGTGATTTCGTGGAAAAAGAGCCTGCCTTTCCTCGTCAACCCGAGGGCTGTTTTGGTGCATCGCGTCCGGAGCGTTCACTCGTTCACCGGAAATGGAGCCCGTGGCGAATTCGTTGCCGACCCGCCGAAGGATCGGCTGCTTTGCGCATACTGCGAAGCGAAGGCCGTTGCCGCGGGAGAGAAGCCCGCGGACCAGCTCGCCGGGCGTCACGTTTGCATTGGGACGATGAAGGCGAAACGGCAATGCTGTTTGGGGACTGAGAACTGATTTCAAAAGAGGCAACCCCGATGGAAATCCTCACTGACCACCAAAAAGCCTTGGTGTGCGATGCCATCCTCAGCGCTTACGGCGCTCACGCAAACATCGCCACGATGGCCGAAAAATGCGGTCACGAAGGCATCTGGGCCGAAAACCGGACCAAGATGCGGCAACTGCAGTCGATCTATGAGCTGCTCCGGGATTGCAGGACCGTAACCCTAGAGAAGTGAGCAAGGCGAGAAATGAGCGGTAACGTGCTCGAAATCAACCGTGGGCGAGTTCCTCTTTGAATTCACGTCCCAGGCGGAATGGGTCAGCAAGGCCTCGACCTGGTTCCTCGATCAGAGTGCCGGGCCGCGACGGAACCGTTTGCATCGATCGACTTGGCCGAGTTTGCAAGCTCGGAAAGCACTTCGAGGAAGCGACCGCGGACGACGCGTACCCGATTCGAGTGTATGGACTGCGGGTGACAGACGTGTAGCCAGTTGAAAGGGGGAAAGATGGGAAAACGAAAAAGGAAAAACGGATCTGGTGTAATCCTCGACGAGGAAGAGCAGCAGGCCGTGGCTCGCGTGATTCGGATGACGCGGGCCTACATCGTCGCGAACGAGAAGCTCGACACGCTGACGACGGCAGGCGGCGATCTAAAGTCGTGGCGTGAGGTCGTCGAGCACCTCGACGCGGCCAGCGATTTCTTCCCGACCGGCGGCGAATGGGATTGGACCGGGAAAACCGAATCATCCTCCCCGTCTGCCTCGCGCCGGAACGCCATTTTGG
>CAZJLP010000111.1:0-3202 GCA_964546955.1 uncultured Opitutaceae bacterium | reverse complement strand
CGCGGCAAGCGGCGGCAGGCGGACGCGGCGCGGCCGCCCGCGCGGAAGCCGAGCAACGTTATGCTCCTTACTTATCCGATCCCTCGGCCCCTCGCGCTGCCCGGGCGGATCTGGAGATGGTCGTCCTTTTCGACGGCAACTATTCGCTCGTGCATGGCCGCCAGCCCGACATGCCCGTGATGGAAGACGCCCGCGTCAGTTGGATTCCCTACTTCAGCACGGTGTTTAAGGCCCCGGCCGAGCGCAACGTGGTCGCCTCCGTGTTTTATCCCGCGGCGCTGCGCGGGAAGGAGGCGGCAATTCCTTTCAAGCTCACCTCTGAAAACAACGTCCCGGTGGTAACCTACACGCTCGCGGGGAAAACGATGCGGTATTCGTTCCCCGCGACGGGCGTGAAGCGAGAGTAGAACGGCTCGTCGTTCCGCCGTCGGCCGGTAAGCCCGCTCAAGCTGACGGCGGCGGCAGCAGGCGTACGATGGCGCAGGAACGAAATTCGTTGCCCGCCATCCGGTAACACGTCCAGACGCGGACACTCCAGCGAACGTCGTCCGAGATGGCAACGCCCGAGCCTTTTTCAGGAAGGCTCTTCAACGGCGTGCCTCTCAAATGCGGAAAACGGGCGATTTCGCGGTGCTCGCCTTTGCGGACAGCGAGCTTGCTGTAAATAATGCAGGACGCGGTGAGTCCCTTTTTCGACTCTTCGAACACCAGATCGTTCACGCGCAATTGCATCGCTTTCCACACGCACCAAGCAAAAACCTCGTCGATGGTCGACGTGGCGGTCGGCGTAGGCGGTGGACGATCAAACGTGAATTGAAAATCGCGCATGAGCAAAGGCGCAAGACCAGGGCCCCAGCCGGACCGGGACCTGACTTTCACCTTTATTTCATTTCGGCCTTTTTGGTCGAAAACTTGAGGGCGGAATGAGTCTGGGGCGCAGTTTTTAGGGTGTTTTGCCCGCGCCTTTCGATTGACAGACACGAGCCCGGGCCCGATGCGAAACGATTCGCGGCTCCGGGGAGACATGGGCCCGACTGGCAGCCCTAAGCGCTCAGAAACCGGTCAATCCGCTCGAAGACCCTCGTTTTGCCCAATACCCGATACAAACCATAAAAGCTAGGGCCGACCTGGGTGCCCGATACTGCCAGCCGGCCGGGGTGAATGTAGTCGCCGACGCCCAGTCCGCTCCGCGCGGCCAGTCCCTGCAGCGCGGCCTCCAACGCTGCGTCGCTGGTCCAATCGGCGGCCGCAAATGTCTCTCGCAGCTCGCGCAAGCGAGCTTTCGGATCGCCCTTGCTCATGATTTTCTCGCGGGCCTTCGGATCGACGGGATAGTCGTCCGTGAAAAAATACCGTGTATAAGCCGGTAGTTCTTCCACTCCCTTTACCTTGGGCTGGCTGAGCAGCATCACTTCGCGAAAATAGCCTTCATCGGGCCATTCGGCCGGGAAGACGTTTTGTCGTAGAAAATAGTCGCGGACGATCTCGATGAAGCGGTCGGCGGGCTGTTCCAGGAGATAGGCCATGTTCATATGGGCCAGTTTCTTTTCGTCAAAACGCGCGTTGCTTTGGTTGACCGCGGGCAAATCGAAGAGCCGGATGATTTCCGCGATCGGCATTTTTTCGCGATCCCCTCCCGGATTCCAGCCGAGCAAGCTGAGAAAGTTGACGAGCGCTTCCGGCAAGTATCCGCGTTTTTGATATTCCTCGATCAGAGCGCCCTGGTCGCGTTTTGACATCTTGCCCGGCCCATTTTGTTTCAGAATGAGAGGAATATGGGCGTACGCGGGCACGGGGGCGCCGAATGCCTTGAACAGTTCCACGTGTTTGCTCGTATTGGACAAGTGATCCTCGCCGCGGATGACGTGTGTGATCTTCATGGCGATGTCGTCGACCACGTTGACGAAGTGGAACACAGGGTTGCCGTCGGACCGGACGATGACGAAATCCTCGTCCTCCGTCCGTTCGACCCGGCCGCGGATGCAGTCTTCGATCACCGCGGGCGCATTTTTCACTTTGGTGACAGTCTTCTTCCGGTGCTCGTCGAACACTTCGTGCCGCTCGCCCAGAAGCTTGAAGTAGACCGCGCCGTCCTTCTCGTAGGTGCGCCCGGCGGCGGTTAACCTGGCCAGATAGTCGCGATAAATCGCCTCTCTCTCACTTTGCCGGTAGGGCCCATAGGGTCCGTCCACCCCGGGGCCTTCATCCCAATCCATGCCCAGCCAGCGGAGGCTATCGTAGATCAGATTGAGAAACGCCTCACTGTTTCGTTCCTTGTCGGTATCCTCGATACGAAGGACAAATACGCCGCCGGTGTGTCGGGCATAGAGCCAGTTGAAGAGCGCGGTGCGGGCGCTTCCTATGTGGAAGAACCCGGTGGGACTGGGAGCGAAACGAACGCGGACGGGTGGCATGGCGAAAAATGCGGCGTGCAACGGAGGAAAGGGCCGAGCAAGCAACAACCTTTGCCCTCTGTCAAAGCCTCGTCTTGACCGCTCCGGGTTGGGGCGTCCAATGCGCGAGAGCCCGCACCTCCGCTTTTGACATCGCTGGGCCGCCATCCACTGTGTTCGCGCATTCGCCTGCACGCTGCGGACGGAGGCACGAGCACTCCGACGAAGACGAGCAGATCCGCATGTCATTTTCCAACCTCTTTCGCCCTGCATGGCGGCGCTTGTTAAGCTCGATCCTGGTCGCAGCCGCAGCTGGATGTCTCTGCCCGAGGCTGCGTGCGGAGGTGCCAGTTCAGGGAACCGCTTCTGAAATTGTCACGCTCCCGGAGTTCAAGGTTTATACCGATCGTCCGCTGCCGAAACGGGAGGATTGGCACTACATCAAAGCCGAAGGACTCGAAATTCTTTCCAATTGCACCAAAGGCAGGACCGAACGGGCCGCGCGCGATTTTCTCCGCTTCCACAACGTGTTGAGAATTGTGGCGCCACAATTTCTGCTGCGGGGCGAACAGCGCGTAATGGTCATCCTATGCGGCAAGGGCAGATTTCTAGACGCTTTGGACCGCGAGCTTGAGACGATCGGGCGATCGCGGGGGCTCACCACGATCTATCAGGATGACGAACTGTGTACGATCGTCATGGATTGGATGCCCGCGACCCCCGAGGAAAACATCTGTCACGAGTTTTATCGCGCGTACGTCCAGCTGTCTCTCAGCCGGGCCAAACCCCGTCCGCCGCCGTGGTTCATC
>CAZJLP010000110.1:0-3412 GCA_964546955.1 uncultured Opitutaceae bacterium | reverse complement strand
AGGTAGAAGCGCGTCGAATCACGCCGTGTACCTCATAACCCTTGGTAAGGAGAAATTCCGCAAGATAGCTGCCATCCTGGCCAGTGATCCCGGTGATCAACGCTTTTTTCATTGGGAACGCAGCAAGCGGGATCGGGATTAATTACGCAAGCCCCGCGTGCGGGATGTTTTGCGCTATTCTGCCACAGTTGCCAAGTTGCGTCATTTTCGCGCAAATAACTGCACAGTCTTGAAAGGTTTCGGCCGCGTCTTACGGTGCGCGAATGCGCATCGTGCTGATCGCGGCCCAATCCCTCGACGGATTTATCACCCAACAAGATACACCGGGCAGCGACTTTACCTCACAGGCGGACAAGACGTTTTTTCGCGACGCTTTGCGCGCTTTTGACTGTTCGATCAGCGGGGCCAACTGCTACCGCGCGACTCGCGACGGTTATCGGCGCAGTCTCGGCTCGCACAAACGGCTCAACCTGGTGCTCACGCGAAATCCGTCGCACTTTGAACCCGACGTTGTGCCCGACGGAATCGAGTTTCGCCAGGCGACGGCGCGGCAGCTGCGCGACGAACTTGTCGCTCGCGGCCGCAGCCACTGCGCCCTCCTTGGCGGCTCCCAAATTTATCGCCTGTTCCTGGAAGCGAAGCTCGTCGACGAACTCTGGCTCACCCTCGAACCGCGGCTCTTCGGCTCCGGCACCCCGCTGGTCGCGGGCGCCTGCGATTTCCGACTGAAGCTGCTTTCGACCGAGCCGCTTTCGACGGACGTTCTGCTGTTGAAATACCGGCCGGATCATTCGGGCAAATAAGACTCAAGCGCCCGAGGCGGTGAAGAAAACCCGCGTTGCGATCAGGTGGCGCTTCGCGTTGCGCCGCCTCCGAGCTGCCTTCCGCCCGCCGCTTGACTTCCCTGCCCTGCACGGGATATCCGTTTCGTCGTTACATGCGAAACTTCGCCCGAGCACTACGACTTAGCTAGACGCACGATCTTTGCTGCCGCGCACGCGGCCGATCGTGCGTCCGTCGTACTGCTCCGCCGGCCGCTGACCGTCCAGGGCTCGGCGTTTTCTCGTCTTGTCCGCAGAAAACCTTTTAATCGTTTCGTTCATGCAACCTCCGCCCGTCACAAAATACCGGCCTTTTCCTCCGGTTCCCCTGCCCAATCGGCAGTGGCCGAACCGCACCCTGAACCGCGCGCCCACGTGGTGCAGCGTCGATCTCCGCGATGGCAACCAGGCTCTGGCCCAGCCCATGAGCGTCGAGGAAAAGCTCGAGTTCTTCGATTTGCTGGTGAAGGTCGGCTTCAAGGAGATCGAAGTGGGCTTCCCTTCGGCCTCCCAGATCGAGTTCGATTTCGTGCGGCGTTTGATCGACGAGAAACGGATCCCCGACGATGTCGCCATCCAGGTTCTGTGCCAGTGCCGGGAGGAGCTGATCACACGCTCCTGCGAATCCCTCGCGGGCGCCAAAAACGTTATTTTTCACCTGTACAACTCAACCTCCCCCGCCCAGCGGGAGCATGTTTTTGGCGCGACCAAGGATGACATTGTGAACATCGCGACCCGCGGGGCGTCCTGGGTCAAACACTACACCCGCCCCCTCCGCGAGGCGGGCGCGCGGGTGCGCTTTGAGTATTCCCCCGAAAGTTTCACAAGCACCGAGCTCGAATTCTCGTTGAAAATTTGCGAGGCTGTCACCGACGTCTGGCAGCCGACCCCCGACAACAAGATCATCCTGAATCTGCCCGCGACGGTGGAGTATGCCACGCCGAACGTGCACGCCGACCAGATCGAGTGGATGGCGACACACCTGACCCGGCGCGACCTGACCGTGATTTCGCTCCATACCCACAACGACCGGGGAACCGGGGTCGCCGCAACCGAACTCGGCCTGCTGGCCGGGGCGGACCGGGTCGAAGGCACGCTCTTCGGCAACGGCGAACGCACCGGCAACCTCGATATTGTGATCGTCGCGCTGAACTTGTACACTCATGGAATCCATCCAGGGCTCGACCTCACCGACATCAATCACATCCGCGAGGTCTACGAGCGTGTAACTAAACTTGAAGTGGCGCCCCGCCAGCCGTACGCGGGGGAACTCGTCTTCACCGCTTTCTCCGGGTCGCACCAGGATGCGATCAAAAAATCGTGGAGCCGCCAGAAGCCGGGCGCGCCCTGGGACGTCCTCTATATTCCGATCGACCCCGCCGATATCGGCCGCAGCTACAAGGCGATCATTCGCATCAATTCGCAGTCGGGCAAAGGCGGAGTCGCCTACGTGCTCGAGAACGAATTCGGCTTCCAGCTCCCAAAACTCATGCACAAGGAGATCGGCAAGATCATCAATGATCTGGCCGATGCCAAAGGCACGGAGCTCACCCCCGAGGAAATTCACGCGACGTTCCAGCGCGAATACATCGAGCGCGCGTCGCCGATCCTGCTCGAGCACTTCAAGACGACCGAACGCGACAGCGCGGTAAAGTGCGAAGCAGCGCTCAAGATCGACGGCCAGCCCTTCAAGCTCACCGGCGAAGGAAACGGCCCGATCGACGCGTTCGTGCGCGCGCTCGCGCAGACCTCGCTGCCCAAGTTCGAGCTGCTCAGCTACTCCGAACATTCGTTGGGCAAAGGCGCCGAAGCCCGCGCGGTCTCCTATATCCAGATCAAGACCGATCGCGGCCTCACACTTTTCGGCGCCGGCATCGACACCAACATCGAACTCGCATCGATCAAAGCGGTGGTCAGCGCCCTCAATCGCTCACTCGCCAAACGCTCCAGCTAGACGCGGAGAAAAGGCTGCGGGGCTTGTTTCAGCCCTTCGGCCTGTCCGCCCTTTTCTTCATGTCTTCACATTGGCGAGTCCGTCTCGGGCGGCTTAGGCGGCAGCTCACCATGGACATCCTGCGGATCCTCCCGAGAAACTGGCCGCGAATTCTCCCTGGCACTTCTCGGCACTATGGGCCAGCCCGGCGTTGGTCCACCTGGACGGAATATCGCCATCGCGACGAAGCGGAATGGAAAGAGGTCCTTCCCGCCGCCGCCTGCCACTATCCCCGAGCCGAGGCGCCGCCCGAATTGGCTGCCCGGCTTTGGCGCACCGGCTGGCCCGCGCAGGGCGTCGCCCTTCTGCGGAAAGGCCGTGTGCTCGACGCGGAAGGCTGGCCGATCGCCCCCCGCGACACGCTTCTGATCGATCTCGCGACGGGAATCGATCGGCCGGAGTACACCGCCTACCTAACGCGTCGTTGTCGGATGGATACAAGCAAGCGGGGAAGCGCGTTGAACCTGGCGAGCTGCTACGCCCGAGAAAACTACTGCCACTTCCTGCTCGATGCCCTGCCCCGGCTGGAGCTCTTTCACAGCGACGGCTTTACGCTGGACCAGGTCGATTGGATTCTCGTCCCGGCTTTTCTTGGCTC
>CAZJLP010000109.1:0-3670 GCA_964546955.1 uncultured Opitutaceae bacterium | reverse complement strand
TATTTCAGCAGCGACGGCGTTCTGCGGGAGATCTATCAGATGTACCCCTTCGACGAAACGTCGGCCGTGTCCAAGAGCCATGAGATACAGTTCGCGTTGGAAATGAATCAAGGCTGGTACAAGCAGCACGACATCAAGCCGGGCGCCAAGCTGGACCTGAAGGCATTGATTGCCGCGGTCAAGGCGCGCGGGGCGGAGCCGCACCAGCTCGGGCTCGGATCGCACCTGCCCTGAATCGACTGGCGCAATGCGGACTACGCGCGCTCTTGTCCTCCTGCTCGGAATTGTCATTCCGCTGCTCTTCGTGCTTTTCACCCAGCACGTTTGGGAAGACTACTACATCACGTTTCGACCGAGCAAGAATCTGGTCGAAGGACAGGGTTTGGTCTACAACCCCGGCGACCGGTTGCACACCTTTACCTCGCCGCTGGGCGTGCTGCTCCCCGCATTGGCTTACTGGGTGACCGGAGCGCAATCCGACGCGGCCGCGCTCTGGGTGTTTCGTTTGGTCAGCCTTGGGTTTTTCGCGGGTAGTCTTTGGGTGCTGTGGCGAATCGCGGAGGAAATCAAACTGGGATCGCGGGGCAAAGGCGTGCTCTTCGTCTTGGTCTTGGCGGACGCAAAATTGATCGATTACACGATCAACGGCATGGAAACAGCCATCTTGGCGTTCTTCGCCGCGCTGACCTTCAGGGAGCTGGTCCGGCAAAACGGACCGAAAATTTTGACGTTGGCCGTGGGGTATGCCGGATTGATGTGGACGCGTCCGGACGCCTTCGTGCTGGCCGGCGCGCTATCGGCCGGCTGGATTCTTTTTGCATCCAATGGCCCGCGCGCATCAAAGGGACCGGGAGAGTGGTCCTCGAAGTGGGTGCAGCTCAGCCAGGCCGTCGCGTTGGGCATTGCACTTTATCTTCCTTGGCTCCTCTGGACGTGGTCGTATTACGGCACGCCGGTGCCGCACACGATCACGGCGAAAACCAACTATACGCACCTCGACAATTGGCTGGAGAATCTCGTGCTCGCACCCCTGCGTTATCTCGCGGGTCCTTCGCCGATGGACGAGCTCTTCATGCCGGCGTATTCGACCGGTGGCAACTGGCCCGCCGCGCTGGCCATGGGAATGCGTTTACTTGCCGTCCTGGCGGGTTTCGCGTGGCTGTGGAAAGGGCTTCCGACGGGCGCCCGTTGCGCGTCGTTCGCGCTTTTCTTGGGCTGCTTCTACCTGTCGAGCATCCAGACGTTTGGATGGTACCTGCCTCCGTGGGCTCTGCTCGGCTACATCGCGTTGGCAGCCACCGCGGAGCGACTGGAGGAATCGCTCGCGGGACGGTGGAAATCGGCAGTCCGCGCTGGAGTAGGGGTGGCGCTGTGCGCACAGGTTTTGCTCCTGGCGGCGGTCGCCTTCGAGATGCGGGTGCAGCAACGCGTGATTGAGACGGGCACGCGGCGGGAGATCGGGCTTTGGCTGCGCGAGCACGCGAAACCGACCGACACGGTCTTTCTCGAGCCCGCCGGGTACATCGGCTATTTCTCCGGCTTAAAACTCTATGACTGGCCTGGGATGACTTCGCGTGAGGTCGTCGCCACGATCCGCTCCGGCAAGACAACATGGGCAGAAATCGTCCGGGAACTGCGTCCAGACTGGCTCGTCCTGCGGCCGGACGAAGTGGCGAATTTCCCAAATCTATTGGAGACCTATGCCTTGGCTAAGCACTGGGATGCCAGGCCCGAGATCGAAAAATATCCGATTTTGCCCGGCAAGGATCACATCATGTTCGATAGCCAGTTCCTCGCCTTCCGCCGCAAGTAGGGAAGCGCTGTATGGATCGGAGGGTAGGCGGGGCCCCTGGACCCGCCGTCGTGTGCAGGCACCGACAGTAATACAAACCTCGTCCGCAGCGCCGGACGGCGTCAGAACGCATGGTGCTGACCGCGATTTTCGCTTCGATGGCCGATCCAGAGACCCGGCTCTACCTCGATCCGTTTTCCAAACTGCTTAGTCCTTCGGAATTTCGTTGTCGGTTTTGACGACGAGCACGGGCTCTTTCGTCTTAATCCAGACTTCCGCTTCTTTGAAGTGTTTGGCCGGGACGTGCTCCATCGCTTCTCCGACGGTCTTGGCGGGCATCAGACGGCCTTTCTTGCTGGCGTTGAAGTCGTACACCGCGCGGAAAATACGCTCGGGGGCCGTGACTACGCTTTCGTTTTCGGGAATTTGCAGCACCCAACCCACGAAATCCTGCTTTGGCATTTTGCCTTCGGGGTCCGAAAGGAGGAAAACAAACTGCTTTTTGACGGCGGGCGGTTTTTCTTCGTCTGCCTCCGGCTGGGTGAGCAGGTTCATCTCTTCGACGATCTGCCGCAGCAATTTGGGATCGATCTGATTCTTTTTCAGGATCTCTGCGACTTTATTGACCTCGATTTTTGGCATGGAGCGGGTGACGGTTCTCTGACGAAAGGACACGTTCCCGCCGTCGCGACAAGCTCGATTTCTTCACAATGCATTCCCCCTCCCAGCCCTTGTCTGCCCCCGCTCAACGCGACGACGAATGGTTCGACGTCGTGAACGAACGCGACGAAGTCGTTGGCCGGGCAACGAGACGAGAGGTCCATGCCCGCGGGCTCTGGCATCGCGCCGTCCAGATTGCGGTGCTCGATGGAAACGGACGTGTTTTCCTGCAGAAACGCAGTTTGGCAAAAGATACGGCGCCCGGCTGCTGGGATGGCGCCTGCTCGGGCCATGTCGATTCCGGAGAGACCTACGCGACGGCCGCAGTCCGCGAATTGCGCGAGGAAATCGGTCTGATCGTGCCGGGCCCGGAGGCCTTGACCCCGCTTTTTCAGCTCAAGCCCAGCGAGGCTACCGGATGGGAGTTTATTTGGGTGTACCGGTTGATCTCGCTGGGGCCGTTCGTTCCCAATCCCGCCGAAATCGAACGCGTGGCATGGTTCGACCTCGACGAGGTCACAAAAGGGATCGCGGCCCGCCCGCACGACTACACCGGCACGCTGCGCGCTCTGTGGCCGCGGTTGGTGGGCGGGAGCTAAGGTGTCTTAAGGAGCCCCTACAAAACGGAGGGTTGAGGTGGAGCGCGACCTCCGAGCGTGCTTTTGAGTTTGGTTTACGAGGAGCGCAGGCTCCAAACCAACGCGCCCGGAGGTCGCGTTCCACCTCGATCCGCTTCTCGCCGGAGTTTTCTTGATTTTCACTCGGAGGTCGGGCGCTACCGCGGCCCCTTACTCCAGCATCCCTCGCAGGCGTTTGATGTCGTCAAACTGTTTGATCGAGATCAAACGGCGAGGCACGCGTCGCTCGGCTTCGGAGATCAGTCGGTCCCAATCTTCGCTCGTGGGCGGACCATACTCTTCCCAGGACGTGTGGTGTCCTTGTTTGCGCGTCCAGCTGATGTTTCCGCCGTGGATGGAAACATTGATTTGAAACTTACCCTGGTCGGCGTCCTTGGCCCACCAACCGAATTCCATGCTCATGAAGAAACATCCTGAGCCGAGGGTGTGGGGTCAGACAACGGAAATTCCGCGCTAACGGGCCCGAGGTAGAATTGCCCCCGGCTGGAGAGGATGGGTCGGGTCCGCACGCGGTCCCCATGAAGTTCGACGAAGGCAGGCTGGATTTGTCTGGAGAAGGAGACCGTGTTGAGCACGATCC
>CAZJLP010000108.1:0-3940 GCA_964546955.1 uncultured Opitutaceae bacterium | reverse complement strand
CCTCCACGGCACTTCCTTGCTCAGGTCGAATCCACGGGCCAAATCCGCGGATACGCTCTCACGTAGATCTGCTTCGTTAATACTCTCCTGGGTGAACTCAGGCAGTCCCTCGATGCCGTCGGCAACGCGCTGATATGGCGTTCCGTTTTTGTCCGGGAAGAGCGTTCGCAGACTTTCGTGGCGCCTCGCTACGTCTCCCAGCGCTTCCTGGAATGCCCGGTTCGAGAACGGACCCTTGAGGCGCAGAGCGATGTGGGTGTTGTAGGTGGCGCTTTTGCCCTCGAGCCGGCTGAGAAACCAAAGCCGTTGTTGAGCATAGGAAAGTGGAGTCTGCGCCAGTCGTGGCATTGGCGCGATCGCGGGTCGTTCTGTCCTCGTGGGATCAAGCAGAGGGGCAATCCCTGCGGCGGTGGGATTTTCAAAAAGCTGCTTGATGGAAAGAGTGGCGCTGAAAACGGAGCGAATACGGCCGATCAAACGCATCGCGAGCAGCGAGTGCCCGCCGAGGTTAAAGAAATTGTCGTCCACTCCGACGTCGGGAACGTTCAACGTTTCCGCAAAGAGAGAGCAGAGCATGTCTTCAGTCGGATTGCGTGGCGAACGCGGGGGTGCCGTGATGTAGGCGGGAGCCGGCAAGGCTCTTCGGTTCAGTTTCCCATTGGGAGTTACCGGCAGCGCGTCGATCACGACGAAAGCCGATGGCACCATGTACTCGGGCAGGCTCTTGCTCACGTGGGCCCGCAGGTCGAGAGCTTCGATACGTAGTCCTGTAGCCGGTACGATGTAGGCAACGAGTTGTTTCGCTCGACCCTCGTCTTCGCGGGCAACAACCACGGCATGCTTGACTCCAGAAAAGCGATGAAGTGCGGCTTCGATTTCTCCTAGTTCGATGCGAAAACCGCGAAGCTTGATCTGGTGATCGGTGCGGCCGAGGCATTCGAGATCGCCGCTCGAGGTCCAACGGGCAAGGTCTCCCGTTCGATACATTCGTCTGCCCGCGGCGCCGAAGGGGTCTGCCACGAACCGTTCGGCGGTGAGGCCGCCTCGACTGAGATAACCGCGTGCCAATCCGTCTCCGGCGATATATAATTCACCGGAAACTCCTGGTGGGACGGGCTGAAGATCCGTATCCAGGACGTAGATCTGGGTGTTGAGAATAGGACGGCCGATCGATGGGCTTCGGGAGTCCATGTCGACCGGGGAGGTCGTTGACCAGATAGTCGTTTCTGTCGGGCCATAAAGGTTCACCAGTTCCCGCGAATTCTTGCGGAGGGCCTCTGCCAGTTCCTTCGATAGCGGTTCTCCACCGGTCAACACCCTTAGATTCTTCCACGACCCAGTCGACGTTTCTAGCAGTGACTGCCACAACGTTGGGGTCGCCTGCATCACGGTCGCGGCGGAGGACTCGATCGTTTCGACCAGGTGACTGGGATCCTGCACCGTTTCCCTCGACGCCACGATGAGCTGGGCGCCATGAATGAGCGGAAGAAAAAGCTCCAGTCCCGCGATGTCGAACGAAACGGTTGTAACCGCGAGCAATCGATCGTTTCCATCGAGCGGCACCACTTCCTGCATGGCGACCAGGAAGTTTCTGAGGGCGCCGTGGGTCACGACTACGCCTTTGGGAGTCCCGGTGGATCCGGAGGTATATATGACGTAGGCCGGGTGCGACGGCTTGAGCGAGTATGTGCGCGACGCATTCGAGGGATTGGTCTTTCGTCGGCTTTGGAGCTGTTTGCTCGTTTCAGCTTCGTCCAAGACCAGCGTAGCCGCGTCTTCCGGCAGATTTTTCAAGACGGCTTGCGCGGTGCAGATTAGTTTGGGTTGCGCGTCAGCTACCATTCGCTGCAGGCGCTCTGGAGGAAAGTCGGGATCTATCGGTAAATAGGCGGCTCCGGTTTTCAGCACGCCAAGCAAGGTCGCGACCAAATCGGGGGAGCGCGGCAATGCAACGGCCACATAGTCCTCCGGACCGATCCCTCGCGCGAGTAGGAGGTGCGCAATCCGGTTGGCCCTTTCGTTCAGCTGGCGATAGGTCAGAGCGCTACCGCCGGCAATCAATGCGGGGGCCTCGGGCGTTAGCTTAACCTGCCGTTCGAACAGTCCGGGAAGCATTGCGCAATCCACCTTTCGTCGGGTGGCGTTCCAGTCGCAGACAATTCGGACCTTTTCCCGTGGTGCCAGGATTTCGACGCGGCGGACACCCGTTAAGGGGTCTTCGATGAACGCGTGGAGAGCTCGTACGAAGCGATCGATAATCGCTTCGGCTTCCGTGTCGTTGAACACACTGCCGCGAAAATCCAATCTCAACCAAAACCGCGGTCCGGGCATGGCCACCAACGCAAGCGGATAATGCGTGGCATCGTGACCCGAAGAACCCGTGATACGCAGTCCGCCGCGCTGCCGTCCGGAGGCTTGGTCCAGGGGATAATTTTCGAAGATGACCAGGGTATCGAACAGCTCTTCGAGCTGCGCGGTTTTTTGTATGTCGGCCAAACCAACGTGGTGATGAGCGGTGAGACGCGCCTGGTTCTCTTGCAAACGAGTGAGACAACTAAGGAGTGTGTCGTCCGGGCGGAGCTGCATTCGGACCGGAATCGTGTTGATGAACAATCCGATCATGGTCTCGATTCCCGGTACGTCGGGTGGTCGGCCAGCTACGGTTGCGCCAAACACTACGTCGGTTTTGCCTGTCAGTCGGGCGATCAGGATTCCCCAAAGTCCCTGCACGATCGTATTGAGGGTCAAACGGTGTGTGCGTGCGCTGGAAGTCAGCGCGTCTGCAAGCGAGGCCGGCAATTCGCGGATGATGCGTTGGGGAATTTCGGCCCCCACGACCTTGGCCGGTGCCATGCGGGTGGCTTCTTCGATGCCCGCCAGCTCCGATTGCCAGGTGGACAAACTGGTTTCCCGATCCTGTCGTGCGAGCCACGCGAGGTAGTCTCGGTACGGGGTGACGCGATTGAAGCGCGTTCCGCCGCTATCATTGTAGCGGGTCAGCAGCTCGTTTGCGAGCAGAGGGGTCGACCATCCGTCCATCAGGATGTGATGATGCGTCAACACGAGTTGATGACGCTCGAACCCGAGCTGGATCAAGGCGAACCGCAAGAGCGGCGGGCGCTCTAGGTCGAATTTGGTCGCGCGGTCTTGGCGGAGGAACGAGCCGAGCTGTTCCTCGCGTTCGCTTGAACTAAGTTGCGAGAGGTCCAAGTGCCGCCACGGCACGACAACTTCCCGAAGGATTACTTGCACCGGGCGACCGAGGCGCTTTTGACGAAATCCAGCTCGTAGCGTGGCGTGTCGGCGCACCAGTTCGTCCGCCACTTGCTCGAGCCGCTCTTTGTCGAGAGGCCCCTCCAGTGTGAAGCTTATTTGTACGGTGTAAACATCCGGGCCGTCTTCGTCATAAAGGGAATGAAAAAGGAGACCTTCCTGCAGAGGAGACAAAGGCAGGATGTCTTCAAATTTCGAGGACGATGGCGTTTCTAGATTCATGCTCGGAGGGGCGTCAAAGGTCGGGGCAAAGAGGAGGCTGGCATTCGCGGAGTCACGAGGATCGGCCGTCGATCGCCAGTTGCTCGTTTTCGAGTTCGTCGATCTCGTTTTGGGAAAGTCCGGCCAAGGGTATGTCGGAAGGAGTGAAGTTGGTTCCTCCCTTGCCAGCTTCACCGGTTAGCGCTTGAAGCACCTCAAACCATTTTGCGGCCAGTTCGTGCATTGCATCGCCTGGGAAAAGCGCACTTGCCCAGGTCCAGTGGGCGCAGAGCTGTGGGCCCTTCGGACCGTCGAGGGTCGTGGCGTGTACCTCGATGGCATGAGACAGCGGCAGTTGTGGGTCGACATCGCCTGCCAGTCCGCTGTGCGCGATCGGGCCAGACGACGCATCAAGGCGCCCGAGGTAATTGAAGCCGATTTGAGGAGTGGGGAGGGAGGCGAGCAG
>CAZJLP010000107.1:0-4065 GCA_964546955.1 uncultured Opitutaceae bacterium | reverse complement strand
GGCGGTGGTCACGGCGGCGATGTTGCGCACCTGGCCGGTCAAGTTACCGGCCATGAAGTTCACGGAGTCGGTCAAGTCCTTCCACGTGCCCGACACACCGCGCACGTCAGCCTGGCCACCGAGTTTGCCTTCGGTACCCACTTCGCGGGCCACACGGGTCACTTCGGCCGCGAAGGAGTTGAGCTGGTCCACCATGGTGTTGACGGTGTTCTTCAGCTCCAGAATCTCGCCTTTCACGTCGACGGTGATTTTCTTGGACAAGTCGCCGTTGGCCACGGCGGTGGTCACGGCGGCGATGTTGCGCACCTGAGAGGTCAAATTACCGGCCATGGAATTCACGGAGTCGGTCAGATCCTTCCACGTGCCCGACACGTCGCGCACTTCAGCCTGGCCACCCAGTTTACCCTCGGTGCCTACCTCGCGGGCGACGCGCGTCACTTCAGAAGCGAAGGAGGACAATTGGTCCACCATCGTATTCACGGTTTTAGCGATACGATGGAATTCACCCTCGAGCGGACGTCCCTGAATTTCGAGGGCCATGCTCTGGGAGAGGTCCCCCTTTGCCACGGCTCCGATCACGCGCGCCATTTCGGAAGTAGGGTGCACGAGGTCGTTGACGAGCGAGTTCACCGACGTGACGGCTTCCTGCCACGCGCCGGTCACGTTGCCAATCGTGGCGCGCTCGGAGATTTGACCCTTCTTGCCGACTTCCTGCGAAATGCGTTCCAATTCGGCAACCAGACTGCGGTTGATGTCGACCAGAGCGTTGAACTCATTGGCGATTTCGCCATCGACTCCGTCGAGGCCGGACGGCATTCGGACCGTAAAATCCCCTTGGCGGAGACTCGAGAGAGCGTTGGCAAGTTGCTGTTTGTCGAGACGGCGGCTCTTCGGGAAGACAGTGAGGGATACCATAAAGGGAGGAAAGAATCTGGACACGCACAAGCCGCGGCGCGGCTGGGGCTAATTGAGTGGACTCCCAGCCAATACCCTTGGGGGGATTCCCGAAAGGCTTTACCGGGTGTTCTTCCCCCTAAACGGCTGTACCGTAATTTACCGTAGGCGGCATAGGTAAATTTACCTACGTCGTGTTATGCATCTATCATGCAACTAGATGCATAACGAGCAGGCGACCAAAAACGAATGTGGGCCGAACCTGGACGCCTGGCTGTTGCCCAAAAAAGGTGTGTGTATTCGACGAGCAACTACGCACGATGCGGACGGAGAGGGAGCTGGGCGAGCGCGGTCCCTGCCTGCCTCCGGCCGGGTCGAATTCCGCTTAGGGCACTCTGGCGCGCTGGCCGCTGGCGGCGATGAAGTAGCTATGCGCCGAGAAGGGAGGCTCACCGTCGCCTCGCTTGACTGGAAGGTACGCCCCGTTGGGCATGAGCTCGCGGGAGTTTTCGTTGTCCTGCATCTCGATGGGGAACAATTCCTGCGTGATCCACCGCCGCAATTCCGGGTCTTCCACCGGAAAGAGCACTTCGATGCGCCGAAAGAAATTGCGCGGCATCCAGTCGGCGCTGCCGGACAGGATAAGCGGTTCGCCCCCGTCGTTTTTGAAATAGAAAACGCGCGCGTGCTCCAAAAAGCGCCCCACCAGGCTTCGCACACGAATGTTGTCGCTCAATCCTTTGACACCAGGAACAAGGCAGCACACGCCGCGCACGATCAGGTCGACCTGGACGCCGGCTCGCGAAGCCTCGTAGAGGTTGTCGATGGTGGTCTTGTCCACCAGCGAATTCATTTTCGCCACGATGCGGGCCGGTTTGCCGGCGATTGCGTTATCGGTTTCTCGCTGGATCAAATCCTGTATGCGCCGGTGCAAATTGTAGGGCGCGACGAGCACGTGCTGAAAATCGGGTGACCGGCTGAAGCCGGTCAAGGTGTTGAACAGATTGGCGATGTCATCCGTGATCGTCTCCCTCGCGGTGAAATAGCTGAGGTCGGTGTAGAGCTTTGCGGTGCGGGGATTGTAGTTGCCCGTGCCAAGGTGGGCGTAACGCCGCATGCCTTTGTCCTCTCGACGCACCACCAGGCTGCATTTGCAATGCGTCTTGTGGCCGACGAGGCCATAGACGACGTGCACGCCCGCTTCTTCCAGCTGACGCGCCCATTGGATATTGTTGGCTTCGTCGAAGCGCGCCTTCAGCTCCACCAGCGCGGTGACTTGTTTTCCGTTGCGCGATGCTTCGATCAAGGCTCGCACGATCGGCGAATCGCCGCTGGTCCGGTAGAGCGTCTGTTTGATCGCGAATACCTGCGGGTCGCGGGCGGCCGCTTCGACGAAGTCGATGACAGGCGTGAACGCGTCGTAAGGATGGTGAAGGAGAACATCCTGTAACCGCAACGTATCGAACAGATGCTCGGTGTTTTTCAGGGCCGAGCAATGAACGGGCACGAAGGCGGGATATTTGAGATCGGGCCGGTTGATCTCGGTCAGGCTGAGCAGCCGGAGAAGATTCAGGGGGCCGTTCAGCCGGAACACATATTCGTGCGATAATTTCAGCTGGTCGCAAAGAGTGTTGAAGATGCTCGGCTCCACCCCTTCTTCGATCTCCAAGCGCACCGCGGCCCCACGACGGAGATTTCTAAGTTCTTCCTCGATCTTCTTAAGAAGGTTCTCGGCTTCTTCCTCGTCGATATAGAGGTCGCTATTGCGCGTGACCCGGAAGGCGTGCGCCCCTTGGATGCGGTAGCCGGGGAAAAGCGAGGCGGCGCAGAGTTTTACCACTTCGCTAAGAAAGATGAACCGCTGCGGACCGGGGCTCGCCGGGTCCAGTGGAACGAGCCGCGGCAGTATCCTGGGGACCGGCAGGATCGCGACGAGATTTTCGATCTCGGGCGACTCGGGATTGTCGAGGGAGACCACGACGTTCAGCGTCTTATTTCCCAATTGGGGAAAAGGGTGCGACTGGTCGAGAGCCAGGGGGGTCAGCACCGGGTACACTTGCTCGTGAAAGTAGGACATCACCCACTGCAGCTCCGATGGCGTGAGTTCTTTCGCGACTTTGATCAGGATTCCTTGCTTCGCCAGGCCCGGCACGAGCTGATCCTGCCAACACCGGTATTGCTCTTCCACCAGCGACGCGACGACCGAGTGAATCCGGCGAAGCTGCTCGCGCGGCGGAAGGCCGTCCACGCTGGGCTCCGTGACCCCGGACTCGACCTGCTGAATGATGCCGGCCACGCGGATCTCGAAAAATTCGTCGAGGTTTGAAGAAACGATCGCCAAAAACTTTACCCGCTCTAGCAGAGGATTTTTCTCATTTTGGGCCTGCTCCAGCACCCGCCGGTTGAAGGCCAGCCAGCTCAATTCCCGATTGAAATAGGCCGCCTTGACGGGAGTTTCGACAGGAGGGACCGGAGACGCCGTGCCGTTTGGGATTTTGGCTCTTTCGCTGGAAGCGACTCGAACGGAGGATTTGCGGGTGCGCAGCGCCATGAGAAGGGGACGAAGATGAGCGGTCGGACAGGGCGAAACGACCCTATTCTAACGCGTTTCGCCGATGTAACAATCGGCAGCGGCAAAATGATTCAGAGCATAACGATCTGCCTTATAGTAGGATAAGATTACGTGTCGGATTCACTTCGCGCGCACGGTTTTCACGTTTACGAACGCTCGCAGACCGTAAATGCCGAGCTCCCGCCCGTAACCGGAGTGTTTGATTCCGCCGAAAGGCAAAGCCGGGTCGGACTGGACGAAATCGTTGACGCAGACCGTGCCCGCTTCCAGCCGTTCGCGCGCGATCTCCTCGCCGCGCTTGCGGTTTCGCGTGAAAACCGCTGCTCCCAAGCCATAGCGGCTGTCGTTAGCGGTAGCAAAAGCGGCTTGCTCGTCTGGAACGGGAATGATGCCAGCGACGGGCCCGAAAAGCTCCTGCTCGTACGCCGCCATGCCTTTTCGCACCTGGGTAATGACCGTGGGCGGATAATAAAATCCGGGGCCATCCGGAATTTCTCCTCCCAGCAGAATCTTGCCGCCTTGCCGCGCGGTATCCCGGACCTGCCGATGCAGATCGTCCCGCAGATCCGCGCGCGCCAAAGGTCCCACTTCCGTTTGCT
>CAZJLP010000106.1:0-4398 GCA_964546955.1 uncultured Opitutaceae bacterium | reverse complement strand
CTCCCACCGTTCCCTGCGCCTTCGCATCAAACGCCCGACAGTGACCATCAGGGGATGCGATTCCGTCAGGCTGATAGAGATATCCGCTCTTCTGGTGAATCCCGACCGACACACCGCCGGCGAGAGCAATATCGCATTTTCCTTCCAGAAGCGTTTCGCACGCCATGTCGACCGCGACGAGCGAAGTCGAACAGGCGGTCTGCACGTTCACGCTTCGCCCACGAAGATTGAGCTTGTACGAGACGCGCGTAGCCAGGAAATCCCCCGTGTTGCTCAATGAAAGCTGAAAGCGATCGGTCGACGCCATTAAATCGGACCGAGAAAGCAAATTAGATAGGTAGTGATTCGCGCCCGCTCCGGCATAGACGCTAATGCGTCGGGTAGAGGCCTCGGAAGTATAGCCCGCGTTTTCCAGCGCCTCCCACGCGCATTCCAGAAAGATACGGTGTTGCGGATCCATCAGTTCGGCCTCCCGCGGACTGTAGCCGAAGAATTCGGCGTCGAACTGGGCCGCCTCTTTCAAGATCCCTTTTGCTCCGACGAAAGCTGGATTCTGTAGCAGATCCGAGGAGAACCCGGCTTCGGCCAATTCCTCGCGGCTAAAGAACGATATTGATTCGATGCCGTTCTGCAGATTGCCCCAAAATTCGTCGATGGTCGATGCGCCCGGAAAGCGGCCCGCCATTCCCACGACGGCAATTGCGTCGCCGGCGGCTGCCGCGCCGCGCAGTTGGCTCGTCGCCTCCGTCGAGGTCCGTTCACCGTCCGAAAGATGCCGTGCCAACAGGTGAACGGTCGGGAATTGAAACAGGGTGACGATGGGGATCTTCCGTCCCAACTTCTGCTGGAGTCGTGTCTGCACCCGCGCGACCAAGAGCGAGTGTCCTCCGACCTCGAAGAAATTGTCGTGAACGCCGAGATTCGAACGTCCCAGGCATTCCTCCCAGATCTGAACGATCGTTGCTTCCAAGTTCCCCCGGGGAGGGGAAGATCCTGCCGGCGCTGTCTTCGCAAGCGGTGTGGGAAGGGCGCCGCGATCGACCTTACCGTGCGTGGTCAGCGGCAGCGCGGCAAGTACGACGAGGTCCGCCGGAATCATGTGCTTCGGTAAACGTCGCTCGAGGTGCGCGCGCAGCTCGACCACATCAATTTCGGCGCCGCCCGCCGCAGTCACGTAACCAACAAGCTTCTTCTCTCCGACTCCCGCTTCCCGGGAAACAACGACAGCTTGGGCGACCGAGGAATGCTCGGACAGCACGGCTTCGATCTCGCCCAGCTCTACTCGGAATCCGCGCACTTTGATCTGAAAATCCGCGCGTCCGACAAAAATCAGTTCACCCTCGCTTGTCCAACGAGCCAGATCACCGGTTCGATACATGCGGCTGCCCGGTGGACCGAAGGGATTGGCTACGAATCGTGCGGCCGTCAGCGCAGGCTGCCGATGGTAGCCCCGTCCCAGTCCGGCCCCGCTGATGTACAATTCACCCGTGCCTGCAAGGGAAACCGGCGCCAGTCCGCGCCCGAGCAGATATAACCGAGTATTGGCGATGGGCCGCCCCAGCGAAATAGGATTTTCCTCGCGTAGTGGGCTGCTGATGGAAGCGCAAACGGTCGCCTCAGTCGGCCCATAGGCGTTCAGCACGCGCCCGTGGCGCGACCAGCGGGACACGAGGTCGGAGGAGCATTTTTCCCCCGCTACGACGAGGGTTTCTGGACGAAAATCGGCATCGGCGGGGATGGTCGCCAGTACCGCGGGCGGGAGGGTGAGGTGAGTGATTTGTTCTCGCTTAGATTGCTCAACCAGCGCCTCCCCCATGCGCTCCTTATCGGAAGCAATCACCAGCGCGCCGCCAGACAGCAAAGCGGTGAAGATTTCGGAAACAGACGCGTCGAATCCGAAAGATGAAAACTGGAGCGTGCGCGACGTCGGGCTGAGGCCAAAGGCCTCGATCTGTGCGGCAATCAGGTTGGCTAGACTGTCGTGACAGATCACTACGCCTTTGGGGCGGCCGGTGGACCCTGATGTGTAGATTAGATAGGCCGGATGCAGCCCCGCTGTGCTCGAAGTGCGGTGCAAGGCAGGCGGATTCGCCGAGGAAGTCTCCGCCAAGCGTCGCGTGACGGCCGCCTCGTCCAGAATAATGATCGAACTGGAGGACAACTCGAGCTCGCCGGGCAACGCAGAGGCCGTGAGAGCCGTGACAATAGCCGTTTTTGGCGCCGCGTCCTCGATGATAGTGCGCAGACGTTGGGCCGGGTAGGTCGGATCCAGCGGCAAATAGGCCGCCCCGGCCTTCAGGACCGCGATAATCGCGACCACCATCTCAAAGGACCGGGGCAGGATCAACGCTACCACATCTTCTGAACCAATAGCCCGATCCCGTAGAACGTGAGCCAGGCGATTAGCCCGCTCGTTCAATTCGCGATAGGTCAGGGTCTCGCGCTCGCTTGCCAGTGCGGTTTGGTCCGCCTGGCTTTCCGCGATTTCCTCGAATCGGGCCACGATGCCCTTGAAACCGTCGCGGTCGGTGCGGTTGAAGTCTTCGACGAGCGTCCGGCGTTCGAGATCCGTCAACGTGTCCAACGAATCGATGGACAAATGAGGAGTTTCAGCGGCTCGCTCGAGTAACCTGACGAACTGGGCGCCCAACACCTCGATGGTAGCGTGGTCGAACAAATCAGTGCTGTACTCCAGCGTGCCATCGAGGCCGTTCGGAGCACCGCTCGGAGTGCGCCGTTCGACGAGATCCACCCTCAGGTCGAACTTGCTGACGCCTTGCTCGATCGGCAGGCGGTCAGTCTTCAAGCCGGGAAACGCGAATTCAGAGAGGGCCGTGTGACTCAATGAAAGCTCGACTTGGAAGAGGGGGTTCCGACTGAGAGAACGGGGTGGATTTACCGCTTCGACCACGCGTTCAAAGGGCACGTCCTGGTGAGCGTACGCCTCAAGGTCGGTGTTTCGAACGCGGGTGATCAGCTCGTGAAACGTCGGATTTCCCGATGTGTCGGTGCGAAGCACCAGCGTATTCGCGAAAAATCCCACCAACGGTTCGGTCGCGGTATCTGTACGGCCCGCCACGGTCGTGCCAATGGGAATGACTTCCCCCGCGCCTAGACGCGAAAGAAGCGCCGCAAATCCGGCTTGGAGCACCATGAAAAGGCTCGCCTGTGTATTCCTCGCCAATTTACCCAATCGCTCATGGAGCTCCGGCTCGAGCGCCAGCGGTGCCTTTGCACCACGATGGCTGGCGATTGCAGGTCGGGGACGATCTGCAGGGAGGGTCGCCTCGGCCGGCAGATCGACCAGCTTTTTCCGCCAATAAGCGAGTTGCTGCGCGACGACGGACTCGCTCTCCCCGGTTTCGGACCAGTACGTCCGCTGCCACAGAGCGTAATCGGCGTACTGAACCGCCAGTGGCTGCCAAGACGGACGTTTTCCTTGCGAGCGCGCGGCGTAGGCGTAGGCCACGTCTCTGCTCAAAGGACCCAAAGACCAGCCATCGCAGGCGATGTGATGAAGCAGTAGGAGGAGAACGTGCTCGCTCGTGCTGACTTCGTAGAGAACCGCGCGAACGGGGAGCTCGATCGAGAGCTGAAATGGACGGGCGATTTGCTCCGAGAGCGTTTTTTGCAGACGTTCCTCGTCACAGGCCGCGCGAACCAGCCGGAGCACATTGCTTGAAGCGGCCAGAATTTCCTGGCGAGGCCGCTCCCCATCCGTCGGATACACCGTCCTGAGAGGCTCATGGCGTTCCACGACGTCATTTAGGGCAGCCTCCAGCAACGTCGGGTCGAGTGTACCGGAAAGTCGCAGGACGATGGGGATGTTGTATGCACTTTCGGCGCCTTCCAGTCGGTTTAGGAACCACAGCCGGCTTTGCGCGAACGAGAGTGGGATTTCGGCCGGACGCGGACTTGCGATGAGAGCACTCCGAGCCGATTGAGAATGGCAAAGCTCGTCCGCGATATCCGACATGGTCGAGCTTTCGAAGACCGTCTTGATCGGCAGCTCGACAGCGAGCGCCGTGCGAATGCGACTGATCAGTTGCGTCGCCAATAAGGAATGCCCTCCCAAGTCGAAGAAATTGTCGTCCGGACCGACCGTCGCGATATGTAGGACTTCCGCGCACAGCGAACAAAGAATTTCCTCTTGAGGCGTGCGGGGCGGACGCACATTGGAACGCTGGAGGTGCGGTCGGGGAAGAGCGGCGCGGTCTAGCTTGCCACTGGGCGAAAGTGGCAAGTGGTCCAGCCGCATGACCACCGCCGGCAGAAAATGGCGTGGCAAGATTTCGGCCAAATAGGCGCGAAGCGCCGTTTCTTCTACGACTGCACCTTTTCTCGCCACGACATAGGCGACGAGGTCCTTGTCGCCCGGACGGAGTTGAGAGGGGAGGA
>CAZJLP010000105.1:0-5140 GCA_964546955.1 uncultured Opitutaceae bacterium | reverse complement strand
CACCGCTGTAAGCCTGGCTTACAGCGGTGACATTTGAAGCCGGCGGCGTGAATGAATGGACCGCTCGATTTTGGTGCGCGGTGTTTGCCGCCGCGGGCTGTGTGGCGACGTATGCGGCAGGGCGTTTCTTTTTTGGGAGAAGCGCGGGCCTCTGGGCCGGTGTCACCCTTGCGACCATGCTGCTCTATTACACCCTTAGCCGAGTCCTGCTCCTCGACTTGGCTGTAGGAGTGCTCATGGCCTGCGCGCTTTTTGCATTCCTGGCGGCCCTGCAAAAACCGGCCGGCAGTGCTCGTCGGTGGTTGTTTTTGGGATTCTACGCGGCGATGGCTCTGGCGACCCTGACCAAGGGCCTGATTGGTTTCGCCCTCACCGGCCTGGTCGCGTTCGTGTGGGTGCTGGCTTTCAACCGCTGGCGGCTGCTCTGGCCTTTTTATCCGGTTTCGGGAATCGCGCTATTTCTCGCGATCGCGGCGCCCTGGCATGTCATGGCGGCCCGCGCGAACGCCGATTTCCTTCATTTCTATTTCGTCCATGAGCACTACCTCCGCTTCACTACGACCGTTCACGACCGGACGGCGCCTTGGTGGTATTTCGGACCAGTCCTCTTGGCTGGTTTGTTACCGTGGACGTTTTTCCTGCCGCAGGCGCTGCGCGCAAACTTGGAGGGTGGCCGGATGCGCCGCGATTGGGCAACCGTTTGGTTCTTCATCGTGTGGACGGCGACGATCTTGCTCTTCTTCTCGAAATCCCAGTCGAAGCTGGCGCCTTATATTACCCCAGTCTTCCCGGCTTTGGCCCTCTTGATCGGCCGATATTTGGCTGAGCGCACGCGCGGCGCGGGCCTTTCCCAGGGTGTTCGCACCGGTCTTTGGTGCTTTGTCGGTTTGGCCGCCCTTTTGGCCGTAGCGATGATGACGTTCCCCGTCTCTCGTCGTTATGCGTACCTGTCCGGGGTCGTCGCGCCGTGGCGGCCCGTCTTGGCGGGGCTGCTTGGCGCGGGCGCGGTGGCTGTGGCAGTGCTGACTCGACGGGGGGACGCTCGCCGGGCCCTCGCCGCCGTCGTGGTCGCGTTTGGGGCGTTTCTGATCAGCACGAATTTCGTAATTGGCCTGGTGGACACCCGCTCTTCGAAGGCGTTAGCGCTCGCATTGAAGCCCCAGCTGCGAACGGGTGATGCGGTGTACTGCGTCGGGGAGTACTTCCAGGATTTCCCTGTCTATCTTCAACGCCAAGTTCACGTGGTGGGCTACGAAGGGGAGTTGGGGTTTGGCATCAAGGCCGAGCCCGAACGTACGGTTTCCCGGTTCATCGACACCCGGACATTCGCGGAGCGGTGGAAAGGGCCGGAGGTTGCGTATGCGCTGGTGCAGACTCGTTATCGGAAGGGTTTTTTTGAGGACGCCAATCTGCCTTGCGCGGTGGTCGCAGAGACGCCTCGCTACACGCTGCTCAGGAATATATCCAAGTAGGAATGTTGAACAATATAGATTGTCCTCGGCGGCTGCAGCTTCCCCGCCTTCCTGTGACGAAGCCTCTGGGAAAGGGTTTGAGGGTAGGGCGAACCGTCCTCGGTGAGCCGTCGAAGCGGGCATCATTGCCGGACATTTGGCGTTTTGGCGCATCTCGGCGCAATAAACTGAATGGTTCGTGACGTCTCCTGCACACGACGACGAGTCCAGAGGCCTCGCCCTACCTCGATCCCTATCACTCGAGTTTTCACAGCTTCCTTAAACCATCGTCCCTATGAATGCCGCCCCGCCCGCTGTTCCTTTCCTGCCCTTTACGCGCCCCTCGATCGATGAGGAAACCATCGCGGGGGTCGCCGAGGTGCTGCGATCTGGGTGGATTACCTCCGGTCCGCAAGTCAAAGCGTTCGAAGCCAAGCTCTCGGAGTATTTTGGAGGCCGGCCGGTGCGCGTTTTCAATTCCGGCACGTGCACCATGGAAATTGCGCTCCGGATCGCTGGCGTGGGTCCGGGCGACGAGGTGATCACGACTCCGATCTCGTGGGTTGCCACCAGCAACGTGATTCTCGAAGTCGGGGCGAAGCCCGTGTTTGTAGAGATCGACCCGGCCACGCGCAACATAGACCTCGATCGGGTGGAAGCCGCGATCACACCGGCGACGCGCGCCATCATGCCGGTCGACTTGGCCGGTCTTCCGGTCGACCGGGATCGCCTCAACGCCATCGCAAAGAAACACAAACTTCGCGTTGTCGAGGATGCCGCTCAGTCGCTGGGCGCCGTTTGGAACGGTCGCCGGATCGGGTCCTTTGGCGACTTCGTCTCGATCAGTTTCCAAGCCAATAAGAACCTCACGACGATCGAGGGCGGATGCCTGGTGCTGAACGATGAGCGCGAAGCGAAGCTGGCGGAGCAGTATCGCCTCCAAGGCGTTGTTCGCACGGGATTGGACGGAATGGAGGTCGAGGTTGTCGGCGGAAAGTACAATCTGACGGATGTCGCCGCGAGAGTGGGTTTGGGCCAGTGGCCGCATTTGGAGAGGATCACCGCCAAGCGGCGGGAGCTGGCCCGGTTCTATTTCTCCCAGCTCGATACTCCTGCGGTGCGCGGGCTTGGATTGCGGCTCCCGATCGCGGATTTTACGCAAAGCAACTGGCACATGTTTCAGGTGGTGATTCCCGAAGAGCGTCTGACGCTCAAGCGCGCCGAAGTCATGGCAAAGATGCAGGCGGCCGGAGTCGGCATCGGCTTGCACTACCCCGCCATCCATTTGTTTAAACTCTATCGCGGCTTTGGATGGAAGGAGGGTGATCTTCCACTCGCGGAGTATGTGGGTCGCAACATCATGACCCTCCCGTTGTTCCCGGCGATGACGGAAGCAGACGTGACTCGCGTCGTGAGCGAGCTTACTACTGTGCTTTTGACTCACCAAAAACGATGAAAGCGGAGTCGGTCGAACTGTCGGTCGTCATACCCGTCTACAACGAGGAAGCGAATCTACCGCTTCTGTTTCAGCGATTGTACCCCGTGCTCGACGCGACGGGGCGTTCGTTCGAAGTCGTGTTCACCAACGACGGAAGTGCGGATAAGTCGCGAGCCCTGTTGGCGGCTCAGCACGCTGCCCGGCCGGGCCACACGTGTGTAATCGAGTTCAACTCGAATTACGGCCAGCACATGGCCATCATGGCGGCATTCGAACGGGTCAGGGGCGAGGTCGTCGTCACGCTCGACGCCGATCTCCAGAACCCCCCCGAGGAAATCCCGAAGCTGCTCGAAAAGATCGCAGCCGGCCACGACTATGTGGGCGGTTACCGTCTCAATCGGCAGGACAGCCTTTTCCGGACCTGGGCATCGCGGACGATCAACTACGTCCGCGAAAAATGGACCAATATCGAGATGACCGACCAGGGCTGCATGCTGCGCGCCTATCGCCGTCCGGTGGTCGAGGCGATCGTGCGCAGCGGCGCGATCAACACCTTTATCCCTGCCTTGGCGTACAATTTCGCCAGCAACCCCGCGGAGGTTCCGGTGAAGCATGAAGAGCGGCATGCGGGGGTTTCCAATTACTCCTTCTACCGGCTGGTGCGCCTGAACTTCGATTTGATCACGGCCTTTACTCTAATGCCGTTGCAGTGGTTCACGCTTTTTGCCCTGGGCTGCGCGGCTGGCAGCTTCGTGCTTGTGGTGGTGCTCGCGCTGCGGCGCCTGATCCTCGGACCCGAGGAAGGCGGTGTGTTCACCTTGTTCGGCATTCTGTTTTTCCTGATCAGTGTCACGATGGTCGGGATCGGACTGATCGGAGAATACGTCGGCCGCACGTACCAGGTGGTCCGCGGCCGCGCCCGCTACCACGTGAGCCATGTGCTGGAGCCAAAAGACCGATAATTTTAACCGCGAATGGACACGAATGGACGCGATTTCCGCAGCGCAGCGACGCCGCCTCGCCTCCAGTTGGGGGTTCTGACACGGCGTTTCTCGATTGCTATAACGCGAAGTGGACGGCGGATAGGGACGATTTGTTCGATCTCCAGTCTTCCCTATTCGCGTCCATTCGCGTCCATTCGCGGTTGAAATATGTTTTCCGCTGCAAAACCCCGCATTCTTTTCTTCGGCTACAGTGAAGTCGGGTATACGTGCCTCGATTTGCTCCTCTCTCGCGGAGACAACGTGATCGGCTTGATCACGCACGAGGACAACCCGAACGAAAAAATCTGGTTCAAGACTCCGGCCCTCGCGGCAGAGGAGAAGGGGATTCCCGTGCACACCCCGGACTCGGTCAATACGCCCGAATGGATCGAGCGCGTGCGCGCAATGAAGCCGGACCTAATCCTGTCAGTTTATTATCGGCACATGATCAGCACCAAGGTGCTCGAGCTCGCCCCGCTCGGAGCGTTCAACATGCACGGATCGTTGCTGCCTAAATTCCGGGGGCGCGCCCCCGTCAATTGGGCGATTGTTCACGGCGCCGAGGAATGCGGCATGACCCTGCATCGCATGGTGAAAAAACCGGATGCCGGGGCGATTGTCGATCAAGCTGGCGTGGCGATCGGACCGCGCGATACGGCCGAACAGGTTTTCCGGAAAGTGATGCCCCTCGCTCGCGAGGTGTTGTCCCGTCAGATTGACGCGCTGCTCGCTGGGACTGCGAAAGAAACGCCCCAAGATGACCGCCAGGCGACGTATTTTAGCGGTCGAAAACCCGAGGATGGCCGGATCGACTGGGAGCAATCGTCGGCGCAGATCTTCAATTTGATTCGCGCCGTGACGGACCCTTACCCTGGCGCCTTCACCGATGTAGGAGCGTCTCGTCTGATGGTCTGGTGGGCGGAAACGTACAGCCCGGCTGCCCATGGGCGGACTGGGAAGCCGGGCGAGGTGTTGTCGATCACGCCCTTGGTTGTTGCGACCGGGAATGGAGCGATCGAGTTGACCAAGACGGAGTGGAAGCTGTCAGGGGGCGACACTCCTGCATTGCGCGTGGGCCAGATTCTCTGAAAGGCTTGGATACCCAACCTTTCTCGTTATTCTCTATCTTGATTTCTTTCTCGGTGCAGATGCGTTTTTGAAGGTAGGGCGAGGCCTCCGGACTCGCCGCGGGTGGTCTCAGCTCGTGATTGGATTCGATCCAGCTACGCAGCTCGATCGCAGGTGCACCATATCGTCACTGACGACGA
>CAZJLP010000104.1:0-5300 GCA_964546955.1 uncultured Opitutaceae bacterium | reverse complement strand
GAGCGGTAGGGCGAGTGCCTCTCCCTCGACAAGCTCGGGACTTTGAGCCTGTCGAAACGGTGTCCGAGCCGTCGGTGTTCTCGATGAGGCGACCGTGCTTGCTTGGTCGAACTGCGCAGCTGCGTAGCCACGTGCGCGGTATTAGCTGTGGCGACGGCTGGGCCAGAGGCACTCGCCCTACCGCCTTCCACTTCCGCCGTCTAGGCTGTCATTCTGCATTCTACATTCTCCCTTCATCCTTAGCGGCCGAAGGCCGCGTAATCACCACACATCCAGCGTCGCGTGCGCCACGCGGTCGGCCAGCGTTGCGGCCAACAGGGGCAAAGCTTGATACTCCGCCTGGCGCTGATTGCTGATGTAGGGAGCACCGGCGGGGAGTTGTGCCGGATCGTCGCCGGTGAAGACCTGCCGGTACGCCGTGACGGGGCGGTTCTCAAAATGGGTCGCGCCCGTGCGGCGGTTTTTCAACGTGCACACGGCTTCCAGGGTCACGTCGAATTTCCGTGCGCGGCCGGTGTCGTTGGGGAGGACCGTTGCCACGACGCGATGAAACTGCGCCAAGGTCACCTTGAGCGTGGCGTCCGCCTGTTCGGGGGACGAGACGAGCTGCACCCGGCCATCGCGAGCGAAGGTTTCTCGAATCTGCGTGCTGACGATCGGGGTCGCCTGCGGCACGCCGGCGGCATTCTCAATCGGTTCGATGTACAGCGTCTGGAATTCCAGTTTGGCGTGGGTGCCGAGACGGTAGTTCGCGCAGCCTGTGGCGGACATCACCACACCCAGTGCAAAAACGAGCCAGGCAGCGCGTGCGGTCATGAGGAGCGAGAGATGGGGAAAAGACCGGCTTGCCGGCGCGATCGAGACTCAGAACGAGAACCAACGTTTCGTCGGTTCGCCCTTTGCGGCTTTCGCCGCAGCCGCTTCGACTTCCGCCAGGCGTTCGCGCGCTTTGGTGGCGACGGCCGAATCCGGATAAACCGTGATCGCTTCGTTATAGAACACCCGGGCGGCCTTGTAGTTGTCGCGCTTGAAAAAGTAGAAGTCCGCCATCCGCATTTTGCTTTCGGCCAGGATCTTTTTCATGTCGGCCAGCCCTTTTTCGGCCGTCGCGACATTGTGGTCGTTCGGAAAGCGGATGATGAAATCCTCGTAGTAGGTAACGGCCTCGCGGGTCGACGTCTGATCGTAATAGGCGCCCTCCACCAACGACGCATGGGTTTGAGCGAGTTTCACGTAGGCGTCCGGGGTCAACAGGCTCTCCGGGTAGGTGTTGATCATGCGGTCGAGGGCGTCGATCGCTTCTTCCGTATTGCCCAGCTTCTGGTGACCGCGCGCGATATTCATCAGCGCGAGCGGTGCGTAGTCGCTGTACGGCGCGTTGATCAGAATGACCTCGAATTCCTCGATGGCTTTTTCGCGGTTGGCGAAGCCGGGAAAGATCCCCCAGATGCGGCCGCGGGCGCCGTCGAGCAGCGCGCTGGCGATGCGATATTGCTCCCCGATGATTTCGTTAAACCGGGCGGTGTTGGAATATTTCGAGACGACCTGCTGGAAGGCGTCGAACGACTTGATGTACTGCTGGCGCTCGAGGCGAATCTTGCCGGTGCGATAAAGCGCTTCGGGGGCGTAGACGGAGTTTGGGTAGCGCTTGGCGACCCGGCCATAGTACTTGATCGCGGTGCGGAGGTGTTTCTTTTCCTCCGCGGCGCGCGCCTTGTTCATCATCTCAACTGCGTTTTGGGCTTCGCTGCCCGTGAGTCCGGCGAGGACGCCCCCTTCCACCTTCCAACCGGTCTGCGGTGTCCACACCAAGTCGGCGGCGAGCCGTCCGGGGACAACCAAGGCGAAAACGACGAGCATGAGCCCGAGGGTAAACCGGCGAAGCGCGAAGTGGGACATGTTGTAAGTTACCAGCGAACCAAGCCCGCCCCGTAGGTCAAGCCCGCCCCGAAGGCGACGAGGAGGGAAGTGTCTCCCCGGCGAATGCGGCCAGCCCGGCGCGCCTCATCCAGCGCGAGCGGAATGGAGGCAGCGGAAGTATTGCCGTAGCGGTCGACATTGATGAAAAAGCGGCTCAAAGGCACTTCGAGGCTCTTGGAAATGGCTTCGATGATTCGCAAATTGGCCTGATGAGGGATCACGCAAGCGATCTGATCGACCGTCAGGGCATGTTGTTCCAGTATTTCCTCGACTGCGTCCTCCATCTCGCGGACCGCCACTTTGAACACCTCGCGCCCCTTCATCTTGATGAAGTGCTGGCGGCTTGCGAGGGTGTCGGTGGTGGCGGGAGAGGCGCTTCCTCCGGCCGGAATGGAGAGGAGGTCCACCATCCCCCCCTCGGAGTAGAGTTTGACTCCGATCAACCGAGCGCCGTCGCCGCGGGCCGGGCCGAGGACTGCGGCGCCCGCGGCATCTCCGAAGAGGACGCACGTCGTGCGGTCTTCCCAGTCGACCACGCTCGAAAGCTTTTCCGCCCCGATCACGAGCGCGTGACGGTAGCGTCCCGAGGCCAGCATCGCCCAAACAGTGTCCAATCCATAGAGAAAACCGGAACAGGCCGCGTTGAGGTCGAAACAAGCGGCGTGCTGCGGGATGCCCAACTTGTGCTGAACCAAAGTCGCGCAGGCTGGCATGGGCAGATCCGGGGTAACGGTGGCGACGACCACGAGATCGATATCGCGCGCGGTCAGCCCCGCCTCAGTCAGTGCGGCCTGAGCCGCCTTCGCCGCAAGGTCGGAGGTCTGCTCGTCTGCCGCGGCGATCCGGCGCTCGCGTATTCCGGTCCGGGTCAGAATCCATTCGTCGGACGTGTCCACGCGTTTGGACAAGTCGGCGTTCGTCAAAATTTGCGCCGGCACATACGAGCCGGTGCCAAGAATCGCGATGGTCGGTGAAGCCATTGGACGGCGGCGAGGAAGCGGAGCGCGACGCGTGTGGCGTGCGCTCAGGCGACGACCTGGCGGATCGCTTCGTTAGCCCGGGCAATATCGGCTTCGATGCGATGGTTGAGGTCGGTCTTGATCATTTCGCTGGCGTCGTGGATGGCGTTCTTGAGCGCATGCCGGTTGGCCGAACCGTGGGCCTTGATCAGGTTGCCGCGCAAGCCGAGCAGGGGAGCGCCCCCATAACGTTCGGGCTTGATGCGGTTGCGCAACGCGTTGAAAGCGCCCTTGGCCAGAGCCGCCCCCGCCATGCGCAGCGGATTCGCTTTGAGCTGTGACTTGAGTTCGTTACTAAAAAACTTTGAAAGCGATTCCCAGCTCTTGAGACAGATGTTCCCGACGAATCCATCGCAAACCACGACGTCCACCTCATCCTTGAACACCTGGAACCCTTCCACGGGGCCGATGTAGTTGATCAAATTCTCGATTCGCTTCAGCGCCTCGTGAGTCTCGCTGACCAGCGCGTTGCCCTTCCCCTCCTCGGTGCCGATCGTGAGCAGGCCGACCCGGGGTCTCTCGACGCCGAGCTCCATACGGCAAAAATGGGTGCCGAGGATCGCATTGTGGACTAGATGGTCGGAGCGGGCTTCCGGATTTGCTCCGGCATCGATCAAGATGAAGTGGCCCTTGTCCCGGGGAATGACCGGCGCCAGGGCGGCGCGGTCGAGACCGTCCAGCGTGCGAAGTTTGAGGATGCCGGCGGCAACCAGGCTTCCGGTGTTGCCACAACTCACCGCCGCGCGAGCTTCGCCGGATTTCACGAGCTCGATGGCGCGAAACATCGAGGCGTCTTTCTTCCGCTTGATCGCGGTCAAGGGTTTGTCGTCCATCGTGACGACTTCGGAGGCATGGAAAAACGCCAGCTTCGGATGCCCGGCGATCCCGGCTTTGCCGGCAAGCGCTTTTAGCACCGCTTCGTCACCGACGAGGGTGACGGCATTCAAGTCGTCAAACTCCGCGAACGCGAGTTTGACGGCCTCAACGACCTCGGCCGGGCCGAGGTCTCCGCCCATGGCGTCAACTGCAATGCGACCGTTTGCGGCGTTGCTCGAGACCATCGCGTAGGATGGTGGAGAGAACGGGTTGCGAGGCGAGGTATTAAACCTCGACGTTGAGCACTTGGCGACCGCGGTACATCCCGTTCTTCGGGTTCACGCGGTGAGGGCGGAAAGCACTGCCATCGGTTGGGTCTTTGGCGACTTGGGGAGCTTTGAAAGCGTTGGCGGCGCGGCGATTGGCGCTGCGGCGTTTGGACTGCTTGCGTTTCGGATTAGCCATGGTGAGAACGGTTTAGGAAGTGAGTATGCGGTCCAAAGGACGCGATTTCAACGTGTGAAAGGGTGAGAAGTAAAGGGCGGTTCGAGGGGGCGTCAAGAGAGGAGATTCCGGTCGGTGATTTCGGTCCGAGGCCCGGCCGCAGAGCGCAGTTGCACTCTCCCGCGCTCGGGTCGTTCAGTCCCAAAAGAACAGGGCGAGCGCGGCGGCGAGAATCACCCGATAAACCGCGAAGACGACCAAGCCCCGTCGAGCCAGATAGCTGACCAAGAACTTCACCGCGATCGCGGCCGACACGCCCGCCACGATCGTGCCGAGAATGACGTGTTCCCAGCCGAAGACCGCGATCATCGCCGGCCCCGACTTCACCCCTTTGAGCGCGGCGGCGCCAAACAGCGTGGGCAATCCGACAAGGAAACTGAATTCGGCAGCTTTGGCTGGACTGAGCCCCGCAAAATAGCCGCCGACCATGGTGACCATGGAGCGGCTTGTGCCCGGCCACAGCGCGAGGCACTGCATCAAGCCGATTCCCAACGCCTGCCTGGGAGTCAATTCCGAGGGTTCCAGACGCGAGGTGCCAGCGCCCAGCCGCTGCGCGCGCCATCGTTCGGCTCCCACCATCAATACGGAGCCGCTGATCAGGGCGATGATCACGGCCCGGACCGAAAAGAGATGTTCGTTGATCCAGCCGTGAAGAAAAAATCCAAGTCCGGCGCAGGGGAGGAAGGCGAGCAGGACGTTGCGGAGGAGACGCAGTCCCGCCGCATTCAGTCCGGCCACTCCCTTGAGCATTTGAATCAGCTGCCCCCAATAGATCAAAACCACCGCGGCGATGGCGCCGATCTGAATAACGACTGTGTAGGTGTCGGCCGCTAGTTTAAGTGTGAGGGGCTCGCCGAGCGGATGCTTTTCGGAGGGTTTCTTGTACCACAGGAGGATGTTGTTGTCGCCCTGCAGCGGCTCGTTCGATTCGAGGCCGAGCGCGCGATTGGCAATGATGAGGTGGCCGGTCGAGGAAATCGGAAGGACTTCCGTGATGCCTTCGACCAAGCCGAGCACGACTGCGTCCCTTACGCTCAATTC
>CAZJLP010000103.1:0-5514 GCA_964546955.1 uncultured Opitutaceae bacterium | reverse complement strand
CGACGGAGCCTGGCGACTCGTGGTGCCGATGCACGCGGTGGAGAGGATTGAAAAGGAAATCGGCGGTTTGAAGTCGGGCGGTATCGTAACGGATCCGTGAATACAGAAATACGAAGGACCATTAGTAGAACACGTTACGATCCAGGCTCCGGTATTGGATCGCTTCGAGCAGGTGGTTGGATTCGATATGGTCAGAGCCGGCCAAGTCGGCAATGGTGCGCGCCACCTTGAGGATGCGGTCGTACGCGCGGGCGGAGAGCGAGAGTTGCTCCATCGCGTGCTGGAGGAGATCGCCAAGGCTGGCGTCGATCGTGCAATATTTACGGATCTGCGCGTGCGTCATGCGGGCATTGGACGTCGCGCGCGTGCCTTTGAAGCGCGCTTGCTGGACATTGCGCGCGGTCTGCACCCGTGAACGCATCGAGCCGGAGGTCTCGCCTTGTTTTTCGTTTCGCAGCTCCGCGATCGAAAGGGCGGGTGCTTCGATGTGAATGTCGATGCGGTCGAGGAGCGGACCGCTGATGCGCGAGCGATAACGTTGAATCTGCGTCGGACTGCAGCGGCACTCGTGTTTGGGGTCGCCCAGATAACCGCAGGGACAGGGATTCATCGCCGCGACGAGCATAAAAGAGCAGGGGAGGGTGACCTTACCGGCGCTGCGTGAGATGGTGACCTCGCCGTCTTCGAGCGGTTGGCGCAAGACCTCCAACGCGGAGCGTTTAAACTCCGGCAACTCGTCGAGAAAGAGCACGCCATTGTGCGCGAGCGAAATTTCGCCCGGCCCGGGAATCGTGCCACCGCCGAGTAGTCCTACGTCCGAGATTGTGTGGTGGGGGCTGCGGACCGGTCGTTTCCCCAGCGGGATGGCGCCGCCAATCGTCTGACCGGCCGCGGAATGAATGCTCAAGACCTCGAGCGATTCCTCCAATAGCGGCGTGGGCATAATCGTGGGAATTCGCTTCGCGACCATCGATTTGCCCGACCCCGGCGGTCCGATCATCAGGAGATTATGATTTCCGGCCACCGCCACCTCGACCGCGCGGCGGAGGGCCTGCTGCCCTTTGATTTCGGAGAAATCGCCTGAGCCATTCTCACCGCCTTCGACAATCTCGGCGGCGGCCGGCGGCCTTTCGGGCGTGAGTTGCATTTCGCCGTTCAGAAAACGGAAAGCGTGATCGAGCGTCGGCACCGCGTAGACTTCGACGCCTTCGACCAGAGCGGCCTCGCGCGCCGAAATGGACGGCAAAAGGACGCCGCGCTTGCCGAGTGTTTTGGCGAGACGGGCCATCGCGAGCGCGCCGCGCACGGGGCGGGTCGCGCCCGACAGACTGAGTTCCCCCGCGATCAGGTAGTCGCCGAGATTCGGGCTTTGTAGTTGTCCGGTGGCGACAAGGATGCCCAGTGCGATCGGCAGATCGTAGATGGGGCCCTCCTTGCGGATGTCCCCGGGAGCGAGATTGATCGTTGTGCGGGCGCGGGGCTTCTTGAAGCCGGAGTTGCCCAGGGCGGACATCATTCGGTCGTTGGACTCCTTGACCGCGCTATCGGGCAGGCCGACCAGGATCAGCTTCAATTCGCCCGCCTCGCCGTGGTTGACCTCCACGTACACGAGTTCGGCATCGATGCCTTGCAGCGCCGCGGAGAAGATCGTGGCCAGCATCGCTCAGGTCTTGGGCGTTTTCGCGGCGGCTGCCGCGGTGATTGTCGTGATGTTCAGGTTGACCGACTCGATGTAGGGGTTGGGGCCGTCTGGATAGGGAGAAGCGAGGAAACGATAAAGGCCGAGAAGTTCGTTGTCTAGTTTGGGTAAGACCGAGGTGCGCCAGAATTCCGGCGTCTTCGCGATGAGCTCGTCGACCGAACGATAGAGCCTTTGCTCAGGCGGCACGCCGGCAAAGTTGTCCGATTCCTCAAACTCCGCGAAAAGGTGCGGGAGCTCGTCCAAGTAGTTTGGCGCGGACATTTGACCGAGATAGTCGGCGGTAGCGACCGCGCAGCCGACGATACCTTCGATCGGATGCTGGAAATGGAGGCGCCGGATCTGGGTCGTGGGATTCGTGCAGCGGATGGCGCCGAGCACGCCGTCAAGTTCGTCCAGAGAGACACCAATCGTGGGCAAATACGATGAAGCGACCGCGCAGCTCCGCAGGACGTGGGTGAAGGTGTATTTGGCGCCCGTGCCTTCCAGATCCGCCCGAAGCTTGAGGTAGCCGGTGTCGTGGAGCAAAGCCGCCGCGACCGCCAACTCGAACTGGCGGGCGTTCATCACCGGCTCAATCCCAGCCGCGTGGCGTCCCGCGAGCATATCGGCGCAGCAAAGGGTGACCTGCAGCGTGTGTTCGAGGTCGTGGTACGGCGTATCGATCTTCTGGTAGTCCAGATAACGACCGTCGAACATTGCATCCAAGTCGATGAATACCCGTGCGATAAAGGGGGAGTCCTTACCCGGAAACATCCGCTTAAACGCCGCCTGTGTCGCTTGTGCGACCGCGGGAACGTTTTTGGTGTCGATCGACGTGGACATGACGAAACTCAACTCCGTCCGAGTCGGGGATGGCCGGTAGGGCCGCTCGAGCGAGCCGGCGAGTGACTAATGATTTGCGGGAAACGCGCGCAAGCCCAAATGTGACAGTTTCATAACATCCGGATGATCATTGGAATTACAGGCGGCATAGGCTGCGGCAAATCGACCGCCGGCCGGCTATTTACCGAGCACGGCTTTCTCCGAATCGACTCGGATGAGGTCATCCGGGAGCACATCCTCACTGACCCGGCAGTGGAGGCGGCCATCCGCGCGCGCTGCGGGTCCGAGGTCTTCACGCCTGAAGGCAGGGTCAATCGAAGCAGCTTAGCTAAAGTCGTCTTCTCGTCCTCCCCTGAATTAGGGTGGCTCGAAGACCTTTTGCACCCCAGGCTTCACGACTACTGGCGCAAAACTCTCGCGGCACAACCCTCCACAAAGTGTGTCATTGAGGTGCCGTTGCTCTTTGAGAAAGGCCTGGAGAATTGGTTTGATTTCACTGTCTGCGTGGCCACATCCTCAAAGAACCAACTTGCCCGGCTTGCAGAGCGCGGACTCCCCGTAGCGCTCGCCGAACAACGAATTTCCAAGCAATTGCCCTTGGCTCAAAAAATAGAGCGTGCCCACTTTGTGCTGTCCAACGACGGCTCTCTTGAATTCCTGCGCGAGCAGATCGCGCAGCTGGTGGGACGTTTGAACGCACGCCGCTGACGGGAGCGCCTCGAGGCGCCGGTCGACGAGCCAGTGGTGAACCCTTTCCTGTATTGTAACTATGGACGAATCTCAGAATTCCGGCGACGACTCGTCGTCCGATCGAGCTGCTGCCAAGAAAACGACGCGCCGTCGGACGACAACGAAGGCCGCGAGTGCTAAACCGAAGAAGAGCAAGGCCTCTTCCGCGGCCTCGACCGAGCGCGAGCTCCCGCTCGAGCACGCTCCCGCGCCCAAACGCGAGGAAGCCGCGGAGTCCAAGCCCTCTGCACGAGAGCGAGATCGTGAAGAGAAGTCGGGGCCGCGCGAGCGCCCGTCCGAACGGGAAGAAAAATCCCCCGCGCCGCGTGAAATTTTCAATCCGAGATCGCGGGTCGAAGAGCCTGCGTCCGAGCGAGAGACGAGGAGCCAGACCCCAGCGGAGGGAGGCAGGTCGGACGACAATCGCCAGAGCTCAGAGGCCAGAGGCCAGGATGAAGGCGGCGGTTCGGAAGTGATGCGGTCGCATGACGACCGCGGTCAACCCGAAGAACCATCGGCTCAGCCTCAGGAAGGTGGAGACGGCCAGCGCGGGCCGGCGCATCAAAACGGGCAGGGCGGCGGAGGTCATGGCGGACATGGAGCACATCACGGGCACCAAGGAGGCCATCATCACGGCGGGGGTGGCGGGGATCACCACGGCAATCGCAACGAACCTTTTTGGAAGCGAGACAAGCGCAACAAACGCAAGCGCGGCAAGCATGGAGGAGGCGGCGGCGGTGCGCCTTGGCAAGACCGCGGCCCGCAGCACCCCCCGCAGCCCGCTCCGCCGAGCCTGCAGCCCACCTATGGCGACCTGCCGAACCCGGAGCGATTCAACGATCTCGCCGCGCTAAAGACTATCGGCGACGAAATCAGCGCGGGGCAAGGAGAGCCGATCGAGTTGCACAAGATCTACGCGATGACGCTGCATGACCTGACGGCGGAAGCTCGCCGTCTCGGTGCTGCGTTCGAGGGTGCGCCGAATCGGAAGCAATTGTTGACGGCGATCCTCAAGAAAGCGGCGGATTCGAAACAGACGATCATCGACCGAGGTTGGATCGACCTTACCGATCGCGGCCATGGCTTTATCGTGCACGAAGCGGTCAATTATCGGCTCTACCCGGAAGACCCATACTTGCCCGAAAGCTTGATCAAGCATTTTGGCCTGAAGCGCGGCCACGAAGTCGAGGTTTTGCTCCAGGCTCCGCGCGAAAACGAGCGCTGCCCGACGGTGGTGCGAGTCAACTCGGTCATGGGCATGCCCCCGGAAGAGATATCAAAGGTCAAGCCCTTCGAAGACCTGATTCCTTATTATCCGCTCAAACGTATTTTGCTCGAAGCGCCGGAGGTGCACAAAGACATCTCGATGCGCGCGGTGGACATCCTCACGCCGATCGGTTTCGGCCAGCGCGGTTTAATTGTGGCGCCCCCGCGTACCGGCAAGACGGTGCTCCTGCAGAACATGGCCAACTCCATCTCGGAGAATTTTCCCGAGGTGAAATTGATCCTGCTGTTGATCGACGAGCGCCCGGAAGAAGTGACCGATTTTCGGCGGCATACGAAGGGCGAAGTCGTCAGTTCGACCTTCGACGAAACACCCGAGAGCCATATCCACTGCGCCGAGATGGTCGGCGAAAAGGCGCGTCGCTTGGTTGAAATGGGTCAGCACGTCGTGGTGCTGCTCGACTCCATCACGCGTCTCGCTCGCGCCTACAACGCCCTCGCCTCGAATAGCGGCAAGATCATGTCGGGCGGTATGGAGGCAACGGCGATGCAACGTCCCAAGCGCTTCTTTGGCGCGGCCCGCAACATCGAGGACGGGGGCAGCCTCACCATCCTCGCGACGGCGCTGGTCGACACGGGCAGCCGCATGGACGAAGTGATCTTTGAAGAGTTCAAAGGTACCGGCAACATGGAGCTCCACCTCGACCGCGGCCTGGTCGACAAGCGTATTTTCCCGGCGATCAACATGGATCGGTCCGGCACGCGCAAAGAAGAGCTCATCTATCACCCCGAGGAAATGTTGCGCATTTACGGGCTTCGCCGCGCGATGCAGGGCATTCCGCCGGTCGAGGCGATGGAAATGCTCATCAACCGCCTAAAGAAAACGAAAACCAACGCCGAATTCCTGATGGCGTTGAATCGATAAGCGCCGGCCGACGGTGTCCGCGGAGTCGGCGGTAGGCGGGACCGACCCCTACAAGTCCGCCGCTCGGCCTCTTTCCGAGGTGGAACGCGGCGTCCCGGCGCGGTGGGTTGGG
>CAZJLP010000102.1:2800-5868 GCA_964546955.1 uncultured Opitutaceae bacterium | reverse complement strand
TCGTCCACTGACTCCAAAGGACGTCGGCCCTTCTGCCTGAAAAGAGGTCGCCTAAAAAAGGTCGCAGCCCGTTCAAACCGCCGGCTCAATCCCCATCCGCGTCCGGCAAAACTGCGTCAGGTCCGCCGGCAACGGCGCGGCGAAAACGTGGTTCTCCCCTGCCGGTCGCAAATCGATTTCGGAATTGTGGAGAGCCTGCCGGGGCAGGAGCAGTCGCTCTTCGAGGGCTGGCGTCCAACCCGTCTCGATGAAGTCCAAAAAAAGCCGCGCATCGGGCCCGTAGATTTTGTCTCCGACCAAGGGGAAGCCGAGCGACTCGGCGTGCGCGCGGATTTGATGTTTTCGTCCGGTTTCCGTCATCACTCGCGCCAGCGTGAAACCGCGCGCGGTCGCCAGCGGAGTGAAACGTGTGACGGCGGTTTGCCCCAGTCCATCGGATACGACGGTCATTTTGGCGGCAACGGGACTGTCGGGATCGCTCGCCAGCGCGCGCGCGACCACCGTTTCTGCGGCCAGCTCACCTGTCAGTATCGCGTGGTACGTTTTCCGATAGAGCCGGTTTTGGGCGGCCATCTGCAGCTTGCGCGCGACGGCCGGCGTCTTGGCAAAGACGACTACCCCGCTCGTCTCGCGGTCCAGGCGGAACACCAAATGCGAGGCCTCCACGCCGAGAAGCTCGCGCACCGCGCCAACCAAACTTGACCACGGCCCGGCCTTCGAGGGATGGCAGACGAAGTCGCCCGGCTTGTTCACGACGAGGAGCCGGTCGTCCTGATAGAGGATCCATTGCGCGATCTCGTCTCGCGAGGCGAGCCGCACGGCACCTTGTTTGAGGCGGGGCAGCCACGGCCCGAAAGGAGAATGCTCGGACATCAGCCGCGCCCCGGTCGAATTGCCCGATCGATGACCTTCCCCGCGATGCGGGCGGAGAAGGCTTTCGGCGTGTGCGAAGCAAACCACGCCAAGAATCGATTCCTAGCGCCGCAGATCACGACAGGTCGATTCCCCGCGAAGCCTTTCAGCGCCATGAGCGCGACTTGCTGCGCGGTATGTCCGAAGCGCCCCGAAACAGTGCCGGCAGCCAAGCCCGCCCGCACCCCAAAACCCGTGGCAGTGGGGCCGGGGCAGACCGCGGTGACGCCCACTCCGGAGCGCCGAAGCTCCTCCCGCAGCGCAAGGCTCCAATACAGAAGAAACGCCTTTGAAGCCCCATAGGTCGCCATGTGCGGCGTGGGCTGAAAAGCCGCGGTGGAGGCGATATTGAGGATGTGGCCGCCCTGATGGCTCAGCGCGGGAAGCAGGCGGGCCGTGAGGTCGATCGCTGCTCGAACATTCACATCAACGATTTCCAGTTGCTGGGCAAAATCGCTCTCAAGAAAGCAGCCGAGCGAGCCGAATCCACTGTTATTGATGAGCAACACGCGGCCCCGCGGTGCTTCTGCCTTAAGCAAACTTAATACCCCTGTAGCAGCGCGCTCCAGGCCTGCTGTTTGCCCTAAATCGCATGGGAAGTGGCGCAGGTTAAGCTGCGGACTATTTATGTCGGGTGAGCGCCGCGATAGGTTGCAAATCAAGAGCCGGGGCTCCATTCTGCTCACAAGCTCAATGAATGATTTTCCAATACCGGAAGATCCGCCGGTCAGGACGACGGCCGAGACAAGTTTGAGCGCTTCGCTTAGCGAGGCCACGGGAACAGAGGAGGTTTCGATTTTAGCATTTCCGCTAGTCAACCCAACAAAATAGACAGTCATGAACAGACAAAACAACCAACACGAATTGATCGTCTCTGGCATTCATCTCGAACTCACTCCTTCTTTGAAGACGTTTGTGCGAGAGAAGGCCGAACGATTGTTTCGCCACGAGGAGCGCATCGTGCGCATCCGGGTGGAGTTGGAGTGTGACCCCAAACAGGACGTCGCGAACCGTTTCGCGGCCAAGGGTCACATTAGTATTCAAGGTCCTGACCTGAACGCATCGGTCGCCGCCGATGAGTGCCATAAAGCGGTTGCACTCCTCATGGACAAACTGGACCGGATGCTAGCCCGTCGCTCCCAGTTGTTCAAAGTGAAGCGCAATCACCCCCACGCCGTCGAACTCGACGCCGAACTCCCGAAAGCCATCTAGCCACCTAAGTCACTCGTTCTTTTCGCCCGCGCCTCCCAATGGAAGGCGCGGGCTTTTTTTGGTTCGCAACCGTCCGACGCGACGCGGGCCAGAAGCTCCTATTCTGCTGTGGACTGGGCCGCCGGGATTGCTCAACGCCTTCCCCTTCCCGCTCGTGACCCCGGGAAACAAAAGGCCGCAAACCCTAGGTCTGCGGCCTCTTGTAAAAAGCTGGCGCACTCGTAGGGAGTCGAACCCCAAACCTTCTGATCCGTAGTCAGATGCTCTATCCAATTGAGCTACGAGTGCGTGCTGGAAAGCGAGAAGAAGCAGGGATTTTGGAGTGAGTGCAAGCGGATATTTTTGGCCCCACCCCAACAGAGTCGACCAAGGTGGAACCTGCCGTCCCGGCAGGTTGGTTTCCCTGCGACGGACGGCAGCCGTCGAAATCCGCGCACGTGTGCCACCTGAGCGGTTAAGAAGAGAGTTGAGAGCCCGAACACGAACGACGCGATATTGGCCGCCGACGATCCGGCTACTTTCACGGACCGGATCGGCAGTCCCAACTCTCAACCATCTGTCTTCACAAAGTGGCACGAGCGCTACGACAGATCGCCCGCCCTGACGCGCGTTGTCGCTTGCTCGGCTCCGCTTTGCGACCACTCGCTTCAACTATTGTACGCTTCGGTCACCGTCTTGCATAAACCGACAAACGTCTCTTCTCCAAGCGGCAGACGCCGGCCGCGCAAATACACCACGCCCCAATTGCGGCGCAGTTTGCGTTTGCCCAGGGGGTATGAGACGAGGGCGCCGCTCTCCATTTCAACCCGCGTGATCCAGGGAGCAATCACGCCCACGCCGAGGCCGATCTTCACGAGTTCTTTGATCGCCTCCATGCTACCGAGCTCGATGAAGCTGTTCAGGGAAATGCGTTCCTCGCGGAAGTATTCGTTTAACAGCCGGAA
>CAZJLP010000102.1:0-2790 GCA_964546955.1 uncultured Opitutaceae bacterium | reverse complement strand
TGTAGCTGTTTTTATTATACAAAACGAACGTTTCGTTGGAAATCTCGTCACGCAGGACGCGGCCGGCTTGCGCCCACGGATGGAGAGGGGCCACCACAAAACGCAATTCGTCCTGAAAGAGCGGCACAAAGGTGAACTCCGATTGGCCTGCCGGCTCCAGCATGATGGCGAGATCGATCTGATTCGCCCGCAGCAGCTCCAACTGGTCGCTGTGGTCTCCCGGTTCGATTTTGATCACGCACTTCGGGAAGCTTTGCTTAAATTCGCGCAGCACCGTCGGCAGAATGTATTGGCAGGCCGTCGTGCTGGCTCCGACGCGGAGCCGCCCATGGCCCCAATTATTCAGTGTATCGAGGCCGCTTCGCGCGACTTCCATTTCACGCAGGATCTTCTCCGTGTGGTGGAGGAACTGCTCTCCCGCCTGCGTCAGCAGGACGCGTTTGCCCACGCGGTCGAGCAGGCGGCAGCCCACTTCTTCCTCGAGTGCTTTCATGGCATGGCTCACCGCTGACTGCGTGAGAAAAAGTTCCTTCGCCGCGAGCGTAAAGCTGCCGCGGCGCGCCACCGTTGTGAAGGCGAGCAACTGGCGACTGTCGAGGACGGTTCTCATGTATTCACCAAGTTCATTGATAGTATGAAATGTTTGAAGAGCAGTAATCGCGCCATTCCCACCAGATGGCACGTTGGCGGCTAAAGTCGGCCATCATAATGACTACTTCCGCGACTCAAGCCGTTGGTAGCGACGCACACGCGCTGCGCGTGGGTTTTATCGCACTCACGGACGCCGCGCCGCTGGTGATCGCGCGGGAGCACGGACTGTACGGCAAACACGGAATCCGGGTAGACCTAAAACGCGAAGTCGGCTGGGCCACCGTGAGGGAGAAAATCATCTACGGCGAACTCGACGCCGCGCACAGTCCGGCGCCGATGGTCTGGTCCACCCGTCTCGGCACAGACTCCGTGGCCTGCCCCGTCATTGCCAGCCTCGTGCTGAATCTTCAGGGTAACGCCCTCACGCTTTCGCAGAAGCTTTGGGAGATGGGTGTCCGCGACCCGGCCTCTCTGCGAGACGAAGCCCGGCGCCGCAAAGGTGAGAGGAAACTGACGTTCGGCGTCGTATTTACGTATTCATACCACCACGTCATGCTGCGGGCGTGGCTTCGGGCGGCCGGCCTGGATCCGGAATCCGAAGTGCGAATTGTCGTCGTCCCGCCGGCGCAAATGTTCCGCAACCTCGTCGCCGGCACGATCGACGGCTATTGCGTCGGCGATCCCTGGAACTCCCTCGCCGTGGCCGAAAAAGTCGGCTGGTGCCCCACTTGGAGCGCGGCGCACAACGCGGGGCACGTGGAGAAGGTGCTCATGACAACGGAACGTTTTGCCGATCATCGTTCCCTGGAGCACATGGCCTTGATCGCGGCTTTAAATGAAGCGGCCGAGTGGTGCGACCAGCCCGCCAATCACGAGGAGCTGGCGCGGATTTTGTCGGGGCCTGCCTATATCAATCAACCGGCTCGGGTGATCCTGCCCGCTCTGTCGGGGCTATTCGATTGCGGCCACGACCGCGTCGAACACGTCCCGGACTTCATCTCCTTCCATCGCAATGGCGCAAACGCGCCGACCGCGGAAAAAGCCCGGGCGCTGCAACGCGAGCTCGTCTCCTCCGGCATTCTTTCGGCCGGCGCGGTCGGCGACATCCGCCCTGCGCAAATTTTCCGCGAAGACATTTTCCGCCAAGCCCTCGGCCAACCTTCCAAGCATGAACTCGTCTCCTGACTCGCAGCCCAACGCCTTCTCCTCCGCCGGCCTCAGCCGGCGCCAATTCTTGACTCGCACCGCCACGGGTGTGGGCGCCGCCGCGCTCTGGTCCGCGCTGGGCACCCGGACTTGGGCGGCGACCGCCGGGTCCGCCGGCGAAGGTCCGGAAACGACGGACATGAACTTCGGCATGATCGCGCTGACGGACTGCTCCCCCATCGTGATCGCGCACGAGAAGGGGTTGTTTAAAAAATATGGCATCAACTCGAAGGTGACGAAGGGAGCCAACTGGGCGGCCATTCGCGACAATCTGAGCACGGGCTCGCTCCAGGCCACGCACATGCTCACCGGCATGCCGATCGCCTCGACCATGGGTCTCGCCGGTCAGCCGAAGAAGCCGATGATCATTCCATGGATTCTCAACCGTAATGGTCAGGCCATTACGGTGAAGCAGGCCTGGAAAGGCAAGGTGGGCGCGGATCCGAAAGCGCTGAAACCGTTCGTCGAAGACGCGAAGAAACTCGGCGAGCCGCTCACTTTCGCGATGACTTTTCCCCCGGGGACTCACGCGATGTGGACCCGCTACTATCTCGGAGCCGGCGGCATCAACCCGGACAAAGACATCACGCTTATCACCATTCCTCCGGCCCAGATGGTGGCCAACATGAAGATCGGGAAGATGGACGGCTTCTGCGTGGGCGAACCGTGGGGCGCGAAATCGATCGCGGACGGCATCGGCTTCACGGCGGTCACCACGCAGGACATCTGGAAAGACCATCCCGAGAAAGTCTGTGCCTTCACGGAGGATTTTGCGAATCAGAACCCCAAAACGGTGAAGGCCGTGCTGAAAGCGCTCCACGAAGCCAGCGTGTGGCTGGACGATCTCGGCAACCGCCCCGAACAATGCGAGATCGTATCCAAGCCGACTTACATCAATTGCCCGAAGGAATTGATTCTCGGACGGCTCAAGGGCGAGCTCGACTACGGCGATGGCCGCAAGGAGCAAGACCCGAACTACATGATCTTCAGCGG
>CAZJLP010000101.1:0-5953 GCA_964546955.1 uncultured Opitutaceae bacterium | reverse complement strand
CGGTGCCGCCGTGTTGCCGGGGACTTTCGGGCGAAGAACGCCGGGCAAGGTCCGCTGGCGGAAGACCCCGCTCTCACGGTCAACCAGGGCGGCCTGGAAGATGGCCTCAATCGAGCAGGGAGCGGGGAACTTTGTGATGTAGGCGTCGGCGCCCACTGCGTAGGCTCGTCGCACATCCTGTTCCTCATAGGAAGTGCTGAGTGCCACTACGATCAGGTCCTTAAAATCGGGCTGTTCTCGCAGCCAGCCGATTGCCTCAAAGCCGTTCATCATCGGCATATTCAAGTCCATCAAAACCAGAAGCGGAAGCAGGTCCGGATTCGCATCCCGATGCTTCATCAAGTAGTCGATGGCCTCTTCGCCTCCTGACGCTCGCTCAATCGTTGCTTTTATACCCGCTTTCTCAAAAAGGCGTTCCAGGATAAACAGGGAATCGGCATTATCGTCGACGAAAAGGATGGTAGGGAAGCGGACGGACATAAACCGACGAGCAAACGGCCGCTGGCAGAAAACGTCAACACTGTTGCTAATTATTTGCGAAGATGTAAGCTTCTGCAGGAGAGCAACTCCCTACGAGACTACCCGCCCTTTTAACCGCTATCCGGCCGGGGCCTGAGCCAAGCGACCAAGACTCTTTTCCGAACCGGAGTCGTAAACCCGGTTCTACGCTGGCGCATCACAAGGTGAGCTGTCGACAACGTCGCCTCGCGATGAGTCAGCGTTCTTCCGGAAAGGGAGACTTAACCGTTTCCCTTTCCGGACCACGCTGGAAACCAGTAAGAGGCTTAATCCGCCCCTATCTCGCGCAGTGCGCTCGCGGGTCCCACTCAGCGGCGCGAGTTTCAAACAGCCTCGCGAGCAGCCGTCTCAGGGTCGAAAATCGAAGCGGTTTGCCTTCATGAAAGTCGTCCATCCCCGCCGCAAGGCAACGGTCCTCGGTGCCGGCAAAATCGCCTCCGGTCAGTCCAATGATCCACGGCTGGCGTCCCGAGATCTGCGCGGCTCTGATCAGACGCGTCGTTTGGAAGCCGCTCAATCCGTCCATTTCCAGGTCCATCAGGACGAGATCATAGGGTACTTGCCGCAGCGCTCCCAGCGCCTCGGTGCCGGAAGACGCGACCTCCACTTCGTGACCAAGCCATCGAAAGACACCGCGCGCCACTTGGACGTCCAACGGATTGTCGTCCACGACGAGCACGCGCAACCGGACGTCCGCAGTCGAAAACAGGGCAGAGTACGCGTCGGTGGCAGGATTCATCCTCCGAAAATCATAGCAAATCCGGTGCGCCAAGAACGATGCGGAAAACCCTTCAATTTCGGTTGGGACCAACGCCGGGATACCCAGGGAGAGACCCTAGGTGTTTCAGTCCGGTTCAATAATTCCTTCCTCACCCCGTTCCGCGCGATCGGCGTTCTCGTCGATCCGAGTTCCAGAGGCTTCAAACTCACCTGCCGCGACGGCCGGTTCCACCTAAGGTGACGAGCCGCTGTCGTATTTTCCCGCCAGGTGCCGCGAGGGAATTTTACTCGCTCGGACGGAAAAGTTCGGTAGGAAAATTTCATGGTCCACCTCCCAGCTGTCTGTTTCGTCGCGTCAATTTTTGCCGTTTCATGCTTCGCTCAAGAGGTCACCGTGGGCGAGCCTCAGGTGCTCGCGATTGAAGGGCTGCCGACGGCGGACGAAGCTCCGCGGTTTGTGAAGAAAGCGGCGCCCCCATACCCGGCGGCGTGGAAAAAGCATACTCCACTGCATGTGGCCTTCGTCGATGTGCGCGTCAGCGAAAAAGGCAAAGTGATCGAGACTGCGATTCACGGCTGGAAACAGGCCGGCAAGGAATTAGACGACGTGGTTTCCCGGTGGCGGTTCAGCCCCGCGAAGCGCCAGGGGCGACCGATCGAGGCGTCATGCCGCATCGCTGTCCTTTTCAACCCGGAGACGGCCGCTGCCCGGCCGAGCGAGACTTCGCCGCGGATCGAGGAAGCCGCCTTTCTCACCGCGATTCCGGCGCTCGATCGAAACTTAAATTCGCCCCGCTACGCGGTGCGCGCGCGCGTGGACAGCTCGGGCAAGGCGAGCGTGCTGGAACTGCAAGCCATGAGCCTGGAACCACCTGATCCAGAGGCCTTGGTGGTTGCGAAAACAACAGAGGTCACGGACGCGGCCAAGGCCATGATTGAAAGCTGGAAATTCTCACCGGCGCACTCCGGCGGCCAGCCGGTTGCGCGGGAGATCGAGTTTCACGCCATCATCCCCAATGCGAATGCCCTCTACTTCGAGATACCCAAGCTTCTCGTCAAAGCTCCCCTAGTCTACCCGAACTCGCTAAAAAAATCGGGCAATATTGGCGAAGTGGACGTGGCCTTTATTGTAGACGAACGCGGGCGGGTCGTGAGTCCCACCGTCTTGAAGTCGTCCCATCCGGATTTCGAAGCGCCGGCGATCGCGTCCATCCTCAAATGGTCCTTCGCTCCCGGAACGGTGCGGGGAAAACCAGTCCGAACCCGCATGATCCAACCCGTCGCATTCCGCTTCGAAGGAATGCACGGCGCGGACCCCTACCGCATCAAAGGCTCATCGAAAAAAGACCTGCCGGAGAAGTACCGGTATGACCGACCGCCTCAGCCGAAAATCATGGTGACCCCCGTTTATCCGTTCGAAGCACTCAAAGAGGGAAAGAAAGGCAGTGCAACCGTGACGATGCTGATCGACGAGACGGGCAAAGTCGCGGGCGTGAGAGTCGACCAAACCTCCTCGCCCGAGTTCGGCGATTCGGCGGCGGCCGCGGCTCGGGCATCGACGTTCATTCCAGCCCAACTCGACGGCAAACCCACACAGACGCTGGTCGCCCAAGCGATGAATTTTCAGCCGGAAGATCGGGACTCCGGCCTGGACGCGACCGGACGAGCGTTGCTTCAGCGTATCCAGCAGTCTCCTTCAACGATCTGCGCCCTCCGGGACCTAGACGCCAAACCGGTTTCAAAGTTCAAAATCGCGCCGATTTACACCGGCGACATGCCGACGGGTGTCGTTGAGGTTGCCTTCTATATCGATCGCACAGGACGGGTGCATTTTCCCCACGCCGCGCGCGCGGACGATCCGAAATTGATCTATCCTGCATTGACCGCCGTCGCGCGCTGGCAATTCGAGCCTCCGCTCAAAGAGGGAAAACCCACCGAGGCGTTTGCCCGGATGCCCATTTCTTTCGGCACGCCGCCCGCGGCGAAGTAGCGAGCCGCAACCTGGCATCATGCGCCATCTCTTCGCATTTGCGGTTTGCTGCCTCGCTTTGGCAGGGGCCGCCTGCAGTTCAGCTGCCCACGGACCTCTGCGTTACGCGTACCAACTGTTTGAGGACGGCAAGCTCCAGGAGACACTGAGCGAATTGACGCGCGTGGAAACGCGGGGGAGCGACGAACCGGAACGGCTGCCCGAAATCGCCTTCCTGCGCGGCCGGTGCTACGAGGAACAGTTCAAATTTCACGAGGCAATCGAAGCGTATAAACACGTGCTCCTGCACTACCCGGCTTCGCCCTTTGCCTACTCGGCCAGAAACCGTGTCGCCGATTTGATCTCGAAACGCGAGAAAGCCCGCCGTTGATCGACCCAGCCGAATACAAGGATAGCCTCACAGTCGGGGTTTAACCGGGCGCTCCAGGAGCTCCCGCAGGACCGGTTCCTCGGCGACGAGGGACTTGATTTCATTCCGCAGTGATTGAAGCGCCCACGGATCGAAATCGCGCCGGCCCCGCTTTCGTTCCAAGGCATGCAAGTCGCGGAGCAACGCCGTCAATTTTTCAGCGGGCCGCGCAGACTCCTCCAGGCGCGGAAAACTTCTGCCTTGTTCCGCCGCGTCTTCAAACACGCCGCGTATCAATTCAAAATGCTCCGGCTGCTGCAGCCAACTCCGGCACACCCACGCCGTCGCGCCCGCGGCCAACCCCACGAGCAAGGGTGCTCCGTCGCGCGTCGCAAACGCGTAGATTAAACACACGATCGCGGCGCAGGCGCTAACGAGGTAAACAAGGCAGACGATCCGCGCACACACCACCGCCGCCGGATTGAAATCCGAGTCACGATCTTCTGGCGGTTTCATCTCATACATTCCCCACTATTCACGCCACCGCAAGCTCCCTGCTCGTCGTTGGAGGGCGATACTTATGCCGAATACCGCGCGGTGACGGTTACTCTCGCGAGGAGGGTCACGCATTCGGTCCACACCGGGCATTCTGACATAGGGCGAACCACGCCCAAAAATAGGACGAATCCTTATGACGTGCAACGCGGGAATTGCCTCAAAGCCCAGCGGCCTATGATAGTGGGTCCATGAACTCCAACGCTCCCATCCGTGCTTCATTTTGTCTTTCAGGTATTCGCCTTGCACCGGCTCTGGCCGTCCTGGCGGCCCTGGCCGTCTTTCTCAGCGGTTGCGGCGAGTCTCGCCAGATGGGAGCCCCCACCCCCAGCGCCCCGCCCCCGGCGGGTCCGCTTGTCGCGGTGATCGAGACGGACAAAGGAACGATCGAATTCGAGTTGCTGCGAACGGAAGCGCCAAACACGACGGAGAACTTCCGTTTGCTGGCCGAGCGCGGCTACTACAACGGGCTGACTTTTCATCGCATTATTGCGGGATTCATGATGCAAGGCGGGGACCCCAAGGGGGACGGAACGGGTGGCGAAAGCGCGTGGGGCGGCACCTTCGCCGATGAAATAAACGCTGACGCGCCGCTCTATCGAAACGGCTACAAGCGCGGTTTGGTCGCGATGGCGAACGCAGGCCCCAACACCAATGGGAGCCAGTTCTTCATTCTGCATAATGATTATCCTCTGCAGCCCAATTACACCATTTTCGGCCGCGTGATCAAAGGCATCGAGGTGGTGGACGCTCTGGTCCAGACGCCGAAGAAGCGCGGAATGGATGGCAACGAAAGTTCGCCCACAACGCCGGTCATCATGCGAAAAGTAAGCGTCCGCAAGGGGTCTTGAGCGTCTTCGATCGAACCTGCGGGGCGGCAGGTTCCACCCTGCTGCAGCGGTAGCCATGACTATGCCCGCACGCAGCGCGTCGATTGAGCCGTATCACGATTGAAATCGGTGCGGGTTCCCGTTTGTCTGCTGACTCGCGCGTCGCATCCACCGCGAACCTCGGTTACTCCCAACACTCCTTCACCATGCATTCAAAGCTTGTTCTCGATCTTCGTTGTCTGTCCGCAGTTCTCTTTTCGCTGGCAATCGTATCGCCTCTCGCAGCTCAAAACCCTGCTCCGGCGGCCGCGGAAATCAAATTTCCCGCCCCAAGTCCCGCGTCGACCCTGAAGCAACGCGTCGGCTTGACCGACATCGAGATCGTCTACTCACGCCCCGGAGTAAAGGGCCGCAAGATCTTTGGGGGGCTGGAAGCCTGGGGCACAGTCTGGCGCGCGGGTGCCAATAACTCGACAAAGATCACCTTCAGCACGCCGGTCGAGTTCGGTGGGACCAAAGTTCCGGCCGGTACGTACGCCTTATTTGCGAAACTCGAACCGGAAGAATGGACGGTCATCCTCAACAAAGCTCCCGGGCAGGGAGCGTATAAATACGACGCAAAAGACGATGTCGCGCGCGCGACGGTGAAAACAACCCGTCTCGCCGACGTGGTGGAAACTTTCACAATCGACCTGAATCACATCCGAGACGAATCGGCTGTGCTCACGATGTCGTGGGAGAACACCCGCGTAGCGGTACCGATCAAAGTCGACGTCGTGAAGGACCTTGTGGCTAAGATTGAGGCTATCATGGCTTCGGATGAGCCCAAGAAACCGTACGCCCAAGCTGCCATGTTCTACCTAGAGCATAAGCTCGACCTCAAAAAGGCTGCTGAATGGATGGATGCTGCCATCGCCAAGCAACCGGCGTCTTTCCCGCTCATCTATCGCAAAGCCAAGATCCAGGCCGCGCTCGGCGACAAAACCGGCG
>CAZJLP010000100.1:0-6413 GCA_964546955.1 uncultured Opitutaceae bacterium | reverse complement strand
CTTCTGGATCGACCCCTCCTCCACCCCTCCCTCCTCTCCCTCCACCCCTCACCACAGCAACACCGAGACGGCACCTTTCTCCGTGCCATCCTGGAAACGTCAGCCGCTGCCGCGAAATCAAATCTCCCGGTCACAGCCATGCGTCACTGCCCTCGCCTTCGTCAAGGGCGGCGGCCTTCCCGGCAAATTGGTGTCTCGCCTGAGAGAAAACGGGCAGCACGTCATCACTGTAACGACCGGACCCGCATTCGATCGCCTCAACGACAATGACTATGTTATCAATGCCGGAGCGGAAGACGACTATCGCCGCCTCCTGAACGAGCTCGAAACGAAAGACCGACTGCCTGATCTCGTGCTCCACGCCTGGTCCGTCACGAATGCATCGAACGGCGCATTCTTCAATGCCGCTTTGGAGGAAGGATTCTTCAGCCTTCTCTATCTTGCAAAAGCGCAAGGCGCCGCGACCAAGCCCAAACCGGTCCGCTGGCATGTACTGTCCGACGGCGTGCAGCCCGTTCTGGGCCACGAGCACCTGGAGCCAGCCAAAGCGGCCCTGCTTGGTCCCTGTCGCGTTGCGCCCCAGGAGTACCCCGGTCTCACTGCGACAAGCATCGACATCGTGCTTCCGGTCGAAGGCACGGTCGAGGAGCAGGAACTGCTGGACCGCCTGTGGGAAGAATTACAGAGCAACGGTTCGAAAACCGCCGTGGCTTATCGCTGCGGTGAGCGCTGGATTCAACATTTCGAGAGCATTGATCTCGATCGGGCGCCGGTGGTGCCTCGATTGCGCACGGGTGGAGTGTACCTGATCACGGGAGGCCTCGGCGGCATGGGCCTTACATTCGCCGAACATCTCGCCCGGTCGCACCGGCCAAAATTGGTTTTGCTGGGGCGCCGAGGGATCGTCGACCATCGTCCCGCGAAACCGTCGGCCAAAGATCCAACGCCGACGGAAGCTGATGACTGTCGTCGGCGCGTGCGAGAGCTGGAGCAACTCGGCGCCGAAGTCCTCGTGCTCACCGCCGACGTTTCGGATCGAGCACAAATGACCGATGTGCTCGATAAAATCAGACAGCGGTTCGGCCCCCTGCACGGAGTTATCCATGCGGCGGGCGTCGCCGCTGGAGGCGCGATCGCGGTGAAGACCAAGGATGCAGTGGATGCGGTGTTCGCGGCCAAAATCGTCGGCACGACGATCCTCGGCGAACTGCTCGGCGGCCTGACGCTCGATTTTTTCGTGCTTTGCTCGTCGCTGAATTCATTCGGCGGAGGCGGCCAGGTGGACTATTGCGCCGCCAATGGATTTCTCGACGCGTTCGCCCACAAACATCGGCGGAGCCTTTCCACGGTATCAATCAATTGGTGCGCGTGGCGGCAAGTGGGGATGGCCGCGAGGGCGGCTGCCGTGCTTCCTCCCGACCTTAAAGCGGAGAACCTTAAAACGCTGCAGTCCGGTCTTACCCCTGAACAAGGTCGGGATGCCTTCAATCGCATCCTGGCATCCTTTCTTCCTCAAGTCCTGGTACAGAGCGGCCGCTTCACCGCGGATCGGGATGAGTCGACGCCTCCTGCACCAGCACCTCTCGCAGGGGCCCACCCGCGGCCCGACTTGTCGACCGCTTACGTCGCGCCCACTGAAGAAAAAGAAGTTATCCTCGCAAACATCTGGGCCGACCTTCTTGGAATCAAGGAGATCGGGATACATGACAATTTCTTCGAACTGGGCGGCCATTCATTGCTCGCTTTGCGCTTGATTAGTCGCGCGCGGGAAACTCTGGGACTGGAACTCACACTCGCCGGCCTATTCGAGACGCCTACGATTGCCGGGCTGCTGCTCGGCGAGGCAGCGATCATCGCACAATCCGGACTTCAGCGCTCAACGCGGCCCGCTCGCATCCCGCTCTCGTCGGCGCAGCGGCGCCTTTGGTTTGTCAATCGGTTGGAAAGCCCTGGCGGCGCCTACAATCTCTCGCTCGCCCTTCGTCTGAGAGGGAAGCTGGATCGACTCGCCCTGCATGCAGCGTGGTCGGATGTGGTGGCGCGCCATGAGAGCCTTCGTACGATTTTTCCCGAGAATGAGGGTGAACCCTATCAGCAGATCCTGGATCCCACCACTTCACTGGGCTTGCTCTGGATCAAAGCCTCGTCCGAGGCCGCGCTATCGCCGGATCTGATCTCGACGATCAACCGCGGTTTCGACCTCACTCGTGAGATCCCGGCCCGCGCGCGCCTTTTCCACCTGTCCGAGGGAGAAGATGTGCTGCTCTTGGTACTTCACCATATCGTGGGGGACGGCGGCTCCGCTGCGCCCCTGCTCGATGATTTCGCGAAAGCGTATGCGGCCCGCGTCGAAGGAAAGGCTCCCGCGTGGCCTCCTTTAGAAATCCAGTTTGCCGACTACGCTATTTGGCAGCAGCGTTCGCTCGGGGGGCAGTCCGAGGGCGACCCAAAGCTTCAAGCACAATTGGAACACTGGACCCGGTCGCTCTCGGGGCTTCCCGAACAGCTCTCCCTTCCAACGGACCGACCCCGCCCGGCGGTTGGCAGCAGCCGGGGAGGCTCCGTTTCGTTTTCCGCCGACTCAGCGCTCCATGAGCAATTGTCGCGGTATTCTCGGCAGTCCCAAGCCAGTCTCTTCATGATCGCTCAGGCGGCTCTCGCTGCCTTGCTCACGCGACTCGGAGCCGGCACCGATCTTCCGATCGGCAGTCCTATTTCGTTACGCAACCATTCGGCCTTGGCCGGCCTCATCGGCTTCTTCACCAACACCCTCGTTTTGCGAACCAGCACGCGCGGCGACCCGACGCTGGAAGAATTGCTCCAGCGTGTCAGGCAAACAGACCTGGATGCCTTTTCCAATCAAGATTTGCCCTTTGAACGACTGGTCGAAGCGCTGAACCCGCCACGATCGCTCTCCTACCATCCGTTGTTTCAGGTCATGCTCGTTTTCCAAAACGATGAGCGACCGACCCTAAAATTGGCGGGCGTATCGACCGAGCCAATCAAGTTCGGCACGACTTCCTCAAAGTTCGACCTCACTTTTTTCCTGACCGAGCGCCGAAACGAGGAGGGCAAGCCGGATGGATTGGCGGGAACGATTGAATACAGTGCAGATCTGTTCAATCGCGAGACGGTCGACGCCTTCGCCAGCCGGTTCTTGCGAGTGCTCAGCGCACTGGCGACCGACCCCCGGCAGCGGATCAGCGAAATCGATATTTTTGAACCAGGAGAGCGTGATCGTCTTATCGGAGGCGGTGAACCCACCGTCAAAACCCTACCTCCGTCCACTCTGCCCGCTCTCTTTGAGAAGCAAGTGCACCGCACTCCGGAGGCGGTTGCCATCATTTGCCAGGACGAAAGTGTCTCCTATCGCGAATTGAATGCCCGCGCCAACCGGCTGGCAAGAGCCTTGGCGGACGCGAAAGCGGGCCCCGAAGTTGTCGTAGCCATCGGTGTACCGCGCTCGACCGAGATGATTGTCGCTTTGCTCGCGGTGCTAAAATCCGGCGCGGCCTACCTTCCGCTCGATCCGGACTACCCGGACGACCGGCTAAGGTTCATGCTGCAAGACGCGGCGCCCAAAGTGCTGCTCACGTCCTCCCAGATGGCCTGCGCGTTGCCGGCCGATCTGCCGCGATTGCTTCTCGATTCGCCGGAGTTTCAAGATGCGATCGCGCAAAAGTCTTCGCACGATCTTTCGGATCGCGAGCGGAGCAGCGCCCTTCGCCCGGAACATCCCGCTTACGTCATTTATACCTCCGGCTCGACGGGGCGGCCCAAGGCCATCGTCATGCCCGGCCATGTGCTTCTCAATCTCCTCCACTGGCACGCAAGCGAGCCAATTGAGGGATCGCGGATCGCACAATTCACCGCGTTGAGCTTCGACGTATCCGTCCAAGAAGTTCTCAGCGCCCTCACGACAGGGAAAACGCTGTGTATTCCTCACAACGATACACGTAAGTCGTCCGCTGACTTCGCCGACTGGTTGGAACGGCATGAAGTCAACGCCTTGTTCGCCCCCAATCTGGTCATTGAAGGGTTGTTCGAGGCCGCCGAAGAACGGAAGCAGGCCCTACCCTGCCTGACCGACATTTTCCAAGCCGGGGAGGCCTTCACCTTTGGGGAACGCACGCGGCGATTCGCGCGTAACGGCCAGCGTCGTTTCCACAATCACTACGGTCCCGCAGAAACTCACGTGGCCACCGCCTGCACCATCGCCGCCGACTTCCCAGGAATGCCGCCTATCGGGCGATCGATCTGGAATGCCAGAACCTATGTTCTGGACCATAATCTCAGACCTGTGCCCACCGGTGTCACGGGCGAGCTCTATCTTGGAGGCAGCGTCCTGGCGCGAGGATACATGAACCGCTCCGCGCTGACGGCCGAACGTTTCATCGCCGATCCGTTTGGCGCAGCGGGTACGCGCATGTACCGCACGGGCGATCTCGCTCGCTGGCGCTCCGATGGCGCGTTGGATTTTCTCGGCCGCTCCGACCTCCAAGTAAAGATCCGCGGCTTCCGGATCGAGCTCGGGGAAATTGAGGCTGTCTTGGAAACCGCAGAGGGAGTCCGTCGATCGGTCGTGATCGCGCGCGGCAACAGCGCAGGAGCGAAAATGTTGGTGGCCTATGTCGTGCCCGTCGATGGAAAAACCGTCGACAGCTCCGCGCTGCGCGAGCACGTGCGCAAGCGGTTACCCGACCATATGGTGCCTTCGGCCTACGTGAGTCTTACTTCCCTGCCGCTAACGCCGAACGGAAAACTTGATCGCAAAGCGCTGCCGGCACCGGAGATCGACACTCCGGTTTCGGTCGCACCGCGAAAGCCACAGGAAGAAGTTCTCTGCTCCCTTTTCGCGACGACGCTCAACATCCCCCAGATCGGACTAAACGACAGTTTTTTCGAGCGCGGCGGCCACTCACTCCTCGCCAGCCGTCTTATTGGACGTATTCGCACGACGTTCGGCGTCGAGATATCGCTTCGAACACTGTTTGAGTGTCCGACGGTGGCGGGTCTCGCCGTCCATTTGAGTCAAACTGAAGCGGCGCGTCCAGCGCTTGCCGCCACGCCCCGCCCAGCGCTGGTGCCTCTTTCTTTTTCACAGCGTCGATTGTGGTTTCTCAACCAGTTGGAAGGCCAAAGCCCCACCTACAATCTGCCGCATGTCGTCCGCCTCCGGGGACCGCTGGACAAAACCGCATTGGCTGCAGCGCTGGCCGATCTCACGCAGCGTCACGAAAGCCTTCGGACGGTTTTTCCGACCGCCGGCGAAACCCCCTACCAAAAGGTGTTGGATGAAAAGAAAGAGGGGCCGAAACTCGCGATTTATGCCTCGAGTGAGGGCAAACTCGCAGGCGATGTGCACGCGGAGGTGAGCCGGGGATTCGACCTTCAGTCGGAAACGCCGTTGAGGGCGGCCCTTTTTGAACTTTCGCCGGACGATCACGTGCTCGCTGTGGTCATCCACCACATCGCGGGCGATGGAGCGTCGGCCTTGCCCTTGCAACGCGACCTCGGACTTGCGTACGACGCGCGTCGCCAGCAACGGGTCCCCGCGTGGACTCGGCTTTCCGTGCAATATGCCGATTACGCGCTCTGGCAGCATGAACTGCTCGGCAGCGAGGCCGATCCACAGAGCAGATACACCCAACAGCTGATGTACTGGCAGACCGCGCTAGCCGGGCTGCCGCCCGTGCTTGACCTGCCGATCGATCGACCGCGGCCGGAGATCGCCAGTCATCGAGGCAGCCGCGTTGAAGTGGCGATTCCGGCAGGTGTTCATCACAAGCTGTCCCGCCTCGCCCAAGAGGGGGGTGCCAGCCTTTTCATGGTGCTCCAGACTGGTTTGGCCGCTCTGCTTACCCGCTTGGGAGCAGGCACGGATATCCCACTGGGCACTCCGATCGCCGGTCGCGACGACATCGCGCTCGACGACCTCATCGGCTTTTTCGTCAACACGCTGGTGCTTCGGACCGACACGTCCGGCAACCCCTCGTTTCGAGAATTGCTCGAGCAAGTCCGCAAGCGCGATTTGGAAGCTTACGCCCACCAGGATATCCCCTTCGAGAAGCTGGTCGAGGCCCTCAATCCTGCGCGCTCGCTGGCCCATCACCCTCTTTTCCAGGTGATGCTGATCCTGCAGAATGAAGCGTCGCCCGCGTTTGTTCTGCCCGGTTTGGCCGCATCGCCTGTGAGCCTCGATCTCGCCATAGCGAAATTTGATCTGACGTTGTTTCTCATCGAGAACCGGGATGACAAGGGTGCACACGCAGGCATCACCGGCGTGATCGAGTTTGCGGACGATCTTTTCGGTCGACGTACCATCCAGGCAATGGCGCGCCGCCTTTGCAGCATCCTCGAGGCGATGGCTCGCGATCCCGAGGTCCGTATTGGAGAGGTGGATATTTTAAGTG
>CAZJLP010000099.1:0-6419 GCA_964546955.1 uncultured Opitutaceae bacterium | reverse complement strand
GTCGGAGGAACTGCCACGGGCCAGTTTCGCCTGCAATAAGGCCACGAGTTCTGCTCGCGATTGCAAACGCGCGAGACCGGCACCGTCATTTTGAAGCTGCGGGGCTGTGGTGCCCGGTGGCTCTGTTTTAATTTCTTGCTCCGGCGGCAGTGGCGCATCCGACCTCAACGTTTCCCGCGCGGTCTCACCCTGACGCGTCATCGTTATGATGACCAAGGCTGCGGCGCAAAGGAAAGCGAGGACAAGAATAAGGCCGACCTTATTGCCGCCTCTGGAGTCGATGACCTGCACCTGCATATAGTTCTGGAGCTTTCGGCCTATCTGCCTCCCAGCCTGCTAAGAGCAGGAACAAGCGCAATTCGATAGCTACGTTTGTTGCCTGGAGGCCACTATAGAAAAAGCGGCCTCCGATTGGAGACCGCTTTGGGCTGATAACGGGTGCTGAGACGGGTCAGATTTTGTTCGACTGCACGTTGGTGTGCTCGATCGATCCATCGTTGACGTCGTCGTTCGGCGCAAAACCGCGGTAGAGGCCCCACTTGGGACGATAGTCCGAGGCGCCCGAGCGCGTGGCATTGATATTGGTGGCGCCAGAGAAGGAGCCGCCTGCGAGCGATACGGTGACAAAGCCGCCCGAGGAAGCGGTTTTGATCCGGATCCTGAGGTCTTGGAAGCTATTCACGGAATAGCTGAAGCTGCGTGCCGTGGAGAAATTTTCGGCCGTGCCGCTGTTGTAACGGACGGTCTGGCTGGTGCTGGAGTGCAGCGACGACACAACAAGCGGGGCTCCGGTGTAGCTGCCATTCGTGGCTTTCAGCTGGAAGAGATGGCAGAACTTACCTGAGGTTTTAAAGCCGGAACTCGTCCGCCACCGGGTGCGATACTCAAACGTCTCTCCGGTTTTCTGATGGGCGCCGAGGCCTTTCACTTCGGCCCGACCGCGATCGGTGGACGAAGTGCTGCGATCACCGTCCCACCAGTCATTGCGGCGGAAACGCAGGGTTGCTTTCATTCCGTTCGACGCGCTGACCATGTTGTCGTAGCTGTCGCTGCGAGTGCCGCCGTCCGAAACATCATAGATGACGGTGGGCTCTTCTTCGCCTTCGAAGCTGCCGATGCCGGTGGCACTGGTCGCGTAGAGGGAGGGGGAAACGAGCGCGCCGGCCAAAGCCAGCACGCGGCTGAGAGAGATGAGTTTTTTCATCGGGGGTTTATTCTGATTTGCCGGCTCCGATCAGACAGGCATGGCAAAGCCACGGTGTTTCAATCGGCGCTAGCGGGGGTTTAGGGGAGAAACGATCGAGCGGACCGCGCTGCAGTGCAGCGAGAATCCGCCCAACCGAGGTAACGCCCCGGAACAAATCGGATCGCGGCGGCGCGGCAATCGCGCGAACGGTTAGATTGTTAAACGAGTAGCGGAACTGCACTTGAACGAAGTACAGGTGGGGGCCGGCGGCGGCCACCGGCTTCAGGGTAACCGAGATCGTCCGCCTGTTGCAGGATGCGTCGCCGATTGTTCTTCGACCTCAACCCAAAACCTAGAAAAGAAACCCAGCGACGGTTCTGCCGCTGCTGCGCGCGCTATCGGCGCGCGTAAAACTTCTGCTCCCAGGCCTTTTGATTCTGATCTGCCTCGCGGATAAAGGGCGTGAAGATCGCCATCGAAAGCACGAATTTGTTCAACAGATTGAACGGGAAACGCACCGGGCGCACAAAGTCGACGAAGAGCACGACGCGGTGGCCATCGGTATCGTTCCATACTTCGTGATTGAACGAGTCGTCGAAAACGACTCCTTTTCCTTCCTCCCAGACGAGATAACCCTGGTCCACGCGGATTTTGCAGCGCTCGCGCGGTTCGGGCACTTGCAGGCCGAGGTGCAGACGAAGGACGCCGTTGTACGGTCCGCGATGGGCCGGAATATGTTTCCGAGGCGAGAGAATCGAGAAAAACGCCGTGGTCAGCCCCGGAATTTTTTTCAGAATGCGAGCCGTTTCGGGGCAGCGTTTGAGGTTCTCTTCGGAGGTTTTGCCGTAACCCGTGAAGACAAACGTCTTCCATTGGTTATCGCGTTGGATCGTTTTTACATCAGTCGAGATATCCTGAAAATTGGGCAGCTCGTCTTTTCGCTGCATCACTACGTCCAGCTCCGCGCGTATTTTTTCCCATTCTTTCTCGACCTCAGCCACCCAGGGAAATTCCGCGGGATTATAGATGGGCGGATTGCCATAGATTGCATTGGCCGCGATGCGACGTTCTACCCAGTCGATGAATGCAACGGCCAGGCGGGCGGTTAAGGTTTTCGGCGGCGGGGGCGGTATGAACGCCTGAGTCTGAGTGGCGGCTGCGGGGGTTTGAGTCGGGGCGGCGGTGTCTTGGTTCATACAGGATGGGCTCCCTCTTGCACAAGTGACGCGGGCTGTCGTCACTCGTCTGTAACTTGCGAGAAGGGTCAACAAAAAATCCGCGTTGGCGATGCCAAACGCGGATCTCGATCAAAATGCGGATTTAGCCTTAGCTTTGAGCGGCAGCGGCCTGTTTTTTCTTATAGCGGCGGTGCGCGACCAATCCCAGGAGGGCGCCGGCCCCGATCATACCGTACGTCGAAGGTTCCGGGGTTGGCGGGATTTCGGTGCCGAAACCGATATCGCTGTAATCGCATTCGCCAATCGACTGCCAACGGACGGTGACATCGAAGGTCTTGTCCTTGAAGAAGTCCTTGGCCTGTTGCTCGCTGAAATTCGCGAACTGGAACTTGAATTGGACCTGCTCGCCGAAATAGATCCCATTGTTGGAGGTGCCACCCGAAGCGGTGGTTCCCGTGCCGACGCCAATATCCTGGCGATAGTAGCCGTTCGATTGGCTCGGAACGTAGGGTTCGAAGAGTCTCCAATCGGCCGGCTCAGTGCGGCCGGGCTTCAAAATCTGCCAGTTTTGGGTGAACGAGACGTTAGAACCGTTTGTGCCCAGGAAGCTATCGGAAAAAGGAGTGTTGAACCCGAAGGACGTGATCGTCCCCTTGTTGTCGATTCCCGAGCCCGCCCAGCGATTATCGACTTCGACCGTCACGGTGTTGTTGGTCGGATCGATATAAAAATGGATGCGAGCCCGGACGTTGGTCGATGTACCTTCTGCTTCAAAGCTGCGAATAATCAGCTGTGCATTGAGCGAAGAAATAAAGCCGGCGAGGGCGAGAATGGCAAAGAGAGAGGAAGCGCGGAAGGCAGTCATACGGGTGACGGCAAAAGCCAGTCGTATGCCATATTAGACTTTCGGCCGGTTGCGCGGTATCAGGGAGACCCCTAACGGGGTCTGCGGTTTTCCCGCGTTCGCGACGCCCCTGGTGACAGCCACATCAACGACTTAGGGTATTTTTAAGTGCGTTAGGGGGCCCACTGTTCTTGCGGGCGGCACTGGCCTTAGTTGGGGCCAAACGGCAGTCCCGTGCCGGCCTCAGCGAAGGCTTCTTCTTCAACATGCTCGGCGGGAATCTCTTCGAGAGGGGCGAAACGTTCAGAAGAAAAGCCGAGTTCCTGCTCCCCGGCGTGAAAGGGGTCCTTGGGGTTGTGCAATTCCTCAAGTAGGAGCCCTACCGTGGCCGAATCGCCCGCTCGGACGATCTTTTCGCGTCCGAGAAAGATTTCACGGATCGTGTAGGTGACGTTTTTTACCGGCAGCTGTTTGTAGATAGCGCGCACGATGTCCGAAAACGAGTCGTTAACGCAGATGACTTTTTGGCCCTTCAACATGGTATGAGCTCCGCAAACGTGAACTACGGCCGAACGAATGCAACCGTCGCCTCGCCTTTCAAACGAAGGCAAAGGGTGGAGCCCGCCAATCCCCGGCGGGCTACCGGCGCGGGCGTGCCAGCAACGTCGCACCCAAGCCAGTCGCATTCCCAAACAAACAGCCGTAACTTCCGCTAGTCCGCTAATCGAAACAAAGCAGTCGATCAGCGGAGATGAGCGAATTAGCGGTCCTCTACTTAGGGGCGGGCGCCGGAGTCGGTTCGGTCAGCGTTTGATTGAGGGCGGCGAGCTGGCTTAAAAAGGAGGGGGCGATCGTACCATTTTTCTGGACCGGCACATCCCACGTGATCGCTCCACCCGCGTTGATCACGCTCTGGCTGAAGCGATTGATTTCCTCTTCCTTGAAACGGGGCGCTCCCATGCCCCAGCGCTCGCCGAGAAAACTCAGCACGTGCACCTGGGCGCCGTCCGCCTTCCCCTCGAAGACGCGTTTCGCTTGCCAGAGTTCGAGTTTGTCGACCTCTCCCGCCGTGTAGTCTTCCTCGGGCGTGACAGAGACGGTGCGATAGATGACGCCGGGACAGAACGCGAGGGCGCTGTCCGGATTTCCCGCGCGCGCTGCCGCCGCGAAGCTCGCGAAATTCGGTGTTTCGCGCGTTCGGTACATCGTGTTCGGCCAATAGCAGCCATCGAACCACCAGCCCGACACTTTCGTGCCCCAGCGCGACGACCACTCCCGGATGACCGCCTCCCAATGCTCCTGAAACTCGCGGTTGCGGTGGGGGCCATTTTGCCAGGACAAAGCCTGCCTTGCCGCGGCGTCTCCCGCCGGCGCGCCGGACGGCAGGTAGACCAGCAAACGAATTCCGCGTTTGGACAGTGCAGCCGACAAATCCGCCACAAGATCGCGGCGCGAGAGTTTGCTCGGCTGGATGCCGACGCGCCGGTCGTATTCGGAATTCGGCGACAAATAATACCCGGAGTTTTGGCCGATGCTAATCAGGTAGTAGCCGGCTCCAACCGATTTCAATTGGTCGGCGAGGGTCTCGACGTCGAAACCGTCGACCAGGGCGTTCCACGATTCCACGCTGGGCCGCGTATTTTCTCCGCGGGCGATCCAGTCCGCGAGAAAGTGGGTCATCACGCCCCAGCGCGCCTGGCGCATCCAGGCTGCGCGTTCGGCGGAGAGGGCGTCCGGGAAAGTCGCGAATAAACAAACGGCGGCCAGCGCACACCGGGTCATGAGTCGGTAAGGGAAGGGGTGCATCGCTCGTACCTGATGCCAGGACTGACTCGCGCGCAAATCCAATCCCCGCACGCGCGATCCTCTTTATGGATGAAATCCCCATGCCGAGGCGCGGAGTCCCACCCAAAGACAAGCAAATCGTGCTGGATTATAGTGCGCCATGAAACCATCGAGCCCTTCTCCACCGCAGGCGGGAACGACCGCCAAACCGGAAAACAAACCCCCGGTGTCCGAGGATGTTTCGAGTCCTGTCCAGCCGCGCGGGTCCGCGTCGACTCCCTCGGCGAACGACATGGCCAAACAGAGCGCGCCGCTCCCGGTCGAACGATCCCGCGATCGTTCGCCCAAACAGGAAAATCTATGAGTGGAGCGGCCGGGCCGCGGACCGGCTAGACGCCGTAGAAGGCGGGGTTTCGCAGGACCGTGTCGACCATGAAGGTCGCTTCAATCTCCTGCAGATCGATTTGCTGGAGGGTGGCTATCATCTGCTCGCGGTCCCGTCGCTTTACCGCGGCGTCCCATTGTGAGCGAAGGCGAGCGGCGGACAGTCGCCCGATCAGGGTTTTTGCGTGATTCTCGACAGGAAGTGCTTCGGTATCCATTGTCCGGGTACGTTACGGGGGATAATTGCTGAGAAAGCTGCTATCGTCGGTCAGTCGCCCGGGGGAGAATTTTCGAGCGGGGCGCCGTCGGCGAAGCCGTAACCGGCCCCGTCTTCTGTCGCCCCCCGCGAAAGGCCTCCGTGGCCGTTCGACGTTGGGGATTTTTTCTGCTCGAAATGACCTCCGCGGTCCAGCTTTTTCAGGCCAAAAACGGAGCGAAAATTTCGCTCCACGTGTCCGCGTCAACGAGTCGTGGGCGGTTGTTTTTTCGGGTCTAATTTCAGTGTGGCTCGCCGCGGCCACGCTCGACGGACAGCGAGAGCGAAGCCGGTGTAGACCAGGAACACGCCTCCCAGCGAAGCGAGGCCCGCGATCGCTTGGCCGGGCAGTCCCAACGCCTCTCCCGTATGGAGGAATCGCATCCATGAGCGGACCTTTCGGCCGAGGTTGTACTCCGAATAACTTTCCCGTCGAAGCACCTCGCCCGTGAAGGGGTTAAGCGTCAGCTGAATGGGAGTAAAGGTCGGCCACGCGTCATGTTCCCGAACCGCCACCGTAACGGCGGAGGGCCGCGATGCCCGCGGCGCGCTTTCGCGCCCCCGCTCCGCGCCGCCGGGGCGCTGCGCAGAACGAAAGGTAATTTGCTGCCACGAAGGAATGGCTTGTTGCGCCGCGACCAGCAGCGCTCCCTGGCTTAGCGGTGATTGCCCGGGAGCCGGTTCTGGCATTTCCACCTGAGGTGCGGTTGGGCCCGTCGCAGGTACGGGGCTACCCGTCACGCGGTAGACCAAATCGCTCGCCCAGCGATAGGAGATCACTGTGCC
>CAZJLP010000098.1:0-6459 GCA_964546955.1 uncultured Opitutaceae bacterium | reverse complement strand
TGATGCAGCCGGTGGCAACGAGCGGAGCGGTCGCGAAACCGAACTCCTCGGCGCCGAGCAAGGCAGCCATGACGACGTCGCGGCCCGTCTTGAGCTGGCCATCGGTCTCCACCGCGATACGCGAGCGGAGATTGTTCAGCACGAGCGTCTGGTGCGTCTCGGCTAAACCGAGCTCCCAGGGCAAACCGGCGTGTTTGATCGACGTCTGGGGTGAAGCGCCCGTGCCGCCGTCGTGTCCGGCGATCAAAACCACGTCGGCGTGCGCTTTCGCCACACCGGCAGCGATCGTGCCCACGCCGACTTCCGCGACCAGCTTGACGCTGATGCGGGCGTGGCGGTTGGCGTTCTTCAGATCGTGGATCAGCTCCGCCAGGTCCTCGATCGAGTAAATGTCGTGGTGCGGCGGCGGTGAAATCAGTCCCACGCCAGGCGTCGAGTGACGCGTCTTCGCGACCCAGGGATACACTTTCGTGCCGGGCAGCTGGCCGCCTTCGCCGGGCTTTGCGCCCTGCGCCATCTTGATCTGGATTTCGCGCGCGCTGACCAGGTATTCGCTCGTCACGCCGAAACGGCCCGAGGCAACCTGTTTGATCGCGGAGTTCTTCGAGTCGCCGTTGGGCAAAGGAATGAAACGCTCGGGGTCTTCGCCGCCCTCGCCTGTGTTCGACTTGCCGCCCAGGCGGTTCATCGCGATGGCGAGGGTCTCGTGCGCTTCCTTGGAGATCGAGCCATAGGACATGGCGCCGGTTTTGAACCGCTTTACGATTTCCTCGACCGACTCGACTTCCTCGATCGGAATCGCGGTCGATGGCTTGAATTCGAGCAGACTGCGCAGCGTACAGAGATTGGCCGACTGGTTGTCGATGATCTTCGAATACTGCTTGAAGACTTCGTATTTCCCGGTCCGACAGGCCTTCTGCAGGTGGTGGATCGACTCCGGATTGAACAGGTGGTACTCGCCCTCGTCGCGCCATTGATACTGTCCGCCCACCGGGAGGACATGGCCGTTGACGGCGCGATCGGGGAAGGCGATCCGGTGGCGTGAAAGCACCTCTTGCGCGATGACATCAAGGCCGATGCCGCCGACCCGGGAAGGCGTCCAGGTGAAGTAATGATCGACCACGTCCTGGCGCAGGCCGACCGCTTCGAAGACTTGCGCGCCGCGGTAACTCTGGATCGAGGAGATGCCCATTTTGGACATGACCTTCACGACGCCCTTGGAGGCGGCTTTGACGAAATTCTTGCAGGCCGTCTTGTGATCGACGTTCAGCAGCAAGCCGTCCTGGATCATGCCGTCGATCGTTTCGAAGGCGAGATACGGATTGATGGCGCTGCAGCCATAACCGATCAGCAGCGAGAAGTGATGGACTTCGCGCGCCTCGCCGGTCTCGAGGACCATGGAGATGCGCGTGCGCAGCCCTTCGCGGATGAGGAAGTGGTGGAGGCTCGACACGGCCAGCAGCGACGGCACGGCGGCGAAATCCTTGTTCACGCCGCGGTCGGTGAGGATCAGCACGCTGACTTCATCGTCCTCGATCATGCGGCGGGCGCCGACGCACATTTCTTCGACGGCCTTGGCCAGCCCGCGCTCGCCGCGCGAGGCGCGGAAGAGGATCGGGAGGACGCCGACCTTGAAGCCGGGGCGATCGAGCCGGCGGATTTTCGCGAACTCCTCGTTCGTCAAAACCGGCCATTTCAACTCGATGCGGCGGCAATCGACCGGTCCGGGATGCAGAAGGTTGCCCTCGGAGCCCAAGCGGGTCTCGGCCGACGTGATGATTTCCTCGCGGATGCAGTCGATCGGCGGGTTGGTCACTTGCGCGAACAGCTGCTTGAAATACTCGAACAGCAGGCGCGGCTTGTTGGAAAGCACGGCCAGAGGCGCGTCGTTGCCCATCGAACCGGTGGCTTCCACGCCGTCGCGGGCCATCGGGGCGAGCAGAATGCGCTGGTCCTCGAAGGTGTAGCCAAAGGCAATCTGGCGCTGCACCAGCGTATCGTGATCCGGCTGGGCCACGGCCGGGGCGCTCGGAAGGTCCTCCAGATGAACGAGGTTCTGGTCGAGCCACGTGCGGTAGGGGCGCTCTGAGATGAGCTGATTCTTGATCTCCTCATCTTGAACGATGCGGCCTTGCTCCGTATCGACCAGGAACATACGTCCCGGCTGCAGCCGGCCCTTCGACTCCACGTTCTCGGCCGGGATTTCCAGCACGCCCGCCTCGGACGCGAGGATGACCAGGCCGTCCTTCGTCACCCAATAACGACCCGGGCGAAGACCGTTGCGGTCAAGCACCGCGCCGATCGTCTTGCCGTCGGTAAAGGAAATGCAGGCGGGACCATCCCACGGCTCCATCAAACACGAGTGGTACTGATAGAACGCGCGGCGATCGTCGTTCATGCTCTCATGATTCGACCACGGCTCCGGTATCATCATCATCACCGCATGCGGCAGTGACCGGCCGGCCAGCACGAGCAGCTCGAGCGTGTTGTCGAACATCGCGGAGTCCGAGCCGTTCGGATTGATGATCGGAAGGACTTTCTTGATGTCCTCGCCAAAAGCCTCCGACACAAAGTGCGCTTCGCGGGCATGCATCCAATTCACGTTGCCGCGCAACGTGTTGATTTCGCCGTTGTGCGCGATGTAGCGGTACGGATGGGCCCGGTCCCAGCTCGGGAAGGTGTTGGTGCTGAAACGCGAGTGGACCAGCGCGATCGCGGTCTCCATCGCCGGGTTCTGCAGGTCGGTGAAGTAAGTCGCCAGCTGCGTCGTCAGCAGCATGCCTTTGTACACCATCGTCCGGCAGGAAAGGCTCGGGAGGTAGAGGACTTCGCCGCCATCCATGCCCTCGGCGCGAATCTCGTTGTAGGCGCGCTTGCGGATGACGTAGAGCTTCCGCTCGAAAGCCAGGTCGTCGGCGAGGTCCGGACCCTTGCCGATGAAAATCTGCCGCATGTAGGGCTCGCTGCCCTTGGCCGTTTCGCCGAGGGACGCGTTGTTGGTCGGGACGGTCCGCCAACCGATGAAATGCTGGCCTTCCGACTGGACGATCTGCTCGAACTTTTCCTCGAGACGGCGGCGCTTGTTGACGTTCTTCGGGAGGAATACGATGCCCGTCCCGTAATCGCCGACGGCGGGAAGGGAAAGGCGCGCTTTCTTGCAGGCTTCGACCAGGAAATTGTGCGGAATCTGAATCAGGATGCCCGCGCCGTCGCCGGTATTCGGCTCGCTGCCAGCGGCGCCACGGTGGTCGAGATTCTCCAGGACCTGGATGCCTTGCCGCAGGATCTGGTGAGATTTGCGCCCCTTCATATCCACCACGAAGCCGACGCCGCAGGCGTCATGCTCGAACCAGGGATCGTAAAGCCCCTGCTTGGCCGGGCGGCCGGAAGGCAGAAGCTTGCGCGCGGCGGCGCTGGCAGACGAAGTGTGCATGTTGGAGGACGACGAGGTGTTCACAGGCTAGGCAGAACGAGAATCGGAAATGCCGCGGGCGGGGTGGCGGAAGGAAGAGTGTTAATGTCTGGCGATTTAACGGAAGGAAAAAAGGCGCAAAAAAAAGCCGGTCACGCGCTACGCGAGAGCCGGCCTTCGATCAGATTCGTTGGGTAGCTCTCGTGCTCAGAAGAAGCGGATCGTTTTGGTGGCCATTTTGGCGTGTTCTTCGTCGGAGCAGGCCTTGTTGGTAGGCACCTCCGGCTGAACGGCGTTGGGTTTCACGAGATCGTTCGAAAGGAGGTAGTTCTCCACTTCTTCCCCGGACACGTCGGCCAGCATCACGCCGTCGATCTCCACGCAGGGAGAAAGGGGCTGGCCGGACTTTTGAACCATCTCGGCGTAATTCGCGCGGTTGTTGATGATATCGATGTCCTCGTACTGAAGATTGTACTTGCGCATGATCGCTCGGACGCCGTTGGACCAACCGCAAGAGGGTTTGAGATAGGCTTTAATCTTCATGTGGATAGCGAAGCGATGGACAAAATCGGCGCAACTTATAGACGGCGTTTTTCCCCGATCAATAGAAAGTTTACTGAATCATGATTTTTTTCGCGGTCCGCTTCGCGCAGCTTGCACGAACAACGCCTAGGATAGGCGATTTACGAGGGACGCCAGCAGGGAAATGTGGCTCGGGCGGTACACGAGGCGCGATTCATGGAAGGAGCAGTCGCGGGCGGACCCGCGTCCGAGGTGGAACGTGACCTCCGGGCACGTTGTTTGGGGATCGCGGGCAAAAAGCGAACCCCGCCCAACAGCGCGCTCGGAGATCGCGCTCCACCTTCAAAGGCTGTTGGCCACCGCCACCCCCGCCTCAGAACTTCAATCGCGCACCGACCTGCAAACGCCAGCGGGACTGGCCATTGTCATAGACGAAACCGGTGGGATTGAAGGTCGGCTGGATGCGCCCGCTGGAGTCATAAGTCGCATTGCCAATGCTGCGGCGCCAGAAGGTGTCGCTTTCGACGAAGGTGGTGCGCTCGTGATAGTTGAAGAGGCGTTTGCTGATGAACGAGCCGAAGTTCGTGAAGTCCATAAACAGCTCAAGCTCAGCCGGTTTATAAAGAGGAATTCGTTGCGAGATATGGAGGTCGAGCCGGCTAACCCAGGGCTGATTGAAGGCATTGCGCGGGGCGTAACCGCCGGCATAACGCGACAGACCGGTCTGATTGAGGAAGGCGAAATAGGCCGCTTGCGTAGCTGAATCCATGCCCGTGAAGTTAAACCGAGGGTCGCTCGCGCTGGTCGGCACCGCCACCAAATCGTTGTCGTTGCGGCTGTCGTTGTTGAGGTCGCTATTGTAGATCCAGCTGAAAGGATTACCGCTCCGCCCTTCGTAATAGAGTGAGATTTGGGTCTTGTAGCGTTTTACCCACTCGAACTCACGCGTCAGCGTGGCCTGGACACGGTCGCGGATCTCAAAATCGGAGGTCGATTCCTCAACTGAGCCCTGGTGAAATACCGCGTTGCGGCCCCACTGGCTGCCCGCCGTGGTTGAACCGAAGACCTGTGCGTCCGTGGAACGTCCGCGGGTGTACGAGAGGTTGTAGGCCCAACGCTTTTGCATGGGGCGATCCAATGAAACCGTCACGTATGTCGATTCCCCCGTCTTGATGTTGGTGATCCGGTACAGATTCAGGAAATTCGGGTACTTGGCCGTAGCCGTGTTATTGGTCGCTCCCGGATTGCCCGCAAACCGGGGACGGCCGTCGGCGCCCACGCCCGTCTGCAAAAGGTTCTCGTTGCGGATATGGAACGCGTCGTCGTTGTAGGTTTGGACGACTTCGATTGTCGCGGTTGCGCCCAGCCCTGGGAGCCGGCGGTCGACAGCGAGGTTTCCGCGCCACACCGCGGGAAGCTTGATCTTGTTGTCGGTCCAATTGACTTCCCGGTCGTTGACGCCGGTGTCGGCGCCCGTGCCGATCGGGTTGGCCGGGTCGAAGTCGTTCGTCAGATACGACTCCAGGCTGGCCGGATTGGTCGTGATCGTGAACGTGCCTACGCCGAGCTGATTGTAGGAGTTGGAAAACAATACCCACGGGGAGCGGCCGAGGAAACGTCCGGCGCCGCCCCGAACCTGGAGCAATCGCGCTTCGTCCGGGGTCCAGTTGAAGCCGAAACGGGGGGACGCCGTTGTCACGCCGTCCGCCGTGCCGTCGTTGCGGAAGCCGGTCTCGTTGAACAGGCGCTGGTTGAAAAGAGGCTTCCGGCCCGTTTCGGTCTGATCGAAGCGAACGCCGCCCACGAGCGACAGACGGGGCAGGGCTTCCCAGCGGGCCTGCATGAAGGCGCCGGTGACAGCGAAGTCCGACAGGTCGGGCGCCGGGCGAATCGCCGGATCGTACATCGCCCGATTGAAGGCGGCCACCGTGCCGGCCGTGAAGCCCGCCGTGCCGTTGAAGTCGAATTGTCCGTACGAACCCGCGCGGAAGAGGTTTGAAAAATCGCTTTGCTCCCGATCGAAGCCGGCCGTGAGGAGGAATTTCTTCCACAAATATTCGCCCGTCGCGCTGTAGCTCTTGGTATCCACAAAGATTTCATTTCCATGGCGGCTGAATTCCGTGCCCAGGAAGACAATGCCAGTCGTTGGCGTGCCGGACTGGCTCGTCCCGGTCACGTTAAGCACATTGATGAGCGGGAGCGTGCTATTCACTGGCGTGAGCTGATCCTGTTTGGTGGCCGAATATTTGATTTCGGTCTTAAAGTCCGGGGTCCATTGACTGAGCACCTGCGCAGCCAGAACCGTCTCCTTGCGCTCCTGCGAATAGAAATAAGAGTCGTAGGCGAAACCAGGACCGGTGGGGGTTGAATTGACGCCTCGGGCGCCAGACGTCGCGGTGAACCCACCGAACTGCGGCAGCATGCCCTCGGTGGTGGAGTAGCGCACGCTCAAGCGGTGGTCGCGGGTGATGTTCCAATCGATCTTCGCGAGGATCTTTTCGTCTTCAGTCGAATTCACGGCCGTG
>CAZJLP010000097.1:0-6531 GCA_964546955.1 uncultured Opitutaceae bacterium | reverse complement strand
CGTCGAACTCCTCAACCCTGCCCGCTCTCTCGCTCACCATCCTCTCTTTCAGGTGATGCTGGTGTTCGAAAACGAGGCAGTTATGCCGACTCTCGATTTGCCGGGTGTCCGTATCGAAGCACTGCCGGTGGGAATGAATGGAGCGAAATTCGATTTATCCCTGCTCTTGACGGAACAACGGACCGCGGAAGGGGCGCCCGCCGGAATCAGCGGCACAATTGAATATAGTGCCGACCTTTTCGACCGCGAAACCGTGAAGACCTTGGCAGAGCGCTTGGTCAGCGTAATGAGCGCCATGGCTGCCAACCCGCAGCAGCGGATCGGCACGATTGACATCCTCGGCCCGCAAGAACGGCAACGCTTGTTGATCGATTGGAACGCCACCGATTACGAGGCACCCGAACATACCTTACCTGAACTGCTGGAATCCCAAGTAAGGAAGACACCCGACGCCGCCGCTGTCGTGTTTGACCAGGAGTGTGTGACCTATGCGGAGTTAAACACGCGAGCGAATCAACTTGCGCGCGAAATTATCGCTGAGGGCGTAGGCCCTGAGGACATTGTGGCGCTCGCACTGGCGCGCTCGCCGGAAATGATCGTGACCCTGCTGGCGGTCCTTAAGGCGGGAGCAGCCTATCTTCCACTCGATCCTGACTATCCGGCGGAACGACTCGCGTTCATGCTCGCGGATGCAGCGCCGAAACTGCTGCTCACATCCCGCGACCTATCCGCCTCCGTCCCGCCGGGTTGTCCACGGGTCATTGTGGATCAGCCCGACATTCGCGAGCGCATTTCGCAAAGACCGGGGACGAATGTGGCCGAAGCTGAGCGCAAGCAACCGCTAAGCCGTCAGCATCCGGCTTACATCATCTATACTTCTGGATCCACGGGATGGCCGAAAGGAATCGTGATGCCAATCCATGTGCTGCTCAACCTCCTGCATTGGCATTCACGCGAATCCGTCCACGGCAGACGCATTGCACAGTTCACAGCCCTGAGTTTCGACGTATCCGTACAGGAAATTCTTTCGACTTTAATCGGTGGAGGCACGTTGTGTATTCCCGATTCCGATACTCGCCGTTCGGCCGACGATTTGTCCGTGTGGTTGGAGCGGCACCAAGTCAATGCCCTCTTTGCTCCGAATTTGGTGATCTCGTCCTTGGCCGAGGCGGCAGAAGAGCAAAAGGCGGTTCTGCCGAGCTTGACCGATATTTTTCAGGCCGGAGAGGCTTTGCTCATCAGCGAACGGACCCACCGCTTTGCCCGCCAGACGACCCGGCGCCTTCACAACCACTATGGACCGGCGGAAACCCATGTGGTCACGGCGTACACCGTCCCGGATGACGCGGTAGGTTCGTGCCCCATCGGACGCCCAATTCGGAACGCGCGCGTGTACGTGCTCGACCGCTCGCTCCAACCGGTGCCAACCGGCGCCGCGGGAGAACTCTATCTCGGGGGCCAAGTGCTTGCGCGGGGTTATTTGAAGCGACCGGGTCTGACCGCGGAACGATTCGTGGCTGATCCGTTCGGCCCTCCCGGAGCCCGACTCTATAGAACGGGAGACCGAGCCCGGTGGCGGACGGATGGCGTGCTCGAGTTTCTCGGCCGCACCGATCATCAAGTAAAGATTCGAGGCATTCGCGTGGAATTGGGTGAGATCGAAGCCGCCCTGGCGTCATGCCCCGCGGTTGCCCAGGTTGCCGTGGTAGCCCGCGAAAGCTCGACGGGGGAAAATCAACTCGTCGCCTACGTCGTTCCAGGAGTTGGAGACAATTTGGATATCCGCTCGCTTCGGGCCGACCTGACGCGACGGCTGCCCGATCACATGATCCCTTCCGCGTGGGTTACACTCCCGGCGCTGCCGCTGAACCCGAATGGAAAGCTGGATCGGAAAGCGCTACCCCCGCCGACTGACGCGGCACCGGCTATACGAGCCACACGTTCTCCCCAAGAGGAGATTCTTTGCTCGCTCTTCGCCGAGACGCTGCAGCGGCCGCAGGTGGGGCCGGATGACGACTTTTTCGCATTGGGCGGCCATTCACTTCTGGCCACGCGTCTGATCAGCCGAATTCGGCAGGCGCTCGGCTGCGAACTTTCCGTGCGGGCGCTGTTCGAATCGCCGTCTGTTTCGGGTATCTCAGCGCAGCTTTACCGTAAGAGCACTCTACGTCCGCCGCTGCACTCGATGCCCCGGCCCGATCCGCTGCCCCTGTCGTTTGCCCAACGCAGGCTCTGGTTTCTAAATCGCCTCGAAGGATCGAATGCCGTTTACAACGTGCTCACTGCGTTCCGACTGATAGGAAGGCTCGATCAGAACGCTTTGGCCTCTGCCCTGCAGGACGTGATTGAGCGGCATGAAACCCTTCGAACCCTTTTCCCCGATTCCGAAGGCATCCCGCGTCAAAAAATTCTGGAGGCAGTGCCTAACGATGCGGGATTGATCGTTGCGCCCTCGACAGAAGCGACGCTGACGCACGATCTCGGACTTGTCGGAGGCGGCGTGTTCGATCTCAGCCGCGAAATACCCCTGCGAGCGCGGCTATTCACACTTAATCCAGACGAGCATGTGCTCCTCTTGGTGTTGCATCATATTGTGGCAGATGGAGGGTCGATGGTCCCGTTGTTGCGCGATCTTTCGGAGGCCTACGCCGCTCGCTGCGCCGGAACAAAATTCACGCGGGCGCCCCTCTCCGTCCATTATGCCGACTACACTCTTTGGCAGAAGGCGCATCTCGGCAGCGAAGACGATCACGAAAGCTTGATCTCACGGCAGGTTTCCTATTGGCGACGAGCACTGGCGGGGCTGCCTGAACACCTCCCACTGCCCACGGACCGCCCCCGCCCGGCCATTGCGACCACACAAGGCGACCGCGTCTTTTTCCAGATTGGATCCGAACTGCACGCCTCTCTCCGCACGTTTTCCCGCCAGGCACATGCGACCGTTTTCATGGCGATGCAGGCGGCTCTGGCCGCTTTGCTTACGCGGATGGGCTCAGGGACCGATATTGCGATCGGTGCTCCCATCGCGGGTCGCTCCGATCCCGCGCTGGATGACATCATCGGTTTTTTTGTCAACACGCTCGTGCTTAGAATCAACACGGATAACGAGCCTACATTCCGAACGCTCGTGGAGCGCACGCGCAGTGTCGCACTCGATGCCTACGCCAATCAAGACGTGCCGTTTGAACGTCTCGTCGAGATGCTGAATCCGACGCGCTCGTTGGCCTATCACCCTCTCTTTCAGGTCGTATTGGATTTCAAAACGGAAACGGTCGCCAAGCTGGAATTCGCCGGACTGAAGGTTGCACCCGTGCGCTCGGGATCGAGCGTAGCCAAATTCGATCTGACCTTCTTCATCACGGAGCGAAACGACGCCAATGGAAATCCCGCTGGCATGACGGGGGCGATCGAATACCGCACCGATCTCTTTGACCAGAGCACAATCTCCTCGATGGCGGCACGCTGGGTGAAGCTGCTGGAGTCGGCCCTCGCCGCTCCGGACACCAGCATCGCTCACGTCGATATTCTAACCGAAGCGGAAAAAGCGCGCTTTGCCTCATGGAACGCCACCACGCGGCCTTTCCCTCGCGGGCGGTCCCTCCACCAACTGATCGAGGACCAGGTTGTACGGACTCCGGGAGCCGTGGCCGTCGCCGACGAGGGTGTCGAACTCACCTACGCCGAGCTCAACCGCCGGGCAAACTGCCTGGCTCAGCAGCTTCGCTCGATGGGAGCAGGAAAGGATAAGCTGGTTGGCCTGCTCGCCGACCGCTCTTGGTCGATGATTGTCGCCGCGCTGGCGGTTCTGAAAAGCGGCGCTGCCTACGTGCCGATCGATCCGCAATATCCAGCGGAGCGCATCGCCTATATTCTCGAGGACTCCCGGGCGCAGATACTCCTCACGCAGACAAAGTATGCGCTGAGCCTACTTTTCCCTGGGCACATCGTCACGTTGGACGACGAGAGTCTCTATGCCGGACCCGGAGTAAATCCGGCCAACGACGTCCACTCTCAGCAGCTCGCTTACGTGATTTATACCTCCGGATCGACGGGGCGGCCAAAGGGCGTTGGGATCGAACACGCCAGTCTCGTCAACTATGTGCTTTGGGCAGCGGAGTGCTACTTCACCGAGGCAATAACCGGCTTTGCCTTGTGCACGTCGTTCTCTTTCGACCTCACCGTTACTTCGCTCTACGCCCCACTCGTCGCAGGACGTCGCATTGTCGTATTTCCCGAAGACGGCGGTCAGGAAATAATCCGGGCACTGGAGGATCCCAGCGTGCAATTGCTGAAATTGACTCCAAGTCATCTACAGCTTGCGGCCCTGGCCAAGTGCGAACGCGGCGCAGCTAAAGCATTTGTCGTAGGCGGAGAGGACTTTAAATCCACACTAGCTCGCGAGATCTGCGCCCGTTATGGCGGCGGGGTTCGGCTCTTTAACGAATATGGCCCCACCGAAGCCACCGTGGGTTGCATGATCCAAGAGTACGAGGAGAAAGAGGAATCGCTTCGTTCCGTACCCATCGGTGTGCCGGCGCAAAACACGCGGCTGTATATCGTGCACGGTTGCGAGCTGGCCCCGCCGGGTGTCGCGGGCGAACTATGCATCGCCGGCGATTGCCTGGCGCGCGGCTATTGGAATCGGCCAGGCCTCACCGCGGAGCGCTTCGTCGCAAATCCCTTCGAACGAGGCACACGACTCTATCGGACGGGCGATCTGGCCCGCTACCTTGCAGACGGAAGAATGGAACTGATGGGGCGCACGGACGAGCAGATCAAACTGCGCGGCTTCCGGATCGAACTCGGCGAGATCGAAACGACGCTCGCACAGTATCCGTCGGTCGCGCAAGCCGCCGCCGTCGTGAGAGAATCCGGTGAAGGAGAGAAGTGTCTGGTAGCCTATGTCGCGCCCCGCGCCGGAGAAACGATTGATGTTTCTGCTTTGCGCGAACACATGGCCGCGCAACTGCCCGATTACATGCTGCCAAGCGCTTATGTGGTCCTGCCGACCTTGCCGCTCACGCCTAACGGCAAGCTGAATCGGCCCGCGCTGCCGGCGCCGGAATTCAAGCCTCCGGGAATTCGCCGTCCACGGACTCCGCAGGAAGAAATCCTGTGCGGCCTGTTCGCGGAAACACTCAACGTACCGCAGGTTGGAATCGACGACAACTTCTTTGAGCTGGGCGGACATTCGCTGCTTGCCACCCGGCTGATCAGCCGCATCCGCTCGACACTCGGCGCCGAGATCTCGATCGCGGACCTCTTCTCCGCGGCCACCGTCGCAACCCTCGGAGAAAACCTTGTCCGGTCAGAGCGTCCGCGGCCCCCACTCACCCTGGCGAGGCGAACCGGCGATAGTCCGCTTTCTTATGCGCAACGTCGCCTCTGGTTCCTCAGCCGACTGGAAGGTCGCAGTCCCACCTACAACGTGCCGCTGGCCTTCAGGCTCGACGGACCGCTCGATCGGGCAGCGCTTGCTGCCGCGCTATCCGACGTCGTGAGGCGCCACGAAAGCCTGCGCACCGTATTTCCTGAAGTCTCAGGCTCTCCGTGCCAAAAAATTATCGATCCGGAAACGGCCAGGCCAGAGCTTCTGTATGAGCGCCTGGGCGATCAAGAAGTGCAAGCCGCCATAGCCGAGGAAATGGCGCGTGGATTCGACCTGTGCACTGAACTTCCTCTCCGCGCCCGATTGTTTGCGTTGGAGGGCGACCGACACGTATTGCTGCTTTTGTTGCATCATATTTCCAGCGATGGCTGGTCGATGGTGCCCCTCATGCGGGACCTGTCGCAGGCCTACTCGGCGCGCCAAGCCGGCGGTGCGCCGGACTGGCCCCCCCTACCCGTTCAGTACGCCGACTACACCGCCTGGCAAAACGAATTGCTCGGCGACGAAACCGACGCGGAAAGCGTGGCCTCCCAACAGCTGGCGTACTGGAAAAGGGCGCTGGCAGAACTGCCTGATCAACTGAATTTGCTCCGGGACCGCCCACGCCCCGCCGTGGCTTCGTATCGCGGAAAAAACCTCTCCTTGCGCATCGAGCCTGCGCTCCACGAACGTCTCGCGACGCTCGCTCAAACCGAACACGTCAGCCTGTTTATGGTGTTGCAGGCTGCTTTCGCTGGTCTGCTCACTCGTCTGGGAGCTGGGGTCGACATTCCGCTGGGAACGCCCATCGCCGGCCGCACCGACGCAGCGCTGGAAGAGCTCGTTGGATTTTTCGTCAACACGCTCGTTCTGCGCAACGACACCTCAGGCGATCCGACCTTCAAGGAGTTGGTCTCCCGAGTGCGCAAAACCGACCTCGATGCCTACGCCAACCAAGACTTGCCCTTCGAACGGCTGGTTGAAGTCCTCAATCCGACACGCTCGCTAGCGCACCATCCTCTTTTTCAGGTCATCATTGTTTTTCACAACGAGGGCGCATCCAAACTCGACCTCCCGGGACTTGCGGTTTCCCCGCTTCGTCCCGCGAGGAGCGTGGCCAAATTCGACCTCGGCTTAAGTCTGACCGAACGCCGAGGCCCCGA
>CAZJLP010000096.1:0-6643 GCA_964546955.1 uncultured Opitutaceae bacterium | reverse complement strand
GAGAGCCTCGCCGCCCTTCTCCAGAGTTCCGCGGGCTTCAAATGCCTGAGCGTGCACGGCTCAGGGGAAGAAGCCTTGCGCGAACTGCCTGCACACAAGCCCCAAGTCGTGCTGATGGACATCAATCTGCCGGGAATAAACGGCATCGAATGCGTCGGAAAATTGAAGCCTCAGCTTCCGGAGATCGAGATCCTCATGCTCACCGCGTACGAGGACACGGAGCAGATCTTCAACTCCCTCCAAGCGGGCGCCTCGGGATATCTGCTGAAAAGCATGCCTCCCCAGGAAATTCTAGCCGCATTGGAACAGATCGTCCAAGGCGGCGCCCCTATGTCCGCCAGCATCGCCCGCAAGGTTGTAAGCTTCTTCAAAAAACTGCCTACGCTCGCCCCCACCCCGGAAATGAAGTCGCTGACTGCCCGCGAAAGCGAAATTTTGGCCCTCCTCGCGAAAGGATATCACTACAAGGAAATCGCCAGCACCCTCGACATCGGCGTCGGCACCGTCCGCACGCACCTCCACGCCATCTACAAAAAACTTCAGGTCCAATCGCGAACGGAAGCCGTCGTGAAATTCCTGGGCCGGTGAGCGGCGGCGAGTCGGCGACACCGCCGCACATCGCTCATCTCCTATCGCTCATTGCTCATCGAGCAGCAGCCCGTGGCTACGAGCGTGAGCGAGTGGCCGGATCGAAAGCAGACCTTGATCCATTGCCCATTGCTGAATGCTTGTCGCTTATTTCACTCCTGGCGATGAGCAGTGCTACCGTTCAGCCGAGACTCGCGCGAGAACCTCGAGCGCTTTCATTGAGGCGGCGTTTCGATTTTCGACGCCGAGTTTTTCGAAGATGTGGGCGCCGTGCACCTTCACGGTGTTCTCGGCGCAGCCCAGGATGGTCGCGATGTCCGCATTGGATTTGCCCTGGGCGATCCAGAGGAGAACCTCGGCTTCCCTGGGGGTCAGACCGAGCGTCTCCAGCGGTTTGCTGGAGGAGAAATTGGGGCGCAGCTGCGCCCTGCCCAGGGTGGCCCGCTCGTTTTGCCGCTTGCGCTGCAGCCGAATGCGGATCGCCTCCAGCACCTCCTCGGCGGCGGCGGGCTTGCTGAGGTAGTCGTCAGCGCCGAGATTCATCCCCGCGCGCAGATCCCGTTTTTCTCCTTTGGCGGTCAGGAAGATGAAAGACATGCCGACGGTTTCGCGGGTGCCGCGCAAGGCTTCCAGCACGCCGTAGCCGTCCATCTCGGGCATGGAGACATCGCAGAGCACCAAGTCCGGAATTTCACGGCGGGCGACTTCCAAGCCAACTCTTCCGTTTTGGGCGCGGAGGACCTGGTAGCCTTCCATCTCCAGCATCGTGCCTAGGTTCTCGAGCGTCTCGGGCTCGTCCTCGATCACCAGAATCTTGTTCATGATGGCGAGCCTCCTTTTTTTCCTTCGAAGAGCGGGAGTGTCACGCGAAAGGTGGTTCCCTTGCCTTCGGCGCTTTCGAAGCTCACGAGGCCGCCGTGCAGCGTGACGCAGCGTTGCACAATGACCAAGCCGAGGCCGGTGCCATGGATATGGCGGACGTTCTCGCCGCGGTGAAACGCTTCGAACAAGCGCTCCTGGTCGGCCTTCGGAATTCCGACTCCGCGGTCCACGATTTCGAACCGTGCGCTCGGGCCCGCGGCCGTGACACGCAGTTCAACCACGGCGCCCTCTGGGGAGTATTTGCAGGCGTTGGAGAGTAGGTTGGTGAGGATATGACGCAGGACAGATTCGTCGCCGCGAGCCTGGGCCCGAAGGTTTGCCGGAAGAGACAGTTCGATCGGACACCTGTTGTTCATGGCGGACTTCATCTCATCGCGCACCCGCTGGCAAAGTGTCTCCAGGTCGAAAGGCACCGGGTTGAAATCGATGCGACCCGAGTCCATGCGCCCGAGAAACAGCACCTCTTCCATCATGTCGGACATCCGTCGAACCGATTTATGAATCGATTTGAGCAATTGTTGCCGCTTTTCCGGCGAAAGGCGATCGTGGTACCGGCTGAGATTGTCGCCGGACGACATGATGATCTCGAGTGGCGTGCGGAATTCGTGCGAGACCAGGGAAACGAAGTCGCTCTTCAGTTGGCTGAGTTCCCGCTCCTTGCCCAGCGCTTTTTGCAGTTCGGCTTCGATCTGCTTCCGGGCGGAGATGTCCAAGCCGACAATCAGCAGGTGAGTCTCCCCGTTCAGATCCAGCAATTCGGCTGAAGTCAGGATGGTCCGGAGCTCTCCATCTTTCATCCGTAACAGGTGCTCGCGGTTGCGGATGCAGCCCTGCCTCTGCATCAGACGGAGGAATTCGTCGCGGTCCTCCGGCCGTGCGTAAAGCTTGAGATCGAGCGCGGTGCGACCGACGACCTCCGATTCGGTCCAGCCGGTGCCGCAAACAAAGGCCTCGTTCGCGGCCACGATTTTTCCGTCGGAGAATCGGGTCAATGCGGCCATGGCCGGGCTGGCGTGAAAAATTTTGCTGAACCGCTCTTCGGATTGCCGAAGCTGTTCGTTGCTGACGCGGAGCTTCTCCTCGGCCTGTTGTCGCGCGGTGATATCGACCGCTGCGCTGAGAATGTGCGGCTCGCCGTCGATTTCGACATACTCGGACGATAGCAGGACTGTGAGGATGCGGCCATCCGCGGAACGGACCGCAACTTCGTAACCCTTGACGCAGCCGCATTCCTGCAAGGTGCCGCTGTACTCCTGTCTTTGTTCCGGGCACAGCCAGAAATTCAGTTCCTGCGGCGTACGGCCAATGACTGCTTCGCGGGAAAGTCCGAGCGCTCGTGTGAACGTCTCGTTTACTTCCACGAACCGATTATCGGACAGCCGCAGGATGCTGTGCATAGCCGGACTGTTGTTGAAGGCAGTCTTGAACCAATTCTCGGAGTGCAGCGGCTTCGGCGAAGACTTTTTCGCGCGTGGGCGGGGCGCGGCGGGCGAAGCGGACGGCTTGCTCATGAGGCCGTTCATTCTGAACAAGTGCGCGCGGAAACCAATGCAAATTTGCGGCGGCCGTGCCAGGTACTACTAAAGCGCTATCGTTGTGATAAACGGAGCCTGATATGATGATCGAACCACGGCGTGGCCCCTTGTCGCGCCCCGGTGAAAATGTCAGTCCCTTTTTCATCCCAGCCCCCCGACCCGTACGAGCAATCGCTGCCGGATTGGCGGCAATGCGACAGTTTTTGCATCCACTCGTATTGCGCGGCGTCAGAGCAGCGCTGCGGCTGGCGCGGGCGGATCGCGGAGGCGCCGCTCGATGCCGAAGGGAGAAAGCGATTGTGCCCGCGTTGCCACCAGGCGACGTTGCTGCCGATTTCGACGCATCCGGGCACGGGGACGGCGCGTAGTTCTTAAGAGCTATCGCGGCATTTCGACGTTTCCGATATAACGAGGACGTCCGGGAGCGCGTCAGGCCAAGCTCCGCCGCTTCCGCCAAAGCATCACTCACATCTTAACCCTGTCACCACGCATCCACCGCCCCTTAGAAAACGCGCAGAGCTCCGCGTTATCTCCATCGTCATGATTTATGTTGTCGTCATTTTGATCTCGTTCACTGCCTTCGTCGCGTATGACACGGCGCAAGGATGACGGCGCAGCGTCTCCTGACGCTGCGGTTTACCGCCTTTGGCGGCACCGAAGGCGACCAGGGGTTGGAGGGTGAGTGGTCGAACCTCGACTCGCTGGCGCTCCCCGCTACGGGCTGAACACGCAATAAGCATTCGGCAGTAAGCAATGGATCGACGTCTGCGCGATCCGGCCACTCGCTCACGCTCGTAGCCACAGGTGCTGACCAATGAGAAGTGAGCAATGCCCCGCCGACTCGCTGGCGTCACCTTCTCCCGCACTGCTCGACGCAGCGGGGGAGCTCGCCCGATGCCCGTCCGCCGGCGCCTGACGCCGTCTGCTCGGCGAACACCCTCATGCGCTCCCTGTAGTTGGCGACAAATTTTGCGCAGAGTCCTGCTACCGGCTCGAACTCAATCGTGACATAGTACCGCGATGGCAAAGACCGGATGTTACACGAATTTGCGCCAAGGACAAAGTTCGTCTCTGCACTCCAGACCTGTCTACAGAACAGGCTGCTTCCAGCGACGAACTGCTTTCATGGTTCTATCGGCCCGCGGCCCGGGTTTGGCCGAGGGGTCGGCGAGCAAAAATTAAGCACGGAAAACGTTGACTAACGTTTTGCTCGCTCGGTTGCGCACAACCGGGAGCGTCGGGCCGCAATAAACGGCTCGGCGCTCCTCGTTCCCGCCGGCCTCGTATTTTTGCGCCGAACTCAGGCGCTACACTGCTCGAACATGACGAGCCTTGAGCTCCGCAACCGCGATCAAGGCGGACCTGCCGTCCCGGGCAGGTTAGCCGACGCCGCCTTGCCCGCGATCAGGGGTGCAACCCCGGGCTCTGCCAACCCAACGAAACGCACCATGAACTTACGTCCGCTTTTCCGCTCCGGAATCGTGCTCGGTCTGGGACTCGGCGGCTTTATCGACGGCATCGTCCTCCACCAGATTTTAGGCTGGCACCATTTGGTTTGCACGACCGCCACCTGCCAGCCTGAATCCATCGCCGCGCTGCAGCGTCAGAATACCCAAGACGGCCTCTTTCACCTCGCGGTCTTGCTCCTGACAATAGCCGGGGTGGCGCTCCTTCACCGCGTCCGCTCGGCGGCGCGCAATCACCCACAAAGCGGGCGAATCCTGTTCGCGGGCGCGATCGCGGGCTGGGGCCTCTTCAATGTGGTGGAGGGGCTGATCGATCACCACCTCCTCGGCCTCCATCACGTTCGCCCCGACAGTCCGCATTGGCTGGCCTGGGATCTCGGTTTCCTCGCGTTCGGCTGCCTCCTCATCTTGATCGGCTGGAGATTGTGGAGCACACGGACGGCAGAAGAGGCAGCGGAGATTCCTCAACCCGTAACCTGAGGAAAGCGGCGGCAAAGGTGGAGCCCGTCGTGCGGCGGGCTTGCACCGTCTCGTGCTAACCTAAGGCATTCCACGCCGAGCCGCTTCTCGCCTCACGTCGCCTGCAGCGCGCTGCGATGATCCGCCGGCCCAACGATATTCTCCTCCAAATTTTGCGCAGTGTTGATCAGGCCCACATGCGAAAAGGCCTGCGGAATGTTTCCGACGAGACGGCCGTAACGCGTATCGTACTCCTCGGCGAGCAGCCCCAAAGGAGTCCGCAATGCCAACAAGCGCTCGAACAGGGCGCGGGCTTCCTCCGTGCGGCCCAGTAAATGCAGGCAGTCGACAAGCCAGAAAGAGCATGGGAGAAACGATCCCTCGCCGGGCGGCAACCCATCGATGGACGCCGACTCATCGGGACGGTATCGCATCACGAATCCGTCGGTCACCAGCTCCCGCTGAATCGCCTCCACGGTCGAGACGACACGCGGATCACTCGCGGGCAGGAAGCCGACCAGCGGCAGCATGAGGACGCTGGCATCCAAGGGATCGCCGCCGTAGAATTGAGTGAACGCGCCCCGCGCCTCGTTGTAACCCTTCGCGCAAACGTCCCCGTGGATCGCATCGCGCACGCTCCGCCACCCCTCTAAGTCTCCCGGGAGGCCGAACTCTTCCACGCTTTTCACCGCTCGGTCCAGCGCAACCCAGGCCATGATTTTCGAATGGACAAAGTGCCGACGCGGCCCGCGGATCTCCCAGATCCCTTCGTCGGGTTCCGTCCAATAGCGTGCCACAAAAGCCACGAGGCTCCTCTGGAGATTCCAGGCGTCATCTCCCATCTGAATGCCCACCTTTCGCGCTAAATACAGGGCGTCCAGCACCTCCCCGTAGACATCGAGTTGAAATTGTTCTGCGGCCGCATTTCCCACCCGGACCGGACGCGAGTTTTCATACCCCGCCAAATACCTGAGCTCCAGTTCGGGCAGCGAGCGTTCTCCCGCCACGCCATACATGATCTGCAGTTGGGAGGGATGCCCCGCCACCGCGCGCAGCAACCAATCGCTCCAGGAGCGCGCCTCGTCGGTATAACCGGCTTCCATCAGCGAGTACAAGGTGAACGTCGCGTCGCGCAGCCAGCAAAAACGGTAATCCCAGTTCCGCACGCCGCCAAGCTGCTCAGGAAGAGAGGTCGTGGCCGCTGCCACAATTCCGCCGGTGGGGGCATACGTCAGCGCTTTGAGGGTGATGAGAGAACGCAGCACGGCCTCGCGCCATTGCCCTCGATACGTGCAACGCGAAGACCAAGCGGTCCAATAGCGTTCCGTGTCGGCCAGGAGGCGCTCCGCGTCGGGCTTCGCCGGCGGCGCTTCATGGGAGAGGTACCAGGTGAGGACGAATGTCGTTCTTTGTCCCGCGCGAACGGTGAACCGCGAGACCGTGGTGAGATCCTCGCCGTGCGTCGGCACATCGGTGTGGAGGACGACGCCATTGGGCCCGCCGATCGCGATGATGCCGCCGCCGTCGGAAGCATGTCTCACCCACGGGATCGTCCGTCCGTAGTCGAACCTTACGCGCAGAGCCATTTCCAACTCCACGCTCCCCGATACTCCTTCGACAATCCGCACGACACACCGCCGCTCTCCGTCGGGCGGCATGAAGTCCAGCAACTTCACCATGCCTGAAGCGGTCTCGAACTCCGTTTCGAGGATA
>CAZJLP010000095.1:0-7303 GCA_964546955.1 uncultured Opitutaceae bacterium | reverse complement strand
TGGCTCGAAAAAAATCATGCCACGCGCGACGAATTGTGGATTGGCTATTACAAGAGAAACTCGGGCAAGACGGGGCTGACCTATGCTGAAGCCGTGGAAGAACTACTCTGTTACGGCTGGATCGACGGAATCACAAAATCGATCGACGCGGACTCGTACACCCAGCGACTCACGCCCCGTCGGCGGGGCAGCAATTGGAGCGCGATCAACATCGCCCACGTGGCGCGGCTAAAGAAAGCAGGGCGCATGCATCCCGCGGGACTGGCTGCGTTCGCCCTGCGGACGAAGGAAAAATCCGGCATCTACTCGTACGAAAAACAACCTGAAAAGTGGCCGCGAAAGTACGAGGCCGCGTTCAAAAAGCATAAAGCCGCCTGGGACTTCTTCTCCGCCCAGCCACCCGGCTACCGCCGACTCGCCCTTTTCCATATTGTCAGCGCGAAACAAGAAGCGACTCGCGAGAGGCGGCTGAAACACCTCATCGAAGTCTCTGCCGCGAAAAAGCGGCTGCGGTGAAAATGGCCCTTTCCCAACAGCGACGCGGCTTCGACGGGCGCGGAGCTTCCTTCGTTGGTGGCAAATCTGCCGAGCAGCCAATGGGCCTCGAGACCTCCCCTGGCGTTTCCCAAAAGATGCGCTACATTGGAGGATGGTCGCATTTACTTCTTCTGACACCAGCACTCCAGCCGAGGACGCGGGCGACGTTTATCGTGCTTCCCAGTTAGCCCCCCCCGACGCTTCCGTCCGCCTGGACGCCTATTCGGCGGCAGTATCCGCTGCATATGACAAAGCCCACGCCGCGGTCGTGCACATTGAAGTCCGCGGCGACTCGTCCCAAGGGGAAACCGGCGGCAGCGGCTCTGGGTTTTTCATCTCTCCGGATGGTTATCTCGTGACGAATAGCCACGTCGTCCATAACGCGCGCGCGATCCGCGTCTTACTGGCGGACGGACGCCGACTGGAAGCAGATTTGGTCGGCGATGACCCCGACACGGATTTGGCCGTCCTACGCGTGACCGCCTCGGAAATCGACTACCTTCGGTTCACGGATTCGGATACGGTCAAGCCCGGCCATCTCGCGGTCGCGATCGGCAGCCCGATGGGGTTTCAGCAGACGGTCACGGCGGGAATCGTCAGCGGACTGGGACGCTCGCTGCGGAGTTCATCCGGACGGCTCATCGACAACATCATTCAAACGGACGCGGCGCTCAATCCCGGCAACTCCGGCGGACCTCTCGTCAACGGCGCGGGCGACGTCATTGGAGTCAACACCGCCATCATCAGGCCCGCGCAGGGGCTTTGCTTGGCCATCGCGAGCAACATCGCGCGCTGGGTCGTGGCCTGGCTGATCAAAGATGGACGCCTGCAACGCCGCTTCCTCGGGCTCGCCGGGCAAAACGTGAGGCTTCTGCGCACCGTCGCGCGCCACTACCGCTTAAATCAAGACACGGGCGTTCTGATCGCGCAATTGGAGCCGGACGGGCCCGCCGCCCGCGCCGGTCTGCTCGAAGGGGACATCGTCATCGGGTTTGGCCGCACCGCCATCTCGACGGTCGATGCGCTGCACAAGGAACTGACCGGACCTCACGAGGGGACGACTGAAGCGATTACTGTTTTACGCGGGGCGCAACGGATGACCCTGCCCATCCAGCCCCGTTGACATCAGACCGGTCTCGCGAAGCTTCGAAGCGGACAAAACTAAAAGATTGCCGGTCGAAGGAGGACCGTCGCGCATGGGCGCGGCATCAGTCAGGATGGAAGGTTAGAATCACACCCTGCTGCCCCGACAAGGGCGAGTCACCCTCGTTTTCCTTCGTTCCGTCAAAACCTTCGCGAGACGCAAATTCCGGACCACAACCTCGAGGCACGGCTCTGCTCGATGGTGGGGGACAAATCTCGTAAAACTTAGCCTGTAAGGATTCAGGCAGGGCGGTGCCATATGGGAGTGGATTCTTCATGAAAGCTCCCTGCTCCCTCTTTTCGATCTCCGAATTCCTTCCGTCCCGAGGCGTGGCGGGGGTTTACCTTTGCGTAAACCGTTGATCTCAGAGCCACTACCTCGCTCCCCCATGCCTCCTGAACACGCCGCGTTGTTTGAGCAGATTCAACAGCAGCATCTCGGTATCATTTGGAAAACCGCCAATGCCTTCGCCCTTTCGAAGGAAGACCGAGAGGATCTTTTCCAGGAAATCACCCTGGCGCTCTGGCAGGCGCTCCCGCAGTTCGAAGCACGCTCCAAGCTATCGACCTATGTCTACCGGGTCGCCCACCGACGAGCGCTGAACTGGAAACGATCGCTCCGACGCTATCAACATCGTCTCGCACGATTCGAACACGAACCGCTATCGGAAAATCCGGCCTCCGATCCCCGCGAAACGGAACGACTCGAATGGCTCTACCGCGCAATCAACACGCTCAGTCCGGTTGAGCGCACCCTCTGCCTCCTTTACCTCGATGGACTTAGCTATCGCGAAATGGCGGAGGTGCTCGGATTGACCGAAGACAATATTGGAATCCGCGTCCATCGCTGCAAACAGAAGCTTACTACACTGCTCGACCATTCCCATGAACAACTTTGAAACTATCGAAAAACTGTGGCGCCAGCAGCCAAGTCCCGTTTCGTTCGTCGCTACGCAATCGCGTTCCACCGAAGTCTTGGTGGAACGGGACCCCAACCGGCAGGGCCGCATTCTGAAATGGGGCGTCGCCTGTACCGCCTTCGGATTGCTCGCGACTCCTTTCTTCACCATCGTAAATCATCTGAGCGGCGCAATTCCCGTGACGGCATTCGGCGTCGCCTATTTGGCTATCTTTGAAGCCGCCTACGCCTTGCTGTTGATAGCACTGGTGCGGCGAATCCAGGGACAGCGCAAAGTCCTGCAAAAAAGTGCAAGCAATGTTAGGGAAAATCTGAGCACCACCCTTGAGGTGATCGAAATGGAGATGGCCGATTATCGCAAAGCAGCTTGGCAGATGCCGTTGCTGGCACTGCTCACCCTCGCCTCTCTTGCTCACTCGTATCATGTGGGTAAATTTGACCTCACTGGCTTCGTCGGCCGCTCTTCCGCTGTGTTGGGCTTTACGATCTGCGTTGGCGCGGTCGCACTGCGGCATTATCGTGCGGTGCTCTTGCCCCAATGGAAGCGCCTACGGGAACTCCTCAGCGAGTTCGCCCTAGGTTGATCGCTTCTATAGGTCGCCTCCGTTTCCTCGGGCGCAAAAAAGTCGGGCAAGCGCTTCCTGGCTTGCTTCCCAAAGAGCAGCCGAAGCGGGAATAGAGGCCGACCACGCCTTCCTGCTACAATCTGCGTAAATGCGGCCCCGAGCCCCACGCCAGCTTCAGGAGAGAACTCGTCCGGCTTGTGAAGGCCCCCATTGGATCGCCACGCAGACTTCAAACCGCGCGCAACGAAACTGAGTGCTGGGCCGCCGCTGTAAGAAATCCCCCTGTGCGGTGCCTGATGGTACAAAAGGCGGGCATCCCGTGACGCCTACCAACCGAACCTACCTATATGATTATAAAACCTTTTCTCTTCGCTCTCGGCCTGGGAGCAGTGGCGCTGTGCCTGGCGTCCGAGCCGGCGCCGCTCATTCCGATTGCCGATCTGTTCCGCAATCCCGAACTGACTAAGATGGAGTTGTCGCCCGACGGAAATTACGTCGCGTATCTCGCTTCCTATAATCAGCGCCTCAACCTCTACGTCCGCCGGCTCGGAAGCACCGAATCGACGCGACTGACCAATGCGAAGGACCGCGACATCGGCGGTTTCCAATGGATGGGCGACCATCGTCTGGTCTACTCCATCGACGATGGCGGCAAGGAAAACTGGCGTATTCATGCCATCGACCGCGACGGCGCGAACCCGCAACTCCTAACGCCGCAGTCTGGCGTACAAGCGCGACTGATCTCAAAGCTTCGGGGCCACCCTGATCACCTCCTCATCACGTTAAACCAGCGAGACCCTCGATCACCCGACCTCTACAAGATCAATGCCAAAACCGGCGAGGCCGATCTTCTGGTGAAAAATGATCGTCGTTTCGTCCGGTACGTTGCGGACAACGCCGGAGTCATACGCCTGGCGCTCGCAACCGACGGCGTGAACGTGACACTGTTTCACCGGGCGACCGATGAGGCCTCATTCGAACACATTCTCACCACGGATTTCCGCGCCTCGGTGGGCCCGCTATTCTTTACCGCGGACAACCGGCAATTTTATGCGCTTTCGAATCGCGATCGCGACAAAGCGGCAATCGTCGTGATCGACCCGAAAAACGGCGGAGAGACCGAGGTCATTTTTGAACACCCGCAGTACGACGCCGGCGGACTAATGCGAGAGGGCGACGATTTGCGCATAACAGGCGCCCACTACATCGGTGACAAGCTGGAGCGCGTTTATTTTGACGAACGGTGGCGGCAGCGGTATCGCGATGTCGAGGGAAGACTGCCCGGACTAGCGGTGGAGATTGTGAGTGCAGATCGTGCCCGTCGCAATTTTCTCGTCAAAGCCTGGAGCGACCGCGATCCGGGCACGTATTACCATTATCAGGAAGAGGCAAAGGAACTCACGAAAATCGGAGCCGTCGCGCCGTGGATCGATGGCAAACATTTCGCTTCGATCAAGCCGATCAGTTACCAAAGCCGCGACGGATTGACCATCCACGGCTACCTCACCGTACCGAACGAAGCGGTTCAAGGACCGCTGCCGACTCTGATCGTTGTCCACGGCGGACCGTGGGCGCGAGTGCAATGGAGAGCCGATCCCGAAATTCAGTTTTTCGCGAACCGAGGGTATGCCGTGCTGCAGATGAACTATCGTGGGTCCCGCGGCTATGGGCGCGCGTTTTTGGAGGCGGGTTTCAAACAATGGGGTAGAGCCATGCAGGACGATATCACGGACGGGGTACGGTGGCTGGTGGACCAGAAGATCGCCGATCCCAAACGGATTGGGATCTATGGGGTTTCCTATGGAGGATACGCAACCCTCGCTGGACTGGCTTTCACGCCGGAGCTCTACCGCTGCGGCATTGATGACTGCGGTGTCTCAGACATCGCCGACTGGCTCGATGCGCTGCCCCCGGCCGCCCAGGCGGCGAAAGCTATGCTGCATGCCATGGTGGGAAATCCCGAGACCGAGCGCACCGCGTTGGACGCTGTGTCCCCCTTGAAGCATGCAGATCGAATCAAAGCCCCCCTCCTCCTGGTGCACGGTACCAACGACCCGCGCGTCAGCCGCTCGCATTCCGACAAAATCGCGGCCGCCCTGACGGCACACGGCGTCGAAGTTGAGTACCTCACGAAGTCGAACGAAGGTCACAGCTTTCACCTCGAAGAAAACAAGATGGAATTCTACCGCCGCGCTGAACAGTTCCTCGCGAAGCACCTCGGGGGGCGGGTCGATCAAAGGACCGTCGCACAGCTAGCAAATCCCTAAGAGAAGACGGAGAAACGCCTCCCCATGACAAACGTCAGATGGACAGAACTCTGCCTTCTGTCATAGTGAGAGAGTACTGCCCGCTCACCCCCCGCCGGTACCCCTTTGCTCGGCGGATAAACTACACCCCATTAGCATCATGAACGTGTTACGAGTCATGCTGGCGGCGTTTGTCGCCAGCTCGGGCTTCTGCGCCGTTTCGGCCCTTGCAGCGCCCACCACCTTCCGTCACCCGGGAGTCGTTACCAATCGAGCCATGCTCGATTTCACCAAAGGCAAAATCGCCGCCGGCGCCCAACCCTGGACCGCCGCGTTTAACAAAGCCAAGGCCAGCTCGATGGCCTCCCTCACCTATACGCCGAAACCTTGGAAAACGGTGGAGTGCGGGCCGAGCTCGAATCCCAATCTTGGCTGCTCCGACGAACGTCGCGATGCGATGGCGGCCTACACCCACGCGTTGCTCTGGTATTATACCGGCAACAACGCGCACGCCAAAACATCCATCAAGATCATGAATGCGTGGGCCAATACGCTCACGGGCGGCCACACGGCGCACAACGCGCCCCTTCAAACCGGTTGGGCCGGGGCAGTCTGGCCTCAAGCGGCGGAAATCATCGGTCACACCTACACGGGTTGGCCCACCGCGGAGCAGAATAAATTCAAACAAATGCTGCGCACGCAGTACGTCCCGCAATTGATGAAAGGAAGCTGCGCGAATGGAAATTGGGAGGCGATCATGGTGTCCGCCCTGATCAATTGCGCCGTGTACCTCGAGGATCGTGCCGCGTACGACAAAGCCGTCAGTCTTTGGCGCGGACGTCTTCCGGCCTACATCTACCTGAAATCCGACGGTTCCCAGCCCAAAGCCCCCGGACATTGCTCTCGCCCGAACTGGTACGGTCTCAAGACATTCGTCGACGGTGTCGCGCAGGAAACCTGCCGCGACTTCGGCCACTGCGAATGGGGCATCAACGCCTTGATCCTTACGGCCGAAACCGCCCTGCAACAAGGCCAGGACCTGTACAGCGAGGGCAACCAGCGCTTCCAAAAAACGCTCGAATTCCACTGCACGTACCTCAACGGAGCGACGGCACCGAGCTGGCTTTGCGGCGGCAACCCCAGCCTCGGCTGGACCGAGTGCTTCGAAGTCGGTTTCAACCATCTGGTCAATCGGATGGGACTTAGCCTCCCCCAAACCGCAAAGACATTGTCCGGCAAACGGCCCACCGGGACAAATTACTTCATCGGCTGGGAAACGTTGACGCACTACGGCCAGGGCCGCAACGGTCTCCGCTGAGCATCGACCACTCCGGCGCGGCCGTTCCGGCGACGTGGAACGGCCGCCTTGTCCCTGGTGCACGCGCTCCGTCGTTTTCTCCTGCCGTTCGCCGCGTCGGTGCTGGCGCTGCAAGGCGCAAGCCATCCGTTCGAGAAAGACTTGGTCCGCCTCGAGGCCGGGCCCGACGACAAGGAACTGAAGGCCGCGTTCTCTTTTCGCAACGCGGGCCGACGCACGGTCACCGTCACGGCCGTCACATCCAGCTGCGGCTGCATGGCCGCCGCGCTGCACAAGAAAACGTTCGCTCCCGGGGAAACGGGAACGATTTCGGCCGTCGTGGCGATCAAAGACATGACCGGTCCGCAGGAAAAATTTATCAAGGTCGCGACCGACGATCAGGAGGAAGAAGAGCCAAAGGAGCTCGAAGTGCTCCTCCTGGTGAAGTCGTACCTGGAATTCGCGCCGCAAGCGCTGTTTTGGAAAATCGGTGAAGACGCCACGGAGCAATCCGTCGAGTTCGTGGCGCTCCTCGAAAACGCCATCAGCATCGCTGAAGCGAGGATCGACAACCCGGAATTCGAACTGCGTATCG
>CAZJLP010000094.1:0-8798 GCA_964546955.1 uncultured Opitutaceae bacterium | reverse complement strand
GACGAAGCCTTCCGAGCGGGGTCGGGCGCGCACGACCCCCTCAAGCTGCTGCGCACAGCGAACTTCCCCAAATGAACGCCTCATTCCGTTTTTCCAAAAGGTCCGTTCCGTGACTTTTCATCAGACGATCGTCGAACCGTTCAGCTACGGTTTCATGCAACGCGGACTGGCTTCGGCGGCTTTGCTCAGCCTCAGCGGCGGGCTCCTTGGGTCCGTCATGGTGCTGCGGAGGCTCGCGTTGATGGGCGACGCCCTCGCCCACTCCCTGCTGCCGGGAGTGGCCCTGGCGTTTCTGCTTTTCGGCGCCAATACCTTGGCGCTTTTCGCCGGGGCATTGATCGCGGGTTTGCTGACGGCCGGATGCAGCGCCCTCCTCAGCCGGCTGACCCGCATCAAGGAGGAGTCGGCCTTCGGCGCCCTTTTCCTGATCTTCTTCGCCAGCGGCATTGCGCTCGTCAGCCTGATGCCGGCCTCGGTCGATTTATCTCATTTCCTCTTCGGTTACATCGTCGCGGTGAGTCCGACGGACGTCGCCCTTTCGGCTGCGACCAGTCTCCTCACGCTGGCGGCGTTTGGAGTTTTCTACCGGCCAATCCTCCTCGAAACGTTCGATCCGACGTTTCATCGCGCCACCGGCGGACGCGGCGCGCTCACCCACGTGAGTCTTCTGGCGTTGATTGTGCTCAACCTCATTTCCGCGTTGCAGACCATGGGCATCGTCCTCGCCCTCGGGCTCTTTCTTCTGCCGGCCGTGACGGCCTATCTTTGGTGCGACCACCTTGGACGCATGCTCGTGCTTTCCGTCGCGACCGCCCTCCTCTGTTCGTTCATCGGCATTTTTGTGAGCTTCCACGTGAGCATGCCCAGTGGGCCCTGCATCGTGCTCTGCCTCGGGGCGGCTTTCCTCGTGTCCGCGGTGGCCAGCCCCCGCTACGGCATCGCAGATCGATTGCTGAAGTCGCTGCGAGAGGGCAAAGGCGTATTGCGCACGCCGGAATAAATTGCCGAGATGGCCGCGATCATGATGCCCGACATCGCCGCCGTTAAGAGCTACCTGCTCGGCTTGCAGGAGAAAATTTGCTCCGCGCTGGAGCAAGAAGAAGGGACGACCCGGTTTGGCTCCGACACCTGGCAACGGGCCGAGGGCGGAGGCGGGGTCTCTCGCATTCTTTCGGACGGAAACGTTTTTGAGAAGGCCGGGGTTGGCTTTTCTCACATTACGGGTGCGTCACTGCCGCCCTCGGCCACCGCTCACCGGCGCGATCTCGCCGGGAGGCCCTACGAAGCGCTGGGCGTTTCGCTGGTCGTGCATCCGCGCAGCCCCTACGTTCCCACCACCCATGCGAATGTCCGTTTCTTCATTGCCGGCGCCGGCACGGCAAATCCTCTATGGTGGTTTGGCGGAGGTTTCGATCTGACCCCGTATTACGGGTTCACCGAAGACGCGGTCCATTGGCATCGCACCGCCCGTTCCGCCGTCGAGCCCTTCGGCGCCGAGCTGTATCCGCGGTTCAAACGCTGGTGTGACGACTATTTCTTCCTCAAACACCGCAACGAAGCACGCGGGATTGGAGGACTCTTTTTCGACGATTTCAACGAACTGGGTTTCGAGCGAAGCTTTGCCCTCATGCGAAGCGTGGGCGATCACGTGTTGCCGGGGTATCAGCCGATCGTCGATCGGCGCAAAGCCACGCCTTACGGCGACCGGGAACGGCAATTTCAGTTGTACCGGCGGGGACGCTACGTGGAATTCAATCTCGTATGGGACCGCGGCACCCTGTTCGGGCTGCAAAGCGGAGGGCGCACCGAATCGATCCTGATGAGCCTGCCGCCCCTCGTGCGTTGGGACTACAACTGGCAGCCCGAACCGGGCACACCCGAAGCAGGACTTTACGCCGACTTCCTTGTGCGGCGCGATTGGGTCTGAGTGTCACGGCTCACTTAGACGCCGGGGGCGGTACCAGGCTGGACACCGGCTCGACGATCGTTTCCCCCGCGCGACTTTGGGCTGTCATTTTGGCCCTCGACCTGAGCGCGGCCAGCACCCGTCCCGAATACCGACCGAGGCCGAACCGCCCGGAAATGAGGAGCGGACCGAGCCGGATCCAGTCGCTCCCAAACACAAGCCGCGGGACAAGCGCACGCCAAAACCCATGCCATCCTCGCGAATGCGCCGATTTAAAACCGAAGCCGGGCCTGAGTTTGGCAATTTCCTCCTCCGCCGCTTTCAGCGCCCTCCAATAACGCCCGTAAATGCGCTGCCGCAATCCCCACGGCATGACGCCGTACTCCAGCTGTCCCGACTGGAGGACGTGGCTGCCGCAAACGGGCGCGAAACGCGCGAAATGGAAAAGTTCCAAAGGCTGCCCGTCGACCAGAATTCGGTCCCCGCTGACCGAAAAACGATACTGTGGCCAATTCCAAGGCGCGAGGTTGGCCCCCAATCGACGCGAAACGCAAAGTCCCGCGCCGTAGCGATCGGGCCACTCATCCAAGTATTTTTGATCGCCATACTTCCCCTCCTCCGCGCGATCGAAACACCAGGCCAGGCAACGCGTGCGCCACTCGTCCAGGCAGTCCCGTCCGATTGGGTCGTTCCTGAAGGACAAAAGCCCCACATTGAACTTTCCACAGCGCAAGTGATGACGCAGATACGAGGGATATCGATGTTCGGTCACGAGGATGCTGGCCGTATCCATTTCGGCAAAAATGGGATTCGGACTGCCGAAAAAATACATATCCGCATCGACGTAAGTGATACGATCGATCCCCGGAACCTCCCGCAGGAGGTAGCGGGGCCAGCACGGCGACAGCGTGAAATAGTATTCGACCTTCTGACGGCCGTCTTTGACCACGCGAAGCTCCTCATCCGCACGCTCGAGATCGGCGAGTTCCACCGCTCGAACTCTCGGCAAAGCCGCCTGCCGCAAGTAGCTGAACGTAAAATCGTCCAGGCACAGGACCCATAGCACACTCGCGGGATCGTTCTCCCTGAGGGAGGCCGCCAGAGCGCAGCCTTGCACCAGGAAGTTACGGTCAAAATACGTGCAATAGTGATTGAGCATGGGTGGGGCCCCGCACTCGTTACCCATCGCGTTCATCCACACGACACGATCGGCTGGGGGCATTTGCGAGCGGCCTGACTCGCGACCGAGCGCCCCGGTTCCGCGAATCACCCAAATTGGCGGCACTTTTCGTTCTTTTTTTGGGTGAGGGGCTTAGCGAAGCCCTATAGGCAATTCCTATGTCGTCATAGGAAAAAACTGCCTGCGCAAGCTTGCACCCCGCAAAAGGCTTCTACGACCATCAAAAAGCACCCTCCTCCGCTCTCTGCTCCACAAGAACCAACCACCGTGGCCCGCTTGACCCAGCAGACCGTCTTGCAGACTGCGGAGGCGGGCGTGACTTTCTGCTCGTGGAATTGTTTCAACTCCGGTACTTTGAAGCCGTCGTCAGCCAGGGCAGCCTTACGGCTGCGGCGGAACTGTGCCACGTCTCCCAACCGTCGCTGTCCGCGCAAGTAAAGAGCCTGGAGAATGAACTTGGCGTGCGGCTGCTCAACCGGACGTCTCGGGGGGTATCGCCTACCAAGGCCGGAGAACGACTGCTGGTCAGCGCCCGCCGCATTCTGGCCGAAGCCGGGGAAGTGCGGCACGACCTGCGCCACCGCCGCTACGGCGACGAACCCATCCTCCGGATCGCCGCCCAGCCCTTCCTCGCCTGTGAAACATTGCCAAAGGCCCTGGCTCTCTTTTTGAAGGGCGCGAACGCTCCCGAGGTGCAGGTGAAGGAGCGGCCGCTCGGCGCCATCCTCGAGGCCGTTTTGGCCGAAGAGGTGGACCTCGGCCTCATCACCCTTCCGCCCACCCTGCCCGATGGCCTGGAGCGACGACCGCTTTTTACGTCGCCCTACGCGGTGTACTGTCGTTTCGACCACCCGCTGGTCGAAAAAGGCCCGGTCTTGCTCAGGGACTTGCTGGCGCACCCGCTTCTTCTTTTCAACGAGGCCGTTGGGTTCGCGGAGCGAATCAGCGTCTTGGCCGAGCAGGAAAACGCGCACGCGCGGATCGTATTCACGAGCGATCAGGCCCCCACGGTTTTGGAAATGGCAGCGGAAGGTGCCGGCGTGGCCGTCCTTCCCGCGTTGCTCGCGGATCGCGGATCGAAGCGCAACGTGTGCGCCCTGCCGCTTCAGGATCACTCCCTGCAGATCTCCGTCGGGGCGATCTGGCGGAAGACGGCGGCCCCGTTCGAGGGCATCGAGTCGTTGCTGCAGCACATCGCCGAGCTCAACTGCAATCGCATTCCGCGCGAGCCGGACACCCCCGGATCCCTGGAGCATTTCGTCGCGCAGTACATCGAATCGATCGATCAACTCGAGGTGCTGATTCTGCTCGCCAGGGAAAAATCAAAGAGCTGGTCGGCCGAACAAGTCAACGAACGCATTCAAAGTAACCCTACATCGGCCGGCAAGAATCTGGCCGACTTGTGCGCGGCGGGTCTGCTGCGGGCGGATGACACGGTCGCCGGTGCCTATCGCTACCAGCCGAGGTCGACGTCTCTCGATGAGTTCGCCACCAGCCTGACCGCGTTGTACAATCAGAGGCGGGCCACCGTGGTGGAGATGATTCACTCGAAATCCTCGCAGAAAGTCCGGGGCTTCGCTGACGCCTTCAAATTGAGAAGGGACCGCGATGTCTGAGCTGGTCGCCCAAATGGTGTACTTTCTATGCGCGCTGACCAGCGTGGTCTGCGCCGCGCTCTTGCTTCGCAACTATTGGCGCACCCGCATCCGCCTGCTGCTCTGGAGCTGTGCGTGCTTCGTCGGCCTGGCGGCGACGAACGTTCTTTTGTTCGTGAACTTGGTTCTGGTCACCGGCGTTGATTTGGCTCCCTACCGGGCCGGCATCACCCTGGTCGCGCTTCTCCTCTTGCTGTACGGTGTAATCACCGAAAGTTGAGTATGACAAAAGTGGACTTCATGCTGATCGTCTCGGGCGGAATCATCGTGGCCGCGCTGCTGATGGGACTATTCTTCTGGCGTTTTTGGAAGAAAACCGCGGACCGCCTTTTCATCTTCTTCGCGATCGCCTTCTGGGCCCTGGCACTGGAGCGCGTGCTGCTTGTGCGTACGGGTTTGAATAACGAGGTCAATCCTCTGCTCTACCTAGTGCGCCTCTGCGCCTTCGCTTTGATCGCCGCGGCGATTCTCGACAAAAACCGCGCCGCCCGAAGGTAGCGCACGACGGCTGGGCGGAAGAAGATAGAGGATAGAAAGACGCAAGCGGGTGTTTCACGCGCTGATTGTCGTCCTCTATCCTCTATCTTCTGTCTTCTATCCTCTGACTTGTAGAAGGCGCGGCCAGCGCCGGCTACTCTTCCTGCTGCAGTGTCGCCACGACGGAGAAGTCCTCGAGCGTGGTGGTGTCTCCTTTGACCTGACCGCCAGCGGCGATTTCCTTGAGGATGCGGCGCATGATCTTTCCGCTGCGTGTCTTGGGCAGGCCGGCCGCAAAGCGGACCTGATCGGGCTTGGCTAGGGAGCCGATCTCTTTGCCGACATGACCCCGCAGCTCCTCCTTGAGCGCGTCGCTCGGTTCATTGCCGCTCTTGAGCGTCACGAACACCACGAGCGCCTGACCCTTGAGGTCATCCGGTTTTCCCACCGCCGCGGCTTCCGCCACTTTCGGATGCGAGACCAGCGCGCTTTCCACTTCGGCCGTTCCGATGCGGTGCCCCGAGACGTTCAGCACGTCATCGATTCGGCCGACGATCCAGAAATAACCGTCCTTGTCCTGGCGGGCGCCGTCGCCGGTGAAATAAATCCCCGGGAAGTCGCCGAAATAGGTCTTCTGAAACCGCTCGTCGTCCCCCCACAGCGTCCGGAGCATGGAAGGCCACGGTTTGGTGATCACCAGCTTCCCACCGCTGTTGCGGGGGACCTCCTTGCCAAGATCGTCGACCACCTTCGGCACGACGCCGAAGAACGGAAGCGTGCCGGAACCGGGCTTGGTCGGGATTGCTCCGGGCAACGGCGCGATCATGATCGCGCCGGTTTCGGTCTGCCACCAGGTATCCACGATCGGGCAACGCTTTTTGCCGATCGTCTTGTGGTACCACATCCAGGCCTCCGGATTGATCGGCTCGCCGACCGACCCCAACAATCGCAGGGAATCCAGCTTGTGTTTGGTCACATAGTTGTCGCCCCAGCGCATGAAAGCACGGATCGCGGTCGGGGCCGTATACAAAATGGTGATACCATGCCGGTCGATCATTTGCCAAAGCCGATCCGGCTCGGGCTGATTCGGCGCGCCCTCGTAGATGAAGATTGTGGCGCCATTGCTGAGCAAACCGTAGACGACGTAGCTGTGACCGGTGATCCAGCCGATATCGGCCGTGCAAAAATAGCGATCGTTCTCCTTGAGGTCGAAAACGTAGTGCGACGTCAGCTTGGCGCCCAAAAGATAGCCGGCGCTCGTGTGCAGCACCCCCTTCGGTTTGCCGGTCGAACCCGAGGTATAGAGAATGAAAAGCGGATGCTCGGAATCGAACGCTTTCGCTTGGTGGGAGTTGGGAGCACCCTGCCACGCTTCGGTCCACCAGACGTCCCGCCCCTCCACCATGTTCACCGGGTTGCCGCAGCGCTTGACCACGATGACCGACTGCACGGTGGGCGTGTTTTCCAGCGCCTTGTCCACGTTGGCCTTCAGCTCGATCACTTTGCCGCGGCGCCAGCCGCCGTCGGCCGTGATGACCACCTTCGCCTTGCAGTCGTTGATGCGATCTTTCAACGCCTCGGGACTGAAGCCGCCGAAGACAACCGTATGCACCGCGCCAATACGAGCGCAGGCCAACATCGCGATCACCGCCTCCGGGATCATCGGCATATAAAGCGCAACGCGATCCCCCGCGGCCAAACCCATGTTCTCGAAAATATGAGCCAAACGGCAGACGTGGAAATGGAGCTGCTTATACGTGATCGTCCGCACATCCCCCGGTTCGCCCTCGAAGATGAGCGCGGCCTTGTTCTCGCGCGCCGTGTTTAAGTGTCGATCCAGGCAATTCTCTGCCACGTTTAACTTGCCGCCGACAAACCACTTAGCATGTGGAGCCTTCCACTTCAAAACTGTCTTATAGGGTTTTCTCCAGATGACATGTTCCTTAGCCTGCCGGTCCCAGAATTTTTCTGGGGTGTTGACAGACTCTGCATACAGCTTCTTATAGGAGGCATAACTCCCAAGGTTTGCTTGGCGTTGAAACTCGGCCGAAGGCCTAAAAACCCGACTTTCTCGGGACACTGAGGTAATCGTTTGGTCCGTCACGTTGGTGGATAATTGGGGTTGGAGATTGCGTGCTCCCGTACTGGCGACGCGCGGCTCTTATCCTGTCCTGAGTTTCGCGGGTCAAGCCCTTGCCACTATAAGATCAATTTCTGTTTGCATATCATGGATAATAAATCCGCCCCCACGCCTGCGGCTTCGGCTCCGGCTTCTGAAACAAGCGCGGTCGCCTCGGCCCCAGCGCCCGACAACACCGTCCGGGTAGAGGGCGTACTGGACGTCGATCTCCAGAAAGGTGGCAATGGCCTCCTCCTCGACCTCACCAAGTCGGGCAAGCGGCGCCCCACGGACACCTTTGTGCCGAAAGAGCTGATACGCCGTTTCAAGCTCAAATCCGGAAATGTGGTGACGGGCACGGCCTACCCGGCGGAAGGCAAATTCCCGAACCCGAAGATGAAGTTCATCGAAAAGGTGGACGGACTCGATATCGACGAGCGACGCCACAAGCTGGACTTCAATTCGCTGACCACTGTTTCGCCCGACCAGCATCTCAGGATGGAGATGAAAGACGGTCGCATGACGACGCGAGCCGTCGACCTCTTTTGCCCCATTGGCAAAGGCACCCGCGGCCTGATTGTCGCGCCGCCTCGCACGGGCAAGACCACCTTGCTTCGCGACATGGCGCTGGGCGTGCTCGAGAACAATCCCGAGTGCCATGTGATGATCTTGCTCGTCGACGAACGCCCGGAGGAAGTCACCGACTTCAAACGCAGCGTGCCGGCGGAAATCTGGGCCTCGTCGAACGACGAGCAGCTCGAGAACCATCTGCGTGTGGCCGACCTCTGCATCGAGCGCGCGAAACGCCTGGTGGAGACCGGGAAGGATGTCGTGCTCTTTCTCGATTCGATCACGCGTCTGGCGCGCGCCCACAATTCGTCTCGCAACACCGGCCGCACCGGCTCGGGCGGTCTCGACGTGCGCGCCTTGGAAAAACCGCGCCAGCTGTTTGCCGCCGCGCGCAACACCGAGGAAGCCGGCTCGCTCACCATCGTCGCGTCCGTCCTGGTCGAAACCGGGAGCCGCATGGACGATGTTATTTTCCAGGAATTCAAGGGCACCGGCAACATGGAACTCGTCCTGGACCGCAAATGCGCGGAGATGCGTCTCTGGCCCGCGATCAATATCGCGTCGTCCGGCACCCGCCGCGAAGAGCTGCTGATCGACGCGAAGAAACTTGAAGGCATCCATTTCTTCCGCCGGGCCCTGGTCCAGACAAAGATCGAAGAGGCCACCGAGACGATGATTTCCCGTTTGTCGAAAACCAAGACGAACGATGAGTTCCTGAAGCTGATCGCACGGTGATCTCGTGGTCGCAGGTCGGGCGTTGCGTTTGACGCCCATGATGGCGAACATCTTGGTGTGTAATCCACGCGAACCCGGCAGGAGGAAGATCCGCTGATATTGGGTTCTAAGCGGTCCTCGCCGGGCTGCTAAAGGCGTGGCAGCGCCCTATCATTC
>CAZJLP010000093.1:0-9279 GCA_964546955.1 uncultured Opitutaceae bacterium | reverse complement strand
CGTCCGCCTGCCGCCGCTTGCCGCGCCCGCGCCGCATCAGCGGTCTGTGTCGTGGGGTTCAAGACCACGCGGTCGGCGTGAACTTCCACATCGACCGAGGGGTGAAACCGAACGTCGACCTCCGCTCCCGCCGCGCAGCCCACGGTGTCGAGCACGACCACGATGTTCTGCGACTTTTCGAGAACGATCGCTCGCGTCCACTGCTTCAGTGCCTTGCCTGGGTACGCTTTGGTCAGGTCCATGGAAACGGACGCGAATTCGGGAGTCGCTTGGAAGTGAACGATCTTACCTCCGATGCCGGTCTGCCAGGGCTGATCCTTGAGTTTCGCGACAATCTGCTCTTCGCCATTTACCATCACAACATTGTGGCCGCTGGTGCGGGCCTGCAGGTAGTCCCAGCGCAGCGCGCCGAAAAACTGTTCGTCGTAGCCTCCGCGCGGGACCTCACCGATGAAATAAAGGTTCTGCCAGGCGAGGTTGAAAGTGCCGGCGTCGAGGTGGCCGTGATGGGGATCGTCGTGCAGGCCCGCCTTGGTCGCGATAGTCACGCTGTCGGGGTTGAAATCGCGTCGCAGAAAAGCCCAGTCGATGTTTTTGAACCATTTGGACCCCTCGGAGGGTTTCTCGGGTTTCACCGTCGGCGTCGGCCAGATTAGCTCGAAGACATTCTCCCGCTGCCGGACGAAGGAGCGCGCATACCAAGCGGAGACGGGATCGCCGCTCTCCTGGACCAATTTGTTCATCACATGCGCCTCGCCGACCGGAAAACCGCTGCCGTCGCCGAACGCGCCCGTCAGTCCGAACAAGCCAAATTCGAGCGGTTTCGGATGCACACTGCGGTGTTTGAAAAGATCGATTTTTCCGTCGGAAGCCCGTTTCACCGCCTCCATGAACATCACGCTTTCGCCCAATCCGTAGGCCCAATAACCGCGGCCTTCCTGCCAGCCGCCTTCTTCGCCGATATTCTCGAGCAAATTCCACACCCCTTCGCAGGAGCGCGCAACCACGTCGACGAGGCGGGGGTCTTCATTGATCAGGGCGAGCGCCGCGAGTCCAAGGCCCGAATGGCAGATGGCCGACCAATTGCACTTGTACGCGGTATTCCACCAAAAATATTCGTAGTTACCGCGGACCCGCGTGACGGCCTTTTCGAGGAGCGCGTTGCGGAGCCGGTTGCGCTTGTGCTTGTCGAGGCCGGGATACAGCCAATCGTAGATGTAGGCGAGTTTCTGCGTCGTGCCGGCAGCCGTGATGTCGTACGAGAACACCACTTGGTCGTCCTGCGCTCCGTAGGGCCACACGCGAGGATAAATCACTTCGAAGTAATGCGCGCTCTGGACCCACGACTCCTGCGCGCAGACGACCTCGGCATAGTCGAAGGCTTTGGTCGCGTATTCGGGTTTGCCCGTCATTTGATAAAGAAAGGCCAGCGTCAGGGCCGCCTCGGTGTGGCGGGTGACCCAACGGCGGTAGTCGTCGGCTCCGATGTAGCGCGTGTGAATTTCACGGCGCGGGGCCTCGGGGTGCACGGTGGCATAAAACGCCCGTCGGCCCTCGAGTTCGATTTTCTGCATGAGCTCGGAAAGGGCGCGGTCGCTCTTTATCCGCTGCAGCAGCTGGGGTTTTTCTGCCGCGGTAAAGAGCAGAAACGGATGCTGACGTTTTGTCTGGCCAATGGCGCCGGCGGTTTTTGCGAAATCGGGGGGAGCGGGTTCGGCCGCAACGCAAGCGAGGGGGAGTGTCAGGGCAAGGACCAGACCAAGGAGTTTGTTCACGGGGGGTTTCCTGCAAGTTGGTGGAAAACCGGGCCGATGACAAGAGGGCCGCCGACTTCTCACGCACGCTCGCCGCTATTAAGTCGGTCGAGCAGCGCGACTAACGAGGCCGACCCGGCGAAAGCTGACGAACGCGCCCGGAGACTACAGCACCCAACTGACTCCGGGCTCGGTGATTCTTACAAAACTGTAAGGATTCGGAAAGGCCGGGGAAAGGCCGGCGTGCGAAAGTGCGCCATCACCAAAACAACCTCTTCAATCATGACTCCCTCAACTCCCTTCAAGAAACGCGGAAGTCTGGTCTTCGCCAGCGGGCTCTGCCTCGCCGCCACCGGACTGGCCTGGTCCATCACGGCGCTTGCCGACCAGCCGGAGAAAGCAAAGGTCGCCGTGACGGTCGATGACAAACCGATCGTGCGCGTCGAAGGAGACGGCACGAGTTTTTCGCCCGTCGTAAAGCGCGTCGCGCCCAGCGTCGTGAAAGTCAAGGTCACGGCTCGGGCCAAAAACGCGCCGGGCGCGGAGATCCCTCCCTTCTTCAACGATCCGTTTTTCCGTCACTTTTTCGGCGATCCGTTCGAGCAGCAGCAACCCCGCCCGGGCAATCCGCGCGGACGCGCTCCTCAGCGCCGTTTGCCGCCGGAGGAAGGAATGGGTTCCGGTGTGATCGTAAGCAAAGACGGATATATCCTGACGAATAATCACGTCGTGAATGGGGCCGATGAGATTCTGATTTCCCTGGCCGATGGACGCGAACTGAACGCGAAGGTGGTTGGGGCGGATCCGAAGACCGACCTCGCCGTCATCAAGGTCGACGCGAAAGATCTGCCTGCGATTACCTTCGCGGATAGTGAGAAGGTCGAAGTCGGCGATCGCGTTCTCGCGATCGGCAATCCTTTCGGCATCGGCCAGACCGTCACCAGCGGCATGGTCAGTGCGCTGGGTCGCGCGACGCTCGGGCTCGACTACGAGGATTTCATCCAGACCGACGCGGCCATCAATCCCGGCAATTCGGGCGGTGCGCTCGTCGACGTGAAAGGCCGGTTGGTTGGCATCAATACCGCAATTCTCAGTCGCACAGGTGGGTTTCAGGGCATCGGCTTCGCCATCCCGAGCAGCCTCGCGAAAAATGTCATGGAGCAGCTCGTGCAGCATGGCAAAGTCGCGCGGGGCTATATTGGGGTCAGCATCCAGGACATTTCCCCAGAGCTGGCCGAAGCATTTAAGCTCCAGCAGCGCACGGGGGCGCTCGTGGGCGATGTGAACCCGGGCAGCCCGGCGGACAAGAGTGGCCTGCGGACCGGCGACGTAATCACCAAATTGAACGACAAGCCGATCGAGGATTCACGCCGCCTGAAACTCGCGGTCGGGGGCATCTCTCCCGGCTCCGAAGTCACGCTGCAGATCAATCGCGATGGCAAAACCCAGGATCTCAAGGTCAAGGTCGGCGAGCCGCCGAGCGATCGTTCGATTGCCCGCAAGAGCAGTCCCAAGGACGATGAAGGCACGTTGAATGGGGTTGGCGTCGGCGATATCGACGCGGAAACTCGCCGGCAATTCGACCTTCCGGCCAACCTCAAAGGCGCAGTGGTGACAGAGGTCGACCCGGCCTCGGCCGCGGCCGCCGCCGGCCTGCAGCCAGGCGACGTGATCCAAGAAATCAATCGCAAGCCCGTTCGGTCGGCGGACGAAGCCGTCCAGATGACTGAAAAGGCCGAAAGCAAAAAGACTCTCCTCCTTGTCTGGAGCCAGCGCGGCGCTCAACGCGGCAATCGTTATGTGATTGTCGACGAGTCCACGCCTCGGCCCGACGCATCGTAGGGTTTGTGTGGTGTCAGGGGTAATACAGCACCGCTCCGGGTCGCCTTGTGTGGCCCGGAGCGTTTTTTTGGCGAAGGTTCCGAATGGGCGGGGTCCTTTTTTCGTTTCACCTTGGCGAAACCCGCTCCCATCCTGATGGCCGTGAGAATTCTGGTCGTTGAAGACGATGCCAAGATTGCCTCCTTCGTGGTCAAGGGCCTGAAGCAGGAGGGCTACGCCGTCGATCATGCGCCGGACGGAGACACCGGGCTCACGCTCACCGCCACGACGCCTTACGACGCGGCGATCGTCGATATCATGTTGCCCGGACTGGACGGGCTGAGCCTGGTAAAAAGGCTTCGCGCGAACCAGACGAACATTCCGGTCCTTTTCCTCAGCGCTCGTTCCAGTGTGGACGATCGCGTGAAGGGCCTCCAGGCGGGCGGAGACGACTACCTGACGAAGCCTTTTGCGTTTGCGGAGCTCTCGGCCCGCCTGCAGGCCCTGATTCGGCGCGCCAGCCGGGCGCCCGAGGCCACACGGCTGAAGGTGGGCGACGTGGAAATGGACCTCGTCGCCCGCGCTGTCTCGGTGGCGGGCCGCCCGGTGGAGCTGCAGCCCCGCGAATTCGCCCTGCTCGAATACTTGCTGCGTCATCCCAAACGCCCCGTCACAAAAACGATGATTCTGGAACATGTTTGGGATTACAGCTTCGATCCCCAGACCAATGTGGTCGACGTGCTCATGCACCGGCTGCGCAGCAAAATCGACCCTGAGAAAACCCGCATCGAAACGGTGAGAGGCGTCGGCTATGTTTTCAACGGGACATCTTGATCGCTTGCGACGTTCGATCGCGGTGCGGCTGAGCCTTTGGCTCGCCACGCTGTTTGCGGTGGGTTTCACCGCGATTTTCGCGCTCTTGTACGTGCTCCTCGGGCGGCAGCTCGAAGCGCGCGACGCGGACGCGCTGTTGGCTCGCTTGAACCAGTATGCGGCCATCTACGAGACCTGGGGACTGCGTCCGCTGCAGCAACGCGTGGCTGAGGACGCGACCTCTCCACAGGTGCGTTCGCTGCTGATCGGAGTCTTCGTGCGTCCCGGGGAATTTGTGCCCTTCAATATTCCTCCGGACTGGATCGAACGCGATGCCCAGCGCGTGGTGGTGGCGGACGGGTGGGGCGGTTTTCTCGAGCGCCGCATACCCCCGGTCGTGCGCGTGCCGCTCGACCAGCAAAAGGATTTTGTTCACGTCGGGCGTCCTCTTTCGGACGGCCTGACCCTGGTCGTGGGACGCGCTTCGGAGAATCGACAGGAGTTGCTCGAACCCCTCCGACGCACGTTCTTTTGGGTGGGCGGCGCGGTGGTGATCGTCGGCTTTACGGTTGGCGCGTTGGCGGCCCGCCGAGCGACGCGCCCTCTTCAAAACGTGGTGGAGACCGCCCGGCGCATCATCGAAACAGGGTCGCTCGAGGCGCGGGTGCCGGTTCCCTCCCGCAAAGACGACGTCGCCGAGCTCGTTCACCATTTCAATACCGTTCTCGACAAAAACGCCGGGCTGCTCAAAGCGATGCGCGAAGCGCTCGACAACGTGGCGCACGATTTGAGAACTCCGCTGACCAGTCTGCGGGGCACCGCGGAACTCGCGCTCAGCCAGCCCGGAAACGAAATCGCGACGCGCGAGGCACTCGCCGACTGCGTCGAGCGCGCGGACGAAGTGCTGCGTCTGCTCAGGGCGCTGATGGAGATCTCGGAAGCGGAAGCGGGTATGCTCAAGCTGGCCAAGGAGAGGTGTGACCTCGGGCAGCTGGCGCGCGGTGCCGTCGAGCTGTACGCTGACGTGGCGGAAGCGCGCCATATCAGTTTGACCATTGAGACCCCAAACCCGGCGCCGATCGAGGCGGATGCGACCCGCATGCGCCAGGCGATCGCGAACCTCATCGACAATGCGATAAAGTATAGTCCGGAGGGCGGGAAGGTTCACCTCCGCACCTCGGCCACCGGCACGGACGCGGTTCTGGAAGTACGCGATAGCGGCCCCGGTGTGCCGGCGGAAGAGCAGCCGCGCATTTGGGAACGTCTCTATCGCGGCGATCAAAGCCGCTCGCAGAGCGGTCTTGGTCTCGGCCTCAGTCTCGTACGCGCCATCGTGGAAGCGCATGGCGGCAAGGCTTCTGTGCGCAACGCTCCGGATCAGGGTGCCATTTTTGAAATCCGATTACCGCTCGCTATGATCTCTCTGATCAAGCCAGTTTCAACGGGAGCATGATAGCGGGTTGCGTGCCCATTGTTAGAGCGAGTCGCGGGCGCCGTCAGCCCTTCTCCGGAAATGACCAATGAAAAATGAGCGCTAAGCGATGAGCAATCTTACCCCTTGGCCCACGCGTCTTTCAGCGTGATGGTCCGATTAAACACCAGCTTTCCCCCTGCGGAATCCTGATCCAGGGTAAAGTAAGCGAGGCGCTCGAATTGGTAGCGAGCATCCGAGGAGGCGTCGCGGAGCGAGGGCTCCACCTTGGCGGTCACGATGTCGAGAGAGTGAGGGTTGATGAATTTCTTGAAGTCGCCGTCTGCGTCGGGCTCGGGCACCGTGAAGAGCCGGTCGTAGAGCCTTACGTCTGCATCGATCGCATGCGCGACGCTGACCCAGTGGATCGTTCCCTTTACTTTCCGGCTCGAGGTCGGTCCGCCCGTGCGCGAATCGAGGTCCGCCGTGCAGCGCACTTCGACGATTTTTCCGGCGGAATCCTTCACTACTTCTTCGCACTTGATGATGAAGGCGTATTTCAAACGCACCTCGCCGCCGGGCCGCAGCCGAAAATACTTCGGGGGAGGCGTCTCCATGAAATCGTCCTCCTCGATGTAAAGTTCGCGTCCCAGGAGCAGCTTGCGGATTCCAGCGCCGGGATCGCCGGGATTGTTCACGGCGTCGAGTTCGACGGTCTCGCTGGGGCTAATATTCGTCAGGACGATCTTTAAAGGCCGCAGGACCGCCAAGCGTCGCAGGGCTGTGGTATTCAGTTCTTCGCGGATCGCATGTTCGAGGACCGCGACGTCTGTGATGCCGTTGAACTTGGTCACCCCGATGTTGTAGGCGAATTTGCGGAGAGCCGCGGCCGGAACGCCCCTGCGGCGCAAGCCGGAGATCGTGGGCATGCGCGGATCGTCCCAGCCGGACACAATTTTTTCCTGCACCAACTGCAGCAGCTTCCGCTTGCTCATGACCGTGTATCCCAGGCTGAGGCGGGCGAATTCGTACTGATGGGGTAGTTGGCGGGGCAGTTCGAGCTCGTGCAGGATCCAATCGTAGAGGGGGCGATGGACTTCGAATTCCAACGTGCAGATGCTATGGGTGATACCCTCGATGTAGTCGCTCAGGCAGTGCGCAAAATCATAGAGAGGATAGATGCACCACTGATTTCCGGTGTGATGATGCTCCGCGTGCCGAATCCGGTAGAGCAGGGGATCGCGAAGCCAGACATTAGGCGACGCCATATCGATCTTGGCTCTGAGGGAGCGGGCGCCGTTCGGGAACTCGCCGGCTTTCATCCGCTGAAAGAGAGAGAGGTTTTCCTCGACGCTGCGATCGCGGAATGGGCTATCCTTGCCCGGCTTGTCGGGCGCGCCGCGATAGCGATCCGTGTCTTCGGGGCTCAGGTCGCAGACGTACGCCTTGCCTTTCTTGATGAGCGCCACCGCATAGGAATACAGGGCGTCAAAATAGTCGCTTGCGAAAAACGGCTCCGTGGCGGCATTCAGACTGGCGGCGACGGGCTGAAAGCAATCGGGCTTCCCGTTCACTACGCCATTCCGGGGGATCTGACCGCGCGGCTTGAAGCCGAGACAATGGTCCGCCCAGCCGGCGATGAGCCATTTGACGTCTGCGATGATCGATTCTACGTACTCGACGTCCTCCTTGGTCGGGTTCGTGTCGTCCATCCGCAGGTTGCACTGGCCGCTGTTCTCGCGGGCGATCCCGAAGTTGAGGCAAATCGACTTGGCGTGACCGATGTGGAGATAGCCGTTCGGTTCCGGGGGAAACCGTGTCACGATTTTTTCGTACCGCTTTTCCGCGACGTGCGTGGCGACGATGTCGCGAATAAAATCGCTGGGTGCAGGAGCTGGCGGCGGTACAGGCGCGGGAGAGTCGGAAGGAGCGACGGCCATAAAGGGGTAAAGAAGCGAAAACTGCCGCCCCGACGCAATGCAGCATTTCGGCAGAATTTACCCGGGGCCTAGCGGTGGGACCTTGAGCGCCGCGCAGACTGGCATGGCGTGCGCTCCTGCACGCATCCGGGCAGGAGGCGCTGAAGCTATTTTTTGGTCCCGGCAGCGGGCGCAGCCGGAGCGGGCGCGGGGGGCAGGGCAGCGAGCAATTTCTCCAGTGCAGCGCGCGCCTCTGGATCGCGAGCGCCGCGCACGCCGAACGACGCGACCGACGCTGCTCGTTCGGCAAAGCCGGCCTTCGCGTAGGTCTGCGCCACCTTGAGGACCATCACGCTTTCGCGGGGGAACGCTCGCACGCCTTCGTCCAAGACGGCGAGATTTTCGCGGGTGGGTTTGGTGCCGCTTACGTCCCAGGTTTCGGCGATCAATTCGTAAGTTTCGGGCAGCGCCGGCCGCAACTGGCGAGCGGCGAACAGCGGCCCAAGGACGGCCGCGACCTGCTCTGCATTGAGCTTCCCGTTTCCCCCTGACGCCGTTTTTGCTTCCGCCAGCCGCAGTCGCGCGAGTTCGAGGTAGCCGGAGGGGCGGTCCATCTTGCTCTTCGCCGCGAGTTCGAGCAGTGTTTTGGCCCGCGCCTTGTTGCCCGCGACGCTCTCTTGAACGCCGAGCCCCGCGAGAATGCGGGGATCGTGATCTCCCCGCACGTACGGTGCGAGATACGCCATTCGAGCTTTTTCACGGTGGCCGGCCACGCGCAACGCCTCGCCCTTGATTCGTGCAATCTCGGCCTCCGTGGCTTCGCGCAGCTCGGGGATTTCCGCGGTGATTCGCGTTCCCTTCTTGGCGTTAAACTCGACGGACTGGTGATCGGTGAAGGAAATATAGCCGACCATTTCACGGCTGAACTTTGAATAATTCATGCCAAAGCACTCTTTGAAGATGTCTTCGGTCGGTGGCGTGGTCGCGATCTTTTGTACGAATTGGGCGAAGCCCTTCTGGTACTGCTTGCCGCGCCCGTAGAGGCACATGTGCACGAAGGCATACGCCTGCTTGGCCCACCGCGTGTTTCCCACGGTGCTGCGGGCCTCCGGCGAATCTTCGGTCACGGCAAAAAACTTGTCCCAGTTCATCAAACGCCGACGCATCAGCGCGGCATTGAACGGCTGGTCGGGGACCGTCTGAATCCCGGCGTCGGGGGATTCTTCTTCCTCTCCCTCCGCCGCAGCCCCTTCCATGGCCATGAGCGAAGGCGATCCGGCGGCCGCTGCGCTGGCTTTCGCTTCGATCCGGCCGAAGACCATCCCCTTCGCATCCACCTCCATATCCATGATGATCTGCGCCAGTCCTTCTTTTAGCCAGGGAGGCAGCTTGGTTTCGCCTTGGCTGAGGATGAAATGAACGTACTCGCGATAGAGCTGCTTGTTGCTATCGACGTCAAAGTCGGCGTTGCCGATGTTATTGGTCGTGTTATCGACGTTGAGCAACGTCATCGTCTTGACCTGCATGTCGATGACGATCGCGACCTGTTCACGGTCGCGCA
>CAZJLP010000092.1:4221-9432 GCA_964546955.1 uncultured Opitutaceae bacterium | reverse complement strand
AGGAATGTCGTGCGTCGGATCGCCGGCAGTCAGATCACCACGGTCGCCGGCGCGTCCGGCAGCGCCGGCTCCGCGGATGGCGCCGGGACGGCGGCGCAATTCAATCAACCTCACGCACTCGCACTCGATTCGGCCGGCAATCTGCTAGTCGCGGACACCGGCAACGCGGTGGTCCGACGCATATCGTCGTCAGGCGCTGTGACTTCTTTGGCCGGCACGCCTTCCGCGCGCGGCAACGTGGATGGCACGGGCTCGGCCGCGCAATTTAATCATCCCCTGGGCATAGCGGTCGATGGAGCCGGGGTGAGTTTCGTCGCGGATGGGTTTACCAATACCGTGCGTCGGATCACAACGGCAGGCGCGGCGACCACGCTTGCAGGTACGAATGGGGCGCGAGGCGACACGGATGCGACGGGCCCAGCCGCGCGTTTCAATCACCCTGCGAGCGTCGCGGTCGATTCGAGTGGAACGCTCTATATTGCGGACGCTTTCAATCACCTCATCCGACGCGTGACCTCTGCCGGTGCTGTTACCACGATAGCCGGGTTGTCCGGGACGAATGGTTACGCCAACGGTTCCGGCGCGGCCGCTCTCTTTAACCAGCCGCTGGGTATTGCGGTCGATGGCGGGGGAAATCTTTATGTATCGGACACGGGAAATTGCGTCATCCGACGCATATCCTCAACGGGACTTGTCACCACTTTGGCCGGGATGCCCGGAGTGGCAGGGTTGCAGGACGGTCCCGGCACGAGCGCGCAGTTCAATCAGCCGCACGGCCTCTGGGTGGATGGCGGTGGAAACGTTTATGTGGCTGACACCGGAAACAGCGCGATCCGGCGCATCACGCCCACCGGCACGACGACCACCGTGAGCTTTGCGGAAGTCCCGCCCCCGTCGCCTGCGCCGACTCCCACCCCGACACCCACGCCCGCGCCTGCCGCCGGCGGTGGCGGCGGCGCATTCGGGATCTGCGCGGCAGGGCTGTGGGTCGCTTTGCTCCTGATGCGGCGGATACACCGCTGAGAGGGGCGGAAAATGGATGGCTAGCGTGTCCGCCACTCGAGATTTTGTTTCAAGACGACGTGCCAAAGACCTGAGCGATGACCGCAGAAGCGCGTCAGCCGGGGCGAAAACGAACTCTCGCGTTGTGATATAAGAGAACGCGATGATTCCAGGCGGGCGAGGGAGGGTTGATGACGACGCTTTGCGATGCAGGGCTGCATTTTCCGAAATTATACCCTTTCTTGGGTCGGGGAATGCCTATTAGCGATTGGGACAGTGGCACTTGGTCCGATTTGCGCGGACAGTGTCTTTCCCCGGAACTTCTCACTTATCTCAAAACCCATCACCGCCATGACCTTTCTCTCTGCTTTCCGTACCTCGATTGTCGTTTCAGGCGCGATCGCTTCAGCTGCTGTCGTGATGACCGGCTGCGCGAATCGCGGTTACATGCGGGCTTCTTCCACGTCCAATACCGTCTCCGAAGCGGCCACGGAAATCGATACCGCTCGTCGACAAATCGACGAAGCCACCACCGCGCTTACGCTGTTGGTCTCCGCGCCCACCGCGGAACTGAAAACCACATTCGAGCGTTATCGCTCCGCCGTCGGGGGCCTGGATACAAGCGTAGCTCAGTTGAAGCAGAAGGCCCAGGAAATGGATGCCAAGGGCGACAAGTATTTCGCGGCGTGGGATGCCAGCCTCACCGAAATGAAAAGCGAGCAGATGCGGGCGCGCAGCGCGGAACGGCAGCGCGAAGTGACCGATGGATTTTCGCAGATGCGCCAGCAGTACATGGTGGCCCGGCGCAACCTGGATCCGCTCGTATCGAAACTTCATGACGTCCGCTCGCTGCTCAGCGTCGATCTCACCCCGGCGGGCGTGAATAACGCGCGGGAGTTCCTTCCCAATGTGGAGCAGGACGCCAAGATCGCGCGACAATCGCTGGACCAATTGGCCGAACAGTTCCGAGCCCTAAGTACGCGGCTCGATCCCGTATCGGCGGCCGCAAAGTAGCGGGTAGACGGGCGCTGGGCTTGGTCCGTCTTGCCTAATCGTTCTCTTACTCCTACTCGTTCTCGCCCCCCCCATAACTCGCGCTACAGAGTTTTAGCGTCGGCAATGGACTGCTTCGGTGGGCTCGAGAACGAGTAGGAGTAAGAGAACGAGAACGAGGCTTCGGAAGGCACAAACAGGGCGCCCGCGATCGGGCGCCCTCGAGACAAAACCTATTGCGAAGTTACGGCGCGTTGAAGTTGCAGACCGTGGTTGTGCCCGCGAGCGAGTCGTCGGCTTGAACGGCCCAGTTGTTCAGGCTGGTCACGGTGTTTGCCTCGGTGCGAAACGCGTAGTTGCTGCCGACGGTGATCTCCGCGCCACCGGCGGGAGTGACGAAGACCGAATAGGTTTTCGCCGTGACGTTCACGACGACACGGAAGCGATAGTTCGTGTTCGCGGAATACGGGATAACCGAAGCCGCCGCGTAGGCCCCGCCGTTGCGCGCGTCGATGCGCCCGCTGGGGTTGAAGCGGACCAGCACCGCGAAGCCGGTGTAGACGGTCTTCGCGCCATTGGACAGGCCGATGATGCTGTTCATCGGGGAGGCGGAGGTGCGTGCGTCGAATGTCGCGGTGAACGTTCCCGTCTTCGAGGCCATTGCCCGATTATTGAAGGTGGAATTGCTTGTCGCGGTGACACAGGTCTGGGTCGCGCGAACGTCCAGAGTCACTTGGACCGTGCGTTGCGCGATGCCGCTCGTGCCGGTGATGGTCAGCGGATAAACGCCGACCGGAGTCGATGCTGCGGTGGCGATGCTCAGGGTGGTGCTGCCGTTGGCGACGACCGAAGCCGGCGAAAACGCGCCGGTTGCGCCAGCGGGCAGGCCACTCACGGAGAACATCACGGTGCCGGTAAAGCCGTTGGTGGCCGCCACGGTGGCGGTGAAGGTGGTGCCGCTGCCGGGCGCGACGACCTGTGAGGCCGGGGTCGCGGTCAGATTGAAGCCGGGCCGGGCGATCGTATACGTGCCGGTGGTCACGGCACTGGTGGTGAGTCCGGTTTTGAAGGCCACCGCCTTCAGCGTCGTGGTGTTGTCGATGATGACGGGAGTGGAATACAGCGTGCCCGTCGTGGTGGTCGGTGTGCTTCCGTCCGTGGTATAGCGGATCGAAGCATCGGTGGTCGCGCTCGCGATCGAGACCGACTGCGAGTTGCTGAAGGTGCCCGGAGGCGGGGTAAACGTCGGGGCGGAAACCGTGCCGCCGCTGAAAGGCGAGCCGTCCACGTCGGCGTAGCCGATCGCATTCAATGCCGCGGCGCCAGCCCGCTGCTTCAGTTGCGCGAGGTAAAGGCTGCCTGGCGTGACGGGGGTGCCGTGTGAATCGTAAATACCATTGGGACGTGGGCCGGCTGAGCTGCCCGGCGCGCTTTGAGTGAGGATCTGGCCGACGCATCCGATGCCCCAGTTCTGCGAACCGGCTGGCCGCTGAATGCAGAAGGTGGTGGCGCGGACGTTCCAGGCAACGGACCAGCCTGTCGTCCAACCATGGCCGGAGCCGTAGTGGCCGCGATCCGAATAGGCGATGCCCGCCTTGTCACCGGTATAGGTGCTCGGGAATTCGCTCAAATCGCAGAGGAGCCCGGTAGCCCATCGCTGATGGGGGCCGAAACCACGGTCGTCGCCGAAGCATTTCAGCAGCACGATCGGACCGGTGACGCGACCCTGCGAGATGAAGGGCCAGCTGTTGCCCTTTCCCGTGACGCGGCAATTGTTAGCCAGCAGCTGGGTGCCGGTCAGGCTGAAATCGCTCGGCGCGGCGCTGCTTCCCTGGCGGAAAGTGTGGTGCACGCGGATGTTGTCGATCGTCACGCGCTTCGATTTGCTGCTCACGTTCACGCTGTTAAACGTATCCTGGATTCGGATATCCCGGACCCAGGAATCAATGATGTTGTCGATCGCGAACGCGCTCCAGCCGGTGGCCCCGCCGCCCGGCGCGATGATGGCGAGGTTTTCCACGCCGATCTTCGAAACCCGGCCGGTGAAGGCGTACTTCGACAACTTTCCGCCGGGCGGGCTGAGATAAGCGGAGTCCCAGTTGTCGGTCAGGGGCACGTCGAGGGTAATGCGGTTGCCCGAGATGCCCGCGATCACGCGATCGGTGAAAATCTCGCTGCCGGCTGCGATCCAGGTTTGTGGAGAGCCGTCGCGGACGAGGTCGTCCATGTCGAGGAGCTCGATCCATTTTTGCGTGACCGGACGGTGCACATGGACGGTGTCGCCCACGGCGAAGCCCGCGGCGCTCGTCACGGTGAACGAATTCGCGCCCGCTGGGATGTACGAATCGGTGATGCCCACGGTATTCGACCGGACATGTCCGCCCGAACCTCCGATGCTGATCGCGCGAAATGCGCTCCCGCTCAAAACCAGGGCGGTTCCGCCGGTTCCGGATCCGCTGCCGCGCAGCACGACGCCGCTGGTGGTGATGCGGAGTTGGGCGCTCACGCGGAAATTGCCGGCCCGCAGAAGCACCGCGCCGCGGAAGCCGCTGGCGTCCGGCGTCTGGGCCGCGATGACGTTGATCGCATTTTGGATGGCCGCGGTATCATCTCCGCCGCTTGGGGAGACGGTCACTTCTTCCGCCACGTTGGGAATCGGGACGCCCCCGCCGCCATAGCCGGCTTGAGAAAAATCGATGATGCGATTGCCGCGCGAATCGGACTGATACTGCAGGTTTCCAGTGGAATCGTAAAAAACCCAGGAGGAGACCGCGGCTAAACCGGTCGAAGCAAGGACGAGCAGGCTGGCGCCGGCGAAGCAGGCGCGCAGAGCGCGGCCCACGGGTACGAGTAGGGATAGTTTCATGTGATGCGAGGGGTGTGATACGAACGAACGCCAGAGGGGGGCCAGCGGCGGACACCAGTCCGCGAACGCACCATAGACCTAGTCGAACTGCCAAGGAAAGGAATCCCTAGATCGACTACAATCGTTGACGAACGCGATTGAAGGGGTCCACCGCGGGGAACCCCGGGCATCCACACCGACCCCCACAAGGCGGGCCTCCCGGACCGCGCATCCAAGGAGAGGCGTCGCGTGAGAATACGGGTTTTGACGCCGTCTAGCGCTGCGCAGATACTAGCGTGCGAGGCGGGCCGCACACGATGGCGAGTCCTACCTTCCGACCCGTCCGGAGATGTTTTTCAATGGACGGGGAA
>CAZJLP010000092.1:0-4211 GCA_964546955.1 uncultured Opitutaceae bacterium | reverse complement strand
CTATCGCGGGAGCGAAGCCTGGAGGGTTTCAAAGCGGCTACGCAGCGAAGGGTTCTTGATGTGCAGGCCGATTCTCACCAGGTCGGCTGCCTCTGCTGTGTATTTATGCTTTGCATACAAGGCAGCGGCTTCGTACAGCAGGTTGACGTTGTGGGGGAACCGGGCAAGGCCTTCCTTCAACACCGCGAGATGTTCCGGCCGAGGTTTGACCGCTGACTGCGACCACGCTTCGGCGATGAGATCGTAAACTTCGGAGCGCAGAGTCGGCTGGGCCCGCGCGGCGAAAAGCGGCTCGAGGACGGCGTAGGTTTGACGGGCGTCGAACTTTCCTTCGGGAGCGGCCGGCTTGCCGCGCGCCTCGGCCAGCCGCAGGCGGGCCAGCGCAACGTGAGCGCGGGAGTTCGAGACTTTTGCCTTGGACGCTGCTTCCAACAGGCGGCGGCTCCGATCGGGTTTCCCCGTGAGTTGTTCCTGTAAGCCCAATTCGGCGAGCAATTGAGGGTCGCGCTCGCCACGGGCATAAGCCGTGGCCAGCGTCGTGTGAGCGAGCGCGTCGTGACCGGCGAGGCGGAAGGCGACTCCTTTGATCCGGCCAACTTCCGCTTGGGTCGCGTCGCGCAATTCAATCTCGGCGATCGGCTTCAGCTTGCCATCGCGAGCGACAAAAGTGACCTCCTGAAAGGTGGGCTTCGCGATGTAACCGCGCAGCGCCAGCGAGAGCTTTTCGAAGGACATTCCGAAGGCGTCGCGCACCATGGCCTCGGTCACGGGCTGGCGGTATGAGAGATCGACGAACTTCAGGAAGTCCTTTCGGTTGGCCCCGTGATTTCCGTACAGGCCCCAATGAACGAAAGCCGCCGCCTGATGAGCCCACCGGCCCGTGACGACATCTTGCGTCGCGGCGGCGTCGCGCTGCATCGCAAAAAATTCGTCCATCGGCAACAAGGCGCGTCGCCCCAGCGCCGTGTTGAATTCCTTTTCACCGGTAATCACGTAGTCGTTCATCACGGATACCATCTGGTTGTCGATTTGCGCTTGCGGGCTTGAGAAGATGGTGTCGTCCACGTCGTACCGCAGGCGGGCAAAACGTATGTGGTCGTCGCCGACCTCCATCGTCATGAACAGTCGGGCCAATCCTTCGTCCAGCCACGCTGGCAAGGGGTTCTCCAATTGGCTGAAAAGAAACCGGACATATTCCCGCTGTCGCTGACCCCGTTGATCCACGACGACATCGGTCGAGACGACTTCAAAGGGTGAGGAAAGTCCCTGGCCGAGATTGAAGCCGAGCGCGTCGCTCTGTTCCGGCGCGGTCGGATCGAGGCCCGGCTTGATCAAGCCGTAACGGTCCTCCAAGGCCATGACATCCATGCCAAAAGGCACGGTGGCGGCGGTCGGCGAAGTCGCGGCGATATTGAGCCCAAAAAGATCGACGTCCGCAGCGCGCCCGGCGCCGATCGAACCGAAAAGCGATACGACCGGCGCGCCATTGTCGATCACCAGTGCCGCCGTTTCTTTGTCGCGCAACGCGAGTGTAGTGCGAGGGCCGTGAGCATTTTTTGTCGGCACGAAAGGGGCGAAACGTCCCGGGCCACAGACGATCAGGAGGCAGTCCCGCGGCAGTCCTCGCTGCATGCCGGGCCAGACCACATCGATCGCGCGGCGGACCTCCTGGAATTCCCGCACAACCCGCCTGGTTTCTCGCTCGGAGGAACTGGACAAAACTTCAAAGCCCGGGATGCGGGCGTACCGCCACGCTTCGGGAAGAGGCAACATGCGGTCGGTCCGAACCGTGTACTCGGGCAGGTCCACCACCGTGGCGGCGATCTCTTGCGAGAACGTTGGGGTTGCGAGGGAAAAGCTCAGCGCGAAAACGCCGGCGCAACGGAGGGCAAGGGTTGGATTCATTTGATCAGCGCCTCCGGGTACAGCCGCGGAGGGAACGAGTTTAATTTTGGGGCGTGATGGGGATGTCGCGGACATAGCGGAAGCCATGCCGGGTTCTCGAACTTGTGTAAGTGATGGTAAACGATGCGGATGCGATATCGCAAGTGGATCATCCACCTTTATTGCTGGTTGAGGTGCCCCAATGGCAGCGATCGGTTGGGTGCGGTCGCCCGGATGGAGGGATAGTCTCGTCCCAATTCGCTGCGAGAACGGAGCCTTTTCTACCTCAAGAATGGTCTCCTAAATCCGATAATAGCCTAATTGTGCCGCGTTTCCGTGTTTTAGGGTCAGGCGAGATGACTGTGAGGCGCGCCCCTCCTTTTACCGGCAAGAGAAGGAACCGGGCGGCATGGCTGGCGTTTGCTCTGTTCGGATGTCTGGTGCAGCTGTCTGCGGAAGGACTCAATCCGCTTGTGCGGGTGGGCCGGAACAACACCTACTTCTTCGAACGGTTTGGCGCGGAAGCGGGGATACCCCAGGCCAATATATCGTCGGTGTTGCAGACCAGGGACGGGTACCTTTGGGTCGCCACCGGGTCCGGCCTGGGACGATTCGACGGCGTTCGTTTCGAACACTACCGCGTGTCGAACACGCCCGCCTTGCTGAATCATTTCATCCATGCGCTTTTTGAGGATCGAGACGGCACGCTGTGGGTGGGGACCGAGCGCGGCGTCCTGCGGCATCGCGATGGTCAATTTGAACGGATCGGGTTGGACAACGTCAGCGTCCGTGGAATTGCGCAGGATCAGGCGGGACGCGTCTGGTTTGGAACGCACGGCGAAGGATTGCATGTGTTGGAAAACGGCGTTCTGAGGCGCCGAGAACACCCGCTTTTGATCAAACTGGTCGAATACCTCTTCGTGGATTCCCAAGGCCGGCTGTGGATTGGCCAGGCGCGCACACCCGGCGCGTTGATCTACGAAAACGAAAGCTTTCGCCGTTTTGCCCCGCCGGCGATGGGCCGGGAACTCACGCGCGCGGTGGAAACCTCGCCTGGAACGCTCTGGTTTGCGGTGGCCGGGGCGAGCCACGGGCTGTTCTGTTTAAGGCCGAATGGGTCGCTCGAACAGTACACGAAGTCCCATGGACTGGCGGAATCGCAGGTCGACTCGATCGCCAAGGCCAGGGACGGCGGGCTGTGGATTGCCGCGGCGGGAGTGCACAAGATAAACGACCCCGCAAAGCCGGAAATTCTCATGGTCGCAAAAGCGGTCGGCGAAGGACTCGGCGCCATGATCGAAGACGCTGAAAACAACCTCTGGATTTGCGCGCGCACCGACGGATTGCTGCGCGGCAGAGAGATGCCGTTCTACACCCTGACGGCCGCCGATGGACTTCCGGGGGCGGGGGTGCGCGGAGTCACCAAGGACAAGGCGGGGAATCTCTGGCTGCCCATGCAGCGAGGACCGCTGACCAAAATAGCTCCGGATGGCACGATCACCGAATGCACGGAAAAGAACGGTTTTCCAGTTGGAGGAGCTCAAACGGTCTATGCCGCGCGGGACGGGTCCGTTTGGTTCGCGTATGCCCGCGTGATGGTCTTGCGCAATGGCGAGCTGGCGCCTTTCCCCGGTATTCAGAATCCAACTGCTTTTTATGAGGGTGCGAACGGGGACATGTGGGTCGCGACCCTCCGCAGCGGAGTGTACCGTGTGCGCGACGGAATCGCCAAGCATTATGCGTTTGACGGCGGTAAGTTCGTTAGCCGGGGCACTTCTTTCACAGAGATGCCCAACGGCGATATCTACATGGGCACTTGGGAGTCCGGGATCTTCTTGGTCAAAAAAGGGAGCGATACGCTGCTGGATGTATCCGAAGGACTGCCTATCCATGAGGTGCGGGCTCTTTACGGAGACAAGCAGGGCCGGCTTTGGGCTGGATTCCGGAGTCGAGGAATCGCTCTGTATCACGACGGAAAATGGCTCAACCCATCGATTCTCTCCGAGTCCGTGGCCGATCACGTGGTGGCGATCGCAGAGGACGATGACAATTGTCTGTGGCTCGGCACGGTCGCGGGGATCATGAAAGCGCCCTTGGACCAGCTCGTCGCGGTGGCGCAAGGCAAGCTGTTGAATCCGAAGTGGACGGTGCTGGGGACGTCGGACGGCACCCATTCGACCTCCATCTGGTCCGGCCCGCAACCCATCGTGTGGAAGACCGACAAGCAGGAATTGCTGTTCGCTACGCGGCGCGGCCTTTACGTCGTTTCGCCGAACAAACTGAAGATCAACACGGTGGCACCCACCGCCCGGCTTGAACGGATCGCC
>CAZJLP010000091.1:0-9438 GCA_964546955.1 uncultured Opitutaceae bacterium | reverse complement strand
CGAGGTCATCCCGGCCGTCATCGCGGTCAACCTTACGCGCCGCACCGCCGCTTGTGTCCCCTACGTATTCCCCACCCATTGTCCGGTATGCCGGACACCCGTCGTGCAATTCGAAGGGGAAGTGGCCATGCGCTGTCCAAACTACGACTGTCCCATTCAAGTCCGACGCCGGGTGCAGCACTTTGCCTCCAAGGGTTGCGTGGATATCGACGGGCTGGGTATCGCTTTGGTCGATACGCTGGTGGAGAAGGGCTGGGTCGAGGGCATTGCTGATATTTACCGGTTGAAACGCGAAGATTTGCTCACACTCGGCAAGAGCGTCGAGAAGTCCGTCGACAATCTCCTGGCCGCGATCCAGGCCAGCAAAACGGCCGAACTTTGGCGGTTTGTGCACGGCCTGGGCATCCCGCACGTCGGAGCCTCCTCCGCCAAAGACCTGGCCGCCAAATTTCGCAGCCTGGATGCGCTCGCGGCGGTAAAGCTCGAAGACCTCATTTCGGAGAAAAAGAGCGTTATCGAAGGCATCGGCGAAACCATGGCGGTTGCCCTGGTCGGGCATTTCAAGGACGACCGGAATCGCGTCTTGGTGCAGGAATTGCAGTCGCTGGGTGTGGACCCGCTCCCGCCCGAGAAGCGCGAGGCGTCGAGCGCCGTCTTCACGGGAAAAACGTTTGTGCTCACGGGCACCCTTCCGACCCTGACGCGGGAAGAGGCCGCGGCAAAGATCGAGGCTGCCGGCGGGAAGGTGAGCGGCAGTGTCAGCAAGAAGACAAGTTACGTGCTGGCTGGAGCCGAAGCCGGTTCGAAACTGGACAAGGCGCAGTCGCTCGGCGTGCCGGTGATCGACGAGGCCGCGCTGGTCAAAATGCTGGCGGAGGGTGGAGGCGGGTGAGGGCGGTTGGCTCCATCGAGCTATTTTCGCCATACTCGGACGCAGCTGCCCGGATTTTGACGAAGGGACCGAGGGTGGTGCCGGGCCTTCTAAACCGGCCGTCGGGAAGGCGACGCTGCCTAGACGATCGTTCGCAGCGGGCGGTGCCGGAACATTGATGATTTTCTCCGCTTCGACGGCGGGTCCACCGTTTCGACAGGCCCGTTCGACAAGCTCAGGGTCCTGAGCGGAGCGGAAGGACTCAAGGCCCCGAGCTTGTCGAGGGAGAGGCTTCCGTCCTCCCTTTCAAGCCGCTTCTCAGAACCGACTTAGCATCCCCACACCTCCTATCTCGTGGGCTTGCCTCGGTGGCGCAGCTATGACAGATCTAGAACACCCCCTGTGACGCAGAGTTCCTTCAGCACCCTTTGCGGTTTGCTCGTGTTGGCTTTCGTCGTGGGATCGCCGTGTGCCGCCGTTGCGCAGTCTCTCGAGGCGAAGATGCGGGAGGTGATCGAGCAGAATCGTCTATTGCAAGAAGAGCTGCGGAGACAGCAAAAGGAAATTGCCGAGTTGCGGAAGGAAGTCGCGACCGTGACCGCGAACAGGCAGTTGGAGGTGCCGGTCGAGGTCCCTTCAACTTCCTTCGGGCGCGCCGCCCTCCGCCTGAGTGGGGAAGTGGGCATCGCTTATTTCGACGGAGGCGCGCAGGGACAGTTTCCACAGGGGGAGTTTCGGATCGACGAAGCCAAGCTGTTTTTGGAGACACCGCTGCTGCCCAATATCTACGCCTTTCTTGGCCTCGACCTCGTGATACGAGAGTCGAACGACGAGTTTTTTCATCTCGGCGAAGCGTACGTGGATTTCGAACGACTGTTGCAGCGTTGGAAGCAGGACCGGCTCCTCAACGTTCGGGCCGGACGTTTCTACATCCCGTTTGGGAGGGAATATGAGCGCCGGGGAGTCATGGATAACCCGTTGATCACACACTCGCTGTCGGACATTTGGGGCATCGACGAAGGAGTGATGCTTTATGGCTCGGGCGGCGCGCTGGACTTTGCTGTGGCGGTGCAGAGTGGGGGACACAAGACGCTCCGCGACTATACGAGTGACAAATCGGTCGCGTTGCGACTCGGCTACACTCCCTCGCGAAATGTGTCGGTCACGGCCAGCGCGATGCGAACCGGGGATCTCGATGCGGCCGGCGACGCCTTGTCCGAGCTCTGGTTCGCGGGCGGCTTTTTCCGGGCGATTGGAGCGTCGGCCAGGCTCTTCCGCGCGGACCTGGCGCAGTGGGACGGTGCGTGGAACACCAAACGGACGCGCATCGCCGGCCACGTGGGCCGCGTTTGGTTTGACGACGACGATCCTAATCAAGCGACCGGCGTTCGTATGATTTATTACGGGATCGAGGCAGTGCAATTCGCCGGGGAGAAGTTGCACGGAGCTGCGCGGTTTAGCCGCATCCAGGCCGACGGGGCAGGTTATCCGCTCGTTGGAACCGGCGATTTTGGCCGATTTTTCTTTCGCAGCCCGCTGACCAGCCACCTTACACGCTTCACGTTCGGCCTGGGATACCGTTTTGGTCCGCCCCTTTGGTGGAAATTGGAGTACACGATTGAGGACGGTCGGTTCGTGGCGGGAGCGCCGCGCGACGCAGAGAACCTGGTTGCCTCCGAGATTTCATTAAAGTTCTGAAAGGTCCCTCCGATGCAGCCTCTTGGGCACCAATGAAGAATATGATTCGAGTGGCCGTGCTGTCGATCTTGCTGGCGGGCGGCATTGAAGCGGGGACCATCGTGGGTACCGTTCGGGCACACCCGCCCACGGAGCCGGCGGATAATGTGGGTTCGGACGGCAAATATCAAAGCCGGCGCTACAAGTTCGCCGATCGAATCGATTACGAAAAACTCCGCGACTTCGTGATCTACGTGGACGCCTCCCTGCCTGCCACGGCGGGAAAAGCGGGAACGGTGATACAAAAGGAAGTCAGCTTCCAGCCGCATGTCCTACCGATCTGCGTTGGCACGACGGTGCGATGGCCCAACGAGGACGACATCTATCACAACGTGTTTTCGATGTCGGAAACCAAGACCTTCAATCTGGAATTCTATCACAAGGAAAAGGTGCCGGCGGTGACCTTCGACAAGGCGGGCCGGGTGGATGTGTTCTGCGGGATACATCCCCACATGCACTGCATCGTCCTCGTTCTTCCGAACGCCTATTTTGGAAAGTCCGACGTCAAGGGACGTTTTCGCATCGAGAATGTACCCGCAGGCAAATATCCGATCAAGGCCTGGCACGAACGGCTTCCCGCGCAATCGAAAGAAATTGCGGTTCCGGCCGAAGGCGAGGTCGAGGTCGACTTCGTGCTCGGGTTGGCGGATTTGCCGAAATACTGAGATGCCTGACGCGCCCCGAAAACTTCGGCTGAGTTTTCAAACCAAGGTGCAACTGGTGGTGCTGGCATTCCTCGTCCTGGTGCCGGCAGTCATGGTATGGATGGTCGACCGGCACATTCGCCAGCAAGTGCACGCTGACGCGCAGCAGACTCTATCGACTGCCGAGACAGTGTTCCTGAAATCACTGCAGATAAGATCGCGGGATTTGCTCTCCCGTTATCGCAACTTCGTGAACGAGCCGCGCTTCAAAGCTGCGGCGCTTCTGCCGGATGCGACCACCCTGAATAACTTTCTCCACGCCTTGCTCGAGGAACTCGGCGACGAGAACGAAGCGTTTCTGTTCGTGACGGACAAGGGCGAACTCAGGGCGGGAGTGCGACGGGACACGAGCCAGCCGCTCGACTCCTACGAACAGGCCGCAGCGCCGTACACGGCCAGGGCACTATCCGGCGACGCGGCGGTGGGCAGCATTAGTCTGGGCGACCGGGTTTTCACCGTGGTGTCCGTGCCTGTGACGGTGGGCGCACGCGGCTCATCCGCCGGTGCCCTCACCATCTGTCTCCGGAATGGCAACACGATGGCGCAGGATTTCAAGGCGCTGACACGCACCGAGGTGCTTTTCGTGGCGGAGGGCCGGTTTGCCGCTTCCACGCTGGCCCGGCCCGAACTTTACCAGGAGCTGCGCCAACAAATCCCGTCGCTTCAGTCCGCCGAAGACGCCGATGTGCCGCGGGCTGTCCTGCCGGTCGTCGTCAACGATGAGCGCTTTCTCGCTTTGATTTCGGCTCACGACTGGCAGCGTCCGTCGCGTGGATTTCGGTACCTCTTGCTCTCATCCTACGAGGAGCGGTTGAGAGCGCTGGCCGAGACGAGACGGACCTTGGTGGAGCTGAGCCTGGTCGGTATTCTGCTGAGCGCCGGCGTCGTTTCCTATTTCGTGCGCAAGGTCACGCGCCCGTTGCGAGCGTTGCGCGATACCGCCGAGGCGGTTGGCCGCGGCGATTTCTCGCGGCGGATCGAACGGTTTTCCAACGACGAATGCGGCGACGTAGCGGAAGCGTTCAACCGTATGACGACCAACCTCCAGGGTTCTCGGGCCGAGTTGGAGAAAACGGTGGAAACGCTGAAAACAACGCAAGAACAGTTGGTGCAAAGCGAAAAACTCTCGGCGGTCGGGCAATTCGTCGCCGGAGTAGCCCACGAACTCAACAATCCTCTGACCGCCGTGATCGGATTTTCCGATCTATTGCGGCATACGAGCGCGGATTCCGCGTTGAAACCTCAGTTGGAGATCATCGCTAAGAGCGCGCAGCGATGTCACAAGATCGTGCACAGTCTCCTGAGTTTCGCGCGGCAGCACCCGCCCGAACGAAAGTTGGTGAAGATCAACGGGGTCATCGACGAAGTCCTGGAGATCATGGCCTACGATTTTCGAACCAGCAACATCGCGGTCGTGCGTGAGTATGCCTCGGACCTGCCGATGATCATGGCCGATGCGCACCAGTTGCAGCAGGTCTTTGTCAACATTCTAAGCAATGCTCGACAAGCGATCCAATCGTTCCGCCGGGACGGCCGGATCGTGGTGCGCACCGTGGTTGACGGCCGCAACCTGAGAATTGAGTTTTCGGACAACGGTCCGGGGATCAGTGCGGAAAACATCACGCGAATCTTCGACCCCTTTTTCACCACCAAGGCGGTGGGCAAGGGCACCGGGCTTGGCTTGAGCCTGAGCTACGGCATCGTTTCAGAGCACCACGGGAAGATTGTGGCGCAAAGCGAGCCGGGCAAGGGAGCTACGTTCGTGATCGAGCTTCCTGTGGCGGTCGAAGCGACCGCGGTGGCTTCCGCCCCCCAGGTGGTCTCGGTGTCGCGCAGTCCCTGGCCTAGCGGGCCCTCGGGACGCTCCGTCTTGGTGATCGACGACGAAGATTGGATTCTCTCGCTCGCCGAACGGCTCCTGAAAAAGGATGGGCACGTCGTCGAGACTGCCCTGAGCGGCGACGAAGCGATTGAGGCTCTGCGGCGCAAGCGCTTCGACGTGATTGTCTCAGACTGGAAAATGCCAGGTCTGAGTGGAATTCAACTGTACGAACAAATTGTGGCGGTGGATGGGACGGCGGGCGATCGCGTCCTCTTCATGACGGGCGACGTGATCAGCGACACCTTCCAGGATTTTCTCCGAAGGCACGAAAAGACGTGCTTGGCGAAACCGTTTTCGATCGAAGACTTTCGATCGGCTGTGCGGAAAATCGGAGGGCTGCGGTGAGAGCTGCGCTTGCCCAACCCGGGCGATAATTCACCGCGGTTATGCGTTCCGGCGGCTCACGCGGTCACGGAAACGCCGAAGGTCGCACCTCGCTGCTAGAAACCGCGGCGCTGGAGCTGCGCGCTGAGCTCCTGCATGAAAGCTTGTGCGTCAGCGGGGCTGGGTCGATAGCCTGGCTGGCTGACTTCGGTGAAGCCGGGTCGTCCGTAGTTGTCGACGATCCATTTGCCCGTCACTCCATCACTGAAAGTGACGGTCCCGCTCGCCAAGGCGCCAGGATGGATCGTGACCTTGTCGACTGCCACGGCGATAGTGCTCGCGCCCAAGCCGGCGGGCACCGCATCGCCTTCGTCAGGCGGCATGTCGTCACCGAGATCGTCTTCGTCGAAGCCGGTTTCGTTGGCTGACGCTTCGTCCTTCCCCAAACCGAGTTTTTCCTTTGCTTTGTCGAAAAACCCCTTCTTCTCCGCTGATTTTTCCGCCGCGGGTCGCGGCGCGGCCGGCGGCGTCTTGGACACGTCGCTCGCGTCGGCTTTTGGCGCGGGGTCTTTAAGTTGGAGGTTTAGGTCGTCGACGAGAAATCGGACATCCATGTACGTCATGGAGACCTTGAGTTGATCGGAGAGCTTCTTCTGAATGGCTGAAAGACTGTCCCCCGCGGCAACCCAACTCGCGACCGTCTGTTTTTGTTCAGGCGTAAGAGTCATGGCATGTGCAATTGAAAACGTAGGGGTTCACGGTTCACACTTGCCGCGCGGCGTCAAGGCGCGGCGCAAGCGTCGCGGTTTGCGTTTGGTTCGGTGTTTCGGCTTGCCCAGATCAAGGCTACGGCACACCGTATGTTAATCGTTGCGCTATAGTAAGATGGAGATGCCTCGAAGAGCGTCCGACGACGGTCAAACCCAACGAGTCACGGCGATCGCTGAAGGAAGCGCTGAAAACGAGGCGTGTTTGGGCTCAATGAGGAATCCCGCACGTGCGGGACGGGGTCAGGCGCGACGTTGCCACGCAGTCGACGCCATCAGCCTGCCGAGGACGGCAGGATCCGCCTTTTTGTCTCAGTTTCTCCATTCCTAAATACACGCTCATGCTTGTCGCGTGAACTCGCGCGAAGGAAGTGAGCACGGATAGCTGGATGGATCGATCCGTGTGCATCCGTGGAATCCGTGGTGAAATCGGATCGAAGCGCAATGGTGGCAGGCTGAGCCCTTGCCGTTGGCCCGCGCAAGACAGAACCCAAAACGTAAGACCGTTATTCCCGCTAACGCGACAATTGGGCTTTCAAGAATTCGACGCTGCCCCGGGCGGTGGAGTCCTGCTCCATCATGTTGTCGACGGCCTTGCAGGCATGGATGACGGTGCCGTGATCGCGGCCGCCGAACGCGTCGCCAATTTCCTGCAGCGAGTGTTTGGTCAACGTGCGCGACAAGTACATGGCGATCTGGCGAGGGATCGCAATGTTGTTGGGCCGCCGCTTGCTGGTCATATCGCTATGACGGATTTGATAGTGGTCAGCGACGCGTTTTTGGATCGTTTCGATGGTGAGCTGGTTTTGCGCCTGCTCCATCAAAACGTCCTGCAAAAGCATCTCCGTGGTCGCCAAGTCGATGGGTTTGCCCGTAAGGGTCGAATAACTGGCGACTTTAATCAGGGCGCCTTCGAGGCGTCGGATGTTCTTGGCGATGTTCTGCGCGACGAAGTTCGCGACCGGACCCGGGATATCGAACTTGAGCGTGGCCGCCTTCGTACGGAGGATAGCGACCCGGGTTTCGAAGTCGGGCGGCTGGATGTCGGCCGGCAGACCCCATTCGAAACGGGACACCAAGCGGGCCTCCAGCTTCTGGATTTCACTGGCGCGCCGGTCGCTGGAGAGGACGATCTGCTTCGACGATTCGAACAACTCGTTGAAGGTGTGAAAGAATTCCTCCTGGATTCGCTCCTTGCCGCCAAGGAATTGGACGTCATCGAGCAGAAGGACGTCTACGTGGCGATAACGTTGCCGAAATTTGGTCAACGCGTTCTCCTGCAGCGCCTGGATGAACTCGTTGGTGAATTTCTCGGTCGAAAGATACGCCACTTTCGCGTGCGGGCTGTTGCGTTGGATCGCGTGGCCGATCGCGTGCATCAAGTGGGTCTTGCCCAGCCCCGTGTCGCCATAGATGAATAGAGGGTTGTACGCTTGAGCAGGAGCCTGGGCCACGGCCAGCGCGGCCGCGTGTGCCATTTGATTGTTGTTCCCTACCACGAACGTTTCGAACGTGTTACGTGGGTTCAACAGGGCGCTGTTCGGCCCTTTCTCATCGTAGCGCACGGTGCGTTTCGGCGCCGGTTTGGTACGGTTCGGAGAATGATCCGGGTTGAGGAAAGGAGAGTGGGACGTGTCCATCTCCACCTTCTTCAACTTTACCGTGACGGCTTTACCCGTGCTGAGGCGTAGCCGCTGCAGGATAAGATCCAGGTAGTTGTCGTGAATCCAGATGGCGGCGAAATCGTTCGGGACGCCGAGAGTCAAACTGTCCTCGGTGGCTTCAACGCAAACAATCGGCTCGAACCAGAGCTTAAAGACGTCTTCGGGAAAGAGGCCTTTAAAGTCGTTTTTTACGGTTTCCCAAAGGCTGGGAGGCGTGGAAAGGGTGGGCATGTCGCAGACGGGTGTGGCGGGCTTATTCACACGGCACGACTGGGAGACACTTTAAACACTTCGAATTGTTTTTTTGCGTGCGCTCGCTGCGAAGAGAAAATGGGTGAGAGGACATCGGCGGTGGCGGGGTTGGTTTCGACAACATAATCAATTGATGCCCAGTGGTATAAAAAAGCTCTTCGAGGGAGACAAAAACGACGAACGATTCGATGTGAAAAAGAACCTCTCGGTCAGCGGACAAATACAGCAGGGAGCGGGAGTAACGTGGAAGCAAAATCGGGTTTCAAGAGCAACTTTCCGACAAGTTATTCACATCGAATTTGAGCATAAGTTTTTGCTTTTTTTTGTTGCTCCCGACGGAGCGCGGTTTGGCCCGCCAAACGGGGTTTGACGTAGTGGTTTCACGATTACGCATGTTACGAGCGTGTGACGGCGGAACTTCACCCGTCTTGCCACGGTCAAAGCCTAGTTGACGTGCTTTTGGCACTACAACTTTTGGGGCGTTTTCGGTCAGCCAGCAACCGCCGCCTCGGGTTCGAACCACTTTCCGTGTTCCTTGATCAGCGCGATCAGGCGGTCGTCCGCTTCTGATTGCGGGATGTTGTATTGCACACAGGTCTTGCCCACGTAGAGGTTTATCTTCCCCGGGGCGCCGCCAACATAGCCGAAATCTGCGTCCGCCATCTCACCTGGGCCGTTCACGATGCAGCCCATGATGGCGAGCTTTACGCCCTTGAGGTGGCCGGTTTTTTCCCGAATGCGCTGGGTGGTGGTCTGCAGGTCGAACAAGGTGCGTCCGCAACTCGGACAGGCCACGAATTCCGTTTTTGAAATGCGCGCACCCGCGCCTTGTAAGACGTTGTAGGCCAACTTCGTGGCCCGGATCGGTTCGGCTTCGGTTTCGATGCTGACCAAGTCTCCGATTCCATCACAAAGCAGCGATCCTGTCAGCATGCTGGCTTCGAGCAGCCGACTGAGGAACGAGCTGTCCGGGCGCACAGCGGCGCGGCCGGTGTTGCGGATCCAGATTGGCGCCCGCGAGCCGGCCGCATGAAGTTGCTCGGCCAATTGGCGGTAGGCGCCGACCGGGTGGAGGCCCGTGTTTTCCACGGCAGGCGGCGTAATGGAAAAGATGAGACGCTCATCGCCCACCGCATTGAGAAAAGCGCCCGGTATCAGGAAGGGCACTTCAGTACCCATCGGGAAATCCCCCGATGCGAGGTCCACGGCCAGGAACCATCCCCGGCGCCGCACCAGC
>CAZJLP010000090.1:7609-9639 GCA_964546955.1 uncultured Opitutaceae bacterium | reverse complement strand
TTTGCGCTTTCGCCGTCTTGGGCAAAGGTCAGGCCGCCCGCGTCTTTGATCGCGCGCAGCCCTTCGGCGCCGTCTGAGCCCGCTCCGGACAAAATCACGCCGATGGCGCGCTCCTTCTGTTCCGCCGCGAGCGACTTGAGGAAGCTGTCGATCGAACGCGCCGGACCGCCGTCTTTCGACCGCGGACGCAGGCGCAGCAAGCCCTTTCGCAGGGACAGATCGCAGTTGGGAGGAATGACGTAGATGCGATTCGGCTCCGGCACCGTGTCGGGGACAATTTCGGTAACCGGGAGCGGCGTCACTTTGGCCAGCAGTTCGGACAGCAGGCTGCGATGCGTCGGGTCCAGGTGCTGGACTAACACATAGGCCACGCCCGCGTCGGGCGGCAGGTTGCGCAGGAGTTCGGTGAAGGCCTCCAGGCCACCCGCGGAGGCGCCGATCCCGACGATGCGGGTCACGGCGGCGGCGGAAGGCGACGGGGGGGACGGGCGGACAGACTGATTCACTGGAAGTCGGCCTTTTAAAAATCGACTGCGTTTGTGGGTAAATTGTTTTTTGAGCCCCCGCCGCCCGTTGGTTCCCTAGGAGCGCCGCCCGGGTGGGGGTAGGGAAATTTCCGGAATGACGAGGAGGAGGGGCTGGATTGCGTGAAGATTTGGCTGCACCGGAGTTGCGCGCCCGCCTCCCTTTCGCCATGTTTGTTCTTATGCACGCCCCCTTGAGCGCTGGCTCGAATCGACGGGAGTTTCTGCGCCACCTCGCGGTCGGGACGGCCGCCCTTGCCGGCGCTTCCGCTTTGCCACGTTCGCTGTCGGCCGCCGATCTCTCAGGGCCCCGCAAATTGGGCATCGCGCTGGCCGGTTTGGGAGGGTACAGCACCAATCAACTCGGACCGGCGCTCAAAGAAACGACGTTCTGCCGCCTCGCGGGCGTCGTGACCGGGAACCCGCAGAAAGGAGCCGAGTGGGCAAAAAAATACGGTTTTCCGGAGCAGAGCGTCTACGGCTACGACGCGATGCAGCGGATGGCGGACAACCCGGAAATCGACATCGTGTATGTGGTCACTCCAAATGGCCTGCACGCCGAGCATGCGATCGCCGCGGCCAAAGCGGGGAAGCACGTGATCGTCGAGAAACCGATGGCCAACACAGTCGCGGAGTGCGACGCTATATTAGAGGCCTGCAAGCAGATGAAGCGACGCGTCGCGGTGGGCTACCGGCTCCACTATCACCCCGTGTACCGTGAAATGAAGCGTTTGGCAGCGGAAAAGGATTTCGGCGATTTTATGAAGATCCAGGGCCGCAACGGATTCATCACGCGGGCCAAGACGTGGCGGCAGACGGCGAAGCTCGGCGGAGGCGGTCCAATCATGGATTTGGGTGTATACGTCATTCAGGCAGCCTGCGCGATCGCGGGCACCACGCCCGTTGCGGCCACGGCCAAAAAACTCCCCGTGACCCGCCCGGACGTATTTGATGAGGTGGAGGAAACCATGGAGTTCTCCCTGGAGTTTCCAAATGGCGCACAATGCGCGGGTCGGACGAGCTACAACGAATCCAATCGCGATTTCCGCGCAGAAGGGGACAAAGGCTGGATTTCAATCGAGCGGGCCTACTCGTATTCGGGATTGAAGGCCGAGACGAGCAAAGGACCCATCGTGTACACTCCTTTCAACCAGCAAGCTGCGCAGATGGACGCGTTTGCCGAGGATATCCTGAAGGACAGAGCGTCGCTTGTCCCAGGCGAAATGGGCCGGCGCGACCTTCAGATCATCGAAGCCGTTTACCGCGCCATGAAGAGCGGGAAGCGCGAGTTGGTCTAATAGAGGGTACCGGCCAGCAAGCCTCCCGGATTAAGCATGAGCGTATTAGTTTCCGGCGGGCGCCCTTACCTTGTTTTTTGGCGCGCACAATCCGGCAGGCCCGACAGAGCGGGGCTCCGCCGGGCCCGGAACGGTTAAGCGCCATCGCCGGGGCGATGGTCGGGCGTAATGTACCCATCGGCGGCAGAATTGAAACCGCCGCGGCCTT
>CAZJLP010000090.1:426-7599 GCA_964546955.1 uncultured Opitutaceae bacterium | reverse complement strand
TCGCTCGTAATCGGAGGCCGGCCCCTACGATGGGCGGGGAACTGCAGATAGATTGCTGGATCTGGGTAATCCGCCCGCTATTGAGACGGCTCTGGGAAGAAATGTGCGATGCGGCAAGGCGCCGTTGCGGCCAAATCGGCGTTCAACCGCCCGCCGGGGATGGCGCCTTTACCCTTCCGCTTCAAAGTGTCCGGTGCGGATGAACGACTGGAGCCGGTTGAAGGCGGGTTGAAAGTCCGCTTCTTGGTCCCGGCAAACGAATCGGAGGAGGGAAGGGGGACACGCTGCACCGTGACTGATTTCCAACGCGTATCCAGAATCAACTACAAAGACCCGGTAGCGGTCCTCCGGATCCTTGTCGTGCGTCCAGCAGGACTGACCAGGGAAGGAGGTTGGAAAAACTCCCGGCGCAGGGTTCTCGCAGCGGCTCCAGCCCGCCTGGGCGAGCAGTTCTTCGCGTGAAATGGGTGTCTTGTTCACGTTGCGCATAGATAGCCGTGCGGGTGCAGACCCAGGGCTTGTTCGCTCGTTCCTCTCGCAGCGGATTGGAGACAGGAATGAGCGTTATACCCTGGATGCGGAACTGAAGCGTCGGCCGCGCCACCAACGTTGTTAAGCCCCGCCATTCTGTCGGCTCAGACGACCAACGGGTATTCGGCCGGATCGTACGATAGGAGTAGGGCTTGGCCCCTGCCAAGATGTTGCGGTCCTGAGCACGAGGAGGGGATCTGGTCCGCAGTTTGCCCGATCGCACGACCTCCGACGAGATATAGTGAGCCCAAGAAGCTCGACTCCTGACTTATGGATGGACAACCGCCTTTATGCCCGAAGCATGGCTGTTTGCATGAACTCGTTGGAACACCTCTTTACGCAGAATCGGGCTTGGGCTGATTCGATCCGCGCGAAGGATCCGGAGTTTTTTCTCAAACTGTCCCGTCAGCAATCTCCCCAATACCTCTGGATTGGTTGTTCGGACAGCCGGGTACCGGCGAACGAGATCGTGAATCTATTGCCGGGTGAGCTCTTTGTTCACCGGAACATCGCAAACGTTGTCGTTCACACGGATCTAAATTGCCTTTCGGTCATGCAATTCGCCGTGGATGTGCTGAAAGTAAGACATATCATTGTCTGCGGACACTACGGCTGCAGCGGCGTGCGGGCCGCCCTACGCTGTGATCGCATTGGCCTCGCGGATAACTGGCTTCGCCACGTCCAGGATGTAGCGGAAAAACACAAGGCGTGCGTTCATAACTTTCGCGGAGACCAGATCCGCACCAACGTACTGTGCGAATTGAACGTTCTCGAGCAGGTGAGCAATGTGTGCCAAACCACGATCGTACGAGATGCGTGGGACCGGAAACAGGCGCTGACGGTGCATAGCTGGATTTACGGTTTGAAGGACGGAATCATTCGTAATCTCGGGATGACGATCTCGTCCCCGGAAGAGTTTGAAGCCCAGTACAAGGCGGCGCTTTCGGCCATCGAATCAGGAGAGCCCTTCACCGCCGCCGTCTGAGGTCCCGCGTCGAACCGGCGCCTCCGCCCAGGTCCGGGGAACGGACACCTGCTCGCAGAGAGGCGCGTCCGAAAGTTGTTAGGCAGCCGAACGGGTATCCGGGACCCTTAAAAAATCCGCCCTATCCCATAAAAGGCGACTTGCTTTCTTGCCCGGCGGGCGTAGTTCAGGTGCAGGCTACGCGAGATTCATCTCGCGGCCCTGTTAGTTGAAGCTGGACCTGGCGGGGTGTCTCGAAAGAGAACCCCGCCTCTCCGTTTTATAGGGGCTCGTCGGGACGGCAGGTGAGGTACCCGGGAACTTCACGAGGGTTCGGGGAGAAATTTCGGCGCCGGGTTATGTCTGCCTCCCGGATACCGCTGACTACCCTGCCCGGAGTAGGCTGCTACCCTAATTCAACCTCATCCATGATCTACCTCAAATTTTCCATTTGTGCCCAAACGGCCTCCGACGAACGCGGCACGGCCGAATTTATGTTCAAGGGCCTCGACGAAGAAACCGCCACGCGCCTGGGACTAACGCTCTTGCGCAACGACGGGTGGCGCGCGCTGAACGTGATCGAACTGGTCGAGGCAGACTCGCCGAGCGTGTTTGTTCGGTACGGGCGACTGCAGTCGATGTACGAGGAGGCGGAAACGGACGATGTCGCCTGCGCCATAAATATGAATTCTGTGGCCGAGGCGGTCTCGGCCTGAGGAATGCGAGACTGACGGAGTTTTGCGGGGGCGCTCAGCCCGCCGCGTCGTTTTGGCGTCTCGCCACGGCTTCAATTATTTATTCACAATCGCGATTTTCCTCGGTACGGCGCGCGACCACTTCGCGCCTTCGGTGTCCACCAAGTCCGGTGCCATGAATGCGTCAACGTTGATCGGAATGGACAAGGCCAGTGAGTTTGCACGCAAGGGCCAGTTTGTCTTTGCCATCAAACTGCTGGAGCGGCTGAACCCGCACTTATCCCGGCAAGACGCGAAGATCGCCGTTGAAACCCTGGGCTATTCCGATCGTTCCGAGCGTCGCGCCGAGAAAAATCTCCTTGAACGCGTGTTGTAGCCCAAAGCCCGGAAGGCCAGAAGTCTGAGGCCCGAAGAGCCAGAGGACAGAGGTTCGGAGGGCGAGCGAACAGCCGGGGTTCCGGCGCCCGTCGTTCGCTTCTCTCCGCCGCTCGGTCAGCATCGAGAACGTTGGATTGGCCCGCTCGTCTCTCTTCGCCTACCGGCCGCGATGCACCCGCTTGGTTGGCACGACTCATGCGAGCTTAACGTGGGGTTATGGCCGAGAAATTCACCTTTCGAAGCGATTCCAGGGTTGGTTTACCCGCGACAGAGCAAGAAGTAGGGCATCGCGCCCGTTCCGTCGAAAGGCGATGGTATTAGGAAATCGAATACGACGAAGGCGAGCGGCGGCATTGCGGGCGGGCAGGCATGTAGGGAAAACTATTAGGGGGGCATGAGGTTTTTTTTTGGTTTTTCTGTGCCTTTTTTCGATTTCGAGGGATCAAAATTCCGATTCTGCGGACTGGGGGCGCGCATGATATGCTTCACCCTACTGAAAAAGATAGTTCCGTTGCTCGCTCTCGCTTTGCCGGTCATTTCTTTCGCCGGCTTTCCGTCAGTTCAGTTGACGCCTGAGAGCGGTGCGACGGAAATCACGATCACCCAAGGTTCAGTTCTGAATTTCAGCGCGCAGGCGAGCGACTCTGACCGCGATCTGAAGGAGCATTGGATCGAGATTAGAAATCCCTCCGGTTCCTGGAGCTGGGAAGGCTGGCTGAGCGGCGAGCCGTGGACAGGCCGGCTCGGCGGCGACGCTTCCAGTTCTTCCAAGCAGGCTAGCTTCCGCTTCGACGCGCCGGGCTCTTACCAGGTTCGTTCAACGGCGCTGGATTCGGCCGACATCTGGATCATTTCCAACGTTGTTTATGTGGTGGTGATTCCCGGCACTGCAGAGCCGGCTCCCTCTGGGCCTGTGTCGGGTCCCGCGATTGGAAACTTCTCAAACGCCAGTTTCGAATCGCTGCCCGTCGGGCAGAATGATTTCGGAGCTTTCCGCTACACTCCTTCCGGGGCCGGCTGGGTTTTTTCGGAAGGCGCCGGAATTGCGGGCAATCGTTCGGGATTCACCGAGCAAAACCCGGCTGCGCCCGACGGGTCGCAGGTCGGCTTCATCCAATTCACCGGCAGCATCACGCAGAACGTGCGCGTCGCGGCTGGCACGTATCGGGTCTCGGCCCAGGCGGCTCAACGCGTCGCCTGGCAGCAGCAGAGCCAGGTGGTGCGGGTGACCGTCGACGACGTCTACGTCGGCTCGTTTTCGCCGAATGGGGCTGGCTATGAGAGCCAGCTGACCGAGGCCTTCACCTTGGATGAGGGCGAGCACACGATCCGCTTCACGGGCAGCGCGGTGCGCGATGGGACGATGTTTCTCGACCAAATTTCGCTCGTGGCGGGATCGACCAACGCTCCTTCTAACCCGGCGCCGCAGCCTCCAGCGGAGGTCCCAGCACCGGCGCCCGTGCCAACGCCCGCCCCGCCAGCGCAGCCGAGTCCTGCTCCCGTCACCGGTCCGATCTTCGACGGCAGCGGCAACATCAATCCCGACGCTTATGCCGCGTACATGAAGGCGTGGGACAAAGCTTCGGTCAGTGCCCGCTTCGGTCCGACCTTCGAGCAGCTGAATCCTGGCGCGCCCGACAATCGTCCGACTCTCTACAAACAGCCGTATCGAAACACGATGGCTTCCTACCGCGATCGCGTGGACCCGTTCGAGCTGGGGCCGGCGAGTGGGCCGATCCCGGACAACGATTATTGGAGCGAATCTGGCCAAGTCGCTTACGTGCCGGACGACGGCAACAATCCGGGTCTGGATCGTGTGCAGGTCTTTGCCTACTACGACAATGTTTTCGCGCTGAGCCCCCGGCTTGACTACGCCACCGGCGAGTTCCGGCCGGACCCCCAGACGAAGGAAGCCAACTACTACAACATGCTGGGCTTCTTCCCGCGGCAGCCTGTCGCCATGGTTCGCGGTTACGGCATGCTTATGAATGAGGCGCTCGTGCTTTATAAGGACGGCCTGCTCGGCGTCGCTGGCACGCAGACGAGCCGTAACGCGTTCGATCGCCCTTATCCGGGTCTCGTATTTCCCGCCCAGAAGGTTCCCACGGGCATTGCGGTCACGACCGGTAACGAGTTCGCGCTCGTGACCGTTTGGGACACCTCGACCCGTCGAGGCCAGCTCGCGATCGTTGCTCTCGAGGCAAAGTTCATTCCCTTCCACACCTGGCCCTATATGGGCATGCCCAACCAAGGATGTTTCTCGGATATGAAACTACTTGGTTATGTGGACCTGCCGATGGCGGCTCCGAGCGCTGTCGCGGCCGCGAGCAACGGCTGGTGGTCGGGCCCCTCCCAAACCAACGGTTTGGTCTTGAGCCAGATCGATCTCGGCAGCGACGCCGTGCGCCGCGCCCTTTATTCGGGCGACGCGCAATGGTCCACCCTCATCGCGAACAAGGGTTATGCCGTGATCACCTCGAAGCTCGAAAACAAAGCGACGATCGTCGACCTGAGCCCGCTGTTCGGCTATATTCGGGAGAGCTATCTCTCCTCCGATTCGAGCTTCCGCAACGCCGTTAACAATCGCGGTTCGGGCGGCGGACAGTTTCCCGCGACGTTCGACGAGCGCGGCGACATTCGTCCGCGGGTCGTCTGGGAAACATCGGTGGCCACCCCGACCGCGGTGCTCGCCGGCCTGAAGGTCGAACGTTGGTCGTTGGACCGCCACAAGGCTCACATCGCTTGTGAGGACGGCACCATCCATATTGTGGATACTTCCTCGCTGATGACCCGCCTCCCGTGGGAACAGACCGGTTCGCTCGGCATCATGGGCACGGTCAAAGTGGGCCGTAACCCAGTGAGCATGTGCTTCACGCGCGCTCCCGATGGAGGGCTGCCGCTGATCCCCCGCCAAGCCAGTGGAGAAGCCGGCTCGGCCGACCCGTTGAACAACACGTTCTACGTCGCCTGCCGCGGAGATCGCCGAGTTGACGCGGTGGTGACCTTTGGGGGCCAAGGCGCCGTTTACCGCACCATCACGGACAGTCGAATGGGCGACCCGGTGGGCGTGAGCGTGGCGGGCCGAGCAAACATTGTCAGCGTGACGGACTTCGAAGGGCGCAAGCTCCTGAGCTTCCGGGTCGGCGGCATTCAGGACCGGTATGGCCGTTTTTACGGCGCCGGGGCAGATGGCAAAGCGGATCACGAGTTTGCGGGCGATCTGTTCTTCCCGGGCAGCCCGTTCCTGATCAACTCAGCCAACGTCAATTGATTTAAGCCCAAGTCGCTGGTACGAGCCGCGCACTCCGATCGGAGGCGCGGCTTTTTCGTTTTGATCGGGCGGGATGCGGCTGCGAAGCCTGCGTCCCGGACTTGGATCGGGCGCAAAAAAGCCCGGAGCGCCCTATGGCGCGTCCGGGACTTAACCTGACTGACCTATATGTTCGTTGTACGTTGTACTCTGAGCCCGGAAGTCACACTCACTTCCGGAAGTGACGCGCGTTGCGGTACTCCACCTTTGCGCTCGAGGAGCGGAGCGTGCCGTAGCAGCCATACTTGGTGTAGTGAGTGGCGTTGCCGCGATCGGCGAACGTGCCCTTGCTCGATCCGTTCGCATAGACGCTGACCGTGTTGCCATTGGCGTCGTGGATGACGTTCAAGCGCACCCAGGTGCCGTAGCAGCCGGACGCGATCAGCTCCGAATCGTAGCGTCGCAGCTGCCCACCGCTCGTATTGTGAGCGCGAATTTGGAGAGCCGTCGCGCTCGAGGAGCCGCCGAAAACCTGCATGACGCTTTGTCCATCCGTGGGCGAACTCACGCGCGTCTCGCCCTGGAACTGCCGCTGGCCGGACGTATAGTTATTTTCCATCCGGCGCTCCACGCGGTTCGAGGACGAGTTCTTGATGTGGAACGTTTCGATGCCGCCGGAATTCGTGTAAGTGCCCCCGGGGGTGGAGACGCTATTTGAGTAGTTGAAGATCTGCAGATCTCCATCGACCGCGATATGGATCTTGCTCGAGGGGCTGTAGGAGGTCCAGCCGCTGCCGACCTGGGCCTGGGCGGCAAGACCGCAGCCTAGAGCGAGTGCGATAAGGGTAACTTTTAGGGGATTTGTGGGTGTCATGGTTTTATCTTTGGGGGTTAGTGTACTCACACGAGGCGATGGGCCGCGTGAAAGAAAATGCAGCGCGTCGGGGTGCATCTCGTCGCAAACGAATCAAAGGGGTAGGGCGCCGGGTTCGGATCTTCCGAACAGCGGCGAGCACAAGTGCCGCCACGGCACCCTCGACGAAGTGACCTGTCGAATGGCGTCGCAAGGCCCGGTCTTATCCCTCCAGGGATAGGCGCAAAATGAGTTATTGGTACGCAAGGAATTGCACGCGCACCCCCAGAATTGGGGGATGCGTCGCGCTGGGGCGACCGGTGTGCCGGAGAATGCCCGACCCCACATTCGGTCGTATTTCAGGCGAACCGCCCTAACCAGTTGTTCTTTCCGGGGTCCAAGGAACATCATGAGCAAACGCAAAAGACACGATGACGAAGACAACGGGGTCGCAGTTATTGATCGTGCAGAGAAGCGCCTCGCTTCCTCTGACGATTTTGCG
>CAZJLP010000090.1:0-416 GCA_964546955.1 uncultured Opitutaceae bacterium | reverse complement strand
ACGGGAAGGTCGCGCAGGCCCGCGAAGCCTTGCAGACTCTGTTGAAGAACAGCACCAAAGCTTACGGCAAAGCGGTCGTCGGAGCGAAGCTTGCGCGAAAGCGGGTCAAGAAGCACCCCTATCAGGCGCTGGGGATGGCCCTTGGTCTCGGCGCCGCCATCGGCTACGTGCTGGGCCGAAAGCACTCGAGCGCAAGCGACGACGAAGACGACGCCTGAGTTCCGCCGAGGGCCACGGAAGCAATCGCCACTGCTAACCAGACTGCGGCCTTACTTCAGGCTCTCGATCAGCGCTTCGTTCAGACGGGTGTACTCTTCTTTGACCGGCCCTGTTTCCTTCGAGGCGAGCTCAATTGATTTTTTCGCGGTCGCGACTGCGCCGGTTGGGCCGCCTGGCCGCGCGCGGGTCGACGGCGC
>CAZJLP010000089.1:0-9782 GCA_964546955.1 uncultured Opitutaceae bacterium | reverse complement strand
GGCCAAATCCTCGGGTCGGTGGAGTTCTATCCGGGCTGGATTGAATTCGGCCGGCCTTCGTTTCTGCGGCATCAATTCGGCGCAGTCGACGGCGCGTACCACTTGAGCGAACATTCGGTGGGCGCAACGTCGGATCTTTTCGTCAATCCATTGGCGGACGACGACAACAACCCCTTTTCGGCTTTCGACGGGATGGAGGCGAACGACCTTCCTGGCGCCGCCTTTTCGAGCAGGCGCCGGTTCAATGTCATGCCGTGGCCGCAGTTCTTCTCGTACGATCCCAGCAAAGGAGCCCCGCCGGGACCGGCCGAAAAGCTCGTCGGCCACTGGCCTCGCCAGGCCGCGGCGTTCATCCATATGTGCCTTTACGGCGAGTTGGGCCGATTCCAGAAGCCGTTTCTGAAGTTTCTGGCCCGGGCCTCGCGGGAGCCCATTACCGAGGCGCTTTTCAAGGAGTGCATGGGCATGACCTACAAGCAGCTCACGCTTGAACTCGCGGATTACGCCCAAAGCGGCCGGTACAACGAGTACACGATCACGATGAAAAACGGGTACAATCTCTTCAAAATCGCTCCGATCGAACTGAGGCCTGCCAGCGATGCCGAGATCGGCCGCATCAAAGGGGAGGCGTATCGACTGGGTGGGTTCCTCGACCTCGCGCAAAAGGAGTTCGTCACCGCCTACCTCCGGGGCGATCGCGAACCAGCGTTGCTCGCGTCACTCGGCCTGATGGCCCGCCAGCGGCAGGACAAGGCAAAGGCGCGCAAATATCTGGAAGCGGCCGGTTCAGCGCAGATTTCACGTCCGCGGGCCTATCTCGAACTCGCGCGTCTTCGGCTCGAGGAAGTGTCGCAGGGGCGCGGCGAGGACTATGTCCTCTCACAAGCAGAAAGTGTGGGAATCCTCGAACCGCTGCGCCGTGCGCGAAAGGAAAACCCTGCCCTGCCTGAAGTGTACACGTTGCTGGCGGAGATCTGGCTTCGCAGCGAACACCCGATGACCGCGGACGACATGACCCATCTCGAGACCGGCGTTCGAACATTTCCCTTCAATCAGCGCCTGACTTATTACGTCGCCGCAGTCGCACAGCACCGCGGCTTCATGGAGCAAGCGCACGCCTTGGTAAAGCATGGTCTGGCCACGAGCGTGAATCCGTCGGCGCGCCAGGCTTTTTCCGAACTCCAGGCCAAACTCCCACCGCCGCCAGCCGCAGTTCCCGTGCCGGCCAAGAATTGAAACCATGTCCGGGAGTTGCTCCGGAGCTCGAATGAAATCCACTGTCTGCATCAGTTGCGCCGTCGTTCTGGGTGGCGCAGTCATTCTCGTCGCGACCCAAGACAAAGACTCCATGACCAAACCCTCCCAACCCGTCCCTTCCGTCCCCTGCTCCGACCGCGCCGGTCAATCGGCCTGCGGACTTCCGTCGAACGTCGTGATCGATCTCGCAAGGACGGCAGTAAAGAAGTCCGACCGCGAGTGGCAGGCCGAGCTGACGCCGCTCCAGTTTCAGGTAGCCCGTAAGCAGGGAACCGAGCCGCCGTTTCGAAACGAATACTGGAACCATCACGAGGATGGCGTGTATTTTTCGGTGTGCAGCGAGACCCCTCTTTTCGACAGCCGGGACAAATTCGATAGCGGTACGGGTTGGCCGAGCTTCACCAGGCCGATTGAACCCGCCTTCATCGGGATCCACCGGGACACCAGCCATGGAATGATTCGAGAGGAGGCCCATTGCGCTGTCGACGGCGCCCATCTTGGTCACGTGTTTCCGGACGGTCCCAAGCCCACCGGGTTGCGGTACTGCATCAATTCTGCATCGCTCAAATTTATGCCACGAAAAGCCTACGAAATGTGGGTGGCTGCCCGGGGAGCCCCAGAGTCGCAGTCGTCCACCGCGACTATAGGGCGGGCACCGGTGCGTCGAAGCGAAGGGCCGGCCACGCCCTAGTCGCTCCTAGACAGCGAACAGCCGCATTCCCGGGGGTCGACCACGGGAATTGCCTTATGCCCGCGAAAGCGCCCGAGTGCTACGATTGAGCAGTTTACCAGCGAACGCTCACTCAAACCTCACTCTTATGAAAAGAATCATCGGTATCGTTTTCATCGTTCTTGGACTCGTCGTGTTTTTCCAAGGACTCAATCGAAAGAACTCCTTTGTGGGAGAAGCTTCTGAAGCAGGCACCCAGATCGCCAACAGCGTGGACGGCGGCGCCCGGACCCCGAAGCACGTGGTTTACATGATCGTAGGCGGCGTACTCACGGTAGTTGGCCTCGGCCTGACGTTTTCCCGCGGCTCCCGGGCTCTGACCCGCTGAAGCGATCGTCACGCGATTTTGCCCTTTCCAGGCGACTGTTTTAAGGCAGTCGCCTTTCTTTTTCCAGGGCCGTTCACCGTCGTTTGAAGAGATGCAGCGCGATACTGTCCCGCTATCGGCCGACGTATTTCGCCGCGGCTTCGGTGCGCGACTGCACGTGCAGCTTTTCGTAGATCCGCTTCATGTACGTGCGAACCGTGTTCAAGCTGATGTTTAACTGGTCCGCGATTTCCTTGTAGAGGCAGCCCTTGCTCAAAAGAGCGAGCACTTCCTCCTCCCGCTGGCTGAGTTTTTCCGTGTCCGCGCTCGGTTTCGCGATCCGATGAAAATGTTCGACGACCTTCCGCGCGATCTGGAGCGACATCGGAGCGCCGCCGGCGCAGACCTGCTCCACCGCCTGCACCAGTTCGGCGGGAGGGCGGTTTTTTAGGATGTAGCCGCTGGCACCGGCGCGCAGCGAATTGAAGATTTGATCCGTCTCGACGTAGGTCGTGAGCATCAGCACTTGCAGCTGTGCCATCTCGAGTTTTAACCGGCTCACGCACTCGATGCCGCTCATGCCCGGGAGGTTGATATCGACCAGTGCGACGTCGGGCTTCAACTGAGGGATGCCCCGCAAGGCGTCCTCGCCGGTAGAATACGCCGCGAGGCAGCTCAGCCGCGCGACGCCATTCAACAAAGCGACCAAACTTTCGCGCGTGCCCTGATTGTCTTCGACAATTGCGACCGTGATACTCGGCTTGGCCGAAGATGCGACGGAATGCTTGTCGGGGGGAGGTGGTGTGGAGCCGGATTGAGCCATCGTGCCTAGGAATCAGGACACTGGATGACATGTGCGATGGACGCAATCCATCGCGCACGGTGCGATGCGTTCATTCGTCGATAAAATCGGCCCTGGTGGCGTGCGCTTTCTGAAGCTCTTGGACGAGCGACTGCTTGCGCTCCTGCGGGATCGAGGAGTCTTTCATCACGTGGTCGGTCGCCGCGAAAAGGTCGCGTCGGGCCCAGCGTATCATCACACCCTCCACCGCCTGATCCCGCTGTTTCGGATCCGCCAAGAGGCTCGCCCAATCGAGCGCGGCGGCCGAATCCTTCCGAATTGTCCCCGAGTTATTGATCAGCGCCATTATCATTTTGTCGGATTCGGCATTGGCGGGAGTCCGCGTGAGGAAGTCTCCGAGCCATTCGCCGGCTCCGGCCGCCTGCCGTTCTACCCATCCGCCAAAGGCGCGTTCCAATGCCTCCGTTCTGCCCTCTTCCGGTCCGAGTCGTTCAACCCAGGCCATCGCGTTTGCCGGATCGCGGTTGCACCAATCGGACGCATAGGTCGCGATCGCGAAATTGCGGTCCTCGGACTTGGGGAGGGACTGCAGCCAGTTAGCAGCGCTATCGGGAGACCGCTCGCCCATCGCCATCGCCACGGCCTCGATCGGCGCGGCTCCGATTTCCGTCTTGGAAACTTTCAACCACTCTTCGACCGCCTGCTGCGCCGCTTCCAGTTTGCCCGAAGTGACTAGGGACTGCATCGCAAGGTGGACAGCGACGAGTGGAGCGACGGGGACGAGCGGGGGCTGGCGCCCATCGCGGAATATCTCGTTGATGTTGTCGATCAGGATGTTCGGATCTTTCCTGGCCATGCCGTCGAATACGAGTTGGGGCAGCGTGCCGTTGGCCAGTTCGTCGATCCGGTTGTTCTGTTGTTTCAGCCAAGCCCAGGCCTGCGCGGGATCGCGGTCGGCCCACCCCTTCATCACCTGGATTACCCACTCGGCACGTTCTTCCTCCGTGCGGCTCAGGCTCTGTGCGAGTTCGATCGCCAGAGCCGGACGCGTCTTCGCGATCTCGTGAATCAGCGCGAGAATCTCCTCGGCGGTTGCCCCTGCCGCTATTTTCGCCCGCAGGCGCGCCACCAAGTCGGCTTCCTCGGCGGGGGCCGCGGCTGGCGAGCTGACGATGGCGACCTCCGCGGTGGACGAACGGGTTGGCCCCGCTATCGGGGTGCTCGCGGTGGCAGTGGGCGCCGTTACGCGACGTGTGAAATGCCACCAGGCTCCGACAGTAACGAGAGCAACGCAGCCGAGCACCGCGAACGGCCAGGGAGGAATACGTTTTTTCGCAAACGTGGAATCAGGCGGCATGGGTCGGTCCGAGGAAATTAGTTCGATTCGAGAATCGCGACTTACGGCTTGGGTGCGGGCACCGGCGCAGGCGTGCCAGTCTTTTCCGCTGCTTTGGCTGCTTCCTCAGCCTTCAGCGCTTCGGCTTCGGCCGCTTTTGCCTCCGCGTCGCGTTTCTCGTAGTAACCCGGCGGTTCCTTGCCCGTGGTCTTGTCGCCGTAATTCGAGGCGGGACCATGATAGTATGCTCGGACGCGAAAATAGCATTTGGTGTCGGGCGGGAGGCCGGGCATGATGAAAGAAACACAATCCACGGGCATGAGCGCCATGGGGACCCAGCCCTGCGCGGGATCCGGAGTGCCCTCGATCAAGTAGCCGTCTTCATCGTTCGCGCGGTCTTTCCAGCGAAGCGCCACACTTACGGGTGACACAAACGTCCCCGTGAGATCGGTCGGCGCCGCTTCTTCGGCCGTGGCCTGACTCCTCAGCGATTTCTTTTTCGCGAGTTCCTCCGGGGTGGCCTTGTCGACCACAGGGTCGTTGTCGCCCTCAATCCCTTCCGAAGGGTTCGCCGGCGTCTTGCCAGTCGTGACATCGATCTGTTTGGAGGCGCTGCCGTAGTACGGCCGGACGCGATAAATAAAGCGCGTTTCCGGTGCCAGATCAGGATGGCGGTAGGCGGCGGTAGGCTCGGGAATGATGCCAAGGATAACCCATTCGTCGCGGGGGTCCGACGTGTACTCGACAAAATGGCCTTGGACTCCCGACTGAGTCGTTTTCCAAGTCAGGTCGACGTTGATCGGATCGGGCATTGCCGCCGTCAACGCGGTCTTCGAGTCCGCCGGGGGCGGCGGAAGCGCGGCGGGGGGCGTTGCTTTCACCGCGTCCGAAGGCGCAGCCTGGGAGGAAGCGGAGACTGCCGTGTTCTTTTTAGAACATCCTGTGAGGCAAAGTGTTAACGTGGCAACAAGGACGAGCCTACAGCAAATCATAAGGGTGTGGGGAAAGGGGTGAAGCCGCACATAAAAACGATCCCGGCCGCGTTCGTAAAGCCCTCTGACGGTTTGCGCTTTTTTTTGGGAACCGGGCCGAGCGGATAAATACGCCGAGCAATCCTAGCGTCCTTCCGGCCGAAGGCCGACTTTTAATCCCGTGGCCAAGGGTAAATGAACGAAACATTTGTGCCTTTACCAGGCTGGCTGGCGATGCTGACGCTTCCGCCGATTTCCTCCATGCGCTGGCGCATATTGCGAAGTCCATCGGCCAGCGCATCGTCCGGAGCCCGTTCGAACCCGTGACCGTTGTCTTGGACGATGACTTTCAAGGTGTCCTCCGCGACGACAATTTGCAGCGCAACCTCTGTCGCGCCGGCGTGGCGGACCACGTTGTTGAGCGCCTCTTTCATTGCGAAAAAGAGATGATGCCGGACTTCCGAAGAGACGGGCTTTTCCGACGGGTACATGGGCAAGTCGACCCGGCACCGGATGCCCGCGGCGTTCAGAAAGTCGAACGCGCTTTCCGCCATGTAGTTGATAAGGTGAGAAAGCGTGTCGTTGCGCGGATTGAGCGCCCAGACCGTTTCGTCCAGCGATTTAATGATCTTTCGCGCCGTGCCGAGTCCTTGTTCCGTATGCAATTCCACTTGATCGGGCGTTTTGCGATCGCGCAGGGTCAGCTCGAGAAGCAGGGTCATATGAGTGAGACTGCCGCCAAGATCGTCGTGAATGTCGCGGGCGATGCGAGAACGCTCTTTGTGCAGCGCGGCCTGTTGCTCCAGTTGTTGTAACTGGCCGCGCAGCCTGCGAAACGACAAGTACCGCACGGCCGCCGCGACAATAAAGGCGAAAATGGCAAGAATCGCGCAGAGGAACCACCACGTTTGCCAGAAAAAGGGGGCGACGGTGAAGGCCAGTTCGGCTCCGTGCTGATTCCACGTTCCCGCACTGTCGCCGGCAACCACACGAAAGCGGTAGTCTCCGGCCGCAAGACGTGTGTAGCTGGCGCGCCGATCCGGCTGCGCTTCGACCCACGCCTCGTCCAGCCCGATCAATTGATACCGGAACCGGGTGTTTTCAGGAACCGACAGGCTCAAGGCCGTGAAGAGAAAATCGAGGCGCCGGTGGCTCCCCGGCAGGCGAAACCGGCGCGACGTATCCGATATGTCCTGACCGTCTTGGATCGGCACGGGGCCGCGGTACGACGCAACGGTCTGGTCGTCGACGGCGAGGGCCTTCAACAAAGCTACGGGAGGCTTGAGGTCTTCGCGCAACTTCGTGGGATCGATCACCACAAGGTGGGTGCGCATGGGCAGCCAGAGTTTGCCATCCGCGGTGCGGGTGGCCGTGGGCGAGAAGCCGAACTTTGCCTGCAGGCTCGGGAGGCCGTGGCCCTTTCCGTATTGGACGCAATGCACGCGGCGGGACTTTCCGTCCGCGACATCGTCCAATTCCTGCCGCCTCGCTTTGAAGATTCCTCGGTCGGAAGCGAGCCACAGCCAGCTTTCTCCTTCCGGCACGATCTGCGAGACATCGAAATCCGCCAGCCCCTGGTCCGTGAAGATCTGAGCCAGTCGCCCGTCCTTGACCCGGCCGAGCCCGGCGCCGGCGTAGCCTACCCAGATGGTTCCGTCCGAGGACGCGCACAGGGAGCGTATGTTTTTTTTCAAGGCCCCCAGCCGGGCCGCCTCGTCCGCGACCTTGTCTCCTGTGACGCGGAAAAGCGCGCCGGCCTCTCCCCCGAGCCAGATCGCTCCGTCCGGAGCCTCGACGATCGCCTGGAGGCGCCGGAACGGCGCCGGCATGACCAGGGGGTGAACTTTGCCACCCCGGATGAGTTGGGGTGCATCCGTGCCGTCGTAGGCGATGTAGAGATCGCCGTTTCCCGCCACGAGCAACGCATGCACGATGCGCCCCTCGATGCCATCGCTTCGGCGCCAGGTTTGGAGTTCGCTGCCGTTCAGTCGATGCACCGAGCGGGAACTTGTGCCAATCCAAAGCCCCCCCTCGCGATCCGCCGCCAGGCAGGTCACGCCGCGAAAACTCGCCGCCGGGGTGTCGTCCGCCGGCTGCCACCCTTGAGGCGTGTGGCGGACGAGCATCCCGTTTTGCGTCGCCGCCCAAACAGCGCCGTTCGCATCCTGGCAGACCGACTGGATGGCATCGAAGGGCAATCCCGTCGAAGGCGTCTCGAGGGCGAAGGCGCGCGGCTGGACCCGGTTGATCCCGCCCCCAGCCGTGCCGATCCAGATGTTTCCTTCCCGATCCTCGGTAATGCTGTTGATCTCCCGATCCGAGACGGGAATTGCTTCGAACCGTCGTCCATCGTAACGAAACAATCCGTACAAAAGCGTTCCGATCCACACCGCCCCCGTGGAATCTTCATACAAGGCCGTCGGTCTTCCACGATTTGCGGGCGTGGGGACATTTCCGACCAGGCGATATCCGCCGTCCTCGCTCAAACGATAGAGCGTGTGACCGACGCACAACCAAAGACCGCCGCCGCGAGCTTCTGCCAAACGCATGGTGGACCGCTCGGAAAACGTGTGGCGAGAGTGGAAGCGCCCGTCCTTCCATACGCAGAGGTCCAGACCGCGGGCAAGCCAAAGCCGGCCCTCTCGGTCCGTCGCGATGGCCGAACTGCTTCCGGGTGGAAGACCTTCCGCGGTCGTGATCAGTTTTATCTTTCCGTCGGTTACCCGCCCCACCGCACCGCTGCGAAAAGCGATCCAGAGCGCGTCCAGCCCGTCTTCCACCATGGTGTGCGCAATATGTTCCCCAGGGCCGTCGTGCCGCGCAATCGTGAGCGACTGTTTTCCGTTCAGGTGGACGAGATCGCCGATATCGCTGGCGAGCCAGAGTCCGCCTCGCCGGCTGGGGTGCATCGCACGGAAGCCCTTGCTCGGCTCTCTGACCAGAGATTGGGTCGCGTATTCCTCGATCAACACTCCATCGAAGCGCGCCAGATTTGTGCGCGTCGCGATCCACAGGTAACCGTCGGCGGTCTGGGTCAAACCGGTGACATTGTTATTCGAGAGGCCTTCCTCGGCCTGCCACACGCGCACCGACCAGGCCGAGTCGGGTAACGAACCGGCGGAGGAACAGGTTAGAGCGCAAATGACAGCGACCCAGACCAGAGGCCTGAGCAGCGCGCGGATGGGCACGGACATCGCGCAACAACACCGTTTATCGGGGGCAAATCGGATGGAGTTTCATTGTCCAAAGGCCGCGAAGGAGCAAGCGCGAACAAGCTGCAGAACAGACTGGAAATCGACGTCTTCGAAAGGAGGATGACGGGTGTCACCCAACGCCGCTCAAAGAAAGGGTTTCCAGCGGGGGGTCGATGCAGAACTCTCCTGCTTTCCCATGGCCCGCTCCCTGTTTTTCCGCCACGACCTTCCAACGCGCCGCTTTGTACACCTCGCGGTGGCCGCGCTCTGCATGGGGGCATGTTTTGCTTCCGCCGCGGTTCATCGCGTGTCCTCCCTTGAGGCGCTCCGGGAGCGAGTGGCCGAGGCCAAGCCAGGAGATCGCATTGTCCTTTCGAACGGCAGCTACGAAGCCAAAACCGATATCGCGATCGGCTGCGCAGGATCCGAAGGAAATCCGATCGAGATCGTTTCCGAGACGATCGGAGGCGCGACCATTTCGGGAACGGGAGGGATAAAACTCCGGGCCAGCGCCGCCTATGTATCGATCGAGGGGTTCGTCCTTCGCCACCGCGCGGGCGCTTTCCGCATCGAGGCCGGAGCCCGCAGTTGCCGGGTTGCGCGCACCGTCTTTGAACTTTCCGGCGACGGGGAATATTTGCTTGTGGCGGGCGATCGCACGGAAGTTGCGTACAACGAATTTCGAAACAAATCGACCGTCGGAAACATGATCTCGGTGATCGGTCCCGGCGGGGATCGGATGGCGCAGAACGTGTGGATCCACCACAACTTCTTTCACGATTTCAAATCGCCGGGAAAGAACGGGGCGGAGACGATTCGTTTCGGTCTAAGCGGGCGCAGCATGGACAAGGCTCACGGGCTGGTGGAGCATAATCTCTTTCTGCGTTGCAACGGAGAGAATGAGGCGATCTCCAACAAGTCGTGCGCGAATACCTATCGGTATAATACGTTCCGGGATACGGCGGCCCAGCTCACGCTTCGCCACGGAAATCACTGCCTGGTCTACGGTAACTATTTCTTCAATACTCAGGGCATTCGATTCTTCGGCGACCATCACCGCATCTACAGCAATTACTTCGAGAACAACCAACCCGCGATCCAAGTGGGCAATGGCGACGGCGAAGTCGCGGATGGCGCAAAGCTGACCTGTCACGATCGGCCTGACTACTGCACCGTTTCCCATAA
>CAZJLP010000088.1:0-9929 GCA_964546955.1 uncultured Opitutaceae bacterium | reverse complement strand
AGGAGTTACGACGATCTCGCGCCGCCAGGGCACATCCCCTCCTACGCGCAACGTGGCGCCGGCTTGCGTGCCACCGGCGAGGGACGTGAGCAGCGCAATCGCGCGGCGCATCGCTTCCTCCAGAGTGTGCGGATCGACCCCTCGCTCGTAGCGATAGGACGAGTCGGATGAGAGGCCCAATCGTTTGGACGTCGCTCGGACCGATTGCCTTTTGAAATACGCCACTTCGAGCACCAGATCGGTCGTGGATTCGTCCACGCCCGAGTTCTCCCCACCCATGATGCCCGCGACCACCACGGGATCGGTCTCGTCCGCGATGACCAGCATGCGTTCGGTCAACGCACGTTCTTTTCCGTCGAGGGTCACGATTTTCTCTCCCGCGCTGGCTCGGCGAACGATGATCTGGCTGCCCCGCAGCTTCTTCGCGTCGAAGGCGTGCATGGGCTGGTTGTATTCCAGCATCACATAATTGCCGATATCGACCACGTTGTTGATCGGGCGCACGCCGGCCGCTTGCAGGCGATCCTGCAGCCACGAGGGGCTGGGCGCGATTTTCACGCCCGCGATCACGGTCGCGGTGTAGAGCGGGCAGTCCTCCTGCGCGGTGACGGCCACGCCTTTCAGCAAATCCGCGCGCGGCGCCGTTTCTGCCACGGCCTTCGCCTCCGGATAGACGAACTCCTTCTTGAACCAAGCGGCCAGTTCGCGAGCGATGCCCAAGTGACAGAGACAATCCGGGCGGTTGGGCGTGATCTCGATATCGAAAACCACATCGCCCGGCGGCAGGACATCGTTGATCGCTTTGCCCAATTCGGGGCGGCCCTCGAGAATCAAGAGTCCGGCGGCATCCTCCGAAATCGCGAGTTCCTTGGCCGAGCACATCATGCCGTCGGAAAGCTGGCCCCTCACCTTGGCTTGCTTGATTTCGAAATTTCCCGGAAGGACGGCGCCCGGCAGGGCCACAGGCACGCGGTCTCCCACTTTGTAGTTCTGTGCTCCGCACACGATGGTTTTCACCCCGCCGGCCGAGCCGATGTCCACCGTGCAGACGGACAATTTGTCCGCATTCGGATGTTTGTCGCGGGTGAGCACTTCACCCACCACCACGCTGCTGAGCGCGGGAGCCCCCGTGCGAATGACCTGCTCGACCTCAAACCCCAAAAACGTAATCGCCCGGCAGATCTCATCGACCGAAGCGCCGAGTTTCACATAGTCATTCAGCCAATTCAGGGAAACTTTCATGATAAAATAGCGGGTAGTGAGTAGCGAGTAGATCAAGCGCTGCCCCGCTCGATACCATTGATGTACCCTTGGAGCATGCGGCAGATTTCCTCAAGGTCCGACTGCATCTGCGTTGTATCCGCATAGCCGAGATCGTGAACCAGAATCAGTTGGTAAAGGCATTCGTCGGCAGACGCCTGCGACGTGTTGTAGAAACGTTTTTTATCAGGGATTATGCGCTTGCGGAAGCCTTCGACAAAGTTGGTTGGGATGCTGCCGGCAGATCGACGGAGTTGAGAGGTGAGGCCGCAGAGTTCGTGGCGCGGAAACGCCTCAGTGATTCGATAGACGGCCAAGGCAAAAGCATGAGCTTTTTGCCAAACCGAGACTTCGGGGAAGGACTGTGATCGATTGTCAGACATGCTCGCTACTCACTACCCGCTACGGTTCCTCAGGCGAATTGCCTGAGGAATCGAACATCGTTCTGGTAGAAGTAACGGATATCGTCGATGCCGTAGAGGAGCATGGCGAGGCGTTCGAGGCCCATGCCGAAAGCGTATCCACTCCACACCGACGAATCGTAGCCCACGCCCTCGAAGACCGTCGGATCGACCATCCCGCAGCCGCCGATCTCGATCCATTCCTTATTGACCTTAGGCAGATGCTTCGCGCTCAGGTCGACTTCGAAGCTCGGCTCGGTGTAGCCGAAGTAGTGCGGACGGAAACGCGTCTTCGTCTCTTTGCCGAGCAGCGACGCGAAAATATAATCGAGCAGCGCCTTCAGATCGCGCACCGTGACATTTTTGTCCACATACAGACACTCGAGCTGATGGAAGTTGGCTGAGTGAGTCGCATCCGTCGTGTCGCGCCGATAGACGCGGCCGGGCGACACGATGCGGATCGGCGGCTGCCCTTTCAGCATCGTGCGAATCTGCACGGAGGACGTGTGGGTGCGAAGGAGATACTTCTCCTCCGCCGACCTCTTCGAGATATTACCGAAACGAGCGTTTTCCGGCAGATAGAAAGTGTCCTGGGCATCGCGCGCCGGGTGGTCCGCCGGCGTATTCAACGCGTCGAAACAGTAGTACTCCGTCTCGACCTCCGGACCCTCCACCACGCTGAAGCCCGCTTTGCGCAAAATACGACACATCTCTTCCCGCACCAACGTCAGCGGATGGGAGGTCCCCAATTCCGGATCGGGCGACGGAAGCGAGGGATCGATCGCCGGCCCGAGTTGCGACTGCAACTCGGCCGCCTCGATCTTCCGCAGGCAAGCATCGAGCGCGGTTTGCAGCTGCCCCTTGGCCTCGTTGATGAGCTTGCCGAGCAGCGGGCGCTCCTCTTTCGGCACGGCGCCCATCTGCTTCATCAACGCGGTGAGTTCGCCGTTGGGACCGACGAAACGCGCCTTGGCGGCTTCGAACTCCGGCCGCGTGTGGATGGCGGGTAATTCAGCCTGGGCCCTCGCGAGGACAGCGGTGAGTTTATCTTGCATGGGTAGGAGGAAAAAATCGTTCTACGACTCAAATCTTTCTCGTTCTACTCTCACTGGTTCTCGCTCCCGGGCGGCTGAGCCGGCCGAAAATCACCGCTCAGTCCGGAACCGCGGTGCCGGCCGACGGGTTGAATGGGTTCGAGAACGAGCAAGAGCAAAAGAACGAGAACGATTCGTCAGGAGAGCAAAGAAAAAAGGACGGCGCCCCACTTGCATGAGGCCCGTCCCTTGGGACGAAAAAGGAAGGCGGACCGGCGCGGCCCGCGTACTCGAAGTTTAGGCCTTCGCTGCGCTGGCCTTCGACTTCAAAGCGTCCTGGGCCTGTTTCACCAAGCCGTTGAAGGCGACTTCATCGCGCACCGCGAGGTCGGAAAGGACCTTGCGATCGAGTTCGATGTTGGCGGCCTTCAGACCCTCGATGAAGCGGCTGTAACTGATGCCGGCGTTGCGGCAGGCAGCGTTCAGGCGCACGATCCAGAGAGAGCGAAACTCGCCCTTCTTCTTGCGGCGGTCGCGGTAGGCGTACTGCCAGGCGTGCTGGACCGCTTCTTTAGCATAGCGGAACAGCTTCGATTTATTGCCGAAGTAGCCTTTGGCGTACTTCAGTACTTTTTTGCGGCGCTTGCGCGACGCGGGTGAATTTGTGGCACGAGGCATGTTATTAGGTGGTTATTCGCCGGCGGGTCGCCCTAAGTTGTTCACCCGCAGTACGATGTTATGGTTTTGCGCTCAGAGGCCAAATGGAAGGCAACGTTTGAGCGGCTCCGCATGGCCAGCGGCCACGAGCTTGTCTTTGGAGGCACGGCGTTTCTGCTTGGTGCTCTTCGCAGCTAGCAAGTGACGGAAGCCAGGCGTGCGGCGGATCAGTTTGCCCTTGGCGGACAACTTGAAGCGCTTGGCTACGGACTTTTTGGTCTTTTGCATGAGGAAAGGGAGAAAACACATGTCCGGAAGGCCGTTTGCAAGGGTAAAAGTGGCCTCAGTGGAGGCCATCGTTCTCATTCTCGTCCCCAACGCCCCTGCTTCAGGATACGCCGCCGCCGTTTCAGTACGCATCGCTCGCTTTACCACCCTTTGGAGGGATCGAGAACGAGTAGGAGTAAGAGAACGAGAACGATTGGTTCGGCAATCCCCCTCGGGCATTTGTAATACTCCGAAACTACAGCGTCGCTTTATCCTCCTTTTCGCGCAGCAACCTGCACAAAACGGGGTTGACAAGGGCGGGGGCAATCTGAGTTTTTCACAGTTCGGTTTTTTGGCTTCCTAGCTCAATGGTAGAGCAGTTGACTCTTAATCAATTGGTTCGGGGTTCGAGTCCCCGGGGAGCCACCAGTTTTGGACCTCGCCAGGCAGGTCCGTTCTTTTAGATTCCCTTTGTTAGAAACGATTTCGGTCTTTTCGCCTTCGGCCCTTTCAGACGCCGGCGTAGCTCAATGGTAGAGCACCTGTTTTGTAAACAGGCGGTTGCGGGTTCGAATCCCATCGCCGGCTCCATTTGCTGCGGGTAAATTGACCCAGATCGCTCCACTGCCCGATGGTGTAATGGTAGCACAAACGACTCTGACTCGTTTTGTCTAGGTTCGAGTCCTAGTCGGGCAGCCATTCGACATCGCTCATACTGAGTCAGTTGCCTCGCACCACCTTTCCCTCCGCCGGCGATTTGCCCCACCATTTTGCCGGCCCACACACCTCTCGGCCCCGAGGCCCGCACGCTCGAAACCGAGATCAGCATTGACAGGAATTTGCCCTGTAAGTCTGTTCCCCTTCGCCGAGCGACAATGTCGCCCTGCCCACACAGCCCCTCCATTGCATCGCGCCTCCCCTCAGTTTTTAGATTTCGGTTCCCCGCTGACCGCGCTTCGTTGCAACTTCGCCGCGAGTTGTCGGTCGAACACGCGCCTTTTGCCAGGGACACAGCCCGATCGCATTCACGCATCGGTCGCGATCCATCAAAATTTTGAATTTTCCTTGGCCTGCGGGTTGCTGAGTTCTGCGGCTTGCCTAGTTTTTTTGAGTACAAACTAAGAAACCGTCGTCGAAGCCGTAATACATCATCGACCCGTTACCTCCGGCTCTGCTTTCGGCCGCCCTCCCCCCTTTCTGCCCTTATTCCATTTCACCACCAACTCCCTAATTAAACATCCAACATGATCACGTATAGTTTGCCCTTAGCATTTTTGATGAACAAGACGCCGATGCAGCTCTTTGAGGGCGGCGGCATCATCATGTGGCCGATCTTGGTCGTGTCCTTCCTCGGACTCACCGTGGCCGTCGAGCGCGTTCTGTTCATCATTCGCGAGAATTCGAATCGCGAACCCGAAGTCGTCGAAAAGATGTTGGAGCGAGTCGAAGCGCGCGACGTGGAAGGCGCGATCGAGTTGGGCAAGCGCAGCAAGGATTACATCGCCCGGATCCTCACCTACGCGCTGACCCACAAGGAAACCTCCCTTTCGAACGCCTTCATCCGCGCTTCCAATCAGGAGCTCAACCGCTTTTCCCAGGGTATGGCGACGCTGGATACGGTCATCACGGCCGCCCCCCTCCTCGGCTTGCTCGGTACCGTCACGGGCATGATGCGCACCTTCGGTAACATGCAAGGCGACATCGGTCAGGCTGCCGGTCAAATCACCGGTGGTGTCGCCGAAGCGCTGATCGCCACGGCGGCCGGTCTCGCGATCGCCATCGTCGGCCTCCTGCCCTACAATATCATCAATGCTCGCGCGGAAGAAGCGAAGCACGAGATCGGCGACGCCTCTAACGCGCTCGAACTGATCATCAAGAAATCCGAATCGACGGTCACCTGATTCCGCTTCCCGCCCCCGCCGGCCGCTCGATGTTCCTGACGCGGCCGGCCCCGTCAGCTCCTTAAACCTTCGTCTCCCTTTCCTATGGCTGGTTCATCCGGTGGCACAGGCCCAGGCGGCAAAAAGAAAGCACGCATCGAGATCATTCCGCTGATCGACGTGGTGTTCTTCCTCCTGGCGACGTTCGTGCTCTTCACGCTCTCGCTCAACAAATCGGGCGGCCTGCGCGTGGCGTTGCCTCAGGTAACGACCAGCGACCCGCGCGATCCCGCCGGTTCGGTCACTATTTCCGTCACCGACGACGGCCGCATCGCGTGGGACCAGAATCCGGTGACGCTCGACGAGTTTATCGGTCGCCTCCAGACCTATAAGAATACCGAGCCGAACCCGAAGATTCTCCTCAACGGCGACGAAAACGCCCTGTTCGTGCAGGCCCGCTACGTTCTCGACGAAATCCGCAAGTCCGGGATCACGAAGGTCCTGATCGAGACCAAGGTGCGCCAAAACACCGGGTCGTAAACGGCGCGATCGTCCTCCTCCTCTCCCCTTTTTCACCTCTTATCTCCCTTTCTATGGCCGGCGGCGCAGCAGCTCAAGTTTCAGTCAAGAAGAAGGCGCGTATTGAGATCATTCCCCTGATCGACGTCGTGTTCTTCCTCCTGGCGACGTTCGTCTTGTTCACGCTCTCGCTGGACAAGATTCAATCCGTGCCGATCGAATTGCCCAAGGCCGCGCCGCCCTCGAACAAGGTCGACGATCCGCCGCTGGTGCTTCAGATGACCGACGGCAACACCGTCTTCTTCGACCGCGAACCCATTTCGATGGATGAACTCGAGCCGCGCCTGCACCAGTACATGAGCGGAAACAAGAACCCGAAGGTTCTGGTCACCGGCGATGATCGCGCAAAGTTCGGACCGACCATCACGGTCTTGGATAAAGTGCGCTCCGCCGGCATCGCCCAAGTCTCGATCGAAACCATTCCGCGCGCCACCGGCAAATAACTCCCCCCTTCATTACATGCGTCGCGACCTCATTATAGGCATTCTGGTCTCCATCCTGATTCACGCCGTTCCGGCCATCATCGGCGAACTGATGCACGGCGAGAAAAAAGCTCCGCCGCCCAAGCAGGAGACTCCCACCGTCGCCATCGAGATGGTAAAGATCGAGGAAGAGCCCGAGCCCGTTGACACGAACGAGCCGGCCCCCGATATCGCCACCATCGCGCCCCCGAGCCTGACCGACGTCCCGAGCGCCGTGGCCCTGGACACGTTCGTTCAACCCGTGCAGCCGCCGCCGCCCCCCAACATGGGCGCGCCGACCGGCGTGGTGAACATTCCCACCAAGTCCATCACAAGCGGCGCCCGTCGCTTCGGCGAGATCTTCGACCTGGCCAATCTCGACCAAGTGCCGCAGGCCCGCACGCCTCTGCAGATCACCTATCCGTTCGAAATGAAACGCATGGCGGTCGAAGGCGAAGTGATGGTGGAGTTCCTCGTCGATCCCACGGGCTCGGTGCTGGAACCGCGCGTTGTCCGCTCCAGCCAGCGCGAGTTCGAAGTGGAAGCCATCCGCGCCATCTCGAAGATGAAGTTTCGCCCGGGCAAAAAAGGCGGCAGAAACGTGACCACCCGGATGCAGCAGCCCATTTCGTTCAAGATCACAACGGAAGAATAACCAACCACCGCGATGATCCTCCCCCTACGCCCATTCTCCCGCACCGCCAAGGCCCTTCTGTTCGCGCTGGCCGCTTCCGCCCTCCCCTTCGCCGCTTCCGCTCAGCAGCCGGAAGTGAAGAAAGAGATCTCGGACAAGATCAGCGAGGAAATCGAGAAGATGAAGCCGCTGCGGCAGGACTCCAAGGCCAACGCCGACAAGATCCTGGCCGAAGTGACGCGCTTGCTCGGAACCGTCGAAAAAGAAAGCTACGACCGCGCAGTCCTGCTGCAGCTACAAGCCGAAGCTTTCTTCAATAAGAACGAACCCGCTAAGGCCATTGCCCCGCTCGAAGAAGCGTTGCAGCTGGCGGATAAGTACAACCTCACCCCGGCCCCCGCCCGTCTGCAGTCAGTGCAATACCTCGCCGGCCTCTACCAAGCCGAAGGCTTGAACGCGAAGGATCCGAACCTTCAGAAGCAGTTCCTCGACAAAGCATATCAGTATGCCAAGCGCTTCGTCGAGGGCAGCAAACCGAATCCCGATTTCCAGCTCTTCCTCGCGCACATTCTGTTCACGCGCGCCAGCGTAAATCCGGACAAAGTCGATATGGAGATCCTGAAGCAGGCCCAAATCGAAACGGAAAAGGGGCTGCAGATGAGCATCAAGCCGAAGGATACTTTCTACGTCTTGTTGCTGGCGACCCTGCAGCAGCAAGGCGACTACGCCCGCTCCGCCGATCTGCTCGAGCTGCTGGTGAAGCAATTTCCAAATAACAAAATGTACTGGCAGCAACTCGCCGCCACGTACCTCCAGTTGCAGCAGGATCTCCGGGCCGCGCTGACCCTCGAGCGGGCTCACGCCCAGAATCCGCCCATCCTGAACGAGCCCGCGCAGAACTACAACTTGGTCGGCATCTACTACAATCTTCGCCAGTACGACCACGCCGCGCAGTTGCTGGAAGGCTGGCTTCGCGACGGCAAAGTCCCGCCCGAGCAGAAAAATTGGGAGCTGCTGGCCACCTGTTACCAACAGCTGCACAAGGAGGAAAAAGCGATCGCGACGCTCAAAGAAGCGGCCACCCGTTTTCCCAAAGCCGGCAGCATCGAACAGCAGATCGGGCAGCTCTATTATGCTCAGGATAAATTCGACGAGGCTTTGAAGCATCTCCAGATCGCCGTGAAGAAGGGCATCGATAAGCCCGCCGCCACGTACATGTTCATTTCTTACATCGCGTTCGAGCTCAAGAAGCTCGAAGAAGCGCTGGCGGCCGCCGAAAAGGCGATGCAGCTCGAACCGAACAACAAGCAGGCGAAGAACCTGCTAGACGCGGTTAAGGCCAACGTGGCTGAACGCGAAGCGCAAAAAGCAGCCGCGATCGAACGAGCCAAAAAACTTTAATCAATCCACAATGAAGAAAGCCTATTTCATCGTCCCAACGGTATGCATGGTGGCATTCGCCGGCCTGTATATCAGCTCCCAATCCGATCTCGAAAGGCAGCATCGCGAAGAGGAAGAAAAGAAGAACCGCGAGCGCCAGGAGAAGCGCGAAGCGGAAATCGCGAAGCAAAAGGCCGCCAACGCCTACGCGGTGGAGCAGCAAGAACTGCGCAAAAAGCAGAAGGCCGAACGCGAAAACCTCCTGGCCGCCGAAGCGACCGCACGCGAAAATCTGAACGACGCGCGGCAGAAAGCTTACGACGACCAGACGAAGTACGCCCAGTTGGTGGACCGCCTGAGCAAAGATCTCGCCGCCGAAAAAGACGCCTTGAAAAAACTCGAGGACGAGCGGGAGGGTCATGAAAAGGAGCAGAATCACCTGCGGGACTACGTCCGGCAGGCCGAGACAAACCGGAAATCGCTGGAAGATGTGATTCAAAAGATCGATGCCGCCAGCCGCATGGAAGAGGCCCGGCGCGCCGCCGAGGCGGCCGCGAAAGAAAAGCCCAAGACTTAATCTCCCCCCCTCACAATGAATCGTTTTTACATCATCATCCCCGCCATCTTGCTGACCTTGTTCAGCTTTGCTTACTGGCAGCACAGTAAGGAAGCGCATGAGGTGGAAGTTAAGCGCGTCGCGGCCGAGAAAGCCGCGAAGGAAGAGGAGGCGCGCAAGAAGGAAGAGGACATTCGCCGCGCCAAGGAAGACAACCTGCGCCGCGAAGAAGAGCGCAAGAAGGAAGACGCGGCCAAGGAAAAGAAGCGCAAGGACGAGTACGAAAAGGCCATGGCCAAGATCCGGGAAGACCGCGATAGCTACGCCGGCAAAGCAGCCGAATCGCAGCGCCTCGCCCAGAAGATCGAAAAGGACTTGGCGACTCTCCGCGCAAACAAGGAAAAGCTGAATCGCGAAGTTTTGGACGCGGCTAAAAAGGTCGAATTGGCCAGGATCGAAAAACGCAACGCCGAGATGGAGATCCAGCGTTTCACCGAAATGCTCGCCAAACGCGCTGCCGACAGCGCCATGGCCAAACCTCCGATGGTGACGGCCGCCGCTCCGGCCAAATAGGAATTCCCGATTTTTCCCCAAGCCGCCTCTGCCCGAGGCGGCTTTTTTTATCGCAAAAAGAAAGTGCTTGAAAGCACCCACCTGATAACCGAGCGTCCTCCCCTTCCCCCGCGGCTGACCCAGTCGCAGGAATGGTTTTCGGGGTGTAGCTTAGCCTGGTAGAGCGCTACGTTCGGGACGTAGAGGTCGTCAGTTCGAATCTGACCACCCCGACCATTTTCGGAGGCAACCCTCAGTAAATAAACGG
>CAZJLP010000087.1:0-10731 GCA_964546955.1 uncultured Opitutaceae bacterium | reverse complement strand
AGCTGCCGCGGAAGGCGGGTTCGAAAAAAGCCCGGCTGGAAAAGAAGCGGTGCGTCAAGGCGCGCAAGCTATACTTTTCGGCGCCCCACCACTCGCCGAGCGCCGTCAAGTGCTCTTTCGGCAGGGCCTGCTCGGTCAAATAAAAGCGCGCCATTTCCTGGGGCAAGAAGGTGCGCGCGGCCGGCTGGGCATAGGCGAGTTCGACAATCTCATCTCCCGTGAACTTACCCGTCTGCCCGAACACGGTCTTTTCCGAATCGTCGTGCGCCACTTTCTGAAAGCGATACTCGCCCAGCACTTCCCGATAGCCGGTGAAAGCGCGCGCCGCTTCCTTGATGTCTTTCTCGCTGTAGTTGCCCTCTCCCAATACGAAGAGCTCGAACAGCTCGCGGGCGAAGTTTTCATTCGGCGATTTTTTCTGACTCTGCTGAAGATCGAGGTAGCGAACCATCGCGGGAGATCGCGAGACCGCCTTTGTCAACGCCGGAGCGGAGCCGAGCGAGTTTCGACGGAGGATGTCGTGGTGTTCATAAATGAGATTCCCGCGCTGGACCTTGTCGTAACCGACGACGTACACGTCGCTGAGAAACAAGACCCACTTCTCCGTCGCCGAGTGCTCCGGCTGGGCGGCGAACGTGAGCCACTTGATGCTCATATCCTGCACCGCCTGCTGCGAACGGTTCCGCGCCTCCTGCTGCAGTTGGCGGCGCTCTTCGGGAGGCGCTTGGCGGAGTCGCAGCACATAGTCCGCAGTGTCTTCCTGAAGATTGCTGATGAGTTTGGGTTTCGGGAAGGACGGCGCCTGCTCGGGGAAAAGCCGGGCGACGGTGGCAGCGAGGCCGTCGTTGACCGCACGTTCGACTTCGGCCGGCTGGGCGGACCACCCCGTGCGTCGTAGTAGGTGCCGGGCGGTGTCCGCATTCCAGTCGGACGCGGGCAGGGATTCCCATGATTCTTGAGGCGAAAGGCGCAACGCAGGAGCCGCAGGGATATCCATAAAGGGAAGTGACGTTGAATGGGGCTGGGAGGTTTCAGCGGTCTCTAACGACCGGGGAAACTTACACGATTAGGGCAGGAACGCTAATTTTCGCTAATCTCTACCCGTGTGGCAAACGGGGAAAAGATGGAGCCCTGCCGTCCCGGGCGGGCGGTGTGAGGGGAGTGTGATCACAACATCGCTATCGAACCATCCCGCACGTGCGGGATTCCACCTTGCGACGCACAGGGCACCTCCGACGGCTAGAGACCCAGGGACGTTTTATACAACCGGGGGACCCGCTTGGTGACGCTGCACAGTGTCTCCCAAGGAATGGTATCGGCCCAGCGGCTGAATTCGGCAATGGTGATTTCTCCGTTCAGCTGACGGCCGACCAAGACGGCTTCGTCGCCCCGAGCGACCTCCGGGGCGTCGGTAATGTCGACGATGATCTGATCCATCGTCACTCGCCCGAGGATGGGACAGCGCACTCCGCCGATCAGGACATGGGCGCGATTGCTCGCCGCGCGCGGAATGCCGTCGGCGAAGCCGGCTGTCAGCACGGCGATTTTGGTCTCGCGCCGCAACGTATGCGTGCGGCCATAGCTGACGGTGCTGCCAGCCGGAAGGCGCTTCACGATGCCCACGCGGGTGCGGAAGCTAAAAACCGGCTCCGCCCGCACTTGAGCGAGCAGTGAATTCGCGTGCGGGAGAATTCCAAACTGCAGTAAACCCACCCGGACTGCGTTGAAGGGCCCCGCTTTTTCCAATGTTTCGAGCCCTGCGCTGTTGTCGGCATGGATCGTCAATTGGTCCTGGGGAAGCCCCTTGCATCGACCGAGCGCGTCGAGGAACCGCCGGCGTTGCTCAGCCGTAAAAGCGGGGTCGCTGTCAGAGCTCGAGAAGTGCGTAAAGACGCCTGCGAGGCGAACGTGAGGGGATTCGGCGATCTCTTTGTACAGGTCCTCCGCCTGATCGTGCCACACTCCGGCTCGCCCCATGCCGGTGTCGATTTTCAGGTGAACGGTCACGGGCCGCCCGTGCCGTTCGCCCACGGCCGCAAAACGCTTGGCTTCGTCGCTGGTTGAAATCGTCGGGGTGAGCTCGTACTCGGCGATATAGTCGTCTTCATCGGGAAGGACCGGGCTCAGGAGCAGAATGGGCCAGCCGGGACCCATCTCTCGCAGCACGGTCGCCTCGGCGATGTTTGCGACGGCAAAAAGATCGGCTCCCGCGTGCATCAAACGCGCCGCAATTTGAGGCAATCCGTGACCATAGGCGTCGGCTTTGACCACTGCCACATACCGCATATGAGCGGGAAGAGAGGCGCGAATAAGCCGCAAATTTCGTTCGAGGGCCGCGAGATCGATCTCGGCCCAGCAGCGAAGAGGAAGGCGGGTAGCGGAATGCATCGACATCGACATCGTCAGCGGGGCGCCTGGTGCACCTGGGGCGTCCACGATTGGTACACGGGCTCCTCGTGCAAAAAGGCATCGGGAGCCGCGGTCGGTGAAAAAAGAGGAACGTCGATCGACTCCGCACACAGGGTCGGCACATCGTACAGCGTGGTTTTTAGTCCGGGTGGCAGAGGGGACCAGTGGCGGAAGCCGTCCGGCATGAAAAGGGCGCCGTGAAGTGAAGACGTCGGGACGCGCTCGAGCGCGGAAAGGTTTGCTTGTGCGTCAACCGCCACGCGGTGCCACGAGTCGCGGCGAGCATCGGCCACGACCCCGAACTCCCGCGACCCCTGACGGACGAGCTGATGGGCGACCAGACTCAGACTGCAAAAGGCAAACAGCGGGCGGGGACGAAGCACGTTCCAGGTTCTGAGCGCCGCGGCAGCCGTTCGAATGCCGAGGACGGAGCCCGGCCCCTCGCAAAACGCCAGGCTCTCGACGTCCTGGATCGTCCGCGCCGCCCGCGTCAACACCGCCTCCGCCGCTTTAAAAACGCCGACGCCAGCTTCCCCGGAATGGGATTCCCAGATCGCAGCGTGTCCGGGCCGGAGGAAGCCGACCTGAATGCGCGTCGATGACGAGTCGATCAGGAGCAGCGACGAGTGGCCGGCAAGGAGAGCGCGAAGCGACAGCATTCGAGAGCACCTTTGTCCATCGTCCCGGCCGGGCGGTCAAGAGCGCGCCGGGGGTGTTTGGGTGGTTTTCGAGGCGAGGGCGGAGCCGTCGTCTCGAGCAAAGGCCGCATGCGTACAACCCAGCTGGCGCCGTTTGATCAAGCGAGGTTAGCCAGCCTCATCGAGGCCACCCACGGCTCGGCCGGAGGCGCTCGCCCTGATACCTTTCGAAGGCGCGCGTCAGCGCACCAGCTCAAATTCGCCCTGCAAGGCTGCGGCCGAACTGGCTCCGATCCAGAGGTGGTAGGTTCCCGGTTCCACCGTGGGAGTGAGGTCGGTATTGAAAAAGGCCAGCGACTGCACGGGCAGCCTGAAGGTGACGGTCTTTTTCTCGCCGGCTTTCAGAGGCACCCGTTGGAAGCCGCGCAATTCCTTGACTGGTCGCGTGAGGCTGGCCGCGAGGGTGCGCGTGTAGAGTTGCACGGTTTCGACCCCATCGCGATCGCTTATGTTGTGCACCACGGCGGAAGCGGTGACCGTGTCTCCCGCGCCCGGGCCTTCGATCACGAGATTGGAGTATTTAAACGATGAATACGACAGGCCGTAGCCGAACTCGTAGGCCGGAGAGGAATGCACGTCGATGTAGCGCGAGTAGTAGCCGCGCGGTTCCTGCGGCGTGCCCATGGTCACGCCGACATCCTCATTGCGGGAAGGGCGGCCCGTGTTGCGGTGGTTGTAGTAGTAGGGGATCTGTCCGACCGTGCGCGGAAAGCTGGTGGTGAGCTTCGCCGACGGATTGACCCGGCCAAAGAGCAGGTCGCAAAGGGCGGGTCCGGCCATGGTGCCCGGGTGCCAGGCGAAAAGAATCGCCTGGGCGGCGGCCGCCTCCTTGGCGAAGGTGAGGGGGCGTCCGGAGAAGACGATCATCACGACGGGCTTGCCGGTGGCGGCAATGGCTTCGACCAGCTGGCTTTGCGCGCCGGGCAGATCGATGAAAGCGCGCGCGCGAGCTTCGCCCGCCAGATCGTGGTCTTCGCCGACGCAAAGGACCACGATATCGGATTGTTTTGCGACCTCCACCGCTCCGGCGAATCCCCGCGTATCGGTCGACCGCGCGCGGTCGAGTCCCGGCGCGAAAAGCACACGCATGTCGCCCGATGCTTCCTTTTTCATCGCCTCGTACACCGTGACGCAGTCTTCAGGCTGCGAACGGCTAAACCAGCAGCCCCGCATGTCGGCGCCGCTGTCCGCCAGCGGTCCGATCACGGCGATGGTCTTCGTTTTGGGAGAAAGCGGCAGTGTTTTGTGCGCGTTCTTCAGCAGCACGGTGCTCTGGGCGGCGAGTTCCCGGGCGGTTTGCAGATGGGCTTCTGCCAAGTGGGTATCGGGACGCTTCGTGTCGGTGTAGGGGTTGGCGAACAAGCCGAGCTTGTATTTCACTCGCAGGATACGGCGGACCGAATCGTCGATCATGCTCTGATCGATTTTCCCTTCCTTCAGCAGGGCCTCGCCGTGTTTGCGGAAGGAGACCGAGACCATTTCCAGGTCGACGCCGCCCGCGATCCCCCGCTGGCCCGCCTGTTTCTCGTCCGCGGCATAGCCGTGCTCGATCATTTCGTAGACCGACTCCCAGTCGCTGACAACCAAACCCTTGAAGCCCCAACGTCCCTTCAAAACTTTGCGTAGCGTATAAGCATTGCCCGAGGTGGGCACGCCATTGAGGTCGTTGAACGCGCTCATGAAGGTCAGAACACCCGCGTCCACCGCGGCTTTGAACGGCGGCAAGTAGTGGTTAAAGAGTTCCGCCTCCGGAATCATGGTCGTATTGTAGTCCCGCCCTCCTTCCGCTGCGCCATAACCCACGTAGTGTTTCGCGCAGGCGGCGATGCTTTGAGGATCGTCGAGCCGGGAACCCTGGAAGCCTCGCACCATGGCCGCCCCGAAAAGGGAGGTGAGATAGGGATCCTCGCCACAGGTTTCCGCGATGCGCCCCCAACGCGGCTCGTGCGTGAGATCGATCATGGGGGCGAAAGTCCAGCGGATGCCGTCTTGGGATGATTCGATTGCGGCGATGCGAGCGGCTTTTTCCACCAGCTCCGGATTCCAACTGCACGATTGCGCGACGGGGATGGGGAACAGCGTGCGATAACCGTGAATCACGTCGATGCCCGCGAGCAAGGGGATCTTGAGGCGGCTTTCCTCCACCGCCGCCTTCTGCAGCGCATTGATCGTCTGGGCGTCGTGGGCGTTCAGCACCGAACCGATCTTGCCCGTCGCGGCCTGAGCCAGCAGCGGCTTCAAATCAGCCGTCCTGTTCGAGTAATTGCTCTGGCTCATCTGCCCCAACTTCTCGGCGAGGGTCATCTTGGCGAGCAGGGCGTCGATTGCTTTCTCGATCTGTTCGTCGCTCATCGCGGACGCGGGCGGTTTGGCCGCGGCAGGGGAGGCGCTCTGAGCGTGGAGACCGGCGGACAAGAGGAGGAGCAGGGAGAGGACGCGGGTGATCATGACTTTGGATTCGAGGGGAAAAACGACGCAGTGACCGAGCAACCAAGCAGCCGCCAGCCGGGTAAGTTGCTCCAATCGAACCCAATTCGTGTCCGAGTCAAATATCATTGGCAGCGCAATGCGACGGCGCCCGTTCGCTCTGTGGAGGGTAACGCAGAGGCACAGAGCGCTGATACAGAGGGGACAGAGAGGTTGCAGGTAAACAGCCTGTGCAGTGATTGCCAGGACCCGGCTTCGGCCTGGAGCAGACGGGCAGGTCGAGGAAGGTTGGGGTACGCTCCGCGAGCTCTGTGTCACTCGCTGTGTCTGGCCTTCGAACTCAATCCAGCATTGACCCACCTGCGGCCCGTTCCGTAGTTTGGCCAATTCTGACAACGCCTCACTCTCCTTTTTCCACCACCGTGAACATCCAAATCAAAGACGTTTCCGAAACCCGCAAACAGCTTGTTGTCTCCCTCGAGCCGAGCGAAGTCACGGCCGAGCACCAGGCGACGGTGGCGGAATTCGCGAAGATGGCGCGGCTGCCGGGCTTTCGTCCGGGCAAGGCCCCGGCGAATCTGATCACGAAGCACTACGGCAAGGAGATCACAGAAGAATTCAAACAGAAGATCGTCAGCAAGGCGTATCGCAGCGGTTTGGAGCAGGCGAAGCTGGACGTGATGTCCGTGACCGAAGTGGAGCCCGGCACCGTGGAGCACGACAAAGCGGCGACCGTCACCTTCACCGTCGACATTCGTCCGACCTTCACCCTGCCCGAGTACAACGGCCTGCCGACGGAAGTTCAGCCGGTCGACCCGACGGAAGAAGAAGTCACGGCCGTCATCGAGAGCCTGCGCGCCGAACGCGCGGACTTCAAAGTCGCGGACCGGGCGGCGCAGAAGGGCGATTACGTAAAACTCGCCTATGAAGGTACCGTCGACGGAAAATCGATCCTCGAGATCGCGCCCGATAAGCAAATTTACGCCAAGGTCCCTCAGACCTGGGAAGAAGTGGAAGGAGCTCAGGAAGGATTGATCCCCGGCCTCGGCCATCAGCTGGGCGGAGTAAAGGCAGGCGACAAGAAGACCGTTGAAATCGTATTCCCGGCGGAATTTGCAGCGGTCCCCGCGCTTGCGGGCAAGACCGGGAGCTACGCGCTCGACATTCAAGAGGTGCGCGAACGCGTTTTGCCGGAAATGGACGCGGAATTTTTCAAGGCGCAGCAAGTCGACGACCTCGAAGGTTTGAAAGCCAAGGTCCGGAACAACCTCAAGGGCCGGAAGGAATATGAAAACCGGCAGGCGCAGCGCCGGCAAGTGACCGAGGCTTTGGCCAGCCGCGTCGATTTTTCCGTGCCGGCGAGCATGGTCGAGAGCGAAACGCAAAATGTGCTCCGGAATTTTATCGAGGAGAATATGCGCCGCGGTGTGCCGCAGGAGCAGTTTGAGAAGGACAAAAAAGAGTTGTTCGAAGGGGCCAAGAAAGCCGCAACTGCGCGCGTGAAAACGCAGCTAATTCTCGCCAAGATCGCAGAGCAGGAAAAACTCTCGGTGAACGAGAAAGACATCGACGCGTTCATTTACCGCGAATCCGTGATGAACAACACGAAGCCCGAGAAGCTGGTGAAGGAGCTCACGAACGATCGCGAGCGGCTCAGAGCGGTCCAGCAGTCGATCATTTTCGACAAGACCCTTGATTTACTGGTCTCTAAGGCTACCGTCTCGACTTCACCCTCGAAGTCGTAACGTCCGCGAAAACCCAAGGAATACTTCTGTGAGCTATTATCTGCCGCATGTTTGGGAAGGGAATGGCCGCGACAGCCGACCGGTCGACATTTACAGTCGACTGCTGAAGGACCGCATCATTTTCATTGGCTCGGGCATCGACGACGTCGTTGCCAACAACGTCATCGCTCAGTTGCTCTTTCTGCAGATGGACGATCCGAAAAAGGATATCCATCTCTACATCAATTCGCCCGGGGGTGTAGTGACCGGCGGAATGGCGATCTACGATACCATGAACTTCCTCCAGTGCGATGTGGTGACCTACTGCATCGGCATGGCGGCAAGCATGGCAACCGTGCTTTTGGGCGCGGGCACCAAGGGAAAGCGTTTCGCGCTTCCGAACAGCCGGGTCATGATCCACCAGCCTTCAGGTGGAGCAGGTGGCCAGGCTGCGGATATCGCGATTGCCGCTAAAGAAATTCTGCGGTGGCGCACGGTGCTGAATGAGGTGCTCGCAAAGCATACCGGCAGGACCCCCGACCAGGTCGAGAAGGACTCTGACCGCGACTATTACATGACGGCGACCGAGGCCAAGAACTATGGTTTGGTGGACCACGTGGTAGAGTCCACCCGCGAGGCTGAGAAGTCCCTGGCGGTATCCACCGCGGCCTGAGGCTCCGGTGGGCGAAGTGCCCCATTTCCGCCTGCAAGCCGAACGGCGGAGCTCGATTTCGCGGTGCGTTTTGCCCCTATTCTAGCGAACTATCGCATTTATTGGACCTTCCGGCTTCCGCACGGGGCCCGCCTTGCGAGGGCAATCGTTCTTTCCCCCATCATTCGTCAGGAAACTGCGAACATTGTAGGCAGTTCTCAAATCCAAGTTGCTCTCGCGCTACGCTCCGACATTTTCCACCCCACACGTATATGGCCAAGTCTTCACGCATGACCCTCTGCTCCTTCTGCGGCAAGTCGCAGGCGGAGGTGAAAAAGATCATTGCAGGTCCCGGTGTCTACATCTGCGACTCGTGCGTAAACGTGTGTAAGACCATTATTGACAGAGAGGTTAAGCAACCCGCGGTAGATTCCCGCCCGAACGTCCGGTTGGTCAAACCCTCGGAAATCAAGAAGACGCTCGACGATTTTGTGATCGGGCAGGACCACGCGAAGAAGGTTCTCTCCGTCGCGGTCTATAATCATTATAAACGGCTGATGTTCGACTCGTCGCAGTCGGCCAAGGACGGCAGCACCCTTTCGCCCGAGTTTAACGACGTGGAGGTAGAGAAAAGCAATATTCTGCTCGCCGGCCCAACAGGTTCAGGTAAGACGTTGTTGGCGCGTACCTTGGCTAAGATCTTGGACGTACCCTTCGCGATTTCCGATGCCACCACCCTGACAGAAGCGGGTTACGTTGGCGAAGACGTCGAAAACGTCGTTTTGCGGCTGCTGCAGTCCGCTAATTACGACGTAAAGAAGGCGGAATGCGGCATCATTTACATCGACGAAATCGACAAGATCGGTCGCAAGACGGAAAACGTTTCGATCACGCGCGACGTTTCGGGTGAAGGCGTCCAACAGGCCTTGCTGAAGATTCTCGAGGGCACGGTTTGCAACGTTCCGCCTCAGGGCGGCCGCAAGCATCCCAATCAGGAGTACGTGCAGGTAAACACGGCTAACATCCTGTTCATTTGCGGGGGGGCGTTTGTCGGCCTGGACCAGATCGTTCAACGGCGTTTGGGCCAACGGAGTGTGGGCTACTCGGCGATCAAATCGCAGCACGACGCGGCCCTCGATCCCGAGCAGATGATGAAGTCGCTCGCTCCGGAGGACCTGATCCGCTTCGGCATGATTCCCGAGTTCATTGGCCGCTTGCCCGTCGTTTCGGTGCTGGACCAACTGCAGGTCGCCGATTTGGAAAAGATTTTGCTACGCACGAAGAACGCGATGGTGAAGCAGTATTCGAAGCTCTTCGCCATGGACGGAGTTCGGCTGCGTTTCACGTCCGACGCGGTCAAGGCGATCGCGCAGAAAGCGATCGAACTCAAGACCGGGGCGCGGGCGCTCCGCTCGATCATGGAGACGCTCATGCTTGAAGTGATGTACGAACTGCCGCAGCGCGACGACGTGAGCGAAGTCGTGGTCGACGCCGGCGTGGTCGCCGGAAAGCGCCGTCCCATGCTGAAGAAAGCGGGCAAGGCGGAGAGCAATCAGGACGCGGCCTAGTGCCGCTGGCGGTTTTGGGTTCTGAGTTTTGGTTTTGAGTTGCTGAGTGGACCGCCTTTCGGAGGCCTTCTGCAACACAGAGAACGCGTTAAGCTATCGAGGTTAGGCAACCCAAAATCCAACTTAAAACCGTGACGCGCGGCAGCGTGTCAGGGCAGCGGGCGCAGGCTTTCCAAGGGCAGTTTGACCAGAAGGCCTTGTTGAAGCACGTCAATCGCCACGACGATGCCCTGCGGATCGAGCGGGTCGTCGACGGTTCCTTCCAGGCCGTGCAGAGGGCCGCCGATCACCTTGACCGCGGAGCCTCGTTTCACAAGGGGGTGGACGCTTAGGGCCAGGCCCGACGCAACGATCGCGCGGACATCGTCGAGCTGCTGGATAAAACGGGCTTCGTCCTCGACCGCGAACGCGCGGGCGAGAAGGTCCTGCTGATAAATGCGGTTTTTTTCCGTGACGGGCAAATGCACGAACACGTAGCCCGGGAAAAGCGGCTTCGTGAAGCGTTTGGTTTGTCGGCCGTACGCCCGGACGCTCTCGATGAGAGGGAGGTAATAGTTGAAGTCCTCCACTTCCATGAGCGCGGCGAATTTTTTTTCGCAGCGGGGTTTGGTGTGGCAAACGTGCCACCGGAAGGCGGAGGAAGTCGACGTCAGCGCGGTCGCGCCCGTCCGGGATGCATTGTACGGCATGCGCTGCTGCCGTTTAGGGGCGGGCCGACGACTTCAGAAGAAAGCGCAGGGCGGCGTGATACCCCTCGAGGCCGAGTCCGCTGATCACGGCGACGCACGCCGCGGCGGTCAGAGACTTGTGGCGAAACTCCTCGCGCTTGTAGATGTTCGAAATGTGCACTTCCACGGCGGGCAGATGCGCGCCGAGGAGGGCATCTCGCAAAGCGACACTGGTGTGCGTGAAGGCCCCCGGGTTGAGCACAATGCCATCGGCTTTGGCATCGGCGAGCGCCGCGATGCGGTCGATCAACGCGCCTTCGTGATTGGATTGGAAAAACTCCAGCTGAGCGGCATTCCCAAACTCTGCCCGCAGTTGCTTCTCCAGATCCGCTAGGGTGGTCGACCCGTAGATCTCGGGTTCACGTTTTCCCAGTCGGTCAAGATTCGGGCCGTTAAGGATCGCGATCTTTTTCATGCGGAGTTGAAGAGAGGAAAGCGAAGAAGGGTGGGAGTGTGGAGGTTAAAATGTCATTTCCACCACAAGTCCGCAACTATTCGTACTCGTTCTCGTGTCCCTACAACGGA
>CAZJLP010000086.1:0-12757 GCA_964546955.1 uncultured Opitutaceae bacterium | reverse complement strand
TCCAGCGCCGTCACCGTGACTGACCACCGCGCCGCACTGGGACTCGAGTCGGCGGCTTGCGCAAAAACGCTGGAGCTGAGAACGGCGATCAACGCGCAAATGCGCGCGGCGAAAACCAAGGCAGAGAAGCGGGACATAAAGACAACGAAGAGTTGAAGCGGAAGTGCTGGAAACCGACGGGCCTAGAATAACGATCCAAAACACGGCCTATTAACCTCACAGGCGCCGCCTCGAACGCTATCGTAGTTGAAACCCGGATACAGAGCTGGAACACCCTAGCTCTACCGCCTGGCCGGTTTCAGGCAAGCTGAAGTTTTGTAGTCTTTACCCCTCCTCAGTGAAAACCTGACATTCCCGCTCAGGGGTTTCCGCAGGGATTGGTGCAAATGGGTGTCTAACGCGCACCCGACAACCCTGGGGGAAGCGCTTCAAACCAGCGGAAGCTCGGCGACGCGGCGGGCAAACGTCGGGTCGTCGAGTACGGGGGTCGAGGGCATCGCATCGAAGGCGTAAGGCACTTCGATCCAAGATTTGCAGCCTGCCATCTGTTCGGTGACGGCAAGGGCGATCGGGGTAGTAAGACGGTGTACGCGAATCACCAATGCGTGGAGGCCGTGCGGCTTCTTCCATGCGTAACGCTCGCGCACGGTTTGCGAGGTCCAGAAATGGTGCGCATCGAGCGCGGAGATGCGCTCCCAATCGGTCAAAAACTCTGCTTTCACGAGGTTGGCGAAGTACCGCAGCGGCACCGTCGAGTCTGGTCCGCTGAGCGCCGCTTCTCCCGGGGTGTACCCACGCGCCGCGGCGGGTTTTGTCTTTTCCAACTGCTCGTGAAATGCAGTGGGGAAGAGCCAGAAGCGGTCACAGTTTGGCTGAAATCCGGCTTTGCCTTCGGAGATTCCGCCCTTCCTCAGAATGAGAACTTGTTCACCCGCTCCGAGCGCCTCCACGATCACCCGCCATTCTTTGAAGGCGGGAGCCATCATGGTGTGCGCGAAGGAGAGAGTTCCTTGATGCGCGCTTTGATCCGTTCGACTTCCTGGGTGATCGCGTCGATCTGTTTTTGGCTGGAGCGGGCCAGGGATTCACGCCGCCGCTGCACGGGATCATTTGCCGCCTCGGGCGGAAGTTTCAGGAGCGTGGACAGGCTTTCCATCTCCTGCAGCATTTCCCGCTGCAGCTGTTCGTTGCGCTCGTGGTACGCGGAAATGATCACGCTGCGGACGCTCAGCCGGTGCAGGCGTTTGGCGAAGGGATCGTTCGGGTCTTCGAGGCGCATCGGCCGCAGCCGCGCGGTCGAGGTATTCAGCAACTGAAACGCGCGTTCGAATTCGCGAGCGGTATCCTCGGGGAAATCCGGCCGACGATCGCTCCACCAGTCATTGAACGCTCCCAGAGTCGGCGCTTTGATTGTGAGGTCGAGGGGGTCTTTCGGCGCACAGGCCGCCAGCAGCATGATCGCGACCGCCAGAAGAAGGCGCAGGGGACGGAAGTGCGGGTTGCGACTCTCGTTACCGTTGCGACCGATCGCTGGCATACGTTGAAAGTGTGCGCCTATTGAGCCTGCTTCGCGAGCTTCCGCACAGGCGGCAGTTCCGCCGCCGGCACCGCGTGCAAATCGTAGTCCTCGTACCCGCTGATTCGTACCGAGGCAAACTCGCCGACGCGCAGCGTCAGGGGCACATACACACGGCCGTCGATATCGGGAGCATCCGCTTCGCCGCGCGCAACGCCTGGCTCTTCAATAAGAACCTTGATCGTGCTGCCCACGGCGCGCCGACTTACTTCGGCCGCGATTTCGCGCTGGAGGGACATCGTGCGGTGCCAGCGCGCCTCCTTTACCTTCGGCGGGATCTGGTCGGCCATCTTGCCGGCCCGCGTGCCTTCCTCCTGCGAATAGCGAAAAACGCCCAGACGTTCGAACTTGGTCTCCTCGATGAACTGGCAAAGCTCGTCCACATCGGCCTCGGTCTCACCGGGGAAGCCGACGATGAAGGTCGTGCGGAGCGCGATTCCCGGAATACCGGCGCGGATGCGTTTGACCAGGTCGCGGATATAGGCCGACGACGTTTCCCGCTGCATCAGGCCCAGCATGTGGTCGCTGATGTGCTGAAGCGGCATGTCGACGTAGCGCGCGACCTTCGGGCATTCGGCGATGGTCTTGATCAATTCGTCGCTCCAGTGCGCCGGGTGCGTATACAGCAGCCGAATCCAAAAATCGCCCTCGATCGCATTCAGTTCGCGCAGCAGGGAGGTGAGGGCGGTGCCGCGGGAGGAGTCGACCGGCGTGCGCGGATTGGGGCGCTGTTCCCACGTATCCATGCCGAAATACGTGGTGTCTTGGGAGATCAGGTTGAGCTCCTTTACCCCTTCGGCCACCAGGCGGCGCGCTTCGTTGACCACGCTCTCTACCGTGCGGCTCCGATGCCGGCCCCGGATTTGAGGAATGATGCAAAACGTGCACGGGTGGTTGCAGCCTTCCGCGATCTTGACGTACGCGAAATGATTGGGCGTCAGGCGGAATCGCGGCGTGTCGTAATCCGGAATGTAGGTCGACCGGGCGGTCACAAAACTCATGGGCGCCTCCAGCCGCCCGCGCTCCTTCGCGTAAATATCTTCAATGATGGGCGCGACCTTCGTAATCTGGTCCAAGCCGATAAATGCATCCACTTCGGGGATCGCCGTCGGCAGATCTTTCGAGAATCGCTGCGACATGCAGCCCGCAACGATCAACTTCTGATCCTTTCGCTTTTTGCGCATGCCCCGGTTCTGATGGGCTTCGAGGATCGTATTGATCGACTCCTCCTTCGACGAGTCGATGAAGGAGCAGGTGTTGACGATCACCACATCGGCGTTGTCCGCCTCCGGAACGACCTGCATGCCGGCCTGGTGCAGGTGGCCGACCATGATCTCGCTATCTACGAGATTCTTCGCGCAACCGAGAGAGATAAGACTGACTTTGATCATGAACAATGCGGACGGGACGAGACGCTAGCGGACCTCGAGAATGCGGCAATCCGCCGGGGCGGACAATTAGGAATAGTGACTAAAAAACCGCGGCTTGTTCGGCCGCGGTCTACAAGAGCGTATGAGCGGTAAACGTTACTTCTTGGCCGACTTGGACGTTTTTTGGGCCGCGACTTTCTTTCGCTTAAGATAGGCCGCACGGCGCTTACGTTTGATCACTTTATTGTATTGTTTGCTCATGTGTCAGAAATAGAGCGCACAGAGTGCCGCAGGCTCCGGGCGCGAGTCAAGAGCGAGGGCGGGCAACGCGATACGTGCCCGAGGCGGCCGGCGAAAGCCGCCACAGGTCGTGATTGTCGAATCCGAAGCGTTAGGTGAGCCAGAGATGTGCCCGGATCGGCAACGTCTTCTGGGGTTCACGCTGTTTCTCGACCGGCTTGCTTGGCGCGGTCTCAGCCGTCTTAGGCGAGGCCGACTCCGCCGGTGAAGCGATCGCGGTGACCAAACTGGCACATACGCTGAAGCCGAGCACTGCGGCGAGCGAAAGGAGGGTTTTCATAGCCGTCGCGAGATCTCCTTGCACGGCCTGTGCCAAGCTGGCGTGAGGATTATAAGAATCTGTTCAAAAGCAGGATAGAGAATATCTCTTTGCCAGGAACGCCCTTACCGGCTCGATATTGGAACAGGAAAATCCCATAATCGGGACGGATCGCCAAGCGGAGTCCAGTGAAACGACTTCCGCCCGATCCGGTGCGAGCCTGCTAACCCATCGCCCCGATATCGGCGGAGGGCTCCGGGTAAACCTTTTCGCCCTTCGTTATTTGGTCTGTCGCGCGGGTCCAGCGATAGACGGGGACCCCGGTTTCGCGTTTGAGTGCTTTAAACAGGGCGGGATCCGTCCGTTTTTGCAGGGTCAGCTCTGTCAGGCCGGCGGCGGAACAATCCAGCAGTTTTGCGAAACCTTTGTAGTGCCGTGGATCCCCGATGATGCGCGAATCGGGCTCAGTTAACGGGTTCGCTCCCGCCGGCGCTGGGCGTTCGAGGACGAGAAAGCTGTACGGCAGACTCCGAAGATCGATGCCGGCGCGCTGCCCGAACTTCACCCAGTCGGAATCGGCGTAGATGCCTGTCGGCGGAGCGGCGAACGCGTGACACCAATGAGAGGAATTCTCCGGGGCGAGAAGCCCGCAGGCCGCTTGGTGCGTGCAGGGCGCGACAACGCGGAACTCCGCTCGGAGCTCCTCGCGAAAGGCGACGAGGCTGTGGCTGACGGCGCGCGTGCCCGGCTCGACCCAGAGTACAGTCTGACTGCGGCGAAGAATCGCTCGGAGTTCGTCGAGCGACGACGAGTCTAATTCGTTCACCACGTGACTGAGCACCAGCACATCCGCCTCGCACGGAGCTGCGGGCAGCAGCTCCACCGAAACTCCGGGAAATTCTTTCGCCGCAGCTTCGGCGGCATACTGCCGAGCTAAAGGGGAGTGGTCCCAGACCTGAAGTTTGCCGACCGCCTGCGGTCCGAGTGCGCGAACGACTCGGCGGCCGGCGATTCCACTGCCGCAGCCCCAGTCAAGGATCGCCAGCGGAGATCCGGCATTGCTCGGCTCCCATCCCCGCACGCGGAGTTCGTGCAGCACGGCGTCCCACTTCCAGCCGATCCGCTCGCCATAAGTCACGTCGTAGTTCGCGAGATCTCCGAGCGATCGCCAATAAGGTCCCTCCGCGGCGGCGCCGGATAGAAACCCTTCGCGGAGACGGTCGAGTGCTTCCCAGTCGAGCTTTTCCCAATCCATGCACCTTCACTCTAACGCCACGCCGAGATGCGTTGCCAGCTGTTGTTTCCGAATCCCGTAAAATTGCGCGAATGCGCGGAGCCTCTCCGCCGCGCTTCGGTCGCCCGATGGACGCTGCTTGATCGCGGCAATCAACAGGTTTTTAGCTGTGTGCTCCGTGGAAATGAACTCGAAGACTTTGGTTCGATACCCGGCCCATTCCAACAGCTGGGCTCGCAGCGCGTCGGTGACGAACTCCGCTTGCCGCTCCTGGAAAATCCCATGGCGCAGAGCGTCAGCCAGCACGGCCGGAGCGGTCAACTGCGGACGGAGTTCCTTCTGACAGCAGGGAGAAACCACGATCAGTTTGGCGGCCGCCTCCACGCCTTTGGCGATTGCATCATCGGTGGCCGTGTCGCACGCATGCAATGCGACCAGCACATCGCAGTTGTCGAACTTTGCGTTGGCGATGGTTCCGGAAACGAAGTTGAGATTGGAAAAAGACTCCTTCGCGACGATCTGATTGCACAATTCAACGAGGTCGGGCCGGGCTTCGATCCCTGTCACGGTCGCCCGCGTTCGAAAAAATGCCGCGGCCGCAAAGGTAAGGTAACCTTTGCCGCAGCCCATGTCCACCAGGCGGAAGGGGCGATCGTCGGGCAGATCGGCTTGGTCTATCAAGTGGGTCAGAAGCTCCACGAACTTGTTAATCTGACGAAATTTTGGCGCCATGCCTTCGCGGGGCTGCGAGCGGTCGTTAGTCACGCCGAGGGCGCGCAGCCACGGAGCATCGACCGCGACGAAGTAGTCGCGCGGTCGATCGTGGCCGACGGGCGCCGGCATCGGCGCGGCCGACGCGGTCTTGACCGAGATCCGCGCGATACCGTCTGGTGAACATTCGAGCTGGGCGGTTTGGGCGGGCGTGAAAAGATGAGCGTCCAGGAAGTCTCCGCCGATGAGCGGCTCCAACTGCGCCAAAGCTTCCATCGGTGAGAAGTTCTTCGTGATGTCCCGCGTTTCGTGGCGGTACACGAAGGAAAGGCAGCGGCCCGATTTCAGCGCCACGGGGCGCACGAAAAGGTTTTTCAAGGACGCGTCGGCGCCGCGATGTTTACCCAAAGTCAGTTTCACCAGCGAGTCGTCGCGCACCGCGGTGTGCAGGAGCGAAAGGAAACGTTCGCGGGCGGCGGGCCTTGACATGTGATTCTGGGAAAGGGCTGCGGTTTATTGCGAAAAGTGGGGCGCCGACCAGAGGGTGCGGCCGAAGCTGAGCGTGGCCAGCACATCCGCCGCGCTCGTCCGGGTGACGAGCGAAGCCGCAACGTTGCGCGTATGCCGCAAATGAGGCTGGTGGAAATCGAACACGACAAAGGAGGCAGGCAGATTTTCGTCCAGGTAGCCGTAGTGATCTCCTCCGAGCACCGGGCGGATGTTGGACGTGACCATTTTCAGGATCGTGCGCGGATCCGGTTCCGTGGCATTCCCGAACTGCGATCGGGCCAGACGATAGGCAAAGTCCAACTCCGGCAAGAGGGACGGAGCGTTCAACATGCCATTGTCCGTGCCCAAGAGGAGATTCGCGCCCGCCTTGAGAAGTTCCGCGATCGGTGGCAGCGGCAGCCCCAGGCTTGCATTGGCGCGCGGATTCAGCGCCGCGGTTTTGCGATGCTGGACGAGGAGCGCGATCTCATCGGCCCGGGCCGCCGTGAGGTGAACGATCAAATGCGCGTCGTAGAGCTCGATGGCGCGGGCCAGGTCGCCGCGCCCGGTCACCGCGACTGAAGTCGCACGATACCCGTCGTTTTCCAGGCAATGAATGGCCCGCAACTTCCCGCGCGAAGAGGTAAGAAGCCGGATTTCGGACCAGGCGGGATCCGTCAGGTCGTTCATCGTGCTTTCGGAGAATCCGTCAGCGACGGCGAGCAGCGCTTCCATTTTTGTCCGCTTGCCTTCCGGCAGAGGCGCCTGGTTTTCCTTCAGTTCGCGCGCGTCGAAGGGAGGGTCGGTAAACTGACTGAGAATGATGCTGCGCACACCGGTTGCCGCGGACGCCTCCCGCAACAGGCGAGCCCCCTCGATTCCTTGCTCGCGAAAGTCGAGGTGGCAGATGGTCCCGGTCCGCGCCATGTACCGCTGGTGCGCAACCACCTGCTCACGTTGTTGCTCGGGCGCGAGGCGGGACAATTCCCGGTACTTGTAACCATTGGGCCGGAAGAAAGCTTCTTCCAGCGTAAGGCCCGTCGCCCCGTCCGGCAGTGCCGAATCGCCCACGTGCGTGTGGCCGTTATAGAAGCCGGGAACGATGACGCAGCCGCCGTCATCCAACGACCGGCAAGGCTCGACCCGCTCGATCGCCGTCACGGTGTCGTGCTCCCACGCGAAACGAGCCACGCGATGCGGTTCGAGCTCGGCCCCCAGGAAAACAATGCAGTCTCGGATCTCCGGCATGCGTTCGAGTTCGCGCCGAGCGGTTAAGGAGTGGGGAGGTAAGCCGTGCTCATGGCTTGCTCCACGCTGACCTTCCCTTTTGGCAGGATGTCCAATTCCTCGAGTTGCGAGATCTGCGTGCGAAACCGGTCGGGACTGAGGCGCCCGATTTTGTCCGATCCGCTCTCTTTGCGGCCGATCACGAGCTTCTCGTCGATGATCATTCTGCGCGAGAACGCGAGAAACTCGTCGGTGTTCGCGGGATTCACCTGCTTCAACAGCGCATGGGCCGGCGCCGGATCGCCTTCGAGGTAGTCGCGCCAGCCCCGAATGTACGCGCGGACAAAAGCCCTCGCCCGGTCGGGGTGCTTTTTCAGCCAGCCGTTGTTGGCGATAATCACGGCATAGGCGTCGAACCCGGCGTCCCATGCGTAAAGGAATTTGGGTGGCCGGGCGCCCCCTTTGACGATGTAGTACGGCTCGGCGATGTAGTATCCCTGCTGGATCGCGTCTTTGTTGGGAATGAAGGTCGCAACCGAAAAATTCTGGGGCACGAGATTGAATTCGATCCCGTATTTTTTCTTCAGGTAGGGAATAAAGGCCCACTCGAGGCGCGCCATGATGGTCTTTCCATTCAAGTCCTCGAAGCGGGAGATGGGATTCTCCGGATGAAGCATGAGGACCGAGGGGTCGTTTTGGAACACCGCGGCGATCTGCGTGATCGGCAAACCCTGAGCGATGGCGAGCAGTGAATTCGTGCTGTCAGCCTGCGCGAGATCGGCTTGGCCCGTGGCAACTTTCTGGGTGGCGAGCGCGTTCGGACCGCCGGGCAGCAAAACGACTTCGAGCCCCTCCTCTTTGAAAAATCCGCGCGCCTGGGCCTGATAAAACCCGCCGTGTTCCGGTTCGGGGATCCAGTCGAGTTGGACGGTCAGTCTGAAGGCACCGCCGGCATTGGGGACCGCGGTCGGGTCATTCTTTTTACCGCAGCCGCTGGAGAGAACGAGGGCGGTCAAAAGCGCGCCTGCAATGAACCGTGAATGCATTTTCGTGGGTTGTCGGGTTCCGTCTGGAGCAACCGACCAGAGGCAGTGGAACAGCCATCAAGGCCGATGTAAATGATTCGCTGCGGCGGATTCGAGCTAACGATCTACAGGCGAGGTAACGTCGTCGGGTGCCTCCGAAGTAGAGGGTGCGGGTGGCGAACCGTCCGGACCGGCCGTTGAAGCGCGAATCGCGTCTAACCCTACGCGTTCTCACGCCGTCCGGCGCTGCTTTGTAAAAGGTTTGTCGGAGCTATCCACACACGACGGCGAGTCCAGAGGCCTCGCCCTACCTTGCGATCTGTTTTTCAGAGTCGCCAGAGCCAATCAGCTTACGCCGGAGGCTGCCGATGGCGTCGATGCCCCGCTCCATTTCAGCTTCGTTCGGACCACCGCGAAATGGGAGTGGTCGCACGCTTGGATGAGCGGCAGACGGAGCGCAGAGAGCGAAATCTCAATCGGCTTCTGATCGGTAGACACGATGTGTCGGTAGCCGTCGGTCGCCACGAGCAGCCGAGGCGACGCGGTGCGATTGTAAACCTTCAATTTCACATCGTGGCGAAAAATGATGGAGCGATTGCTCAACGTGTGGGGACAGATCGGCGTCATCGCCACCACCTCGGCTCCAGGATGGATCAAGGGTCCGCCCGCCGACAAATTATAGGCCGTGGAGCCCGTGGGGGTGGAGAAGATCAAACCGTCGCACGAGTATTCCGTGACCAACTCATCGTCCGCCCGCACTTCCAGGCGAATGAGACGGGAGCTGAACTCGTCTTTCAGCAGCACGTCGTTCAGGGCGAGTTCGTGGCGCCCCGGCCCGAACGAACATTCCAGCAGCGACCGATGGGCCACCCGGTAGGTTCCGCCGACAAGAGACTGGAACTGCGCCCGGGCTTCGTCCGCCGAGAAAGTCGTGAGAAATCCGAGACTGCCGCGATTCACCCCGATCAAAGGCACGTGAGACCGCGCGGCCTGCGCGACGACTCCGAGGAGGGTGCCGTCGCCGCCGATGACGCAGCAGGCATCGCAGCCTTCGAGAAATCCCGCGGCGACCGGGAAGCTACGCGTGTCCTTCACCTCTACGCCCGACTTTCGGGCGATGTCGATCAACACGTCCGCCAGCTCGGCCGCACCGGGTTTCTGTTCGTTGATCACGAAGGCGAGAGTCCGAATCGGCTGCATAGAACTGATCATCTTCGGCAATCATGGCCGAGGGGGAAGCAGATTCAGATCACGTTTTTCCGCAGCCCCAGCAGGAACTCGCGGTTCCCGTCGGCTCCTGTGATGGGCGAATCCATCGTTCCGATCAGGACGGCTCCGGCAAGTTCCCGCAGGGCGAACCCCTGGATATCGGCCAAGACCGTTTCCTGTACCTGGCGATCGCGGATGACCCCGCGACCCTTATCCACCTCCGCTTTGCCCGCCTCGAATTGCGGTTTCACCAGCGCGATCAATAGGCCGCCGGCGCGGACGAAGGGCCAGACGGGAGGCAGCACGGTCTTTAACGAAATGAACGATACGTCCATTACCACTGCGTCGAATTCTCTGCGCGGGAGGTCAGCGGCATCCAGTTGTCGTGCGTTGACCTTTTCGAAATTCGCCACTCGCGGGTCGCTGCGCAACCGGGCGTGAAGCTGAGCGCGCCCGACATCGACGCAGACCGCATCGGCGGCGCCTGCCTGCAAGGCGCAGTCGGTGAAGCCCCCGGTCGATGCTCCCACATCGAGGAGGTGAGCGCCGCGAAGATCGATCGCGAATTTTTCCAGAAATCCCGCCAGTTTTTCGCCCCCGCGGCTCACAAAACGCGGCGGTTGTTCGACCGAGAGTTCCAAGTCGGAGGGGAACTCCTTGCCCGGCTTATCGAGGCGTTCCGTGCCGTGGAAAACACGGCCGGCCATGATCAGCGCCTTGGCCTGGGACCGCGTGTCAGCTATTCCCCGGGCGACGAGAAGTTCGTCCAGACGCTGTTTGTTCGATGCCACGAAGCGAAGAAAACATCGGGGAGCCGCCGCGTCGATGGCGGACTACGCCAGTTTCTGCCTCGCCGGCGACCAGCAGGTCGTCCGACCGCCGACGTCCTCCCGCCGCAGGGGCTTGCCCGTTTTGGGGCATTTGCCGCCGGCTCGCCAGCGATGTGAGAACAGCCAACTGGCCGGAAGGTCGCCCCAGTTTTTCCCGATAATCTTGAGCGCTTCTCGACACACCCAGCGGGTCTCCTTGTGCAGGGTGCGCACTTCCGCCTCGTCGAGCGAGCCTGCGGCGCGTTTAGGATGGATAGCCGCCCGCCAAAGAATCTCGTCCGCCATCCAGTTGCCGATGCCCGGAAAACGTTCCTGCATGAGCAGCACCGCCTTGATCGGACTCCGTGCGCGGCGGGTGAGAAAGTCGCGCACAACCGCCACGGTGAATTGAGGCGACAGAATCGCGGGGGCGATGGAAGTCCACCAATCGGGAGGTTTTTTCCCCACGCTGAACTGGATCCGGCCGAACATGCGATGGTCGCTGAAGACCAAAGCTTGTTTGGACTGTTGCAGCACGAGGTGATCGCGCTTGGCCGGTTCGTACGACAAGGGCTGAAGGCTCAGTTCCCCCGTCATTCCCAAATGAATACCGAGCCAGGCGTCGCCACTGAAGCGAAACAGCATTTGTTTGGCCGCGGCTTCCGAAGAAAGAAGGGTCGAGCCGGTCAGGCGTTTGACGATTTGGCCCGGCTCCGCCCCGCGAAACACGGCTGCTTTGGGGTGAACCAGAACGGCGGTTATTTCTTGTTTGAGACCCGGATCCCACCGGCCGCGGTAGTACTCAACTTCGGCAAGTTCAGGCATGGGGAACAAGGATCACAGGTGTCGCGGGATCTCAAATTCTGAATTACGGACAGTCATCGAACCCCGTGAGGTTGCGGGGAATGTAGATTAGGTAGGGCGATTAGCGGTGAAAATGAGCGTCCCCGGTTCGGGAAACGAATCCGTCTGTTCCGCTCTTGGCCAAACACCGACGCAGAGTCTCAGGGCGGGGGATTTATCTCAAACTGGCGGCGAACTCGGCGAAGTCGCGATAAACACGAACGTTTGGGTAGTTGAGTTCGCGCCATTTCGCCGCGGCGACCTTCCCGGTGCAGATGGCGGCACCGGCGATGCCGGCATTTACGCCGGCTTCGATGTCGGATTCCCGATCGCCCACCATGATGGACGCGGTCGGGTCGAGGCCGTGTTTGGCGATCATTTCGAGAATGAAGCGAGGGGAGGGCTTCCGATAGAGAGAGGGTTGGTCCGGCGCTTCGGGAGCGATTCCGATGTCGTCGAAAAGCGGTCGAGGGAGGCCGATCATTTCCTCCATGCGTTCGTTGACACGGTGCGCGTCTTCGAGCGTGTGGTAACCGCGTCCGATACCCGACTGGTTAGTGAACAAAAACAGCTTGTAGCCGAGTTCGCGCGCGCGTTTGAGCCCTTCGGGCACCCCCGGGAGGAGTTCGACTCCGGCTGGGTCGGCCAAATAGACCTTGTCGACGATCAGTGTGTTGTCTCGGTCGAGAAAGAGTGCCTTCACGGAATGCGGTCGCGTTTGATCAACCGCGAATATAGTTGAGCAGTTCGTCCGGCGAAACGGTCGCGGTGCCGAGCTTCGCCACCACGACTCCCGAGGCAGCGTTGGCGAACTCCGCTGCGGTTTCGAGCCGGGCGCCCGCGGCGAGGGCCAGGACCAGCGTGGCCAGGGCGGTGTCGCCGGCGCCGGAGACATCGAACACCTCTCGGGCCGCGGTGGGGATGATCTTTCCCACTTCGCCGTGTTTGGAAAGCAACATGCCGTCCTCGCTCAATGTGATGACAAGATTGCGCGTCCCATAGAGTTCATGCAACCGGCGGCACACCTCCGCCGCCGGAAAGGGTCGGTGAGGATCGTGTTCCATTCCCGCCAACTGGAGCGCCTCGCGCCGGTTCGGCGTGATCAAGTCGAGATCCTTGAACGCGAGTTTGCGCTTCGGTTTGGGATCGAGGGCGATCAATTTTCCGGCGGCGCGGGCGAGGCGCGCGACCTCCTTGACGAGGCCATCCGTGAGAATGCCCTTCGCGTAGTCCGAAAGGATGATGGCATCGGCCGATCGAATCGCCCGCGCCAGCAACGGTTTGACCTGCGATGGATCGATGGCGTAACGCGTGGGGGCGGACTCGCGATCGAGTCGGCAGAGTTGCTGGTGCTGGACGAGCACCCGCGTCTTCAAAATGGTCGCACCGTCCCCAGGCGTGGGGATGACGGCGATCTGCTTCGTTTTCAACAGCGACGTCAAGCGGGCCCCCGTTTCATCGGCGCCCACAAATCCCGCCACCGTGCAGCGGGCGCCGAGCGAAGCGATGTTGAGAGCGACATTGGCCGCGCCGCCAGCGGTGTACGTATCGCGCGCGATGTCCACGACCGGGACGGGCGCTTCCGGAGAGATCCGGGAGGCGTCGCCCCAGATGTAGTGGTCCAGCATGACGTCTCCTATGACGAGGACCTTTAACTTGGCGATTTTCGTCAGGAGGGTTTTGGCGGTTGGCACCGAAATCATAA
>CAZJLP010000085.1:0-13993 GCA_964546955.1 uncultured Opitutaceae bacterium | reverse complement strand
GTTTCCCTTTGTCCGCCAAAACGGAATCGATTGGGAAAGGATATTTGGGCGGCGCTCGTTCGCTGAGATAGTTGTCCAGGTCTTCCATGCGTTTCAGGAACCAGCTCCGGCGGCTCCAGGCCCATTGAAGTCGGTCGATCGGATTCGCGCGGTCGGGCGCGGCACCCAAGCCGAGCGCGGAGTCGATGAGGACCGATCGGACCGCAGGGGTGTCTCCAGTCCAGTTGAGGTAGAGCCCGTCGCCTTTTCTGACTTTCAGATTCCAGACCGAGGGGAAGTCGGCTTGTCCCGTCGAGTTATCGACGGGCATGCTGGTCATGAAATATTTGGTCAAGTTCATCGGGTCGTCGCGGCCTTTGCCCCAGTCGGGCCAATGCGAACGGTTCATCCAGGCGAACTGTTTGTCCTGCTGCAGGAGCGCGCGTTTCGTCAAAGGAACCAAGGCGTAGCGATAGATCATGCGGTCGACGGCCGACAGTTTGATTTCCCGGTCGATCTCCGCCAAAATGTTGTCGGCGTTGAAGCGAGTATCCTTAGCCGCCCGCGTGAGGAATCGGATCATCCCCTGAACGTCGGTGGTGTGGGCGGGAGCGGTGGGGACTACGGTCGGATTGTCCTCTGGCTTTGCCCGCCAGGTACCCACGTGGCAGACCGCGCAATTGTTGGCGATGCGGGGAAATCCGATCGTTTTTCTCGAGAAGCCTACCGGCGTTTCGTGGCCCGGTTCCCAGACCAGCCCGAAGGACTTGTAGCCCCCTGGCCCTGGCATCAGATCCGGAAAGATTCGCGGCAAGACCACCCAGATCCAGTAGGGCACACCGCTGTTTCCCTCTGCTCCGACCGATCCGTACTTGAATCGTTCTTCCTCGTTGGCGAACGCGGGCTGCGGCACGTCGCGCAGAAATTTGTACCAGCCGAAGATCGCGGATGCCGCGAACACGACGGCGGTTCCGAGCAGCCAGCATTTGCAGCGGCGTGAGATTTTCATGGAAAGGTAGGGCGGGGAGGCGCGCCGAGGTCAGAAAGTCTTCAAGTATTCGATCAGGGCATCCTTCTCGACGGCGGGCAGATCGGTGCCGTAGCCGGGACCTTCGTGACCAGAGTTCCCGTTGCCGGGGAGCTTGGTTTCAAAGCGGAAGAATCGTCGTCCATTCTCTTCCGCCACGTCCGAAATGAAGCCGACTCTGACCGGATCGTAAACGTCGTATCCCCGAAAAAATACGGCGGGCCGGCGATGCGCGGGCTCGAGCAGATCGCGCAGGGTGGGCACGGAGCCGTTGTGCAGGTATGGCGCCCGCAGCCAGAGGCCGTCGAGCGGAGCGTTGGCGTAGCCGTTCGTTTTGCGGAAATTCCGGAATCGCTCGTCGGGGTAACCGGCATACAGCAGATTCTGATTGGCGCAAAGGTCCTCGGAGTAGGAGTCGAGACGGGCCCGATCGGTTTTGATCTCGTCGATGGAAGTGACCTTGCCGACAAATTCCCCCGAGAAGTTTCGCCCGTCCTGCCCATGGCACGCCGCGCAATTGGCCGCATAGATCGCTTTGCCTTTGGCGGCGAGAGCTTGGTCGATGGGATACGGATAGGGGGGAGGCGCGGTTTCGAGCAGCCAGTCTTCCGTGCGCTTGAGGGGCGGTCGGTCCAGGGTCGGGGGCAGCGCTCCCGTGCCAAAAGCCGCGCTGCGATTACGTTCCTCGACCGAGGTGTTGTTGCCGTCCCAGTGAAGCTGCATGCCGCGGCGAGGCTTTTGCAGCCAGATCGACGGAAAGTCGCAGACGCCGATCCACTCCTCCTTCGGCAGGTTGTCCATGCGGAAATTCAAGAGTACCTTGGGTGGATTGAACGTGTCCACCCGGCCGGGTCCGAACGGCGGTTCCCGATCCATGAACGCGAACCGTTGGCGCAGCGTGATGAGCCGTTGACGCATCAGGTCGATACCAACCAAGCGGAGCAGCAGCCGATTGATCGCGTCGTCGGTGCCCATCCGCTCGATCACGGGAACGATGCGGCCGGACGTGAATTTCTCGTCGACCGCACAAGCCGAGAGAAAGCGTTGGAAGGCTTGCAGGTCCACTGTGTTGGAGGGCATGCCCGTGATGAGCCGCGGGGCGGAACTCGGGGTATCGCGTACGCTGCCGACATGGCAAATCGCGCAGTTGAGAAACACGCGATCGATACCCTGGACATTGCGTTTCGAAACACCGACTGGGAGATCTTTGCCCGGCTCATAAAGAAAACCGAGCGATTGGAGGCCTTTGCCTGGAAGGTATTCAGGGAACAGTTCCGGCAACGCCATCCATACGGAGTAGGGGATTCCCGAGGCGCGTTCGCCCCCGGTCGACCCATACTTGAAGTGCTCCTCGATATTCCCATACACAACGGGTTCGTCCCGGGTGAAGCGGGTCCAGGCCCACACTCCGATGACCGCGAAAACGGCTCCCGCGCCGAGCAGGCTCCAGCAAAGCCAGGGAGGGATCGAAAGTTGGACGCGCCGCGGGATCATGCCGGTTCAACTCGGAAAGCGGAGAGCGAAATCCACCAGCCGAGTTTTGCCCCACCAGACTTTCCCCAGGTAGACTTTGTTGACGGGGTCGACGAGCCGGATCTCGTCGCGAATCTTCCGCGCGAGTAGCGACGTTTTCGAGTAGTCGAGGATGATGCACTCGCGGCCGTCCAGCCAGCTGCTGGTGTAGTAGACGCGGGCTACGATCCCATGGATTCCGGCGGAGGTGAGCTCGTTCACCAGCGTCGCGCCGTTCCCATCCGGATCTTTGGTGAACACTTTTCCCTGCCAGGCGAAGGCGCGCACGAAGCGCGCGATCAAGCGTGCCCAAAAGGTGCCCGGATAGACGATCGCTTGCCCTTCAGAATCGCCTTCGGGAATGGGACCGGCAGGGCTGGCTTTAAAAAGCGCGTCGAGTTCTTTTTGGCTGCGACCTTTCAGGAAGTCGAATGTGCAGGCGCGAGTTTGGGAGGACGAGGTTGTCATGGGGTCAGAGGGTTTTGAGGTATTCGATGAGGGCGCGTTTGTCTTCGTCGGGAAGTTCCGCACCGAAGGTATGTCCGCGATCCGTCACCAGGTCCGGGCATTTGCTCACGGCGAGGAGGGCGGGGGCCAGATCTCGCTTCATCAGTTCCTTCGTCGCGGCTGCATCGAGATTTCGGATCCTCACCTCGGCTAGCACGCGTTTGATCTTAAGGAACAGCAGCGCGAGGGTTTTATGGTCTGTGCCAGGATCGAGGTTTGCGAGCAGGTTGACGGGAGTGCCTTCCGGGATCGGTCCGATGCGGAAGTAGCCATCGGAATCGAAATGAGGCTTCAAGAGGCTGCGCAGCGGTTCGGGGATCACGGCGCCTTGCAACTGAATGCTGCTCTCGCGGGTGGTCCGCCAAATCGAAGCTTTACCGAGGCGCTTTTCCGGCCAGAGGAGTTTTTCGACCGCGTCGTTAAACGCCTCCATCCGCCCGGGGAGGGAGGGATCGCCGGTGTATTTGCCCAGCGCGTTGTTGTGGAGGAAGGGGGCGGATGTCCAGAGACTGATCAGCGAAGGGGTTCGGTAATAACCCGGTCCGCCAGAGGGAGCGGCAAACTTCTCGTCGCGATCGGTGTAGGGATTGTAGTAGGTGATCTCGCCGACCGAGGGGAGCTGTTTGTAGGTATCGGAGGAAAAGTTGGCCCAGACGTGCCCCTTCATCGCATTGGTGCCGAGAGCGCGGGCGGCGTTGGTGCCGATCTTGATCACCGAGTAGCGGCGTTCGTCGGAGAAGAAGTTGTTTTCGCGGAAATCCGGTTTTTCCACCTCGGCCTTGAACCAGGTTTCGGGATCTGCGTCCGCGGGCGGGCGCTTGCTCGAGTGACAGGATGCGCAACTTTCGGCGAAGACCTCGCGGCCGAGTTTAAGGACCGCCTGATCCTTGGTCAGATAATCCTTTCCTCCCGGAGCGTCTTCCAAACGGAGGGGCTTCAGGCGGGCGAAAAATTTTGCGATGTTTTGAAACTTCTCCTGGGTCGCCATCCAGTAGACCGAGTGTTTCTGCGCGGTGGCGATCTCGAAGGGTTTTTGTCCGCCGAGTCCGACCAGGGCGTTGTGCTGCTGGAGCCAATGCTGCCCGTACATGCCGATATTGATGTACACGCGCAGGGTGGCGCCGGGGACCCCGACTGAGTCGGCGCCGTCCTTGAGCACGTGCGGTACGCGCATGGTAGCGGTCACGCCCGGCATATTGAGCGAATCGCCCGAGATTTTCTCTTCTTCCGCCATCTTCACGCGTTCGCCGAGAAGGAAGATCGGATTGATCGAGTTGGGATTATTGATGTGGTCCGTCGCGATCCGCGAAGTGTCGGAGGTGCCGGGAGGTTGGATTTTCAACATTTCCCAGAACAGGCCGCCTTCCTTCACATTGTTCGCAAAGACACGGCCTTCGCGGATGTACTGATTACCGATGGCGGAAAGCAGGTTTTCCCAACGCGGGTTTGCCGGATCGGCCGGCGGGTTGAGAGGATTGAAAGAAATATGGCACGAACCGCAGGAAACGCCGACCCGGTAGGGGCGCACCAGTTTCGGGTTCACCGCGTAATCGTGATCGTTGTAGTAGCGCTGGCCGTCCCATTTCTTCTTCGCCTCGGCGTTGAAATCCGGGTTCGGGAATAGCCGAAAACCGAGGATTCCGGTGGAGCGCCCGTACACCGCGGGATCGATTTCAGCTGGCTCGGGTTCGTGGGCTTCGTCAATCCAAAGCCCGTATTCATCCGGCTTGGACGCTTGTTTGTACCCGGGTTGGTTGATCAGGCCCATGTCCTTGAAGCGCTCGCGGCGCTTGCGAGAGTCGATGGTCTTGAGCAAGTCCATCAAACCAAAGCTTTCCCGAGCCATGCGGTCCCAGAATTGCTCGTTGCCGCCGCACCAGAGATTCCACGTGTTGCGACCCTTTACTTCGTCGTCCGAGAGCTTGATGCCTCCGTCCATCGTCTTGAAGACGTCGGCGGCGAGCTCCGGAAAGTCGGACGGCTTGCGCCCCCCGGCGTCGTCGGACAGCGACACCTGCGTTTTAGGTCTGCAGCTCACCCCGGCTAGCAGGGCGAGCGCACCGATCAGTGCGGCCGCGAGGCCCAATTTGAAGTGCATAGAAGAAGCTCCTCCACGCGGAATGCGTGCATGGCAATACATCGGAAACGCCAGGACCGCGTTACAGGCATTCCGCCAAACTTGCCGCCGGGAGGCGGCTGCACCGGTGAGGTACGCGGCGGGTTGACGCTTCAGTTTTTGCGGGGACTGTGGTAGCCGATTTACGTGGATGACATCACGCTCGCCCTGCACGAGGTCGAAAAAGGAATACCCGGTGCCCCCGAGAAATTTCTCGACCTCGTCTATGAGGAGTTGCGCCAACTCGCCGCGGCAAAGATGGCGCGCGAATCGCCTGGCCAGACCCTTCAACCCACCGCCTTGGTCCACGAGACTTGGCTGCGCTTAGGTGGGGACACTCAACCCCTCTGGCGAAATCGCGCGCATTTTTTCGGAGCTGCCGCCGAGGCCATGCGCCGGATTCTCATCGATCGAGCCCGCCGGCGCCAAGCCGTGCGGAACGGGGCGGGACAGCAACGAATCGATATTACAGAGGTAGACATCGCGATCGAGGGGCAAAACGATGCGCAGACGTTGGCGGTCAATGACGCCCTGGAGCGGCTCGCTCGCGAGGATGCGAAAATCGCCGAACTGGTGAAATTACGATATTTTGTCGGCCTGACTTTGGACGAGTGCGCGCAAATGATGGAGGTCTCGGAGGTGACCGCCCGGCGTTGGTGGACGTATGCCAAGTCTTGGCTCTACCGAGAGATCGGTGCCTGACCTTGGAACCGCTGAGCTTTTGCCGCCGTGCTTATTATTTAGAAACCGTGACCGGTTCAGCCCTGTTTCTGCGCATGAAAGGAAGAAACTGCTGTGTCTCACGTGAATTCTTTCGCGTCACACGATTCCGATCTCTTCAACGCGGCCTTGGCCATGCCTGAGGCCGAACGGGCGGGCTTTGTCGCGCGCGCGTGTCAGTCCGACTCCGTTCGGCGAGACCGCATTGAGGGGCTCCTCCGCGCGCACGAGGAGTCCGGCGAATTCCTGGAGGCGTCTCCCGCAGGGCGCCTCCACCCTTCAGGTCAAAGAGTAACGGGGCCCATCGCGGCCGGCGACAGGATCGATCGCTACCGGCTGCTAGGAAAAATTGGCGAAGGTGCCTGTGGAGCGGTCTACCTGGCGGCGCAAGAGGAGCCCGTGCGGCGGCGAGTGGCTCTCAAAGTAATCAAGCTCGGCATGGACACGAAGGAAGTCATCGCCCGCTTCGAAGCCGAGCGCCAGGCTCTCGCCTTGATGGACCACCCGAACATCGCTCGGGTGTTGGACGCGGGCACGACGTCGACGGGGCGCCCCTACTTTGCCATGGAGCTCGTTCAGGGGATCGCGATCACCGATTATTGCGATCACAACCGGCTTTCCACGGGTCAACGCCTCCAGCTTTTTACCCAGGTGTGCCGGGCCGTTCAACACGCGCACCAAAAAGGCATCATTCATCGGGACCTGAAGCCCTCCAATATCCTCGTCACCCTTCACGATGGCGAGGCGGTCCCGAAGGTCATCGATTTCGGCATCGCCAAAGCTACCCAGGGGCGCCTGACCGATCGAACCGTTTTCACCGCCTTTCAGCAGTTCATCGGCACGCCTGCCTACATGAGTCCGGAGCAGGCGGAGTTGAGTAACATGGATATCGATACGCGGAGCGATATCTACAGCTTGGGAGTGCTCCTCTATGAACTTCTCACGGGCCGGACTCCCTACGATCCGGACGCGTTCAAGGCCGGACTGGACGAGGTTCGCCGCGTCATCCGACAGGTGGATCCTCCTCTTCCTTCAACGCGGCTGAACAATCTCGCCGAGGGCGACAGGATCTCGGCCGCTCTCTGCCGTTCGAGTGCGCCCTCCCAATTGAGCGGGCAACTCAAAGGCGACCTCGATTGGATCGTGATGAAAGCGCTCGAGAAGGACCGCTCGCGGCGCTACGAGACAGTTAACGGCCTGATGGGAGATCTCCAGCGTCACCTGCAGAATGAACCGGTGCTCGCCCGGCCACCCAGCGCGGCTTACCGCTTGCAGAAGCTGGTCAGGCGCTACAAGGGTCCGGCGGCGGCGGCCGCCGCCGTCCTCCTCGCCCTGGTCGCCGGCACCGCTCTGTCGACCTGGCGGTTTCTCGCCGAGCGCCGCGCGCGCGAGCGCGCGGTGATGGCCGAACAGTCCGAGTCCCGCGAACGCAAACGGGCCGAGGAATCCATGCAGACCGCAGAAATTGCTCGCCGTCTGGCTGAATCGTCGATGCTCCAGGCAGAATCAAATCGCCTTGCGGCCGAACAGGCGCGCCAAAATGCCGAGGCGGAGCGCGCCACCGCGGAAAAAGCGAAGCAAGAGGCGATGGAGGCGCAGCGCGGGGCCGAGAAAGCGCGGCATCTCGAGGAAAATGCCCGTCAGCGCGCGGAAGTCGCCGGCGCCGCCGCACTTTCCGCGGCGCGCGATCTCAGTCTGAATCTCTATGCCTCGGATCTCTTTTCGGTGCATACGGTGCTGGCGCAGAAAGGTGATTCCAGCACGACTCAGCGCGTCCTGCGTGCGCACGTTCCTAAGCCGGGAGAACCGGACCTGCGAGGCGTCGAGTGGGCGTACGCCTGGAAGCGCTCCCAGGGTGACAAACTCGGTTTCATTCCGACGCGGCAGGGCGTCGTGCGCGATCTGACTTTCTCCCCGGATGGGACAATGTTTGCGAGCGCCGGACGCGGTGAACCAGGGGAACAGGGCCACGTTCGGGTGTGGGAATCCGCTACACATCGCCTTCTCGCCGAATTCATCGACACGGAGTGCGTGGTTTTTTCCGCGGACAGCCGACGACTGGTCACCGCGACTCGCGCGGGCCATATTCATATCTGGAAAATACCGACGTGGGAACAGGTGGGAGACTTCGCTGCCTGGCCGGTTGAGCCCGCCGCCAACCGCCGCGTTGAAATCGCGATCGCGCCGCACGCACCGCACCTCGCCATCTGCGCAGACGCAATTCATGGACGTGCGGGCGGCTCGGTCCGCGTCTATAACTACGAGACAAAAGCGGAGCTGGCCCACTTTACCGATGCTGGCTCCCGCATGGCTTTTCTCCCCAACGGAAAGACGTTGATTACTGGCAGTACGAGCCGCGGCACGATCTGCGCTTGGGACTTGGCGAGCGGTGCGCGCACGCGCGAATTACGCTCTCCGGGATACGTGAGTAGTCTGGCGGTGAATCCTCGCGGTACGCTGTTCGCGGCCTACATTCCCGGCAAGCCCGGGACAGTCCGGCTGTGGCAACTTTCCTCTTGGGAACCGCGCCGTAGTTTCAAGTGCGGCGATCAGGACCTGCTGCCCGGTGCCGTTGCCTTCTCTCCCGATTCGGAATCGATCGCATGCGGTGGCGGCGACAGAATCGTTCGCGTGTGGAAGGTGGAGAGTGGTCGACGCGTGGCCGAGATGCGTGGCGCGGGCACCGCAGTTTGGGCTCTCGCTTTCTCCTCGAATGGAGAACATCTCTACAGCGGTGGCCGCAGCGATCATATTTCGATTTGGCCCGCCACCCGTTCACCGGCGGAGCAGGAAACGTACGTAACCTCCCTCGCTCCCGCCAGGGCCGGGATCGCGGACGTGGCGTTGCGCTTCAGTCCGGACTGTAAACGGCTCGTCACTGCTGATTGGGAGCGCATGACGACCTGCGATCTCGGCACAGCCGTGGTCTCGACGAAGCGTCATGGCCACCATCTGCCCTTGTGGATTTCGGCCGACGCCACCGCTCTCCTGGCGCTCAATCAAACCCGCCGCACCGCGACCCGGTACGATCCGGTGACGATCGAGCGCGACTCAGTTGGGACCGTCGCGAAGGCGCCGTTCGAAACACTGGATTTATTGGATTTTCCCGCCCTGACTCTCCGACGGACAATTCCGCTCCCTCCTGAAGGCCCCGGGGTGGCGGTCGTCTCGGCGTCCATGGACGGCCGCAAGGTCGCCCTTTGCTGGAACGGGAAAGCGGAGGTTCTGATTGTCGACGTCGAAACGGGAGTTGTCACGCGGCGGCTCACCCCCCGATCTCCACGGCCTGCCGCCTTTGCATTTTCCTCCGACGGTCGGTACCTCGTGCTCAGCGGAGCCGGAATCTATGTCGAAATCTGGGATCTGGCCTCGACTGAACCTCCGGCGATCCTGGCGGCGCACAAGAGCAGCATCCGTCATCTGGTCTTCTCTCCTGACGGGGATACGTTCGCAACCTGGTCACTGGACCAGACACATCGTTTGTGGAGTCTCTCGGAGCGAAGGGAACTGGCGCAATTTCAGGACTCCGACTCGGTCACGCAAACGCAGTTCTCCGCGGATGGCAGGACCTACTGGGCCGCCACCGGATCCCACCTCCGGATCTGGCATGTGGCCACTCGGCGGGAGCTGGGGGCGTTTCCGCTGGCGGGTCGCGCTTCACACTTCACTCTCGCTCCCGACGAGCAGACTCTCGCCTACTGCGATCAGGCTCCGGAAGAACGCCGCCTAAAGAGTCTGCAGATCCCTTCGCGCAAAGCCATCGACCAGCAACTGATGAGCGCCAGCGGAACGTCCGCCGCCGGTGCCGACCGGGTTCGAGTCCCTGGCGCATCTGCTTCCGCGCTCGATGACGAGGGTATTGAACCGTCAGCGACGGATATCGCGGCCCCGTGATCCGGCGCACTCGAAAATATTTATTTCAGTTCGATGATCGTTTCGCGCGGCGTTTTGCGCATGAAGGGATATGGCACCCACTTCGACTCACAGCTTCGTCAAAGGACTTCCGAAGAAGAAACGCGAATCTTCGACTTTCTGATCCGCCTTTTTCGCAAACGTGAGGCCTCCGAGCGCTATCACTGCTTCCCCTCTTCCTCCATCTTCACTTCCATGAAATCCCATCCTTCACTCCCAGCGGCCTTTATCTTCGCGGTCCTCGCATCGGCGTTTTCCGGTTGTATCAGTTCAAGCACCACGAGTTATAACGACGTCGAACGCACCAAAGTGAACTTCGCTTCCGAGCGCGCCGGCCGTCTTTTTTACGAAACGATCAGCAAGATTCCCGCCGACCGCCGCGAGGAAAGCCGAAACTCTGTCTCGCTCATTCTCATCAATTTCGAAAGGAAAACGATCACCGGCCCCAATCGGAAATTCAATGAGACGGTTGAGCGCTGCGACACGAATCGCGATGGCACGATCACGGATGAAGAAGCCCAAATTTTCGCGGCCTCGGTTGCGGCCCAAAAGTCCGCCCCCTGAATCCCGAGGCGATCCCGCCCAAGATCCATTCGCACCTTGCTGGATCCCACTCCGTTGAGACGGTTTTGGCCAGTGCCCCGCCAGGTCCATGCTTATTCACGAGCGTTCGTTGAAAATGCCAAACAGCGGCAGCTCTCGCTGCTGGAATAGGATGGGGTTGATTGCACCCAAGAAACGTACGCCGCTATGAGCCAGGCCGTCGCTCGGAAGAGTTGTCTTGCCCCCAGGCGAGGCGCGGTTTTTTCTGACCTTTCCCTCTCTCCGAATGAAGCGCACCCATCACTGTGCCCAGCTGACCCAGGCCGATTTGAACGCGACTGTCACCCTTGCGGGCTGGGTCGATACGATCCGCGACCAAGGCGGCATCATCTTCGTCGACTTGCGCGACCGCAAAGGCGTCACGCAGGTGAAGCTCGAGGCGCGCGACAACGTGACGCTGGCCGAGCAGCTCAAGCACCTGAAGCCCGAGTCGGTGATCGGGATCAGCGGAAAGGTGACTCGCCGTCCGGCCGGCACCGAGAACAAGACGCTGCCCACCGGTGAGATCGAAATCGACGCAACCGCTCTCGAGATCTTCAATCTTTCCGATACGCCTCCCTTTCCCCTCGATGATGCCGGCGGCGACAAGGTCAACGAGGACCTGAGGCTGACTTATCGCTACCTGGATTTGCGCCGTCCGAAGATGCGCAAAAACCTTCAGGTGCGCCATCGCGCGACGAAGGCGATCCGCGACTATTTCGATTCGCAGGAATTCATCGAGGTGGAGACGCCGGCGCTCTTCAAGAGCACCCCCGAAGGGGCGCGCGAATATCTCGTGCCCTCCCGTATTCACGCGGGCCAGTTTTACGCGCTGTCGCAGTCGCCCCAGCAGTTTAAGCAAATTCTGATGGTCGCGGGCGTGGAGCGGTATTTCCAAATCGCCCGGTGTTTCCGGGACGAAGATCTGCGCGCCGATCGCCAGATGGAGTTCACCCAGGTGGACGTCGAGGCGTCGTTCATCGACCGAGAGGACGTCTACCGTCTTTTCGAAGGCATGCTGAAGAAAGTGTGGAAGGACGTTCTCGGGGCGGAACTGCCCACGCCCTTCCCGCGTATGGCCTACCACGAGGCGATGAACCGTTATGGCGTGGACAAGCCTGACGTTCGCTTTGGCCTCGAGCTGGTCGACTTCAGCGAGACGTTCAGAAGTTCCGCCTTCAAGGTGTTTCAAGCCACGGTGGCCGGCGGGGGAGTCATTAAAGCGCTCAACGCGAAAGGCCTCGCCGACCTCACTCAGGGCGAACTCAAGAACCTCGAGGACATCGCGAAGTCGCTTGGCGCAAAAGGGCTCGCCTTCATCAAGGTCGAGGGCGGCGAATGGAAATCCCCCATTGTGAAATTCTTCTCCGAGGCGGAGAAAGCCGCTTTGACCGAAAAGCTCGGGATCGCGGAAGGCGACATGGTTTTCTTCGCGGCTGCACCGTGGGAGAAAGCCTGTGCGATCCTGGGCCGAATTCGGTTGGAGGCGGCCGCGCTGCTCCAGAAACGAGGCAAGATGACGGTTCGTCACGACGATTGGAAGTTTCTGTGGGTGATCGATTTTCCCCTGATGAGTTATGACGAAGCGGAAAACCGGTACGTCGCCACACATCACCCCTTTACCGCTCCTGTCGCAGAAGATACGCCCTTTCTCGATAGCGACCCGAAGAAGGTCCGCGGACAGCACTATGACGTTGTGCTGAACGGAATGGAGCTCGGCGGTGGATCCATTCGTATTCACCAGCCTGCACTGCAGAAAAAGGTATTTGAGGATGTCCTAAAGATTCCACAGGACGTCGTGGAAAGCCGTTTCGGCTACATGCTCAAGGCGTTCACTTACGGCGCGCCCCCGCATGGCGGCATCGCGTTTGGTTTGGACCGGATGGTCGCGTTGCTTTGCGGGACCACGAGCATCCGCGATGTCATCGCTTTCCCGAAAACACAGAAAGGCCAGGATCTCATGGCCCAGAGCCCGACCCCGGTCACAGCGAAGCAACTGAAGGAACTGCACATCCAGACGGTGATGCCGGAATAAGTGGCGGCAGGCCCTCAGCGGTCCTGCTTTCTCTCTTCGCCAGGAAATCTTGAAAAATCCGAAGTAGGTGAACGAATGGTAGGGCGGGACCTCCGGACCCGCCGTCGTGCGCGGCTAGCGCCGCTCAAAAGCTCGCGTCGCCGCGCTCTATGGCGTCAGAACGCAGAGCCTTTGCCGCGATTTCTGCTCCGAGGGCCGGTCCGGAGGCCCGGCCCTACCATCGGCGTTTTCGGAGCTAATCTTCGTCTCCCATCGGAGGTCGCGCTCCTCCTGCGAGCGAAATCATTACCTTACTCCGACCACCCCGGCAGCGAAACCGTTGTTTGATAGTTAGACGTGTTCGAGAGGGGGTTGCGTTTCGGCTTGTAGAGTTTTCCGGCTTTCGGGGCGTCGCTTTGAGTGTACACCCACATTTCGTACGCATCCCACACGACGATTTCATCGCGGCAGTCTCCGGTGACATCGAGCACGGCTGCGGCCAGGTCGGGGTGTGAGTCGGCGGGGAAACGCACGACGCGGCGGCCATGGCCATCGTAGAGTCCGCCTTCTTCCGAATTGGCCGAGAGCAGCCAGTATTCGCCGGGTTTCCCCGTCCAATTCACCGGCGAGAGCATGCTTCCGTGCTGAACCGGTTCGAAATCATGGTAGATCTCCAGATTTGAATTGAAGAAGTGCACGGTGCCTTGATTGGCCCAAAAATTGATCGTGACACCCTCGAGTCCCGGGAGGTCCGGACGGTAGTCGGCCACCGATACGTTTTGCACATGCCCGATCTGATAGTGCTTCAGAATCGCGCCTCGCGAATCGATAAACAGCAGCCCTTCGTCGCTCGCATTGCAGATCAGGGTCGGTTTGGCGCCGTCCGTGAGAGACACCCAGGCCAGGCCGTCCGCATGATCGGTCACTTTGTCCTCGTGGTTCCAGAGGATTTTCCCTTCCGGACTGACGACGGAATATCCCACCGCGAGTTCGTCCTTCTTGTCGCCGTCGATGTCGTAGGGAAAGGGGTAGTGTCCCGTGTTGAGCGCGAGCGTCCAGAGCGGCTCGAGTTTTTCGTTGTAAGCCCAGACATTGCGGTAGCGATTCTTGATCACGATGTCGCTGGCACGGCCGATCCCCTTGAAATCCGCGAACACCATGCTGTCGCCGAGGATTCGCGGAAAGCGCTGCGGCTGATTTTGGCGCAAGGGATCGTGGGGCGTTTCGGGGGTCGGAATTTTGTATTTGGTCTTTCCCGTGGCGCCTTCCGCCACGATCAATTCCTGATCCTTGCAGTAGATGACTTCGTTCTTTCCGTCCCCGTCGATGTCGTGGATTTGAAAGGCGACGTCGTTGGTCAGGGTGATTGCCCAGGAGTCAGGAGTTCCGATCCGCCAAAGCTGTTCCCCGTCGAAGGTCATCGCGGTCATGCAGCCGACCTCGCTATGGCCGTCGCCGGGACCGTGCCGTTTCATTTGACAGATCAGCACGTCGATTTTGCCGTCTCCGTTCAGATCGCCAAACCGGACATTGCGGGCGACCCCGAAGCCCTGTGTCTTGATCTTTTTCCAGAGGGTGAGCTTCGGATTTGCCGCCACGAGCTCATCTTCCTCCGCGTTCAGCT
>CAZJLP010000084.1:0-14152 GCA_964546955.1 uncultured Opitutaceae bacterium | reverse complement strand
TACCTCAATCTTTTGGATCTGTGCGGTATTGCGGTACCCGCCGGTTTCCTGCCCAGCGGCGTCCCCTGGGGCGTCACGTTGGTTGCGTCGCGTTTTCACGACAATCAGCTTCTGCGCCTCGCCGCGCGCTTCCTGGGCGAGGAGGAGCCCGCACGAGCTCTCCGTTCCTCAGGCGCTTGGACGCGGATCGCGGTTTGCGGCGCTCACTTGAGCGGCCTCCCTCTCAATTCGCAGCTGCGCGAACGCGGCGCGAAGCTCCTGCGTGCGACGTGCACCGCGCCGCGGTACAAGCTCTACGCGCTTCCCGGCACGACACCGCCGAAGCCGGGCCTGGTGCGAGTTGCGCAAGGCGGCGCGGCGGTCGCCCTCGAAGTCTGGGAACTGCCGACGGCTGCCTTCGGCGATTTCGTCTCGCGCATTCCTTCACCGCTTGGAATCGGCGCGATTTCCTTGGAGGACGGCGAAAGCGTGCAAGGCTTTCTCTGCGAAGCCGCGGCAATCGCCGGCGCGCGCGATATCACCGCCTTCGGCGGCTGGCGTGCATTTCTCGAGAGCTGTCGCTAAAATCGATTCATAGCGGATCCATCGGCCACCCGCTGGCCGCGCGACGGAAAATCGCTAGCCCTCGGCGCAGCGCATCCGCAATGACTGGCCCGCGTGCGATTCATCGGCGCGTCCGGCTTCACGAATATTTTTTCTAACGCCGGGCGGAAAATTCACTGGCATGACGGGTGCTGATTGGGTGCTGCCAATCACTCAACCGCCACGCCCAACCGGCGTGGGACACTTATGTCCAAATTCCCGTCTGCGTCTGCGTGGATGCTGTCCACGCTCATGTCCTCTGTTGTGTTCGCTGCCGAGCCGGCGGTAGAAGTCGCCGCCGAACCAGCCGCTCCCGAACCGATCGAAACTCCAGGTCTAGGCCTGCCCAAAAGAGAGGACATCGTCGTCCTGGATCGTTTCGTCGCGCAGGACACCGCGTTCGATCCCAATAACGTGGTGCCGAAGAACGCGATCGGCAGCGCAATCGGGTTCAATCGCAAGCTGGAGGATACGCCGCGTTCCATCTCCGTCATCAGTTCCGAGCTGGTCGACAAGATCGGAATCCGCGACGGAGACCAACTGTTCCGAATCCTGCCGGGAACCTACACGGTTAACCGTTGGGGTATCGCGGGCGCCACGCAGATCCGTAACAACACCACGGATACGTATATCCGCGGGATGAAACGCATCGATCCGCAGGGAAATATCCGGAACGTTATCACGATGTGGGACAGCGTGGAAGTGGTCCGCGGCCCCCCCTCTCCCATCTATGGCGCGGGCCGCATTGGCGGTTATACGAACTACGTGCCAAAATCGGTGCGCGGAACCACGGGCCGCTACCTGGATAAGGCGCAAGGGTCGATCACCCTCGTGGGCGGTTCCTACGAGAAGGGTGAAATGCAGATGAACTACGCACAGCCTCTGCGCATCAAAGGCAAGGATGCCGGATTTCAAATTTTCGCCCTGCTCAACGACGCGGACAGCTTCTACGAAGACAACTTCCAGAAGGACCGAGTCCTCCAACTTTCCTTCTCCTGGAATGTCACGGACAAATGGCGCATTGAATCGGGGGGCATTTACCAAAACGCGCAAAATGCCGGCATGGCCGGCGCCAATCGCGTCACGCAATTTACGCTCGATAATAATCTCTACCTCCGCGGCAGCGCGCTTGTGAATCTGGACTTCGACGGCGACGGTCGTGTGTCCGAACGCGAGATACAACAAAGTCGGAATTTCCCAAGTGGCGCGGTCTCGACCGTCAATCGGCCATTGTCCGTGCAGTTTCCCTTTTTTCCCGGTGGCCGGCCGACCGTGGCCGGGGTGCCGCAGGCGTTCAAAGACCTCCTCTCGCTGCCGCAATACGCCGCCGCCGCAGCCTCCCCCGCCGGCCAGGCCATTCTCGCCGCGCCCTCAGGCGGTCCGTTGGCATTTGCCGGAACCAGCGGAACGCTCGCGCAGGCCAACCAACAAATCCCCATCGGTTTCTTCCTGAATCCGGCCACCGTCGCTTACGGCCCGCGCGATTGGTCCCTCGTTGCCATCGAAGAGTACGCCGACGGCGACGTCCTCACCGGTTACTTGGACTTCATTGACGATACCGATCCCGACCAAGCACAGAAATTACAGTTTTTCTACGACTATCAGCACCAAACGAAACTATCTCAGCTGCCCTTCAATCAGGATCAGGAGATCACGGTGCTCGAAGCCAAGTACACCATCACGCGTCGCGCCGATCAAATTCCACTCCTGAACAAGCTTCCCTCCTGGATCTCCGTCGACCTGCTGGCGTCGCTCAACGTAAGGCATACAGACGGCGGCGGCATAGCGACTAACGGCGGCTACCTCGCGACCGACACGTTCGCTGCCTTTCTGACGAGCGGAGACCGCTCTTTCGCTACCGGCGAGCCGATCAGTACCGCGACCTTCAGTAATTTCACGGAGTACGGTGGTGGCATGATGACAGACATCAAGCTGTGGAACCGGCTCGGTCTATTGCTCGGCGCCCGCTACGACTATGCCCAAGCCGAAACGGTGGAAGATACGCGCTACGATCGCAGTGGTCCTTTCGCCAGTTCCTCGGTGGGAAATAATCTCCCGCGGCGCGAGTCGGAGGGCAACGATGCCGCCGCGTCGGTCTCGGCCAGCGTCAGCTACAAAACGCCCTGGCTGGGCGCCACGCCTTATTTCACGGCGTCCCGCGCTTCGGCCATTCTGGCCGGCACGCGGCAGGATCTCGCGTTCGGAAACGTGCTCACCGGAAATATCCTGGGCGAGGCCACTCTCATCGAAGCGGGACTCAAAGGCTCCACCTACAAGGACAAGATCTACTATTCCGTTGCCGCTTACGACCAGACGCGTTCCTCCAGCACGTTGGAGGAAGGCGAGTCCTTCATTCGCTCCACCGTCAATCGCGGCATCGAGGCCGAAATTCGCTTCGTGCCGAACAAACGCTGGTCCTTCATTCTCACCGGCACCTGGACGAAGGTGGAGCGCACGCAGCTCACCGGCTTCCGCAGCGCAAATGCGACCGCCAAATATATCGGGTTTCAAGACATCACCGACGCGAGCGGTAATGTGATCTTCCCCGCGGAGGCTTTCCTCTGGGGCGGCAACGCCGCGGTCGCGATTCCCGCTTCGGCTACGGAATACAACGAGTTCGGACAGTACCCGGATCACATTATAGGAACGTTCGTCGGCTACTCGTTCCCGAACGGTTTCGGTGTCACCTGGAACAGCACGTATGTCTCGAAAGTAGCCGCGTCCAGCGACCTGCCCGACCTTCTGACACTGCCCGACTCGTACTCGCACAATATGGCGTTCTACTACGACAAGAAGCAGTGGCGAATCAGCCTGAACGTCCGGAACCTCACGGACGAGCTGTACTGGACACCCAACAACGGCTCGGCCGGCGGCACTCTTCTTCAGACTGCGCTCCCGAGAAACTACGAACTTTCCGTCACCCGACGGTTTTGATCGGCCCACCTTGTCCAGCACGGAAACCCTATGATCACACGCTCTAGTCCACCCACCTCACGGCGCCACTTCCTGGGTCAAGCGGGAGTTGTCTCAGCTGCCGCCATGCTCGCTTCCCGGCTGCGGTTGGAAGCTGCCGGCACCAACGGGACCGCGACCGCTCCCGTGCCCGACGATGTCTTGTTCACCTCGGCTAAACGCATAGCCGCGATGATTCGAGAAAAGAAGCTTTCTTCGGTCGAAGTAGTCTCCGCTTACATTCAGCGCATCGAGGCGGTGAATCCTAAGCTGAATGCCGTCGTATTCCCCTGCTTCGAACGCGCGCTGCAGGAAGCCAGGGTAGCCGACGAAGCGTTAGCCAAAGGCAAAACCTTTGGGGCTCTTCACGGTGTACCGTTCACCTCGAAGGATTCGCATGAGACGCTCGGCGTGGTCTCAACCGGGGGGACGTTGGGGCGGAAGGGTTATCTCCCTTCCCGCGATGCCACCTACATCCAGCGGGTGCGCCAGGCCGGCGCAATCCTCCTGGGAAAAACCAATACGCCGGAACTTACGCTGTCCGGGCAAACCACGAACCTCATCTACGGCAAGACGCACAATCCGTACAAACTGGGGTATCAGCCCGGAGGCTCGACCGGAGGCGGCGCTTCGATCATCGCTGCGGGCGGCTCTCCTTTTGACATCGGCACGGATTTCGGCGGCTCGATCCGTGGGCCCGCGCACTTCTGCGGCATTGCCGGAATCAAACCGCAATTCGGTCGCGTGCCTCGCACGGGGCATATCGTCGACTTTGGAGGATACTTCGACCCTTTCCAGGTCATCGGGCCAATGGCGCGCTGGGTCGAGGATTTGGAGTTGATCATGCCGATCATCAGCGGGCCCGACTATATCGACGCGGCGATCGCTCCGATGCCATGGACCGCGCCCAACGCCATCGATCTCAAAACGATCAAGGTCGTCTACTACATCGAGAACGGCTCCGAAAAAAAATGCACCCCCGAGACGGCGTCGGCCGTGAACAAAGCGGTGGACCTGTTCCGGGGACTCGGCCTCACCGTGGTGGAAGATTGCCCAAAAGCCTTAATCAAGGAATCGCAGGAAGTCCGCAACGCGTTGTCCACCGCGGATGGACGAGCGTGGGTCAAGCGCATGTTGAAAAAATATGGAACGAGCCAGGTCTCGTCGGTGATCGCGATGGGCGAGAGTCCTCAATGCGACACGGCCGAGTTCACACGACTGGCGGAGATGATGGACGCGAATCGCACCAAATTCCTGCAGTGGATCAAACCTTACGATCTCCTGATTTGCCCCGCCAATTCCACGCCGGCGGAGCCCTGGCCGGACGAACCGCGCTGGACACCTAACCCTCCCGGTAATTTCGGATATACCGCCACCTACAACAACACGGGCTGGCCTGGCACGGTCGTGCGGGCCGGAACGTCGCCGGACGGCCTGCCGATCGGCGTACAGTTGATTTCAAAACCGTGGCGCGAAGACGTGTCGCTGGCAGCCGCCTACTTCGTCGAGGCTGGCACCGGAGGCTTCAAGAAACCAGCAATCTAACTTTTCGCTCATTCTGATGAACTCGCCTCTTCCTCTCCCCGCGCGTAAATCCCGCCGCGATTTTTTTCGTTCGGCCGGCTTGGGCTCCTCTTCGACTCTCCTGGCTTCCTTGGGCCTCACTTCCTCCTCGGCCGCCGCTGCTCCTGTTTACGCGAAGTCGACTGATCCCACCACCGACGTGGTGTTCATGTCCGCCACCAGGCTGGCGCAACAAATTCGAGAGAAAAGGCTCTCTTCGGTCGAGGCGGTGAAGGCCCACTACGAGCGAATTGATGCGGTCAATCCCAAGCTGAATGCCGTCGTGCAATTCTGTCGCGAGCGGGCGTTGAAAGAGGCGGCGGCCGCCGACGCTTCTCTCGGCCGAGGCGAAATCAAAGGCCCGCTTCACGGCGTGCCGATGACCATCAAGGACTCGTGGGATACGGAAGGCGTGATCTCGACCGGAGGCACTCAAGGTCGCGCTTTTTTTGTCCCCGACAAAGACGCAACGATCGTCTCCCGCCTCCGTGCCGCCGGCGCCATCCTACTCGGAAAGACCAACACGCCGGAGTTTACCTTGGGTGGCGTCAGCGGGTTGGGCACGACGGTCAATATCATCTACGGCATGTCGCGGAATCCTTACGATCCCACCCGCTCCACGGCGGGTTCGACCGGCGGCGGCGGTGCGATTATCGCCGCGGGCGGAGCGCCCTTCGACGTGGGAACGGACTTCGGTGGCTCGATCCGCGGACCGGCCCACGCGAACGGGATCGCGGGCATCAAACCGCAAACGGGCCGCATCCCGCGCACCGGCCACATCGTCGATTTCGGAGGAGTATTCGACAGCTATCAGCAAGGGGGGCCCATGGCGCGTCGGGTCGAGGACTTGATGCTGCTGATGCCAATCCTGAGTGGACCCGACGATTTGGACGCAATCATCGCCCCCATGCCTTGGTTGGATCCTTTGAAAGTGGATATCTCCAAATTGCGGGTGGTCTTTTACACCAGCATGGCCGCCGACGCTCCGAAGCCCACCAAGGAGATGTCGGACGTCGTTCTCTCCTGCGCCAAATTCTTCGAAGGACTCGGCTGTCAGGTTACGGAATCGATGCCGCCCGGAGCCCTGGAGGCCGCGGAAATCTCCACCAAACTTCGCGAGGGCGACGGCAACGCATGGCAAAAACGGCTGGTGCAGAAACACAGGACCACCAAGCCGGGACCCGATCGTCGCTTCGACTACCCGCTGATTTCGACCTCCGAGTTCACCGAGCTGATTGAGAAGCGCGACGCCTGGCGAAGCCAGATGCTCGGCTGGGTCAAAAACTACGACATCATCCTCTGCCCGCCCGCCCTCGGACCAGCCCCTGTCATCGGTTCGCGCGACGCCGAAGGGGGTCGCGTGCGTGGAGCGGGCTTCACCTCGACTTACAATTTGACCGGCTGGCCCAGTGGAGTCGTTCGAGCCGGTACAAGTCCCGAAAAAATGCCGTTGGGCATCATGGTCACCGGCCAGCCCTGGCGCGAAGACGTTGTCCTCGCCGCCATGAGCGCGCTGGAAGCGAAGTTTGGAGGCTGGCAGCGGCCTCCAATCTGATCGCAAAACAAACCTGAAAGAGCCCGGGGTTTTCGCCTGCCGCTGGGTAACGCCAATCACTCAACCACAAACGTCCACCAAGAGCTCAATCAGGCTCGGTCAGCCGACCGTCCCAGGAGCTTCTTGGCAACGCAAATCACGATGGATCGTTTGCGCCTCCCTCCTGGCCCAGCGGCCCTCGTTGCCGACATAACCAGCTCAGCGGCAACGATCGAGCTCACTTTGGCGACGATCGCCGAAATCCCGTCGCCGACAAAACGGGGCCCGGTCCGCCGAAAAGCTGATGCCGTTGTAGTCGACGCAAATTGCGGCTTCCGGTCACCGCGGACCCAAGCTCAATGCAGTTATTCCTTTGAATCCGCAGTCCTGAAAACGGCTCGGGGTCCTCGATGGGGCCACCGCGCGACATCGCCAGTCCCGCCATCCCCTACTCTGCGAGCCAACGACGCCCGCGGCAAACAGCTGCACTCTCGGGTCGTCTTCGACCGAGACAGAGGCCGATGGCCACACCACGGCGCAGCGCCTCTTTAACACTCGTCACGCCTCCCTCCCTTCCATCCGTCACACGCCATGAAAACACTTCACCGCGTCCTGCCGCTTTCGCTGCTACTGACGCTGAGCGCCTTTGCGCAGGAAGCCCCTGCTCCTTCACCAGAGCCTACCGTTCCGGTGCCGCCCAAGGAAGATATCGTCGTACTGGAACGTTTCGTCGCCGAAGAAAAGGCAGAAGACAAAGCAATGGTTCTGCCCGCCCAGCCGCTGAGATCCGTCATCGGATTCGATCGGCCGATCATGGAAATCCCCCGGGCCGTCTATGTCGTGAATTCATCCCTGCTGGACAACCTGGCGATTCGCAATTCCGAAGACTTGATCAAAATCGCACCGAGCACGTATTCGAATTTTCGTTTCGGTCTTCAGGGAAACATCTCGATTCGCAACCAAACCTCCGACTTCTACTTTCGCGGGATGAAGCGGATAGATCCGCAGGGCAATTTCCGCACCCTCTGGACGGCCAACGATTCCCTCGAAATTGTCCGCGGTCCGGCGTCGCCCATCTACGGTCTCGGGCGCATCGGTGGGTACGTTAATTTCAACCCAAAGACCGCCCGGCTGGCCACCACCGGAAAATATCTCGATCACTACACTGGTCAATTCCGTCTCACCATCGGATCTTACAACAAAAAGATCGCCACCGGCGAGATCGGCGGACCTGTGAAATTACCTTTCGTGAAAAAGAACGGCGGGTTCCATATCTACAGTTACGTCGAGAACTCCGAGTCGTGGAAGGTTAACAACTTCGACCAACAAGAGCTGATCCAAGCCACCCTTTCCTTCGACCTCACGGACGACATCCGGCTGGAAACGGGCGGCGTTGTGCAGCACTCCCGCGGCGGCCTTCCCGGCGGCATCAACCGAACCACGATTCACACGATCGAACGCCAAAACTACTGGGATGGCGGTTTCTCTTACCGGCTGGATGAGAACGGGGACGGCCGGATCTCGGAACGGGAAGTGCGCAACTCATATTTCCGCGGAACACCGCAGTTGAGCGCTCTGACCAACGATCCGGCGCGCGTGGTACGTGGAATCGGCTCCAGTCTGTACTACAACGGCCAGACCAACGATCCCCTTTTCCGCTCTGTTCCCTGGCAGGGCGCCCCGGCAATGGGCCTGGCTCGATCGCTCAACCCCGCGACAATCACTATCAGCCAATTCCGTACAGGATACACGGATACGAGTCCAACCATGGTGGGAAATGCTCCCGTGCAGCGGATGGGCTACGAGTTGCTTGTCTACCCAACCCGCAATATCACGCTCGCCGACGGAAAAGTCGACGCCGTGCCCGATACCAGCCAGGCGCCGCAGAGATTTTTCCTTCCGCCCGCCTTCGATCTGGATCCCGACACCTGGGTCGAAAAGCCCCTCAACAAGCGGCAATCCTTTGGCGAGGACTACTACGACGCCAACATCGGGGCTTTCTTCCTGGATTTCCTCAACGACTACAATCCGGACTATTCGCTCAAGAACCAGTCGCTCCTCGACGCGCATAAACAGACGAAGGACGGGCGCAATCCGTTTTCCCAACATCAGGCCGTCTTCACGGCCGAAAACAAAACGACCGTCCAGCGCAAATTCAAGCCGGCGCGCTGGCTGTCGGTCGACGCTCTGGCTTCGGGCAACATCTACTACCTCGACACCTATCGAGTCTCGACCGTTCCGACCGACATCGATTTCCGCCGCAGCCTTGTCCATGAGGACGCCAAACGGGTGGAGCAGACGTTCACGGCAAATGACACCTTCTACAGCATGGTCCACAAACGCGGTTACGACGGCAGCCCCCCTTCGTTCACCGCGAAATCCCACTACACCAACGTCGGCGTGGGCGCGCTCACCGACACCACCTTTTTCGAAAAGATCAACCTGCTGCTTGGCGCCCGGTGGGACTATATCGACGCGTGGACCCGGGAGCCAGCGGGCACGTACCAGAAAGGCGGAGCCACCAACCCTGGCGCGCCCTTCTCGTTCTTTGCCGCCACCGGCCTCTTCACCGACCGAAACTTCGACGCGGCGGCCGACGACAGCGGGATTTCGTGGTCGAGCAGTCTGACTTACGAGCTGTTCAAAGGCGTCCGGGTGTATGGCACCTACGCCGAGCAAGCTCTCATCATCAACAACGCTTCGGCCCAAGAGTTTTCCGTTCGACCTCTCTTGGTGGGACAACTTCTAGGCAAATCCAAGATGGACGAGGGCGGAATCAAAGTCGCCGTGCTTAACGGCAAACTGTTTGGATCGGCCGCGTATTTCGAGCAGACGCGCACCGCTTTCGACGCGAACAGCACGATCGGCGGCGCCGCCTCGAGCACGCTGAGCCGCGGCTGGGAGGGCGATCTTCGCTGGGTGATGAACAAAAAGTGGACTTTCATCGCCGGTGCGGCGTTCTCGCAAGCGAAGTACCTCCAGGGTGGCCAGATTTCGGTGGACGCACGGACGTTGGGGTACCCGGATGTGGTCGATTCCACGGGCAAAATGGTCATCCCGGCCGAAGCCTTCGGGTGGGGCGGGAGGCTTTTCACCACGATCCCGGATAGCGAAGCCGACTTCCGCGAAGTGGAGGGAATCCCCGACCGCGTGGTAAACTTAACAACCATCTTCACCCCAACCAACAAATGGGTTTTCCAGGCCACGGTCTATCACCAGGGCACGTTTGCCACCGACCGTCTCCATACGATCAACGTCCCGGCAGCGACCACGGTCGACGCTCTGATCGGATACCGGACGAAGCAATGGGAGGTGAATCTCAACGTGATCAACCTTTTCGACAAAGAGATTTGGAACCGCGGCTCGTTCTACTGGTTGGACCCCAAATTTCATCGGTCGGCGGATATCTCGTACGTCTACAAATTCTAACGGGCAGCGCTCATGAGATCCTCCCTCGATTCATTCCGCCGCCCAACCGTGTTCGCACGGGCGATTCGGATCCTTCTGTTCACAGTCGCGGGCGCTCCTTGCCTGCCCGCAGCCACCCTCCAGCTTGATTCGGCCACCATTTCAGACCTGAACGCCGCCATCGATGCGGGCGCACTGACTTCCGAAAAACTGGTGCAGCTCTACCTGGCACGAATCGAGGCGTACGAACCAAAGCTCAACGCGATCATCACGTTGAATCGCAAAGCGACCGAAGAAGCGCGCGCCCTCGACGCCGAACGGAAAGCGAAAGGCCGGCGGTCGCTGATTCACGGAATCCCCGTCATCCTCAAAGATAATTTCGACACCGTGGATCTCCCTACGACGGGAGGCTTTTACGGCCTCAAGGACTCCCTGCCTCCCCAGGATGCGACGCTCGTGAAACAATTGCGCGCCGCCGGCGCGATCATCCTCGCGAAGGTCAACCTCAGCGAATTCGCCTCCGGCGGTGCGATGAGCTCTCTGGGCGGCCAATCACACAATCCGCATAAGCTCGACGTCACGCCGTCTGGCTCTTCCGGCGGCACGGGCGTCGGCATCGCCGCGGTGTATTCGCCTCTCGGTTATGGAACCGATACCGGGGGTTCGATCCGCGGACCTTCCACCAGCAACGGGATTGTCGGTTTGAAACCGACGCACGGCCTGCTCAGCCGCGCGGGTATCATCCCCTTGGCTCTTTCCTTCGACACCGGCGGGCCGATGGCGCTTTCGGTCTACGACATCGCGGTCTCGCTCAACTACACGACCGGCGTGGACCCGCGCGACGAGGCGACCAAAAAGAGCCTGGGAAAAAGCGAAACGGACTACACAGCCTTCCTCGACAAACACGCCTTAAAGGACGCGCGCATCGGCATCGCCCGCGATTTTCTCGGCCAGGACGCCGATGTCGATTCCGTCGTCGAATCCGCCCTTTCCGCAATGAAGGCGCAGGGGGCGACCATCGTCGACGTGAAATATCCAGACACGTTGTTGAAAATCCGCAGCGACCTCTACAACGCGATTCGACGGCCCGAATTCAAGGCACAGATCGAGGATTATCTCGCCACGCTAAAGCCCGGATTTCCGAAAAAACACTCCGAACTGCTCGCACTTTCCGAAAAGATCACGTCGCGCTCGCCCGAAGGCTACTGGCCGAACCACGGCCGGCTGACACTTTATCGCGCTGAGGCCAAGGCGCCGGCGCTCAACGATCCGGTGTACCTGGTCGCCAGAAATCAGGGTCTCGCCTTTGTCCGGGACACGCTGCAAGCGCTGATCGAGATCAACAAACTCGATGCGATCGTCTATCCGACGAGTCCGCGTCGTCCGGCGAAGATCGGCGAAGAGCCGACGCCGGCAACGATGGCCGCGGCCAACTCACCGACCAATTTCGCCAATCTCTCCGGCTTTCCCGATCTGATCGTTCCGGCCGGTTTCACATCGAACGGCCTACCGGTGGGGATCAGTTTTTTCGGCCCGGCCTTCAGCGAACCCAAACTGCTCGCGTTGGGATACTCCTTCGAACAGGCGACGAAAGCGCGCAGGTTGCCCGTCCATACTCCGCCCCTTCCCGGCGAGCGGATCGACTACTAGCCGCATCTTGCCCCCATGCACTGCAATCAACCGACCCTCTCCCGCCTCTTTCGGGCGGGCCGCTTTGATTCATCGATTTTCGGATCCTCACCACGCGTCGCCCTCCCACCCACATGCTAAATCATGAGCACTCCCGCCTCACCCCGGTCCCTCATCTCGGTTCTCACCGTCCTTCTATCGGCCGCGTCCGCTTGGGCAAACGGCGCCAAACTCGATCTCGCCACCGCGACAATTGCCGACCTCCAGTCGGCCATGTCGAAAGGATCCCTGACCGCGGAAAAACTGACCCAGGCATACCTCGCCCGCATCGAGGCGTTCGACAAACAGGGCCCTGCGATCAACACCGTTATCACGCTGAACCGCAAAGCGCTTGAACAAGCCAAACTACTCGATGCGGAGCGCAAAGCCGGGAAGACACGCGGACCTCTGCATGGCATTCCCATCGTCCTGAAAGACAACTTCGACACATTCGACCTGCCCACCACCGGAGGCTCCCAACTGCTGGCCGGCTCGATTCCACCCGACGATGCCTATGTCGTAAAAAAGCTTCGAGACGCCGGAGCGATCATCCTCGCCAAGGTAAATTTAAGCGAATGGGCCGGAAGCGGAGGCAGTGTCAGCGGCACAAAGGATCCGGAAGTCCGCAAGAAAGGCGCGGTGCCAAACGGCTTCAGCTCCATGGGGCTGCAAACGAAGAATCCCCACGATCTCAGCCGCGGCCCCTCGGGCTCAAGCGGCGGGACCGGAGCCGCCATCGCCGCGGTTTTCGCGCAATTCGGCCTCGGCTCCGACACCGGCGGCTCTGTGCGCGGACCGTCTTCCGCCAATGGCACAGTCGGACTTAAACCGACCCACGGCCTGATGAGCCGCGATGGCATCATCCCTCTCGCCCTCAGCTTCGACACGGGCGGACCCCACGCCCGCTCGGTCTACGATATCGCGGTCGCACTCGGGGTCATGACGGGCGTGGACGCAGCCGACCCGGCAACGAAAAAAAGCGTGGGCAAATTTGAGCAGGACTACACCAAGTTCCTCAAAAAGGGCGCCCTCAAAGGAGCTCGGATCGGCATCGCTCGCGATTTCATGGGCAAAGACCCCGGCACCGACGCGGTGATGGACGAGGCCATCGCAACTTTGAAAAAGCTCGGGGCCGAAACGGTCGATGTCTACTATCCCGAGTACCTGTTGGTTTCGAAGCAGCCGATCTACAATCTGCTGGTTGCCTCCGAATTCAAAGCCCAGCTCACCGAGTATCTCAAGACCACCAAACCGGGTTTTCCCAAATCGTTCGACGAGGTGGTGGAACTCTCCAACGATCCGAAGACCGGGTACAGAAGCCCGCAGAAAGCCTTCGCTCTCACGTACACCGCGTCCATCGCGCTCGACCTCGATGACCCCGTTTATCTGGCGATCAAGAATGACCAGTTGACCGCGACGACCGCTGGAATCCTGGCGATTTTCTCGAAGCACAAACTCGACGCGATCGTCTACCCGACGTCGCCCCGCCCGGCCACGCCGATTGTCCCGCCAGACAACCCTCCTCCCTCGGACTCGGCCACCAGCTTCGCCAACCAGACCGGCTTCCCCGACCTGATCGTGCCAGCGGGCATGACGAATGACGGCCTCCCCGTCACGCTCAGCTTTTTCGGCCCGGCCTTCAGCGAACCGAAGCTGCTCGGCTATGGTTATGACTTTGAACAGGCCACCAAGGCCATCGTTCTGCCAAAACACACGCCCGCGCTCGCCAGCGACACGTTGACGTTTTGATCCCGTTCGACCGCTCAACCCTGTATTCCGTCCGCCATGAAATCGCTTCGCTTACTCGCCATCGCCACCCGCCGGACTCTGGCCACAGGCCTCTGGCTTCTGGCTTCGTCCACCGTCCTCCTCGGCAACGGCAGCAAACCCGACCTCGCCAACGCGACGATCGCCGACCTCAACGCCGCCTTTAAAGCTGGAACGCTCACCTCCGAAAAACTCACCCAGTTGTACCTGGCGCGCATCGCCGCCTACGACAAACAGGGCCCGTCGCTCAACACCGTCATCACTCTGAATCCAAAAGCACTGGATGAAGCGCGCGCGCTCGATACAGAGAGAAAAGCGGGGAAAGTTCGCTCCGCCATCCACGGCATTCCGATTGTCCTCAAGGACAACATCGACACCTTTGACCTGCCCACCACCGGCGGGTCGCAGTTGCTCGCTGGTTCGATTCCGCCCGACGACGCTTTCATCGCAAAAAAGCTCCGCGACGCCGGCGCCATCATTCTGGCCAAGGTCAACCTCAGCGAATGGGCGGGCGGAGGCGGCAGCGTAAGCGGTGCCAAAGATCCTGAAGTCATCAAGAAAGGCGCCGTGCCGAATGGCTTCAGCTCGATGGGTCTGCAGACGCACAATCCGCACGATCTCACGCGCGGACCCGCTGGCTCGAGCGGCGGAACAGGGGCGGCCATTGCGGCCGTTTTT
>CAZJLP010000083.1:0-14420 GCA_964546955.1 uncultured Opitutaceae bacterium | reverse complement strand
AACGATGCCGGCGCATTCGCCCTCGGACACTTCGGGCATCGCTTTCACCTCAGCGGTCAGCGGCGATCATAGCGGTTTTGGAGCACCGTTGACTTTCGTCGACGAACCGCGGTTGACAGAAGAAGAGCTTTTCGGGGCCCTGCACCCTTCGCTCTCCGCCTGGATCAAAAAGCGTTTCACCCATTTTTCTCCAGGCCAGCGTTCGACCATCCCGGAAATACTCGCCGGCCATTCGGTTTTGCTCTCGTCACCGACCGGTACCGGCAAAACCCTCGCGGCGTTCCTCGGGGTCTTCGACTATCTTGCGCGCCGCCGGGATGCCAAGGCCCTCCCTGCGGGAATCGTGGCCGTCTACGTTTCGCCGCTGCGAGCATTGGCCTACGACTTGCAGAAAAATCTGCAGGAACCGCTGGACGAGCTGGGGTGGAAGTTCATTCGCATCGGCAGTCGGACCGGCGACACGTCGGCCAAGGACCGGGCCGCGCAAAAGCGAAAGCCGCCGCACGTCCTCGTGACCACGCCGGAGAGCCTGACTCTGCTGCTCAGCCAGCCGTCCTGGGTTCCGGCCTTCAAGGAAGTCCGCTTCCTGATCGTGGACGAGCTGCACGCGCTCGCGGAGAACAAACGCGGATCCCTGCTCATGGTGGCGGCGGAGCGACTCGAAGAGCTGACAGAACAGAGGCCAGAAACCGATCCGCCCGTATCGGGCGCGTGCGCTCCCGCTGCCGAATCAACGTCCTCAGCGACGGGAACGAACGAGAGAACAGGAACGATTGGCGCAGCCGCGCCGGGCCTCCTTCTCCCTTCCGCCTTCCACCCTCGACTCTCTGGTTTGATCCGTCTCGGCCTTTCCGCCACTGTACATCCGCTCGACCAAGTCGCGCAATTTCTCGTCGGTCCGCAACGGCCGTGTCGGATTGTGGGGGTGGCACAACGCAAGCCGGCGCGAATCGAGCTGTTTTCTCCACTGAAGGCAAAGGCCTATCCGCCGGCGGGCTGGACCGGGCAACGAGTCACGAAGGAACTTGGTGAACTCGTTCTGCAGAAGCGCACCACCCTTCTTTTTACCAATACCCGCAGTGGGGCCGAGACGATCGGCTTGCGCCTGAAACAACTGCTTCCGGAGTGGTCGGATATGATTGAAGTCCACCATGCTTCCCTCGATCGCGCCGTGCGCCTGGAGGTGGAGGATCGGCTCAAACGGGGAGAACTGCGCGCCGTGGTGTGCTCGACCAGCCTGGAGATGGGCATCGACATCGGTTCGATCGATACGGTTGTCATGGTATCGGCGCCAAAAGGCGTGGCCCGCGCCCTTCAGCGCATCGGCCGGTCGGGGCATTCCATGGGAGAAACAAGCCATGGCATCCTCGTCGCGACCAATATCAACGATCTCGTCGAGTGCACCGCCACGGCGCGCATGATGGAGCGGCGTCAGTTGGAACCCGTGAAGATCCACGACAATCCGCTCGACGTTCTCGCGCAGCATTTGGTCGGTCTGGCGGTCTTCGCTTCGGTCGCGCCCGACGAGGCCTTCGAACTGATGCGGCGCTCGTACCCCTTTCGAAATCTGCCGCGACCGCTCTTCGACCGCGTGCTCGGTTACCTGCAAGGGGGAGGCCTCTCGCTCGAGCGCGCCTATCGCGACGTTTTTGGAAAAATAGTCCTTCGGGACGGCCTGATGACAATCCCGGCCCCGCGCGTCGCGCGGGAATTTTATCAGAATGTCGGGACGATCACGTCAGAACCCAATGTGCAGGTCAAATTGGGACGTCGAACCCTCGGCCAAGTGGAGGAATCCTTCATCAAGCGGCTCCGCCCCGGCGATATTTTCGTCCTCAACGGTCGCTGCGTCCGGCTGGTCGAAACCCGCTTGCTCGGCGCCAAAGTGGTCGAAGCGGGCGCCGCCCTTCCGACCGTTCCGCGCTGGTACGCAAACAAATTTCCGCTCACTTCGGGACTCGCGGTCGAAGTGGCCAAGCTGAGGACCGAATTCGCGCGGCGTCTGGCGGCCGATCCGGCCGACGCGACCGCTTGGCTCAGCCGGGAGTACGCTATTTCCCGGCCGAATGCCTCGGCGATCGAAAAGCACTTCCGACTGCAGGCGGAGATCTCCGCCATCCCCACCACCGGATTTCTTTTGGTGGAATGTTACCCCGAGAGGGATCACCTCCACTACTTTTTCCATTCCTTGATCGGACGATCCGCCAACGACGCGCTTTCGCGCATCGTGGCGTGGCGGGTGAAGGAGGCCAAGGGCGGCAACGCGCTGGTGACGATCGATGATTATGGATTCCTGCTTTCGCTTCGCTCGTTCCAGCGGATGGAAATTCCGGAAATGCAGTCGCTTTTCCGCCGGGAAGGCGCCGAGCAAGCGTTGCGGGCGGCGCTCGCCGAGGCCGATCTGGTGAAATGGCAGTTTCGCGGCGTGGCGCAAACCGGCCTCATGGTGCCCCGGCGGGTGCATGGGCAAGAACGCGGAGCGCGCACCTTGCAATGGAGTTCGGAAATCATTTTCGATGTGTTGCGAAAACATGAACCCGATCATCCGCTGCTGATGGAAGCGTATGCCGAAGCCACCTTGCGTTTCCTCGATACGCCCCGAGCCCTCTCCTTCCTGGACGAAGCGGGTGACTTGCCGTGGAAACTCTGCGACGTGGATCGCGTCAGCCCTTTTTCGTTCGGCATCTATGTCAGCAAGGTGAAGGAAACCATGATGCTGGAAGACCCGGAAACGACGATTGAGCGGCTGTACCACGAAATGTATGGGACCGACGAAAATGACGAAGCGTGAGGTCGCCACGGGTGTTTGGGCGGACGGGCGCCGCGCGGTTTGGCTTCCCGAGATCGAAGCGCTGGTGGTCGCCGACCTGCATTGGGGGTATGTCGCAACGCATCGCGCGGGTGGAAATTTGCTCCCGGTTTGGGGCGACAGCGAGATTGAAGCGCGCCTGTGCGGGCTGCTGGAAGACTATCGTCCGCGCGAGATGATCTGGGTGGGAGATTGCCTGCACAGCGCGGCGGGCCGTGTGGCCGCTGAAACATTTTTGAAACAATCCGATGGCGGAGTCACGGTGCACGTGCTCGCCGGAAACCACGATCGACGCTGGCCGCTCGCTACCCGCACCCCCTTGGCGCGGGGCCGGTTCTACTTTCACCACGGCGATTTGGAGGCGGTCCCGCCCCCGGCCGGCTCATTGGAGATCGTGGGGCACCACCATCCGGCCGTCGTTTGGTCCGATGGCGCAGGCTCCCGGCTCAGATTGCCCGGCCTAGTGGTTTCGTCCCAGCGCCTGATCCTGCCCGCTTTTTCGCCCTGGGCAGCCGGTGTTCCGTGGAATTCGCAGTTGCGGGCGGGAGAATCGCTCTGGGCGCTTGCACCTTCTCGTATCTTTGCGGTCAGATCGTCCGTCTCCCTTTGCAAATCCTGAAATGAAGCACCTCCTCTTACTGGCCCTCTCGCTTGTTTCCGTGTCCGCCGCGCCGATTTCGCTGCGCGATGGCGAGACTTTCAAATACCGCGTCGCCTGGGGCATTTTTGGCGGCGCCGGGGAGATCGTCGTGTCGGCGAAGCAGGAAAACCTGGAAGGGCTGACTCAGCTGAAGGTCTCTACCACCACGCAAACCAAAGGACTGGTCAGCGGCCTTTACTCCTTCAAGGCACACGCTGAATCGTTCTTCGACGCGACGGACGGCCGGCTCCTGGCGGCCAAATCGGAGAGCGCCAGCAAGAAGAAGAAAACCCGGTCGATGTCCGTCTTCAATTACAAGGAGAACCGCGTTCGCTATGAAGACTATGTCCGCACGGACCGGACCGCGGACGTGCCCATGCCAAACGGCGCGCCGATGGATCTCATCACCACCTTGATCGAGGCCCGCACGTTCAACATGAAGCCTGGAGACCGCCGTCCCGCGGTCGTCATGTTCGAAAAAGAGTTCTACGAGATCACCATCATCGCACTGAAATACGAGAACGTGGACACTCCCTGGGGGGAAAAGAAAACGCTGGTGCTGAAGCCGGTCATGGAAAAAGACCCGAAAGGCATCTTCAAACGGGGTGGCGACATGCATGTTTGGATCTCGCAAGACGACAAAAACCTGCCCGTGAAATTCGAAGTCGAGATGCAGATCGGAACGGGTGTCGCGACGTTAATCGAGTACGCCGCACCCAAGAAAGCGGCGATCGCGCCCGCGGAAAAGAATGCGAGTGCTGGTCCTTAGAGGCGGGGCGCTCGGGGATTTCATCGTCACATTGCCGGCTCTGCGGCGGCTTCGCGCCGCTTGCCCGGGCTGCCGCATCGAGCTTGTCGGGAACGCCGCCGCGGCTGAATTGGGCCGCGCAGCGGGAGTGATCGACCGCGTTTATTCTCAGCATGAAGCGCGGTGGTCGCAGCTCTATTCGAGCCGGCCCCTGTCGTCAGAATTGCGGACGTTCCTCGAATCATTCGATGCGCTCGTCAATTTCTGGCCCGATCCTGACGCGCAGCTTCAGGCGCACTTCGCGGATTGGGAGCGGACACGGGATTTCGCCGTCGCAACGGCCGGCGGCGCTCCGCGGCCGCGGCTCTTCCTTACCGCCCCGGCGCAGCCAGCATGCGCGCCGGCAGCGAGGCATTTCACGGGCTCGCTTGGACTCGATCGCGGCGAGGATGGCGATCGTTTTCAGTTCGAGCTCGGCGTCCCCCGCGGCGCGGCCATTGCGCTCCATCCAGGAAGCGGCTCCGCCCGAAAAAACTGGCCGGTCGAGCGTTGGGCTGCACTTTGCCGCCGACTTCCCGGGCCAAAACTGATCGTGGGAGGCGAAGCCGATCTCCCCGCCCTCGAATTCCTGGCCGAGCACGGCGAGGTCCTTTGCCAAGCGCCCCTGCTGGACCTCGCGCGACGCCTCGCCGGATGCAGCCGGTTCCTCGGCCACGATTCGGGGGTGAGTCATCTCGCCGCCGCCGTGGGGACGCCGTGCGTCCTTTTATTCGGCCCCACGGACGCGGCGATATGGGCCCCGCCGGGAGAGCATGTGCGGGTGCTAACCCGCCCCAACCTGACGGACATTAGCGTGCCGGAGGTGCTGGCAGCGATTGAGGAGCGGTGAAAGACGTCGGGCGCAACGGTGTTGGCGTTCTTTTCTCTTTCCCGCTGGATGCGATCACTCCTTTTGCGGTGGTCCACCCTGACGCAATTTCATCGCCTTCGCATCCACTCGAAAACGCCAGGGTTTGGCCGCCCAAACATCGCCGGCATAGTCGACGCCGATGCGCGGCGTAACCTCGATGATACGAGGCGGCACGAGCGTTCCCTCGTCCTCGATCCACAGGCCGCTCGCGGGTGCGCAAGGCTGTCCATTGAGATCGCGACCGATCGCCAGCGCCTTGGTCACGCGTCCAGGGCCGATCACGTCGTGCACACCTCGAATCAGAATAGCGGCTGGAAAACCCTCCGGACCGACCACGAGGTTCAGCATCTCATGCACGCCGTAGCACAAGTAGACGTACCAACGCCCTCCAGAGCGGTACATCACATCCGTGCGGGGCGTGCGGCCCTTGCTCGCGTGGCAGGCGAGATCGCGTTCGCCGTGGTAGGCTTCGGTCTCCGTGATGAGATGACGCGCGGTGCTCCCCTCGATTCGCCGACGGACCAGGGTTTTTCCCAAAAGCCAGCGAGCGACCTTCACCGTGTTCCGCTCCTGGAAGAAATTCGCCTGGATAATCGCGCCCATCGTTGTTGACTGCGATGTAGCTGTCCGGGAGTACAACGCAACCATCGCTTCGATGATCTACACGCTGACGGGGAATCTCCTCTGGGAACGAACCATGATCTTCGATTCATGGACTCCGGGCCGGACGCACCGCGCGCGAGGCGAAGCGGTGCAGGTGGGAGGCAAGGGAATCAATGTGGCGAAGATGTTGCGGCGGCTCGATCACCCGGTAACCGCCCTCTGTTTCGCGGGCGGAGCGACGGGGGAGCAATGCCTGGCGTGGCTCCGCCAACGCGAAATTCCAGTTCATGCGTTCCGCACCGCGGACCCAACCCGGATCGGGCTGGTCGTGCGAGCCTCGGATCAGCCCGAGACCACGTTCCTGGGCACCGACGCGCCCCCCGATTCCGCCGCACTGGCGCAATGCACGGCGTTTCTCGACGCCTGCCCCGACGGCTCCGTGCTCTCCTTCTGCGGAAGTTTTCCCGGCTGGGACCGGCCGGAAACACAACCCTTGCGCGACGCGCTGGATCGCTGGACGATCCGATGTCGCCTTTTCGCGGATACATACGGGCCACCGCTGCGCTGGCTCGTGGATCGGCCGATCGAGGCGGCCAAGATCAACCGCGCCGAGTTCGAGGGCCTTTTCGCGCAGGCAGCGACGCACAGCACCTCCATGGAAGTGCGGCTGGAGGAGGCGCGGAAACGGTTTTCTGCCCGGCAATGGATCGTGACTGACGGACCGGGCTCCGTCTGGGTGGCGGCGGCAGGCGAGGTCTCAACGGTTCTTCAACCCCCTGAGGTGGAGGAAGTTTCGCCGACCGGCTCCGGGGATGTGCTGCTGGCCTGCGTCCTGCACGCGATCGCTGAGCGGCGAATGTCGCTGACCGAGGCCGTCGCGCTCGCGCTTCCCTACGCCGCCGCGAACGCCGCCAGCCCCGGCATCGCGGAATTTGACTTGAACATTCCATCTGGCTCAAGGTCAGTGCCGTTATGAACCGAGGCATTATCATCACGTTGGTCATTGTTGGGTTGTTGATCGCAGGCGGCGTCGTCAGCGTTCGCAAACATCAGGCTCGCACCGCGCAAGAACTCGCGGCCAAGCGCAAAGCCGCCGAAGACGCCCAAAATGAGCAGCGCCTCGCCGAGCAACAACGCAAGGCCGACGCCGAGAAAGAAGCGGCGCGACTGCGCGAGTTGAAAGCGAAACAGGACGCCGAGGATTCCCAGCGGGAACTCGCGCGGCTTCGCAAGGAAGCGGCGGCGGACGAGGCCCGCCGCGCGAAGGCGGAGGAAGAATTGAAAGCCGCGGCGGCTGAACGCGCGCGCCTCGCGGCCGAGAAGGCCGCCGCCGAAGGAGAAGCGCGCCGACTCGCGGAAGAGCGTGAAAAAGCAGCCGCGGAAGCCGAAGCCGCGCGCAAGGCGGCCCTGGCTAAACTGGCGGAAGCGGAGCAGAGCAAGAAAGCGGAAGTCGATCGCGAGGCGATGCGCCTGGCCGCGCTGCAGAAGCAGCAGGAGCTTGAGTCGCGCCGCTATGCGGAGGCCGACCTGATCGCTCGCTCCGTTTATCCGGCCGACTACAAACGTCGCCAGCACTACTACATGGACACGGAGATGAAGAATGCTCAGGCCGAAGCGGAAGCGCGCAAAGCCCGTGAAGCCGGCGGCACGTCCGAGAAACCAGCCCCGCAGCAAAAAAAGTAACGCGTAGTGGACCAACGGTGGCGGCGAGTCCTGCCGCCTTTCCTTCTTCGCACTTGTTCGGCCGCGAAAGCGGCCTTGAGAAACAGCCCTGACTCCAGGGCCTGAGCTGCCTTTGGGACAGTAGAGCTTAGAGCTTACAGCCTAACGCTTACCGCCGCACACGCAGCATGGGTGCCGCGCCCTGAGTTTTCCCCAAATTTACCTTGCTTCGCGGAAAGAAAAAACTCTTAGTTCGCGGTTTTATTTATGAAAGCGACCATCAGAACTCAGGGGCAGCAGTTCGCCGTTTCCGAAGGCGACGTCCTGATCGTTAACCGCTATCCCAATTCAGAAGCCGGCTCGACCGTGCAGATCAACGAAGTCCTCTCGGCCGGTGAAGGCGAAGGCTTTAAGGTCGGCACCCCGCTCCTCGATGGTGCGAGCGTGACTGCGACGATCCTCGAAAACAAACGCGGCAAGAAAGTCGTCGTTTTCAAAAAGAAGAAACGCAAGGGCATGGAGCGCAAGCAGGGCCACCGCCAGGAGCTCTCCGTGATTAAGATCCAGACCATCAACGCTTAATCTCAATTTTTACTCGTCATGGCGCACAAGAAAGGTCAGTCCACCACAACCAACGGTCGCGAGAGTCAATCCAAGCGGCTCGGTATCAAGAAGTTCGGTGGCCAAACGGTAATCGCCGGCAACATCATCGTTCGCCAGCGCGGCTCGAAGCTGCATCCCGGTAAGAACGTCGGCGTAGGCCGCGACTGGACGCTCTTCGCGTTGAAGGATGGCACCGTCAAATTCGACAAAGTGCACCGCAAGGTAGCCGTGGTCGAATAATCGATCCGTCAGTCTAATTTCCCAAAACGCAGCCGCCCGGCTGCGTTTTTTAGTTTTGCACCACGGCCAGGAGCCTTCGAGGTGGAGCTGCCATCCCGGCAGGCTATCAGCGGTCATTCTGCCGCGACGCCAATAAAGCGCCAACGTCGGAGCAGCCGTATGTTCTGTGTTTCACACGGACCCTCTAGTTCGAGCGATCGGCTAGCCGACCCAAGAGATTTTTTGGATCCGGTTGGCCAGCTCCACATCCTTCGCCGTGACCTTGTCACCCGCGTCGTGAGTCGTCAGCCGAATCTCAACCTTGCTGTACACATTGCTCCACTCCGGATGGTGGTTCAGGCTCTCCGCTTCGAAGGCAACGCGGACCATAAAAGCCATCGCTTCCTTGAAGGACCCGAATTTAAACGTCTTTGCCAAGGCATCGTCGTGGAACGACCATCCTCCCAGCCCGCCGAGCGCCTGCTGTATCTCTCCGCCTGAAAGCGTCTTGCTCATGTGGGAACGGAAGCCGGTTTAAACGTTCCGTCAACCCTCGTTCGACCGAGAATGTCACTTGCATCGCGGCACCCCCCCTTCCTAAATCGCTCGGACACACCGATGACGCCCGCTTCTCCCCCTCCTCCGGCACATGTGGCCATCATCATGGACGGCAATGGCCGCTGGGCGCAAAAACGCGGCCTTCCGCGGATCGAGGGCCACCGCCGCGGGGTGGAAACGGTGCGCACCATCATCGACGCGGCGCGCGACCACGGCGTTCGCTACCTGACCCTTTACGCATTTTCGGCCGAAAACTGGAAGCGCCCGCCGGAAGAAGTATCTGCGCTTATGGGTTTGCTCGAGTTCTTCCTCAAGCGGGAACTGAAAACCCTGGTGAAGAACCGGGTCAGATTGTTGACGATCGGACGCACGCACGAGTTGCCTCCGACCGTGCAGGTCCAACTCGAGAAAACGATCAAGGCCACGGCAGGCTTTTCCGACTACACGCTGGTGCTGGCATTGAACTACGGTTCGCGCACCGAACTCGTCGACGCCGCTCGCGCTTACGCAACGGCGGTGGCGAGCGGGCGCGAGAAGCTAAACGACGGCTCGTGGGCCACGTTCAGTCGCTATCTTTACACCGCCGATCTGCCGGATCCTGATTTGATCATTCGCACGTCGGGGGAAACTCGCGTGAGCAACTTTCTCCTCCTACAGGGAGCTTATGCTGAATTTGTTTTCAGTCCGGTACTGTGGCCGGAATTCACGAAGGCGGACTTCGCTGCCGCGCTCGAGACGTTTCGGAAACGCGAGCGTCGTTTCGGACTCACGGGCGATCAATTGAAGTTGAAGCCCGCGGCGGCGCGTTGACGCTCGACCGTGACCTGGCGAATCCAGCCCTCCCCCGGCGTGGCGACCCCGGCGAAATCCCGCGGCGAATTATAAGCAACCTTCCCCTGCCTTGCTAAAACGAACCCTCAGCACCCTTGGTTTGTGGACCATCGTCCTGGCGCTGCTGCATTTTTTCCGGGATCATGGAGCAGTCTGGATTGTGACGGTGATCACCGTGCTTACCCTGCGCGAATTCTACTCGCTCCTGAAGCACATGGGCTACGACCCGTTCGACAAACTCGGCATGCTGCTCGGCGCGGCGGTGGTCCTGGCTCCCTTCTACCTCGGCCGGTACGGGATTGAAACCGCCGACCTCGTCGCGGTGGCTGTCATCGTCTGCTCCGTGCGAATTCTCGGCGAGCGCGGCGCGCAAAACCGGGTGGAAACCCTGGCCGCGTCGCTTTTCGGCATCATCTATGTCCCCGTGATGCTCCACTATTTTGTGCGCATCATCATGCTGGACAAGCCCCGGCCTGAAACAGGCATCGCGGTCTTCATCTGGGTGATCGCCGTATCCAAGTTCTGTGACGTAGGCGCCTTGCTCAGCGGAATGGCTTTCGGGCGAAATAAAATGGCCCCCGTGATAAGCCCGAAAAAAACGTGGGAAGGCGCCATCGGCGGGCTCGCCATCTCGGGTTTGGTCGGCGCCGGCCTCGCTTATCTAGCTCGCGACTATCTCCCCGCAAATTTTACCCCCTTGATCGCAGGTTTGGTCGCGGTGCCTCTGGCGGCGCTCGCCATCGTCGCGGACTTGGTGGAATCCATCATCAAACGACGGGCGACAATCAAAGACTCGGGTGCGACGATTCCGGGAATCGGCGGGATGTTCGATGTCACGGACAGCCTGATCCTCACCGCGCCCGCCGCGTACTTGGTTTTCAGCCTGGTGTGATTTCCGAGAAATTGACGATGGCATGAGCGCAAGAAAACGCATTGTCCTCCTGGGAGCGACCGGGTCGATCGGTGAGAATACGTTGCGGGTCATCGCCGCGCATTCCGACAAACTCGAACTGGTAGGAATCGCCGCGCGGACCAACTGGCAGAAACTCGCGACCATCGCCGCGGAGCTCCGCGTCCCGCACGTGAGTCTTTTCGACAATGCCGCCTTCGCGTCGGCCAAAAAATCCGGAGCGTTCGCGCCGGGCACATGCCTGCACCGCGGCTTGGAGGGATTAAAAACGCTGGCCCAACTCCCCGAAGCGGACCTCGTTCTCATCGCGGTCGTCGGCACGACCGGCCTGGAGCCTGCGCTGGCCGCGATCGCTGCCGGAAAAACGCTCGCGCTTGCGAGCAAAGAAATCCTGGTCCTGGCGGGAAAGTTCGTGATGGAGGCGGCGCGCCAGCGCGGCACCCGGCTTCTTCCGGTCGACAGCGAACACAATGCCGTTTTCCAATGCATCGAGGGACACCCGGTCGCGGGTGTTTCCCGCATCGTGCTGACCGCGTCCGGCGGAGCGTTCCGCGATTGGCCGGCGGAGCGACTCGCGACCGTGACCCCGACCGACGCGTTGAAGCATCCGAACTGGGCGATGGGACCGAAAATCACGGTAGATTCCGCTACCCTGGCGAACAAAGGACTCGAGCTTATCGAAGCGCAGTGGCTGTTCGGATTGCGACCCGAGCAATGTCAGGCCGTCCTTCACCCGCAGAGCATCGTACACTGCCTTGTCGAATTCACAGATGGCGCCATGGTCGCCCAGCTCTGCCCTCCGTCCATGACTTTTCCGATCCAGCATGCCCTGCTCTATCCTGCGCGTTCACGCGGAGTGGAAGCGCCCTTGGATCTCGGCCGCTTGCTCTCCCTCGAGTTTCGTCCGGTCGACGAAGCGCGCTTCCCTTTGCTCGGGATGGCCAAACAAACCATGGTCGCAGGCGGCGTGGCACCAGCGATTTACAATGCAGCAAACGAGGTGGCGGTTGCGGCGTTTCTAGAGGGGGGAATACGGTTCCTTGCGATTCCGGACATCGTAGATCACACTCTGCAAAGCGTGAGTAATTTTGAACCCTCCGACCTTGCCGCTGTCCTCGAAGCTGACGCCACAGCTCGGCGCGTTGCCAGGGATTTTCTGACGGCCCGCTGCTGACCTTCGCTGCTCGATGGACATTCTACAAAGCGTTTTCTCCAATGTTTGGTCGGTTTTTCTGGTCGTCGTTTTTTTCGGCGGCTCGATCTTCGTTCACGAGCTCGGCCATTTCCTGGCGGCGCGTTGGCGCGGTGTGCGGGTCGAGCGTTTTTCGATCGGATTCGGACCGAAGATATTTGGTTGGCGCGGCAAGGATGGCGTCGAGTACCGACTTTCCTGGCTTCCGCTCGGTGGTTATGTCGCCCTGCCGCAGCTGGCCGACATGGCCGGGATTGAAGGCGAAAGCTCCGCGGATTTGGACAAGCTGCCTCCGATTTCGTATACCTCCCGCATCATCGTGTTCGTCGCGGGCGCCGTCTTCAACGTGTTGTTCGCCGCGGCCCTGGCGTGCCTGCTCTACGTCGTCGGACTGAAAGTTGCCGAGGAAGAACAGACCACGGTCATCGGCGCGGTGCTTCCTATGATCGACCTTCCGAGTGGAGGCACGGCCCCCGGCCCCGCCTACGCGGCGCGCATTCAACCGAAGGACGTCGTGCGCGCAGTCGACGGACGCAAGGTGTCGACGTTTTCGGAAATCGATCACTTGGTCGCGATCGGCACCGGCCGAGGGCCGCAGAACCAGCCCAAGGTCACTCTCACCATCGAGCGCGAGGGGCAGATGCTCGATGTGGAACTGTTCCCGCAAAAAATCGGCGTCGAGGAAGTTCGCGCAATCGGCATCGAGCCGACCACGAAGGTGATGATTTCGGAGATTATCAAAGACAGCGCGGCCGCCGCGAGCGGACTCAAACCCGGCGACCAGATCACCGCGATCGACGATCGTGCCGTCTCCTATATGGGAGCAATCAGCGAACACCTTCGCCAACGTCCGGGAGCGCCCGTCACCCTCGCCGTACTGCGCGACGGAAAACCGCTCACGTTCACTGCCACCCCGCGCAAAGTCAGCGAAACGGCGTACCGGCTGGGCGTTGGCTTGAGGGCCTCCCCGACTGAAAAGACGATTCACCCCCTGCCTTGGACATTGCTGAAGAAGGACCTCGTGATGATCGGCCGCAACCTGCACAGCCTTCTGAGCCCCCGGTCAGATGTCGGTTTCAATAAGATGCAGGGCGTGGTGGGTATGGCCCACCAGATCTATCGCTTCTCGAAGTTCGATTTCGGAGCCGTCCTTTGGCTCGTTATCCTCATCAATCTGAGCCTGGCCATCTTCAATCTTCTGCCGATCCCGGTCCTCGACGGCGGCCATATTGTCTTCGCCACGATCACGAAGCTGCGGGGGCGTTCGCTCCCCGGGGATCTGGTCGCAGGCACCCAGAGCATTTTCGTGGTTCTCCTGTTCTCCGCCCTCATTTATCTCGGCATCCGCGACGTGCGCCGCATCTGGCGCGACACCCGCGCTGAACGGACCGAACAGGCCGCTCCCCCGCCGGCGCAACCGCCGGCGCCTCTTCCACCCCAATCCGCGCCGGCGGCACCCGGGAAGTAGGCCGCTGGGCCTAAGGCCCTAAGAATAAGCTTTTTGGCTCTTTGGCCCGCCTGAAAAACGACCTCGGCGCGCTGTTACAAGCGCAAGGCACGCCTTCGAGCCCGCCTTTCGCAAAAACCTTTGTGCGGCGTGATCTTGCGATCTAGATTGCACCTTTCCATGGCCTATTGCGTTTCACGTTTTCAAACCGTCCGCCGTTCCACGATTGAAGTCAAAGTCGGGGCCGTTGGCGTGGGCGGGAGCAACCCCCTCCGGGTTCAGTCGATGACGACCAGCGACACCCAGGACATCGACGCGACGGTCAGGCAGTCGATCGCGCTGGCCGAGGTGGGTTGCGAAATCGTGCGGATCACGGCGCCGAATGTTCAGGCCGCCAAATGCCTCCAGTCCATTCGGCGGAAATTTTCCGCGGCGGGCTTCGCCCACGTGCCGTTGGTGGCCGACATCCACTTTCTGCCGCAGGCCGCGATGGAGGCGGTCGAGCACGTCGAAAAGGTCCGCGTGAATCCGGGCAACTACGCGGACAAGAAGAAATTCGCGGTACGTGAGTATTCGGATTCGGACTACGAGCAGGAACTTGCGCGGCTGCACGACGCCTTTTCGCCGCTCGTCAAACGGGCCCGCGAGCTCGGACGCTCGCTCCGGATCGGCACGAATCACGGTTCCCTCTCGGATCGAATCATGAACCGCTACGGCGACACGCCCCTCGGCATGGTGGAGAGCGCGTTGGAATTCCTGCGCATCGCGGAATCGCATTCCTTCAAGCAGATCATTCTGTCCATGAAGGCGTCGAACCCGAAGGTGATGATTCAAGCCTATCGCCTGCTGGTCGAACGAATGCAGCAGGAGGACATGCACTACCCGCTGCACCTGGGAGTGACGGAAGCGGGCGATGGAGAGGATGGCCGCATCAAGAGCGCGATCGGAATCGGTTCGCTGCTGCTCGACGGGCTGGGCGACACGATCCGAGTGTCTTTGACCGAAGACTCGGTCTACGAGATTCCGGTGGCGCGCGCCCTTGCCGACAAGGCGATGTCGCGGTGGGCCTCTGCGCCGAGCTCTTCGCATTCTTCGGTGCCCGCAGCCATCGACGCCGCGGTCGACCCCTTTCGTTTCGCCCGCCGCGAGACCACGACGCTGGCCCTCGCGCAAACCACCGTGGTGGGCCCCGAGCAGCCCCCGAGGGTCATCGTGCGATGCGGGCCGGCCGCTCAAAGCGCCGGCGTCGCCTCGCTGCTTGCTTCGCCCAAACTCAAGGACACGCCCG
>CAZJLP010000082.1:4377-14814 GCA_964546955.1 uncultured Opitutaceae bacterium | reverse complement strand
GCGTGTCGGGGCACGATCAGCAGCCGCGCGGCCACTCCATTTTCGCGAAGTCTCTTCAACGCGTGCACGAGGGCGGCCTCCTCTCCGGGCCAGGTGGAGGAGCCGAGCAAGACCGGCGACCCTGCCTCGAAGCCGAGCTCCGCTTTCAAGGCTTCCTTTTCCGGGTCAGAGAGCAAAGGGATCGAGAGATCCAGTTTTATATTGCCCGTCAGCGTCAGCTTCTCCCGCGGCACGCCCAACTTCTCGAAACGCACCTCATCGTGCGCCGAGCACGGCAAGAAGCGGGTCACTCCGCGCAACAACGCCGCCGACGCACGCGGCCATGCCTTCATGCGTCGAAAACTGGTATCGGAAAGGCGCGCATTGATGCATAGCACCGGCACGTTTCGCTCGCGAGCCTGGGAGATATGCTCGGGCCATCGTTCGCCTTCCGTCAGAATCACCAAATCCGGTGCGACCCGGCGCCAAGCGCGCCGGGAGAACAACCACCAATCCAACGGGAAATAGCCAATGCCCTCCGTCAATCCCCGGTACCGCTCTTTCGCCAATTCGTATCCTGTGCTGGTGGTCGTGGTCAGATAAACCGAGATGTCGCCGCTGCGGTGCAGCCGTTCGAGCAAAGGTCCGACCGCGAGCATCTCGCCCACACTCACGGCCTGGAGCCAGATCCGCTTGCGAGCCGGATCCTTGGCGGGAAGCGGCTCGCTTGCTCCAAGTCGGTGGGAAAAATTGCGCCGATAACCGCCCCGGCGCTTCATGCGCAGGAGATAGTAAGGCGAAGCCAGCAGCATCGCGGGAGGAAAGAGCAGTCGATAGAGCCACAGCATGCGATCGGCCTGCGGGGCCGCGGGAGGGCTCACAGGCGCGGGGAAACGGTGCGGGAGTCGAAAGCGCTTATCCACGCTAATTTTCACCGCCTTCGGCTAGGTTGCGCATCCCGCGCACTTGTGAAACGTTTCGCCCTGCTCGGAGTCGCACTGCCGCCGCCTTATTATGCCAACTCGCACTGCTTTTCTCGCTCTTGCCTTCTTCGCCTTCGCAGGTTCAGTCGTTGGGTCCACTCTCCCCGATCGCCCTCGTTTTGCCCACGAAACCAGCGACCTCAAGGTCGATCCCGCGGTGCGCTTCGGCACTTTGCCGAACGGTCTGCGGTATGCGGTTCGGCAGAACAAAGAGCCCAAGGAGCGGGCCAGCCTCAGGCTGCTTGTATTAGGAGGTTCGCTGCACGAGAACGACGACCAGCGGGGTCTCGCGCATTTTCTGGAGCACATGGCTTTCAACGGAAGCACCCACTATCCTCCGGGCACGCTGATCGAGTTCTTCCAGCGCATGGGAATGGAGTTCGGGGCTGACACAAACGCCTACACCTCTTTCGACCACACCGCCTACCAGCTGGAATTGCCCGACACCAAAGCCCAGACCGTGGCCGAGGGGTTCAAAGTTTTCGCGGACTATGCAGGAGGTCTTCTCCTCGGGGAAAAGGAAATTGACCGGGAGCGAGGCATCATTCTCTCGGAGAAACGAACGAGCGATTCAGTGGAGTTTCGGCAGATGCTGGCGGAATTCGATTTCGTCCTGGGCACAACCCGGCTGCCGAAACGGATGCCGATCGGCGAAACCAGCGTGATCGAAAAAGCGACCTTTGACCGCTTCCGCGATTTTTACGATGCCTGGTACCGTCCCGAGCGGATGGCCGTTGTGGCGGTGGGGGACTTCGATCCCGCCAGCATCGAAGCCCAGATCAAAGAGGCCTTGTCCGCCGTGGTCGGCCGCGGTCAACCGCGGGCCAACCCCGCTCTCGGTACGATTGACCGCTTCGAGGGCGTTCGAGTGAAACACCATTTCGAGCCGGAAGCGGCCAAAACGGTCGTCTCCATTCAATCGGTCCTCCCGTACATCCGGGAACCCGATACCAAAGCCACGCGACTCAAATATGTGCCGCGCAGCCTCGCCGTGACCATGCTCAACCGACGCCTCTCGATTCTCGCCAAAAAGGAGAACGCTCCCTTTTCCCGGGGTCGGGCCGAGGCCGGCCACCAATTCGACTTCGTGCACAACGCGTCGATCGAGCTCGACTGCAAACCGGCACAGTGGGCCGACGCCTTGGCGGTCGCCGATCAAGAGCTGCGCCGCGCGCTGGAACACGGTTTCCAACCCGCCGAGCTGCGCGAAGCGGTCGCGAACGAGATCAACGCTCTGGAGCAAGACGAGCGCAGCGCTGCCACCCGGCGGTCGAACGACCTGGCTGATTCGCTCGTGAGCGTGCTGGCCAGCGGATACGTTTTCACCACGCCGGCCGGCGAACTGGAGCTTTTCAAACCGGTACTGGAAACCGTCACGGTCGAACAATGCACGCAGGCTTTGCGCGAGGCCTTCCAGGCCGCCGGCCGCTACGTGAGTGTCATGGGCAATGCCAAGATCGAAGGAGACGTCGTCGCCGCGATCGCCAACGCCTACGAAGCGTCGTCTCGCGTGGCGGTCCGACCTTCCGAAACGCTCGCCGACGCCGCTTTTGCCTACACCGATTTCGGACCGGCGGGCAAGATCGTGCGGCGGCAGCAGGTCGAAGATCTCGATGTCTCGCTCTTCTCTTTCGAGAACGGCGTTCGTTTGAACCTCAAGAAGACGGACTTCGAAGCCGATCGCATCATCCTCAGCGTGCGCATCGGCACGGGCCAGCTGACGGAGCCGAAAAACAAACCGGGATTGGCTCTGTTCGCCGGAAGCACGCTCGCGGCGGGAGGCCTCGGCAAACACAGCGCGGATGACCTTCAGCGCATCCTCGCCGGCAAGACGGTCGGGCTGGGTTTCAACGTGACCAGCGACGCCTTCAGTTTTCGCGCCTCGACGAATCAGCACGATTTTCTTCTCCAGCTGCAATTGCTGGCCGCCTTCGTCGTGGACGCCGGCTATCGAACGGAAGCCTTGCGCCAGGTGCAAAAGCGGATCGAACAGGTTTATATCAAAGTCCAGCACACACCGGAAGGGCCGCTGCAGCAGGAAGTGCCGCGCCTCCTGGCGGGAGGCGATCCGCGTTTCGGCCTGCCCCCGCAGGCTGCACTCACCGCGCGCACGCTGGAAGAAGCACGCGCCTGGCTCGCGCCCGAGTTCCAGCACGGCGCGATCGAGATCGCGGTCGTGGGCGACCTGCAGCCCGAGGCGGTCATCGACGCGGTCGGGCGAACCTTCGGCGCATTGCCGCCCCGCAGAGAAAAGCCGGTGATCGAAGAGGCGCGCCGCATCGACATTCCCGCGCCGTTCACCCGGCTCTTCACGGTGCAGACCGAAATACCGAAAGGAATCGTCGCGATCTACTGGCACACCACGGACGGCCGAGACGTGAAGGTCGCCCGGCGCCTCCGGACCCTCGCCGACGTATTCAATGACAGGTTACGCATTAGGATTCGGGAGGAGCTGGGAGACGCCTATAGTCCGTCGGCCGGCAGCGCGACGAGCGACACCTACCGCAACTATGGGCATCTGGTCAGTCGGATCGTGGTCGATCCGGACAAGGCGGCAAAAGTCGCGGATACGATACTCGAAATCGCGGCAGACCTCCATCGAAACGGCGTCACCGCGGACGAACTGGAACGGGCCAAAAAGCCACTGTTGACGGGCTTGCGCGAAAGCGCCCGGCAAAACGATTATTGGCTGGGCAGCGTGCTGAGCAGCGCGCAGGAATCGCCCGAGCGCCTCGATTGGGCGCGCACGCGGCTCAGCGACGCGGAGTCGATCACCAAAGAGGAAGTCAGCGCGCTGGCCGCCCAGTACCTCGTGCCCGACCGGGCTTATCGCGTGACGGTCCTCCCGGAAAAAACGCCCGCGGCCGCAGGCGAGAAGACGGCGCCCAAGACGCAGGCGTCAGAAACCGGAAAGTGAGAGCACGCCAAAGGCCGAAGACACACAGCGGTCAGCCAGCCGACACTCGTCCTGGCGCCAGTTCCTGGCCAGCGGCTCTCGGCTAAAAGGCTTTCGGCGTGACCTGCGGCAAGGTCCTGCTTGCATACGCCTGCGTGCGTTCCTCCTGCTTCGCCCTGCTGCTCTCGGTCTCGATCTTCTCGCTGCTCCGTGCGGCTCCGCCGCAGCGCGGGCCGGGCTGGCCGCATGAGCAGAGCGACATCGCCCCCAGTCAGCGCGTGACGTGGGGGAAGCTGGACAACGGAGTCCGCTACGCCGTTCTGCCTCATCCCATCCCTGCGCGCTTCGCCACGCTGCGCTTGCTGGTCCTGGCCGGTTCGCTCCACGAGTCCGAGGAGGAACAGGGCTTCGCCCATTTCGTCGAGCACATGGCGTTCAACGGCACGCGCAACTTCCCTCCCGGCGAACTCGTGAAGTTTTTTCAACGGCAGGGCATCGCCTTTGGCCCCCACGCGAACGCTTTCACAACGTACAGCCACACGCTTTACAAGATCGACTTGCCTGAAGTGAGGCCTGACTCGATCTCCACCGGTCTGCGCGTCCTGCGCGACTATGCTGACGGCATCGAATTCCACGAAGCTCAGGTCGGGCGCGAACGAGGTATTCTCCTCAACGAAAACCTCGCGCGCGCGACCGAGAATGCCGTGGTTGAACGAGCCGCGCTCGATTTCACGCACGCGGGCACGCTGGTGCCCCGCCGCTTTCCGGGCGGCACAGACGCCGCCATCAAGGGAGCCACGCCAGCCGCACTCCGGCGCTTTTACGACGAGTGGTACCGACCGGAACGTATGGTGGTGATTGTCGCAGGCACGGTGGACCCGGCGGAAGCGGCCGCCGCGATCCGGGGCGCGTTTGCGTCGTTGACTTCGCGCGGAACCGCCCGGACGGAACCGGAGCTGGGGCTGCCTCGCGCAGAGGATGATACCGTGGTCATGGTCCAGCCCCAGACGAGCGGCGGGTCGAGCGTCACGTTTTCGACCGTGCGCCGGGTGGCCTCTCGCGATTCGAACGCGCAGAGGGAAAAGGCTGTGCTACTGGAAGCGGCGAACTGGATGATCGAGCGACGTTTTGCCCGCATCGTGGCCGCCAAAAAATCGCTTTTGTCGGACGGAGCCGCGCGGGGCAGCTGGACTTTCGAGGGTTTGCACGCGGTGCATGTGGTGGCGAACGGGGACACAAAAACATGGAAGCAAGTGCTCGCGACGGCGGAGCAGGAACTCCGTCGCGCATTCGAACACGGATTCGAACCGTCCGAACTCGCCGCGTATCAACACTCCCGCGCCGCACGTTTCCGCTCCTACGCCGCCACGGTGAACGCCACGCAAACGACTACTCTCGCTCAGTGGCTGGGAGACGACCTGGTCCAACAGCGCGTATTCACGCTGCACGACGAACGCATGACGGAAGCCCTTCGACAGATCGAAGCTTGCACGGTCGAGAAGTGCCATCAGGCGTTTCGCGAAGCTTGGACCGGACCCCGTCGTCTTTTTCTCCGCATCGCCACGCGATCGCCTCCGACCGTGCGGGACGTGCAGGCCGAACTGGCGAAAAGCACCCGGGTCGCCGTGGCGCGTTCCACCGCCGTTCAGTCGTCCACGTTCTCCTATGAAGACTTTGGAAAGCCGGGCCAGGTGGCTCGACGCGACACGCTGCCCGACCTGGACGTATCGCTCCTCGAATTCGCCAACGGCGCCCGACTCAACGTCAAACGAACGACGCTGCAGCCCGGAATCGTCCATGTGCGGCTGCGCCTCGGCGCGGGGATCCTGGAAGAGCCCGAAAGCAAACCGTGGCTGAGCAACTGGTTTGTGGAAGTCGGAATGGGCGGACTCGGCCGCCTCGATCCCGAACAGCTCAAAACCGCGCTGGAGAGCAAATCGATCGGCTTGCGTTTCAGCGCGCGGGACAGCTGTTTTGAAATTAGCGGCCAGACCTTTTCGGCCGACCTGCTCCTTTTGCTGCGCGTGCTTGCCGCTTTTCTCTCGGATCCCGGGTTTCATCCGAGCGGTCACACGGCTGCGCTCGCCTCGCTGAACACCACCGCGTTTCCCCTCCTCCAGATCCCCGAAGGGGTGATTGGACAGAAGGTGGACTTGTTTCTGGCCGGCGGCGACCGGCGGCTCGCGGCCCCAGAGCTCCGGAAACTTCAGAGTTACTCGGCGCGCACCGTGCGGAGTTATTTCAAACCCATCGTTCAATCCGGCCGGATTGAACTCACGATCGTGGGCGACGTGGAAGTCGAACAAGCCGTCGGACAGGTGGGCCAGACGATCGGCGCGCTTCCCCGCCGGGCTTCAAACGAACCCCCCGTCGCCCGGACAAAACTCACGCTGCCGGCTCCCCCCGCGGCGAAGACCTTCGACTACACCCGCGACAATGGGCCCACCCGCTTGGCATTCTATTGGCCGATTCGCGACGACCTGACCTTTGTCGATCGACGCCGCCTCAGTCTGCTGGCGGAGATTCTGGATGACCGCCTCCGCGTGAAGATGCGCGAAGAAATGGGAGAAAGTTATTCGTTTAGTGCGCGGTTCATTCGCCGCCGAGACTATGCGCGGTTCGCGCATCTCAACTGCATGGTGGACGTGCAGCCAGCAAAGGCCTCAGCTGCCGATGCCACCCTGCGAACCCTTGCGCGGGAGCTCGCTGCCAGCGGTATCACGGAAGAGGAGTTGAAGCGCGCCATCGCCCAGCGCCTTGCGTCGCTTCGGCAGAACTCGCAACAAAATGGGTATTGGGTCGAACGCCTGGATGACCTTCAGGAAAACCCCGAACAGTTCGAGGAATTGTTCCAGCGGGAGAAAGGCTACGTGGACGCGACGAAGCTCGACCTCGACCAACTGGCCAAACGTTACCTTCGAGAGAACAACCTGTTTGCCTTCACCATCGTGCCCAAACCGCCGAAGAAATGAGAAAGATGCGGCGGCTCGAGGCGCAACGGAGCGGTCTCAGGCTTCGCTAAAAAAGAGGCATCAATCCAGCGCGCTCACCACAATCGATGCGTTCGTACCGCCAAAACCGAAGCTATTAGCCAACGCGGCGCGAACGGGCTTACGAACAGCGGTATTGGGAGTGATGTTGATCCCAAGTGCCGCGATAGCGGGATCGATGTTTTCCACGTTGATCGTGGGGGGCACTACCCCGTCCTTGATCGCCATCACGGCCGCGAAGACGCCCATGGCCCCCGATCCTCCGAGCAAGTGGCCAGTCATGGACTTGATTCCGCTGACATGCAGGCGATCCTTGTTTTCCGCAAACACGCTCGCGATGGCCGCGGCCTCCTCGCCGTCGCCGCCCGGGGTGGAAGTCGCATGCGCGGAGACATAGTCGATTTCAGCCGGTTTCATCCGGGCGGCACGCAGCGCGGCCCGCATCGACCGTTGGGACCCTTCAGCGCCCGGCGCCAGCGAGGAAAGGTGGTACGCGTCCGCCGACGCTCCATAACCGCGAAGCTCAGCGTAGATACGCGCGCCCCGACGGCGTGCGTGCTCGAGTTCCTCCAGCACAAAGATGACCGCACCCTCGGAGAGCACAAACCCGTCGCGATCCCCATCGTAAGGCCTCGACGCCTTCTCGGGCGCTTCGTTCCGGGTGGAAAGCGCGCGCATTTGGGCAAACGCCCCGATCGCAAGCGGAGTGATGGTCGATTCCGCTCCGCCCGCGAGCATGACATCGGCCTCGTCGCGGGCAATCGTCGCCGCGGCTTCTCCCAGCGCGTGGCCGCTTGTCGCACAAGCCGAAGCCACGCTCATATTGGAGCCGCGAAAATCCAGGAGCAGGCTCGTCTGACCCGCGAGAAGGTTCGGTGCGATCTGAATGATAAAGAACGGCGAGATTTTGCGGTAACCTCCTGCTTTCCACGTGTCGTGCATCGACTCGATTTCCGGCAGCCCGCCAAGCCCAACCCCCAGATTCACTCCCATTCGGTCCGCCGGCAGCTGAGATCGCAAGGGGTCGAGCCCGGAGTCCGCATAAGCCTCGACCGCAGCGGCAACACCCAGATGAGTGAAACGCCCAAACTTTTTCACATCCTTCGGGGTAAAGGGGGCGAGTACAGGCTCCTTGTCTTTGCCCCGCGGATAAAGCGGCGCGAGCAGCGGCTTGGCCGGATCGAAGCCGTCGACTTGACCCGCGATTTGCGCCGCGCAACCCGTCGGATCAAAACGCGTGATCCGCGAGATACCCGACTGCCCGGACACCAAGCGGGCCCAGGTGTCGGCGCCGCTCAATCCCACGGGAGTGAGAGCGCCTAAACCCGTGACTACAACGCGACGGCCGGAAGAAGTGGGAGATGTCATGAGATTAACGCGCAACATGCGCACGAAAGCCTTCCCGCCTACACGGGACTCGGATTTTTGGAAGAAAAAGTGTCGAGGGCCGTCCGGCGCCCCGCCGCCAGGATCGCTTCGCTCTCGGCCGCATCCTCGACCGATCGGGCCAAAACCAGCGTACCAACCAGAAATCCCAACAATGAAGTAACCCGTTCGGTATTTGCCTGCGGATCGTCAGCGAGCCGCAAGGCCTCCGCCATCCGGCGGCGATGTCGTTGACAAGCCACGGAAAACGCCTTGCGAACGGCAGGAAGCACGCGCACCGCGTCGCCGCCCAACGCGGCGATAAAGCATCCGTTCGCCACCTCGTCCCGATGCCGTGTCGTGAGATACCCGCACACGAGTGCTTGAACACGCTCGGAGACGCCGGGCCTCTTCGCGATGCGATCGATCCACTCGCGCGGGATCTCGAACTGGTTCTCACAGACCTCGGCGATCAATTCGGTTTTGCTCCGGAAATGAGCATAGAACCCGCCGTGCGTGAGGCCGCTCGTGCGCATCACCTCGTCAAGCCCCACGTTTGAAAACCCGTTTTTCCGCAACAACCGAGCCGCCGTTTCGACGATGCGGCGTCGAGTCACGTCTTTATGTCCTTTTGCATACCGCATTTGCGTTATATGTTATACGTCATATAATATATAATGGAAGGCAACATGAATGTTTGGGCGCTCGCCTAGAACTGCCGGGACCTTTGACAACCCCCAGGTCGGGGCTTTACTCAGCGACCCTTCAAATATGCAGCAGCTGCACGCTTATTGGCGGATGGAGTACATTGAGGCACCGCGCCTTCCGGAAGTGGCGCGCCCCTTTTCCGAATTGCCCAAGCTGGGAGACGACCGCGCGGCCCTGATCGTCCACCGCAGCGCCCTGTCCTATTTGATGCTCAACCGTTTTCCCTACAATCCGGGCCATCTTCTCGCGATCCCATTTAGGGAAATTGTCGATCTCGACGAACTTACCGCAGCCGAGAGCGCCGATCTGTTTCAGATTATAGCGACCGGAAAACGCCTGCTGAAGTCCGCGATCAGCCCCGATGGCTTCAACATCGGCTTCAACCTGGGAAGCTCCGCCGGCGGCAGCATCGCTCATCTCCACGGGCACATCGTCCCGCGCTGGATGGGAGACAACAATTTCATGCCCGTCGTCGGCCAAACCCGCGTCCTCCCCCAATCGCTCGAGGCCATGTGGGAACGATTGGCGGCCACAGCCGCCAAAACGAAGAATGAAGAAAGCAGAACGTAGAATTTTTTCCATGCCCGGCCGCGCTCCCGCCATTTCTTCATTCTAAATTCTTCAGTCATAATCCGCCTTTCCCGTGTCCTCCAAGACGCTCCGTTTCCCGAGTCCTCGCCATCTTCACCAGCTCTATGCCGGTCGTGAGGAGAACCTAGGCCATGTCGAGAAGCAGCTCGGCGTGAAACTCGTGACGCGGGAGGATTGGCTGAAGGTCGAGGGCACCGACGAGAACATCGTCCGGGTAGAGACCTTGTTCGGTTTTCTCAACGACGCGCGCACTCAAGGCGTTTCCATTCGCACGCCGGACTTCCACCGCTTCGTGGAGGCGGTGGCCAAGGGGGAGAGCGATCAGCTGCGATCGCTCTTTGGAGAACCGTTCGTCATCGCGACCAACCGAAAGACGATCGTCCCCAAGACGCTCGGCCAGAAACTCTATCTTCAATCGATTCAGAAGAATCCGGTCGTGTTCGGAATAGGTCCCGCCGGAACAGGCAAGACCTACCTGGCGATGGCGGCGGCGGTTTCCGCGCTCCTCAAAAACCAAGTTCAGCGCATCATCCTAACCCGGCCCGCGGTCGAAGCAGGCGAGGCGCTCGGTTTTCTACCCGGCGATCTTCGGGAAAAGATTCTGCCCTACCTCCGCCCGCTGTACGACGCGATGCACGATATGTTGGACGCGGAAGACGTCACGCGTTTGGTCGAAAAAGGGGTGATCGAGATCGCTCCCTTGGCCTATATGCGCGGCCGGACGCTGAGCCACGCCTTTATCGTTCTCGACGAAGCCCAAAACACGACCCCGGAGCAGATGATGATGTTTCTCACCCGGTTGGGGGAAGATTCGCGGATGGTCGTGACCGGCGACGTGACGCAGATCGATCTTCCGCGGTCGAAGCAGTCCGGCCTCCTCCAAGTGCAACGAATCCTACAAGATATTGCAGGAGTTGAATTTCAC
>CAZJLP010000082.1:0-4367 GCA_964546955.1 uncultured Opitutaceae bacterium | reverse complement strand
GGAGCCGATGTGGTCCGGCACCCGCTCGTTCTAAAAATCATAGAAGCCTACGAGCGGTACAAGAACCCGATCGTTGAACCTGACGTAAAATGAGGTTGCCTGCCCATCCTCTCTCGCCGTCCGCAAAGGATGTGCTAGGTTAATCGCCTTCGAGCCAACGGGCATCTCACCCACTTCATGGACCTCCTAAAAAAACTCCGCTTGCTGCCGGGCTTCGCCGGTGCGCCGAAGATGCGGAAAACGGCCGAGGTTTCGGGAACGGTCGAATTCCTGGAAACCAGCCGGTTGGTGGCGGCGTTGATTTTCTTGAGCACGGTCGCATTGATCGTGCTGATCAGTTTTGTCGGCGTAAACACGATCAACCTTCCGGTCCTGGAAGGGCAGCGATCCTCTGTTCGCATTGTCGCCAGCACAACCTTCTCATACCCGAGCAAGATCAAGCAGGAGCAATCGAAACAAGAGCTGCTGAGAAGCGTGGAGGTGTACCACCTCGACATGGAGCCGCTCAAACGATTCGAAACCGACGTCCGAGACCTCCTAGCCCAGCTCGAAAAGTTCGAACGCGATCATCCCAACTCCGGCTTCGCTCCGCAGCGTCGCGCCGCGCTTGTCCCCCTCGTGGATGCGTTCAACGCGAAGGTGAAATACCGGGTGAGCGTGGACGATGTCGCCGCTTTGCTCGCGTCGGGAGATGCGAAAGCACGGCACAATCTGATCGAGAGCGGATTGCTCGCCCTGCGGGAGACCTACGAAGAGGGCGTTTACGACGAAAGCAAGCTGGGCGGGCCGGCCCACCCCGGAGCCGTAGCCCATCTCTGGATCACTCGTCCGGATGGCGAAAAAGTGCAGCTGCCCGCCAAGTCAATGGAGAAGGCCTTTAGCTGGCTTAAGATCAACCTCGCTCCCGAAGGGGCCGGCAAAGAGATGTCCGCCGTTCTCTTTCGAATTTTCCGCAACGGCCTCGAGCCGAACATCGTTCTCAATACAACTGAGATCGCGCGACTTCAGAAGCAAGTGGTCGAAAATCTGAAGCCGGTCAATGTGACGGTCACCCAAGGCCAGACGATCGTGGAGCCCGACACCGTGGTGACGGCGGAGCAAATCGAGATGCTCGAGGCGCAGCGCAAGCATGTGCTCGAAACCGGCAAGGCGCTCGACAGTCCGGGACTGCAGTTTTTCGGCCGCATCCTTCTCGTGCTGGCAATGGTCATCGCCAGCGGCATCTACATTCGCCTGGAGGACCGAGAAACCCTCCAGAGCAACGGACGTCTCGCGCTGCTCGCCCTGGTTGTGATCGTCAATCTGGCGCTCGTGCGTTTGACCTTCTGGATCGCGGGCCTGCCCTATTTCATCCAGAACTCCGAGGCCGCTTCGCTGCTCCCCTATTTCGCGCCCACGGCTCTGGCGCCTCTGATCGTGGCGATCCTGATCGACGCCGGGTCAGCCATCTTCATGGCGCTGCTCATCTCGATTTTCACGAGCGTCATCTACGGCAACCGGCTCGATCTGCTGGTGCTGACCTTCCTGGCCTCCATGATCGGCATTTTCTGCTGCCGCCAGATCCGCAAGCGCGGACGCGTGGTGCGGGCGGCCGGCCTGGGCGGATTGACCGTGGCCGTTTTCGCCCTGTTGATCGGAGTCATCGATCAGCTCGACCGGATCATCGTCCTGAAACAAATGGCCGTCGGCTTGAGCACGGGTTTGGCAACCGGAGTTCTGGTGGTGGGTATTCTCCCTGTCCTCGAAGGACTGTTCAAGCGCACCACGGACATCACGCTGCTCGAGCTTACCGACTATAACCACCCCCTTCTGCGTTTGATGCAAATGGAAGCGCCGGGGACCTACCACCATTCGCTTATCGTGGCGCAGCTCGCGGAAAATGCCTCCAATGCAATCGGCGCCAACCCGCTGCTCGCACGGGTTTGCGCGCTTTTTCACGACATCGGAAAAACGAAGAAGCCGGAGTACTTCACCGAGAATCAGCGCGAACGTGCCAACCCGCACGACGAAAACAACCCGTCGCTCTCCGCGCTGATCATCAAGTCCCACGTGAAAGACGGCGTGGATCTCGCCCTGAAACACAATTTGCCACGGGCGGTCATCGACGTGATCCAGCAGCATCACGGCACCACGCTGATTCGTTATTTTTTCCAGCGCGCGATCAACGAAAAGCGTCAGGGCACGATGCCGGGTCTTCACCGCAGTGGAGACACGCCCGACTTGTTTGGGAAGACCCCCGGGCTCGAGCCGTCCAAGGTGTGCGAAACGACCTACCGGTACGACGGACCCAAGCCACAATTCAAGGAGAGCGCGATCATTCACTTGGCCGACGCGGTCGAAGCGGCTTCTCGCTCGATGCGTAAGGTCACCCCGCAGCACCTGGGCGAATTGATCGATCAGATCTTCCGCGATCGGCTGGAGGATTCGCAGCTCGACGAAGCGCCCTTGACGATCGAGGAGATGAACAAAATCAAAAGCAGCTTTACCTTCACGTTGCTGAACATGCTGCATTCGCGCGTGGGTTACGCCCCGGCCGAACCCGAAATCAGCCCGCAGCCGAAGGCCCAGCCAGGCGGCGGATAAGCACGGATCGGCTCGCCTCGAGCCTGCCCTCCCCTGGAGAGTTCGTCCTCGCACCCTCATTTTGCTTTTGCGTGGGCGCCGGGAAAGCGGAACAACTTCGCACGAATGGATTTTGTGCTGCCCTCCTCCTCGCCCGGTTCCTTTGCGATTCCCGCGATCGATTTCCGCGCGCAGCTCAATGACGAACAATTCGCGGCAGTGACGGCGCCCCCCGGTCCCATGCTCGTCCTGGCGGGCGCCGGGTCCGGCAAGACGCGCACCCTCACGTATCGGGTGGCCTATCTGCTGTCCCAGGGAGTCAAGCCCGGGGAAATCCTCCTGCTCACCTTCACCAACAAGGCCGCCAAAGAAATGCTGCACCGTGTGCAGGACCTGACCGGCGTGGAACCGGCACGATTTTGGGGCGGGACCTTCCACTCACTTGGACACCGAGCGCTGCGAATCTATGGGGAAGCCATCGGGATCCCTCGCAATTTTACGATTCTCGACGCGGACGAAGCCGAAAGCCTGCTCAAGCAAGTCGTGGAAGCGGAGGACAAGCTCTTCTTCAAAGACAAGACGAACCCCCGGCCGGGCCCCTTGTTCGACGTCATTTCCCTCGCGCGCAACACGCAGTTGTCGATTCCGCAAACGGTGACGGATCACTTTCCACATTACAGCGAGATCTCGCATCGCTTCCCCGCCTTCGCGTCGGCGTACGCGGCAAAGAAAAAAGAACAAAACGTCTGCGACTACGACGACCTGTTGGAGCACTGGCTGCTGCTGCTCGTCAAAGCGCCCGAAGTCGCCGCGTATTTCTCGCACCGGTTTCGCCACGTGCTCGTGGATGAATACCAGGATACCAACACCCTTCAGGCTCAGATTGTCGATTCTCTCGCGGCTCACCACCAGATCATGGCCGTCGGCGATGACGCTCAATGCATCTACTCGTGGCGCGGCGCGAATTTCGAGAACATCATGTCGTTTCCGGATCGACATCCGGGCACGCAGATTCACCGCATCGAAACGAATTATCGGTCCACGCCGCAGATTCTCGCGCTGGCCAATGGCGTGCTGATGGCTCAACCGAAGGGACGGCACTTCGACAAAGAACTGCGGGCCGCCCGCGCCAATTCCCACAAGCCGTTCGTCGTGCAGACCATGGACGACCGCGAACAGGCGGAATTCATCGTGAAGAGAGTCAGAGCGTTGATCGAAGACGAAGGCGTGGCGCTGGCGGAGATCGCGGTGCTTTATCGTTCCCACTTCCTCGCCCTGGAAACCCAACTCGCTTTGTCGCGCGCCGGCATTCCCTATCATATCACCAGTGGCGTGAAATTTTTCGAGCGCCAGCACGTGCGGGACCTGGTGGCGCTGCTCCGCTTCGTCTATAACCCCTCGGACGAACTGGCTTGGCAGCGGATTGCGATTCTCTTGCCCAAAGTCGGCGAGAAAGGCGCGCAGAAGATCTATGCCACGACCCTGGAGCATGCGCGAATGATGCAGCGGAACTTTCTGGATGCCCTCGGCACAGACGATGTGAAATCGAAAGTGCCCAAGGATGCCAAGGGCGAGTGGGATAGTTTTTGCATCTCGCTCCAGCAGGTCGCGGAAGCCATGCGCACGGCCAAACCCTACGCCACCGTGGAGACCGCCATCGAGGGCTGGTACGGCGACTACCTCAAAGGCGCGTTCGCCGACTATATCGAACGATTGGAAGAACTCAAAGCGTTGATCGGCTTCGCGTCGCGTTTCGAGGAGATGCAGGATTTTCTCGCGCAGATCGTGCTGCTGAACAGCGAGAC
>CAZJLP010000081.1:0-15670 GCA_964546955.1 uncultured Opitutaceae bacterium | reverse complement strand
CAAAGGTAGTCCCGGAATCGCCTGGACCGCGGAACGGGGTCGATGCCCGGCGGGACGACCCCGCTCCTTTTGGCTCTGCGGAGCAGCGCGACGACCACAAGGTAGCAGAGCGCCACGGCAAACCCCGCCAGGATACGCTGATAGGCCGCCGTGATTCCGTCCACGCTCTCGCCCGCAGCCGCGGCTGCTTCACCCGCCCTGCGAGAAACCACGGCCCCGAACCCCTGGCCCGCCGCCGCGAGGAGTCCAAAAACAAAACCGAGGGGTTTCACCGCGACCCGCGGCGGGTGGGCCCGGCCGGGGAGGAGGGCGGTGACAACTCCGATCAATATCACGACGCCGCAGAACATCTCTGCCGCCGACAGCGACGTGCCCAGCCAAAGCCACTCGGCCAAGACCGCGAGGGGCGCCGCGAGGCATTGGGTGACCAGCACGGTGAGCCTCGAGCCGAGGCGAGGAAGAGCGCCGAACTGGGCAAGGTCCCCCAAACCCATTCCGATGATCCCGCTGAGAAGGAACCAATCCCGGCCCGCGCCGCCCAATCCGCGCCCCCAGATGTGGGCATAGAGCGCAAGAGCCGCGACCGCGCAGAGCAGGCGGCCGACATTGGCCCGGTCCGCTCCCACGACGCGAATGCTGCGATTGGCGAACACCGCCGAGAGCGAAAAGAAAATCGTCGTGAGAAAGGCTCCAACCATGCCGGTTGCCACCTCACCGTAACGTTCTCCTCGATGCGACGGTTTTTTATCGCGCTCCGCGCAGACCCGTTTCTAGTTCTTGCTTTTCTATGAAGTCCAAAGCCAAGAAGACCAAATCTCCCTCGAACTCCGAAATCGCAAAGAAAAAGGGGCCGGTCTCCAAATTCATCGCGCACAATTATCGGCATTTTAACTCCGCCGCACTGATGGATGCGGCGAAAGGTTACGAAACGCATCTGAGCAGCGGCGGTAAGATGCTGGTCACCTTGGCCGGAGCCATGTCGACCGCCGAACTCGGCATCACGCTGGCGGAGATGATTCGCCAGGACAAAGTGCACGCGATCGTTTGCACGGGCGCTAATCTCGAGGAGGACATTTTCAACCTGGTCGCCCATGACTACTACGAGCGGGTGCCCAACTACCGCGATCTCACCGCTGCGGACGAGCAGGAGTTGCTCGAGCGGCACATGAATCGCGTGACCGACACCTGCATCCCGGAGATGGAAGCGATGCGCCGCATCGAGGCCGTTGTCCTGGAAGAATGGGTCAAGGCCGACCAGGCCGGCGAACGCTACTTCCCGCATGAGTTCATGTACAAGATCCTGCGCGGCGGAAAACTGAAAAAGAGCTACCAGATCGATCCGAAGAACTCCTGGATGCTCGCCGCGTGCGAAAAGAATATTCCCATGTGGGTCCCCGGCTGGGAAGACGCCACGTTGGGCAACATGTACGCGGGACACGTCATCAGCGGCGACGTGAAGAACGTGCATACCGTTCGCACCGGTATCGAGTACATGACGGTCCTCGCGGAATGGTACACGAAGAACGCCAAGACGCTGCGAAATGGCAACGGCTCGATCGGCTTCTTTCAGATCGGCGGCGGCATCGCCGGCGATTTCCCGATCTGCGTCGTTCCGATGCTCCACCAGGATCTCCAGCGCGACGAAGTGCCGCTCTGGGGCTATTTCTGCCAGATCAGTGACTCGACCACGAGCTACGGCAGTTACTCGGGCGCCGTCCCCAACGAGAAAATCACCTGGGGCAAGCTCGGCCAAAACACCCCGAAGTTCATTGTCGAAAGCGACGCCACGATCGTCGCTCCCTTGATCTTCGCCTGGGTGCTCGGCCAGTAGCAGAGTCCCCCGCGCCAGCGAGTGGATCGAACGTGGCTGCGAGCGTGAGCGAGTGGCCAAGCGGAGCTCCCCGTCCCTGGGCTATTAGGCAGCGATTGTCTAGCGACGCCGACTAAATCTACCTGCCGGGACAGCAGGTTCCACCTTTGCCGTTTCCTCTACGAGCGGGAGGACGCCAACCGCACCTTCCCGCTACGACGCGCCCGCGGTCTTCTTCAAAAAGGCCGCGATTTCGCGCTGCCGCGGCATGGCCGGCGCCGTGCCGAATTTCGTCACCGAGAGCGCCGCCACCGTGTTGCCGAAACGAGCCGCCCCCGCGATATCCCCATTGAGTTTGGCCAGCCCCGCCGCGAAACCCCCGACGAACGCGTCTCCCGCTCCGGTTGTATCGACGACCGTGATACCCGTGTGCGCCGCGATGAAGGTGTGACTGTCTTCCTGCGACACCAGGCAACCGCGGCTGCCCAAGGTCACAATGAGAGTCGGAACACCAAAGGCCCGGCAGAGCGTGTGCACGTCTTCGGGCCGCAGCAAGGCGAGTTCGCTTTCCGTGAGATCGGTGCGCCCGGTTTCGGGGAGTTGGTTTGCGAGACAGGTAAATTCCGTCTCGTTGGGGATCAGGATGTCCACGTGCTCCAGCAACGCGGGCTCGAAATCCGCCCGCATGGGGGCCGGGTTGAGCACCGTCGTCACACCCGCCCGGCGCGCCGTTTTGAGCACGAACGCCGTGGTATCGAGGTTCGACTCCAACTGCGTGACCACGACCTCCGCCGAGCGGAGCACGTCGAGTGGCACATCGCGTTTTTGCAGCATCGCATTGGCTCCCAGCGCAACGATGATTTCGTTTTGACCCGAGTCGTTCACCAGAATAGCCGCGGTGCCGGTCGCGTGCTTGGGTTTGACCGCGAAACGCGCGGCAATGCCCTCGCTCTTGTAGAAGGCGCGCGCCGACTGGGCGAAGGCATCGTCCCCCACTGCTCCGACGTAGAGGGTGGCGGCCCCGGCCCGTCCCGCGGCAACGGCTTGATTCGAGCCTTTGCCCCCGGGTCCGGTGACAAACGTCCCCACGATGGTCTCTCCCGGCTTCGGAAACGCCGCGCATTTCCACGTGAGATCCTGAACAAAGCTGCCGACCACGACAACGGAGGGTTTCACGGTGCAGACGGTAGCGGTGAAGCATTGTCTTTGACAAGGCCACTCGCAATGCCCCCTCTCATCGGCCTTAAACCGTACGGCGCCGAGGGTGGAATCCCGCACGTGCGGGATTGGTTCGAATCGACGGCGCTAGATAATCAACGCCCACTAGCCCCACTCGCTTACGCTCGTAGCCACATCTCAATTTTCACTCGCTGGCGCTCGCGACCACACCGGTCGAGTGGGTCTGTGGTATTTCAATGAGCAATTGGCGATAAGCAGTAAGCAATGGCTTGTCGGCTCGCTGGCTCGACAATGAGAAATGAGCGATGAGCGATAAGAAATGAGCAATGTTCAAGGTGCCGCTCGCTCACGCGCGTAGCTACGTTTCGATCCTCCCCCGGCGCGCGCTCAGGCGTGCACCAGTTCGCTTTGCCGCTCGAACGAAGGCGCGCTATCGACCGGGGCCGCCGGGAAAAGCAAGGTAAAGACAGAGCCATGCCCGGGCGTCGATTCGACTTCGACCCATCCTCCATGGAGCTGCATGACATTCGCCACGGAGGTCAGCCCCAATCCATTTCCACGCTCCTTCGGCTTCGTCGTGAAAAACGGAGTGAAGATGCGATCGAGATTTTCCCGCGGTATGCCGCAGCCGCTGTCGCTCACCGAAAGCGCGACAAAGCTGCCGGTGGCGGGCTCCAATCGGAAGCGCGACACATGCTGCTGCAATCGGCGCACCGCGACTTCGATGACAATGCATTTCTCGGCCGCGTCGACGGACGCGTCGCGGGCGTTCACCACGAGATTGAGCAATGTTCGCTCCACTTGGCTGCGGTCGAAGCGGACCGGAGGCAGGTCCGACCCCGCCCGCAAATCGATCTGCACCTGCCGTCCCGCGGCCTGCCGCAAAATCGGCAGGACCTCGTAAACGACATCGTCCAATCTTTCCGCTCGATACACCGCGGGCATCGCCCGCATGAACTGCATCATCTGTCGCACCATCTGATCGGCCTGGTTGGCGGCCCGTTCAATCGTTTCGAGATGATGCTGCCGGACTCCGGGATAATCAGCCTCCAAACGCGCCATCTCGGCCGCGCCCCGGATGATCATGATCATGTTGTTGAAATCGTGAGCGACCGTGCCGGTCAGCGTTCCCAAGGCCTCGAGCCGCTGAGAAACGGCCAAATGCTCCGCCAGGACACGTTTCTCCTCGGAGTAACGGTCGAGACGCCGGTGCACCGCGGAGGTGCCGAGATAAAGCGCGACTCCGGTCGCCGCGACAAATGCCGTGCCTTTGGCGCTCTGGAGAAAATCCACGGCCTCGGCACTTCCACTCGCAAGAAGCGCCACCAGCCAATCCGAGCCCCAAATCCACAACGCGCCGACGGCCATGTAACTCGAAGCAATACATGCCGCGTTCCAATCGAGCGAGCTCCTCCCAGCCCAGTGCTCCCGCATAGGCCGTCATGTAGGGGAAAAAAACTACGCTCTGCAAGCCTATTGCGCGCTCAAGCCCCAACGGGGTGCCAGGTGGTCTTGAATTCGACGAAATCCCGCACCCAGTAAAGTCCCTGCGCCTCGGCCGAAAACCAGTCGAGCGAATGCTCTAACCCACGAATCTTAAACCGTTTAATACTTTCCGCGGCCCCGGCGGCGAGGGCCATCCGGTCCTCCGGGCGGGCGACGCCGCCCAAGGCGCGGATATGCGTGTGGGTCGCGAAAGTGGTCCCGAGCTCTTTTCGGAATCCCGTGAGCAAATTGACTACTCCGCCCGGCAGATCGCTCGTGGCGAGCATTTCACCCAGCGCGATCGCGGGATACGGCGCTTTCTCCGAGGCGAGCGCGACCGCCGTGTTCCCGCTCACGATCACCGGCGCGAGCAGCGAGATCAGGGCCAGCAGGGGAGCCTCGTCGGGCGCGAGCAGCCCCACGATCCCCACCGGTTCGGTCACGGTGAAGTTGAAATACGGGGCGGCGACGGGATTCACGCTGCCCAGGACCTGCTCGTATTTCTCGGCCCAGCCCGCGTAATAGATCAGCCGGTCGACCGCGGTCGTGACTTCGCGGCGTGTTGCTGCAGCGGATACGCCGGACAAGGCCAGGGCATCCGCCAGCTCGCCCGCTCTTCCTTCCAGCATCTCCGCCAGGCGATAGAGAATCTGTCCGCGGTTATAGGGTGTCCGCCGGGCCCACCCCGGCCCCGCTTTGGCCGCTGCCTCCACCGCGTTCCGAAGATCTTTGCGCGAACATTGGGGAATATTGGCGATGAACTTGCCGTCGGCGTCGTTGAGGGGGAAAACGCGGCCGCTCTCGGAACGGATGAATGCGCCGCCCACATAAACCTTGGGCGTTTTCGTGATGGGAAGTCGATCCATGGCGGGAAAAGGTGTGCGGCTTTCAGTCGAACTTCACGTAATCGGCCAGGCCCTGCCGGCCGCCCTCGCGGCCGAAACCGCTCTCCTTATAGCCTCCGAAGGGAGAAGCAGGATCGAACTTGTTGAACGTGTTCGCCCAGATGACGCCGGCCTTCAGCTCCGTACTCATCTTGAGAATGCGGGATCCTTTGTCGGTCCACACACCCGCGCTGAGGCCATACGCGGTGTTGTTCGCCTTCTCCACCGCTTCGTCCAGTGTGCGAAAGGTCAGAATAGAGAGCACCGGCCCAAAGATTTCCTCGCGGGCAATGCGATGGGATTGTTGCACACCGGTAAACAGAGTCGGCTTGAAATAATAACCCTGGCTGGGCAACCGGCAGGCAGGCTGGAAGATTTCGGCGCCTTCGGCGGTGCCGCTCGCGACAAGCTCGGCGATCTTGTCCAGCTGCGACCGGGAATTGATCGCGCCGATGTCGGTATTCTTGTCCAACGGATCCCCGACGCGCAGGACCTTGATGCGATTCTTCAGCTTGTGCACCACTTCGTCGGCCACGGTTTCCTGGACCAGCAGCCGCGAACCCGCGCAACAAACGTGGCCCTGATTGAAAAAAATTCCGTTCACGATCCCCTCCACCGCCTGGTCGAGCGGCGCATCGTCAAAAACCACATTCGCCGCTTTGCCACCGAGCTCGAGCGTCAGTTTTTTGTCCGTGCCGGCGAGCTGCCTCAGGATGATCTTGCCGACCTCGGTCGATCCGGTGAACGCCACCTTGGCCGCAAGGGGATGCCCCACCACCGCCGCGCCGGTTTCTCCTGCGCCGGTCACGAAATTGACCACTCCGGGAGGTAGATCCGCCTCTTGAATGACCTCCGCAAACTTCAGCGCCGTCAGCGAAGTGGTCTCCGCCGGCTTCAGCACCACGCAATTTCCCGTGGCGAGCGCGGGGGCCAGCTTCCAGGCCAGCATGAGCAGCGGAAAATTCCACGGTATCACCTGAGCCACGACGCCGTACGGCGCGATTCGCGCGCCGGGAAACGCATACTCGAGCTTGTCCGCCCAACCCGCGTGATAGAAAAAGTGCGCGGCGGCCATCGGGACGTCGAAATCGCGCGCCTCCCGGATCGGCTTACCTCCATCGAGCGTTTCAGCTACGGCAAACTCGCGCGCCCGATCCTGCAGGAGCCGGGCCAGGCGGTAGATGTACTTGCCTCGCTCCTTTCCCGGAAGCTTGGACCACACATTGTCATGGGCCGCCCGCGCCGCCCGAAAGGCGGCGTCCACATCCTCGGCGCCCGCCTGCGCCACATCGGCCAGCTTCTTCTCGTTGGCGGGATTGATCGACGCGAAATAGTTGCCGGCGGTGGGCAGCACGAACCTGCCGCCGATGAACAGATCGTACCGCGTTTTGAGCTTGGGATCGGCCGATTCGGGCGAAGGGTCGTATTCCCATAAGTCCCCGAAAATCAATTCGGGAGCCGGTCGCCCCCTCCCATTCCTGGAAGGCGTGGTTCTGGTCGAAGTCTTGACGATCGAGGGCATGATTGAAGGCGCGGAGGTTTCAGTACGATTCGGCGGCCTCGCTGAAATAGTACGGCGCCTGGTAGGCGCCGGTTTTTTCCTTCTCGATCTGTCGCAGGAGATCGTTGAGCAGCGAACTGGCGCCGAAACGGTAGCGGGTATTTGTCAGCCAGGCATCGCCGAGCGTCTCCTTGATCGCGACGAGAAACTGCAGCGCTTGCTTGGCGGTGCGAATCCCGCCGGCGGGCTTCATTCCAATGGCCACGCCGGTCGCCAGATAATGGTCTCGAATCGCATCGATCATCACCTGATTGTTGCCGAGCGTGGCGTTGAGCGCGGTTTTGCCCGTGCTCGTCTTGATGAAGTCACCCTCGCGCAGCACGAGCATCGCGAGAAACGAGGCGGCGCGGATGTTATCGTACGTTTCCAGTTCGCTGACCTCGAGAATCACCTTGAGCGCGGCGTTTCCGCACGCCTCCAGCACGGCGGCGATTTCATCCTGCACTTCCGCGAACTCGCCGGCGAGGAAGGCGCCGCGATTGATCACCATGTCGATCTCGTCTGCGCCGTCGGCCACCGCCGCCCGCACTTCCGCCAGCCGGGTCTTCAGCGGCGCTTGTCCGGAAGGAAAAGCGGTCGCCACCGAAGCCACCCGAATGGGCGTGTCGCCGCCGAGTGCCCGGCGCGCATGGCGGACCATGGAGGGATAAACGCAGACCGCCGCGACCGAAGGGATCGCGCGATCATCATGGGGATGCCGGGCCTTTGCGCAGAGTGCCGCTACTTTTCCAGGAGTGTCTTTGCCCTCGAGCGTCGTAAGGTCGACCATCGAAACGGCGGTGCGCAGCCCCCAAAGCTTCGACTCCTTCTTGATGCTTCGCGTCGCGTACTTCGCAACCCGCTCTTCGATCCCCACCGCATCGACCGTCCCGACTTCGTCGAGCAGCCGTCGAAGGGATACGGGGGATTGACTGGCCATGACCCCCACTATCGCTCCGCGCAGCGGGGAAAACAAGCTGAGAGTCGCCCCCCGCCGCGCTCTCGACCTGCATCCTCGACTTCACGCCTAAATCTGTGTGACCTCTCGAGGAGACCATGCGTTTGGCGCTTTTGCTTTCTCTCTTTTGGCTGCCCGTTTTCGCGGTTCCCCAGGATCCCGCGATCGAGGCGGTGAAACACGCCGACGTTGCTCGCGTCGAAGCAACCATCGCGGGCAAAGTTGATAAACTTGGCGCGTTGCTTTCGGAGGCCTTGGTCTACGGTCATGCCGACGGTCGCACTCAGTCCAAAGCCGAATTTCTCGCCGCCGTCGCAAGCAACAAAGTCCGCTACAAGGGATATGACTATCTCGACGCCCAAATGGCCAAGGTCACGGACGATGTCGTGACCATGACCGGTCGAGTGCGCTTGAAAGCCGCCAGCGGCACTCAGGAGCTCGAATTCACTTTGCGGTTTTTAGCCGTGTGGCGTCGAGAGCAGGCGGAATGGCGGCTGTTTTCCTACCAGTCCGCCCGCCTACCCGACTGACTGGACACATGGCGCTGGAACCGCAACTCCGGGGGCGTCCTCCTTGGAAAAGCCCGCGCGTTTGGCTCGTCGTCGCGGCAAACGCCGCCGTCGCGTGGCTGGTGCTCTTCGCAACCTGCCAGCCTTCGCATCGGGTCGCGGATCGTACGCCGATCAGGACGGACCTCATTCGAGAGGCAAGCGGCCTCGCCCCCTCGCGCCGCACCGCCGATCTATTGTGGAGCCACAACGATAGTCGGGGCCAGCCCATCATCTACGCGGTGGGCACGGACGGACGGCTTCGTGGCTCGATTCGCTTGTCAGGCGTGATCAATCACGACTGGGAGGACCTGGCGTCCTTCACCCTCGGCGGTGTCGCCTACCTGCTCGTGGCCGACGTCGGAAACAATAATGCCGCCCGCAAGCACTGCATCCTTCACGTGGTGGCCGAACCGCCTGCGGACGCATTGAGTCCTGAAAAAGAACTGGCGGCCGCGCCGTCGTGGACGATCAACTACCGCTTCGAGGACGGCGTACACGATTGCGAAGCGGTCGCGGTGGATCCGCGCCGTGGGCAGATCCATCTCCTCACCAAAAGATCGAAGCCGCCGCTGCTCTACTCGCTGCCTCTGCGGCCCAAGAGCTCGCGAAGCGCCACCGACATCGTCGTGGCCAAACTCGAAGGCCCGATCGGAGCACCGCCACAACCCACGCGGTGGCAGAGACTTTTCCCGGTGCCCCGCGGTCGGTATCGGGGACAACCCACCGGTCTCGCAATGTCGACCGATGGCCGCACCGCAGCCGTCCTCACCTACGGCGATGTTTTGCTCTACCGCCGCGAGGAAAACCAAAGCTGGGTGGAGGCTCTTACAAACCGCCCGGAAGTGCTCGAACCCCACGGCTTGAGCCAAGCCGAGGCGATTTGTTTTTCCAGCGATGACAGCCATCTATTCGTAACCGGCGAGCAGGGCAACCCACCACTGGTGCGGTACGACGCCTCAAGCCCCGGCGCGCGGCGCTAGCGAGAGTTGAGCGTGGAGGACTGAGCGTCGTTCCGCGAGATTCCTCGCGCAGGCGATGAGGCGACGACGCGGCCTAGAGTGCTCCGAGTCCGGCTTTCAACTCTCAACTCTAGATTCTCAACCCGCTACCAGGTTGCCGCGAGGGTGGTGGCGTCAAAGTTAATGACGACGGACATCCTGGCATCGACCTTGGCCCCCCCCTTGACGGGCGGCTGATAGCGCCAGCGCGACACGGCTGACGCCGCGGCCCAGCCAAAATCTTCGTGGCTGGCGCTGACGATCCGCGGGAAAAGCACGCGACCTTCGCGGTCGACGACGAACTCCACTTCCGCCTTGCCCGACAGGTTGTCACTTTGCAGCGCAAAGGGGAAACCCGGGGGGTCCTGCCTCACCGGAAAAGGTGCCTTATCCAATTCCTTGGCAGACAAGATCTTCGGATTGGGCTTGCGGAGCTCGGCCAGCACCGCCTTTTGGGTCGCGTCGGTCATCGTGGAATCGCCTGAAAACTGAAACCGCTGGGTTGAAGTGGCCAAACGGGGCTCTCCGTTGATCCGCGGGGGAATGAATTCGTTGGACTCGATATCCGCCATGAGCGCTTTGGCGAAGGCCTCGTCGCTCGCATCTTTCTTGCGGACCATGATGGCACGACCCGAGTAATCGACGGTGAATTGAACTTCGGCGAACCCGGACTTGTTCTGGATAAGAAGGTCGTAGGGATAGGTCGGTGCTACGCGGCGAACCGAATTGACCGCGTTTGGCGTGGCGGCCGCCTTGTTGCCTTGGCCCCAGGTGGGCAGAGCAGTGGCAACGACGGCGATGGCGACAAGCAGATGTGCGTGGAAAGCTTTCATCTTGATGAAGTAGTTGAAGAAGCGAAGGGGGGCTCGTGCGAAATAATGCCCTAGAGGGTTATTTAGACTATTTCGACGCTTTTCGTGCAAACTTTACCCCTTGAAGCCCTTCTTCAACCCCTTCGCCCAAAAAAAGTAAGAGGGAATCGCCGCGGCGATTCCCTCTTGTGACAAACTCAACTGAAGGAAGACTCAGTCCGCCGCAGCGAGCTGGCGGGCGTCAAACAGGACCTGGGTCTTCATGCGCACTTCGACCTTCTCGCCATTCTTTTGGGGAGGAGCGAATTTCCACTGCGCGACCGCCGTCGCGGCCGCCCAACCAAAATCCTCGTGGCTGGCGGAGACGATGTGGGGAAAGTGCACTCGGCCGTCCTTGTCGACGACAAATTCGATTTCAGCCTGACCGGTCAGTCCGTCGTCGCGCAACGCGCGAGGATAGGTCGGCGAACGCTGGACGGTGGCTTTGGGGCGCTCGTCGAGTTCTTGGACCGTGAGAAGCGCGGGGCTTTCCTTGCGCAGTTCGGCCAGGATGCGGCGGGCGGTCGGATCGAGCGACTCTTCGCCGGCAAAGGTGTAGCGTTCGCTCGTCGGCGAGATGACCGGGCGCTTGTCTTTCTTGCCCGGGGAGAACTCGCTGGCCTCCACCATCGCCAGGACAGCCTTCGCAAAGGCGGCGTCGCTGGCTCCGGCGGGGTTGGCCAGGAGAGGACGGCCTGAAAAATCGACCACGAAGTTGGTTTCCGCCCAGCCGGAGCGTCCGGCCAGAAGCATCTCCAACGGGTAAACCGGCGCGACTTTGCGCTTGGCGGTCGGAGCCGTGTCGTACGGCACCGCGGCTTTGGCAGGCGCAACGGCCGCGGGCGCAGCCAGCGCCATCTCGACGCGATCGCCCTTGCTATCGGCCTTGAACTCGACCGCGGCTTTGAGCCGGAAGGGCGCCTTCTTTCCATCCTTCATCCCAGGCGCAAATTCCCACTTGCCGACCGTCCTCACCGCATAAGGGTTCAGGGCGCGAGCCGGCGAACTGGCGACCTCGGCGTCGCGAACTTTGCCCTCCTCGTCCACCGTGAACATGACGATAACAATCCCCTCCGTACCCGAGCGCACCAGCGAATTTGGGTAAATCGGGGCGCTCTGCTTTATGACTTTCGGAAGCACTTTGTTCGCGGCAGTAGCTTCCACCTCTTCGATCATGGCGCCGCTATAGGCCCACACGTTCATCGGCAGTACTGACCCCGCGAATACAGCGAGAGCCGAGAAGTAACCTTTGATCTGACTTGTTGGTTTCATTTTTGGTTAGTGAGACTTATCAATGGGGGCAGGTGAACGTCGCACCGACAAGAATCTTCGACCTTACGCTCACGCTCTCCCTGCCTTTCACAATATTTTGTGTGAGGTCCCTCCCCCACGCAGAAGGACTATAGCAGATTTCCTCACCAAGTCTTTACCACAAGTGTAAGGCTTCTGTAAATACCCGCTCCACCGAGAGGGTCTTCATGCAGCGGATGTCGTGTTCGCAACCGGACTGCCAATGCAGCCGGGGATGCCGATGGTGGCAGCCAAGGCAGGGCACTTCCGCCGCCACTCCCACCGCTTTTCTCGAGGGCAAACGCAACGCCGCTGAGGTGGGACCAAACACGCCCACCGCCGGGATTCCGAGCGCCACCGCGCCGTGGATCATGCCGGAATCGATCCCCAGCAGCAGCCGGCTCCGGCCGATGATCTGCAGGGTCTCGAGCAAAGTGAAGCGATCGCGGCAGTCCTCCGCCCCCGCCACGGCGGGGTCTTCCCGCCCGCCTTCGCGGAAATGCCTCCGCGCTCCGATCTCGAGGACACGACACCCGTAGTGGGATTTCAACTTCGCCGCCAGTTCCGCCCAGGCGGCCGCGGGCCACTCCCGCACCGCCCACGTGGGGCCTGTGTGGATACACACTGCGGGCAGCGGGGAGGCGTCGAAGAGAGCCTGCACCCTGGGCGAAGGCGCCCCCAGATCGAGTTTGGGCCACGGCAAACCCGCCGGCAGGCCGCAGCCCTGGGCGAATTCGTCCGCGAGATAGTGCTGCGAAAAGCCCGGGGGCTCCTCGTCGGGATACCGAAATCGAACCACGCGGTGCCGGCGGGCGGCGGCCGCCACGAGATCGTTGCATTTGATCCCCAGTACCCGGTCGAAACGGCGGAGCGTGCGCGGCAGATCGACGAAGGCGGGGTTTGTGCAATAAACCTTGAGCACCTCCGGGTTTTGGTCCGCCAGCGCCGCCGCCGCCGGAAACGTACAGAGAATGTCGCCGATGCCTCCGTCCCGGAAAAACAGAAGCAGGGGCCGGCGATGCAGGACCCGCAGGCAGTCGAAATACCGCGCAAGGGCGGCGGCGTAGATCTTTTGCAGAAAAGGTGACATGGCTGGAGCGGGGCTCACGGTGTCCGCACGTCGCGGATTGTTCCAACGAGGACCCCGGGGAGCTAGTTGCGAAGCCAGCGCCTTGTCGCCCGGCATCCAGCGAGCCTTGCGCCATTCTGTAGAAGTAAAGAAAAGGTGCGGCTAACCGTCCGGACGTTCATACGTGCCCGAACCTTCACCTCCGCTGGCGTGTGGCGCAAAGAAAAACAGAGCAACACAATAGCGGGTGGCCGGCGGGCTCATTCAAGAGAACTCCCTCGTGTGCCGATGGGTTCCGCAGTTTCGTTAACATTATTGATCAAACTCAGCTTGCTTTGCCGGTCTCGGCATCATTCCTTTCCGCCGTTTTCAACGAATTCAAGTCATCCTTCGCCTGTGTCAGCCCTGCCTCCTTCTCCGTCTCCCCGCTCTACGATAACGCAAAAGTTCCGTCGCTCCGCCGCCGCTTTGGTCCAGTGGATTGATGCCGACTACACACCTGAGGGGCCCGAGGCCATGCGCAACGAGCCCGACAAGGTGGATTGGATGCGCTGCATCCCCTTTCTAATCCTGCATCTCGGTTGTTTCGGCGCTCTCTGGGTCGGAATTAGCCCCTTCGCTGTCTGGACGGCCGTGGCTCTCTACTTCCTTCGGATGTTCGTCGTCACGGGTATTTATCACCGCTATTTTTCCCACAAGACCTACAGTACCACCCGGATCGGCCAGTTTTTGCTCGCCGTTTGGGGCGGCACCACGGTGCAACGCGGGGCGCTTTGGTGGGCTTATCATCATCGCCACCACCACCAGCATTCCGACGAGGAAGAGGACGCTCACTCCCCGCACGTGCACGGCTTCTGGTGGTCCCATATCGGCTGGATCACAAGCCGCCGCAATTTCCCGACCGATTACACGAAGGTGAAGGACTTGGCGAAGTTCCCGGAACTCGTGTTCCTCAATCGCTGGGACATCATTGTTCCCGTCCTCTTCGCCACCGCGATCTATTTCACGGGTGAATCCCTCGCCGCGTGGGCACCCCAACTGGGCACGAATGGCCCCCAGCTGCTCGTTTGGGGCTTCTTTATCAGCACCACCGCACTTTTTCACGGCACCGCCTGCATCAACTCCATGGCCCACTTGATGGGCCGCCGCCGCTTCAAGACCGAGGACGATTCGCGCAACAGCTTCCTTCTGGCCCTGATCACTCTCGGCGAAGGCTGGCATAATAATCATCACCGTTACCAGAGCGCGACCCGCAATGGCTTCTACTGGTGGGAAGTCGATCCGACCTACTACGGTCTCAAGCTTCTTTCCTGGACCGGATTCATTTGGGGCCTGAAGCCAGTCCCTCAGTCGGTTCTCGAAGAAGGCCTCGCCGCGGAACACGCGGCGTCGGTCGCAGCTGCGCAAAAAGCGGCCCTGGTTCACCCGGAGTATTCGGCGCTGCGCCATGTCGTGCCCGCCGCGGCTGCCATCGCCATCGCGACCGTCCAGGCCTCACAGGTCAATCTGCCGAAAAAAGCCGACGAAGCGGAAATGCACAAAGACATGACCGAACTCGCGGAAGAGCTGCAGAAGAAAAACCCGCTCGTGCAGCCGGATTCTTCGCGAGACGCCTAACGCGAAACGTCCCCTCGTCCCCTCCACCAACCCCGGACATCATCGTCCGGGGTTTTTTGCGTTCTGAATCCCGCGGGGCCAAAACCTAACTTCACCTGCCTCAGCCCCGCTTTGCGCCAAACTTCCGCAGGTACTTCAACGCCACCTCGAATTCGTGCGGAAGCTCCGCTTTGATCTCCATCGGCTCACGGGTTTCCGGATGCTTCACGATTAACCGGCTGGCGTGAAGGGCCAAGCGGTCGATCAACGGCTTTTCATCATCGCGGCCTTTGTAGCCCCGTTTCAGATCGGACAGGAGCAGTTTGAGTTCGGGCACCCCGTAGAACCGATCGTTCAAGATCGGCGCGCCGGCCACCGCCAAATGGATACGAAGCTGATGCGTCCGGCCGGTGAGGGGCCGACACTCGACCAAGGCAAACCGCCCGAATCGCTCGAGGGTGCGGAATTCGGTCAGGCAGGGTTTCCCGCCGCGCCTCTTGAAGACGCGCATGCGACCGGGTTGCTGCTCGTCTTCACCCAGCGCGACGTCGATCGAAAACGCGTCCGGGAGAGTGCCCTCCGGCGTGCGGATGGGCGCGACGACCTTCATGGCTTCGTCAACCGGCAGGATCGCAACCAGAGCGTGATAGACCTTTTCGACCGTTTTCGACTGAAATTGGCCGCTGAGGAAATCGAGGGCGGATTTGGTTTTTGAGCAAAGCAAGACTCCACTGGTGTCCGCGTCCAACCGGTGCACATTGGCCACCCCGTGCCCAAGTGCCTGATGGACAATACCCATGAGGTTCTCCCGCTTCTTGTCCCAGCGGTCTGGCGCGACCAACAAACCGCTTGGCTTATCGAACGCGATCATCGTAGCATCCTCAAAAATTACGGCAGGTAAACCCACCCCATCACCCTGAACGATGTCCGAACTGTTGGGCAAATCGTTTTCCGGCCGCTGGTTGGTTATGGCGGCCCCAGCGATCCGAAACATTCCGGTGACGACGTTGCTTTGACTTTACCTTCCGACCCTCTAAAGCCGCACTAGCTTCTGTATTTTCTCATGCCTGCGCTGAGCTTCGCTCCTGCCCTTTCTTTCTTCAATGTGTTTGGCCGGATGTCGCCGGCGCAGCCCTTCCGGACCCTCATTCGGACCACGGGTTACAAGCTGCGCCCGCCTCGCGCGTTGCCTTACGAAGTGCGGCACAAGCGCGCTCAAGAAAGGGTCCTAGCCAGCGGGAAAGCGGGTCCGCATCAATTGGCCACGGTCTTGCATGAGGCTCGCAAAGGCTCTGTGCCCACGATCGTGCTGGGCGGATTTGTCCCGGACGCTACGGAACAGGTTTTTTTGCTCCGGGGCTTCCTGCTGCGCCGGGGGAGCGTGTATTACATCAATTATTCGCGCGATGGTTTCTCCAACGAACTGCTCTTTGCCCAACTCGACGACTTGATCGACGAT
>CAZJLP010000080.1:0-17217 GCA_964546955.1 uncultured Opitutaceae bacterium | reverse complement strand
TCTTTCACCGCGCCGGCTTTACGCTGGACCAGGTCGATTGGATTCTCGTCCCGGCTTTTCTTGGCTCCGCACGAGAGCCATTTTTCAGCGCGCTCGGGCTTCCCGCGGAAAAATTGCTGAGACTCGAGCCGGGGCGTCAATACGAGTTCGATCTCCTGTACCAACCGTCTTTTCCGGGAATCGAGAGCTTTGTTCCTCCGTGGGTGGTCGAGTTTTATCGCGCCCGTCTTGTCGCGCCTTTGACAGTCAAACCTCAGCTGAAGCGGCGCCTCTACGTTTCCCGTTCCGCGCGTGGGGTGGCGAACGATGATGAAGTTTGGTCTGCATTGTCGGCTCGCGGTTTCGAGCGGCTCGAACCTTTGACCTGGGAAGATAATGTGACACGCTTCGCCGAATCTGCCCTGATTGTCGGTCCCCACGGGGCGGGCCTGTCGAACGTCGTTTTTTGCCCGGCTGGCGCGAGACTGATCGAGCTCGTGCCGGGCGATCGACCCTTTCCCTATTTTTATAGCGCCGCCTCGGCTGCAGGGATGCGTTATCAGGCGCTCCTCACCAGTCCGCTCACGCCGCCCGGTCTCGAGTATCGACGCCTTCCCAGCGACGAGCCCATGACGGTCGACGTGCACGCGCTCTGCCGCCTGGTTGATCAATCCGATAGAACCCACTGATGGATTTCACCAACGGGAGAAATCCATCAGTGATTCAATCCCGAATCAGGCTCTTCACCACCGCGTCTTGCGCTCGCGCTCGATCAGCTGGGCGGTTTCGGCGAAGAGCTTTTTCCGCAGCGACGCGTCGCGCTTTCGATTTGTCTGCAGCTCCAACACCCTAATTCCCTTCGATGGCAGCGCGGCCAAAAGAGGGCCTAAATCAGCCGTGGACGGCACCCGTTGATGCGGAATACCGTGGGCCGCACAAAGCGCGGCGAAATCCACTTGTTGGGGCGTGGCGAAGAAAGCCTCGAAAGGTGGCTCGAACTGCGCCACCGGCAGATGTTCGAAAATCCCGCCGCCCTGGTTGTTGATCAGAATGACGGTGAGGCTTCCCCGGAAATGGGCACGCAGCAGCAGGCCGTTGCTATCGTGCAGGAACGCCAAGTCGCCGGTCAGAAGAACGGCCGGCATCGAATCGTGCGCGATCCCGAGCGCGGTCGACATCGTTCCATCGATCCCGTTGGCGCCCCGATTGAAGTAGATTCTCCGGCGTCGATCGTCCGGCGGCCAGAAATATTCGACGTCCCGAACGGGCATGCTGCTGGCCACGAATAACGCCGAATCCGGGGGAATGTACCGTGCAAGTTGCGCCGCGATGGCCGGCTCTACCACGCCCTGCTCCGCTGAAATGACCTCGTCGAAACGGGCGCGCGCCAGTTGTTCTGCCTCGGCCCATAACGCGAGGTAACGCAAATCCGGGGTTCCCGCCGCAACAGGCGCGATCTGGTCGGCGGAGACCGACAAATGCCGAGTCCGGCCGTGCAGGGCATCCCGGTTGGAGGCAAACGGCGAAACCAGCGCGATTTCCGCTCCCGACTTTTCCAGCCACGTGCGCATGACCTTGCTCGTCGGCCAGCCGCCACAACACAGGACCGTGCGCGGAGTGAGGTCGCGCGCGACGGTTTCGGCTCGCAAGATCGTGTCGTAGGCAGACACCACCACTGCTCCGGAAACGGCATAGTGGCGCAGAGGCGACAGCGCGTCCGCCAATATGGGCCAGCCCAGGCTGACCGCCAGCCGGCCGACCGCGGCCGCGTACTCAGCGGGTTTCGCCGGAGAATCGGGACCCGCAACGATAACGCCTCGCGCGGCCGTGGGACGCTGCCACACGACAGTTCCCGACGTCGCGTCGATCGGGCCGAGGTGAGAAAAGAACTCGCCGTCGATTTTCCCCTCGAGCGGTTTCGCCGAACTGTCAGCCACGGGAGCGAGGGGATCGCGGAAGGGCGCATTCAAATGAACGGGGCCTCCGTGGGATAACTGCGTGCGGCGCACGGCATGGGCCACGGTTTGACGCAGGTAACTCAGCCGTTCCAACGTCGGCTCGGGGACTGCCAGCTCGCAATACCAGCTGACGTGGGATCCAAACAACTTTTGCTGGTCGATGGTTTGACCGGAAGCGCACTCCCTCATCTCCGGAGGGCGATCCGCGGTGATGATCAAGAGGGGAACGCCGCTTTCCTGAGCTTCGATCACGGCGGGAAAATAGTTGGCGCCCGCCGTTCCAGACGTGCAAAGAAGGACGGTCGGAGAGCGGTGCCGCTTCGAAAGCCCCAGGGCGAAAAAAGCGGCGGAACGTTCGTCCAGTACGGGAATCGCTTCGACCGCGGCATGACGCGCAAACGCCAAGGTCAGGGGAGTCGACCGCGAACCGGGCGAGATCACCGCGCGCGTCACCCCGCAACGCACCAGAGTCTCGACAAAGACACTGCCCCAAAGCGCATTGGTCGTACGGTAGTCGAGCGGAATCTCGGGCATGCGAGCGTGTACTGGACACTTCAGAGCCGCCGGTGGCAATACGGTTTCACCGAGGGAGAGCCTGCGTAAGCGCTCTCCGAAGGCGCTCGTCTCTCCTTCTCCCTGGAAAAGTCCCGGCGGCCGGGCTCCTCAAAGCCAAACTCCAAACGGAAAACTCGAAACCGCGGTATCAACCGCCACCTCCCAGGAGCGCGTCCAACAGCGCTTTGAACTTCCACTCGGTTTCCGCGAATTCCTTTTCGGGAGTCGAACCTTCCACCACGCCCACGCCTGCGTAGACCCGCGCCTTTTTTCCCTCGACCAGGGCGGAGCGGATCGCCACCAGGAATTCCCCTCCCCCTCGATGATCGATCCAGCCGATGGGACCCGCGTACAATCCGCGCGAAAACGGCTCCAGGTTTCGAATACGCGCGCAGGCCGCTTCTCTCGGACTGCCGCCGACGGCGGGCGTCGGATGCAGCCGTGCCAGCACATCGAGGAGCCGCACGTTCGGAGGCAGGGTGGCGCGAACCGGGGTGTGCAGGTGCTGCACATTTGCCAGAGGGAGGATGCGGGGCGTTTCCGAATGCTCCAGGGTCAGGCCGAGTGGCTGCAGCCGCCGACGCATCGACTCCAGAACCAGCCGGTGCTCGTGCTGGTCCTTCTCGCTCCGCAAGAGCGCGGAAGCGAGTGCTCCATCCTCGCTGGCGGAACGGCCTCGGGGGGCCGACCCGGCGAGCGCCGTGGTCTTGAACTCGTTTGCCGCCACCTGCAGCAGGCGTTCGGGGCTTGCGCCGATGAAACTGCGGCCGCGGCCGTCCGCCACCGAGAAAGCGTAGCAATCGGCGAATTTTTGTCGCAGCCCATTCAATACGGCGAGCGGGTGAAGCCCGTCCGTCGCCGTGACATCTTTGGCCCGCGCCAATACGATCTTGCGAAATTCCCCGCTTCGGATGGCCCCGAGACCGGTGCGCACGGCATCGCGAAAATCCTCATCGCTCCCCACGGGAGCGGCTTGGGCCACGCCGCGCGACGACACTCCGTTGCCGAAATCCGCAGCCGAGTAGTCGAAGCGGTGAAATTTTCGATGAGCTCGCCAGATCTTGTCCGCCAAAAGGCCAAGGTCCGCGTCCGGCGCCACGAGCACGTTGGCCACCGCCACCGTTTCGTCTCCCCGTCGGCCCACTTGCCAGCGCGGAATGAAGAGCCGCGCCGCGGGAAACGGGTCGCTCTCCTCGATCTCGTCGAAAAAAGAAAAGGCCGCAAAAAAATGCGGGCCGCCAAACGGGGCGGCGATGTCGCCGACCGCGATCGCATCTTCGAGCGTCCGGTCTATAAATGCCTGGCATTGCACAAAACGGTCCGCTCCGTGCGCCTCGAACGAAATCACGGCTTCGGCTCCGGCGACCGCCAATTGTTCTCGCGGATGCTCCACGTAAAAATGCAGCTCCTTGGGTTCGAAGATAGATTCGAGGACCGCAAGGGGGTCTAGGGCATCGACCCTCAGGGAAATGCTCACAAGGCGGGCCCGGCCAATCGCCCGCGCGGCCGCGCGGCATTGGTCGAGGAAGGCGCGCAAGCCCTCGGGACTCGCGTTCTCCACCGGGCTGATCGGAAGGACTTTCATGTGCGGCCGGAGCTTTGGGCTGCCCGCGTCATGCTTGCAGTCGCAGGTGTTTTCCTCGAATCCGTTTCGCGTGGCTGCGAGGGGCGCTCATCGCTTTTCGGCGGTCGCTTCAAGCCGGTTGCTTGTCGCCCGCCGCTGCCGCCTTCGGCTTTTCTGGGCGCGGAAAGAGGATGGCCGTCTCGGCGATTCTCGTGCCGGTCAGCTTCGAGCCCCACTGCAATTCCGTCCGCCAGTCATTCCCTGGCTGATACGCGAGCACGCCGTAGATTTTCTGAGTGGTCTCCGGCATGACGGCGGCGAGTAATCCTACACCGCAACGCAAACCTTCCGCCATGGTAGCCAAGGCCGTCCGCAATAGGGCCTGGTCGGCTGCGTCCGTCGATTTGCCGAGCTTCCAGGGCGCGCGTTTTTCCACGTAGGCGTTGACCGCGGTGAAGAACGCGATGGTCCGATCGAGGGCGGTGTGAAACTGAAAACCCTCGCACAGCGAAATCGCTTCCGTGCGCGTTTTTTCCCACAGCTCGCGCAGCTCTTTTTCGATCGTGTCTCCCGCTTCGGCCGCCGGGACGACGCCGCCGGCGAACCGGTTGGTCATATTCAGCGTGCGATTGACGAGATTCCCGAGATTATTGGCCAAATCCGAGTTGTAGCGAACGAGGAACAGCTCCTCCGAAAAATCGCTGTCCTGGCCGACGTTCATTTCTCGAATCAAAAAATAACGAAGCGCATCTACGCCGTACACGTTGGCAAAATCGAGCGGCTTCACCACGTTGCCGGTCGTCTTCGACATCTTGCTGCCCGAAACCGACCACCAGCCATGCGCCAGCAGGGCTTTCGGCAGCGGAAGTCCGGCCGCTTGCAGCATGATGGGCCAATAAACCGCGTGGGCCGGCACCAGGATATCTTTTCCGATCACGTGAAAATCCGCGGGCCAGAAGCCGTTGTCCTTCACCGCGGAATAATAATTGATGAGCGCGTCGAACCAAACGAAGGTGACATACTTTTCGTCGAACGGGAGCGGGATGCCCCACGACAAGCGCTCGACGGGCCGGGAGATGCACAGATCGTTGATGGGCTCTTTCAAGAACTCCAGCACCTGCTTCAATCGGTAGCGGGGAAAAACGAACTCCTCGTGGGTCCTCAGGTACTCGATCAACCAGGGTTGGTAGGCGCTGAGCTTGAAGAAATAGTTGGGCTCCACGAGTTCGTTGACCTGGCCGTAAATCTCCGGCCAAGACCCGTCGGGCAACCGGTCCTTCTCCTGCAAAAACTGTTCCTGGCGCGTGCTGTAGAAGCCACGGTATTCGCCTTTGTAGATTTCCCCCTTGTCGAAGAGCTGCTGCAGGATGTCCCGGACGACGTTCTTGTGCCGGGGCTCGGTCGTGCGGATGAAATCGTCGTTGGAGATATTCAGCCTTTTGCAGAGCTCTCGAAACTCCTGCGAGGTCTCGTCGGTGAACTTCTGCGGATCGATCCCCTTGGCCTGCGCGCTCTGCTGAACCTTCTGGCCGTGTTCATCCGTGCCGGTGAGGAAATAAACCCGGTCACCCATCAATCGCCGAAACCGGGCAATGACGTCCGTCAGCACCTTTTCGTAGGCATGGCCCAGGTGCGGCGAACCGTTCACATAGTCGATGGCGGTCGTGATGTAGAAGTTTTTCATGCTGCAAGCCGCGAACAGAAAGCGACGGAGCGACAAAAGTCGAAATGTTATGAAAAAGCCAGCCGGCCCCGTGCAAAGTCTTGCGGCATCTGTGCTTCCCCACCAAAAGGACCCGTGCGTCCCGCGACGTGCTTTTCCCGCTGTTCATGAATCGGATCGTCCGCCTGCTCGGCTTCGTCCTCGTCCTGCTTCTGCTCTTCCTCGGAGCCGTGGCCCTCAGTTCTCGTTGGTCGAAAACCCATTTTGAGCGCCTCCGGGCCGAATCGATCGAAGCGAAACGCAGCCAGCTCGACGCATTGGTGCGGTACTCTCGAGCGGGATCCCTTCCGTGGAGTCTGGAGCAAACAACAGCCTTCGCCGCCATCCTCGATGCCCGTATCGGCCCGGATACGGACGATTCCCAGTCCGATGCGGGCGGGAAAGGAGATAAACAGTGGTCCTTTCACTACCCCCAGGAGGACGCGACCGCGAGCGCATCGTCGCGGGTTCGTGTCTCCTTCGAGCCTCCCGCCGCAGCTCGTTTCAGTCTGCTCTTTCAACAGCTGACCGTCGCCCTGCTTGTTGCCGCGCTGGCGCTTTTCATCCTGTTTTGCGCCGCGCTATTTCTCGCCCGCCAGCGCCGTTTCGAATCCGCAGCGACCGAGGCACCCATTCAACGCGCCGAGATGGGGAGCCTGACGCATCTGGCCAAAACCTCGGTTGCCCAGTCCCTCGCCCTGGATCGCGAAAGGAGCGAACGACTCAGGGCCGAAGAGGATCTTCATTTTCAACAGATCCTCCTCAATCGTTCGTTGGAAGAAAAAATTCGATTGGGCCACGACTTGCACGACGGAATCATCCAGTCTCTCTACGCGACCGGACTGATGCTGGAAGCGGCCAAAAACAACGTGGAAAAGGATCCTGGGGAAGCAAAACGCCAGCTCGACGCCACGCTCACGGGTCTCAATACCACCATTCGCGATGTTCGCAGTTACATTCTGGGCCTCGTTCCCGAAAACCTCCGCCAGCAATCGTTCGCTCAAGCGGTTGAGTCGCTGACCAAGACGCTCGACGCGGGTCGCAAGACGGACTTTGATGTGCGGATCGACGACACGGTAGCCACGCGGCTTCGCGACAATGAAATGACCGATCTGCTCCAGATCACGCACGAGGCAGTGAGCAACGGCCTGCGTCATGGCGCCGCCTCTCGCATCACGATTCGACTCCACCAAGACGCGGGAGCACTGTGTCTGCTTGTGCAGGACAACGGAAAAGGGTTCGACCCGGCGCGTGTTTCGCAAACCGGACACGGCCTCGGCAACATGAAGGCTCGGGCCGAACGTCTTCGGGCCAAACTCCAACTCGAAAGTAGTCCGTCGACCGGAACCCGGCTCGTGCTGACACTTCCCGCCCCCCTCCCCGCGGCATGAAGACGCCCCAATCAGCCGTCACCGTCATGATCGTGGACGATAGTGAACTCGTGCGAATGGGCCTGCGAACGCTGCTTTCGCCGCAAGCGTCGATCAGCGTGGTCGGAGAAGCAGGCAGCGTCGCATCGGCCGTGCAACTCGCCTCCCACCTTCCGGTGCAAGTGATTTTGATGGACATTCGGCTGCCCGACGGAAGCGGCTTTGACGCATGCCGGCAGATCCTCCAGCGACGCAACGAAACTCGGATTCTTTTTCTCACCTCCGTTGCGGACGACAAACTCGTCGACCAAGCGATCGCGGCGGGCGGTCACGGTTACCTCCTCAAGGAGATTAATGGACAGGGCTTGGTGCAGGCGATCCTCGACGTGGCCGAAGGCAAATCGATTCTCGACCCCGCTGTGACCGGACGCGTGCTCAAGCTCGCGAAGGGCGGTCCAGCGGTCCCGCCTCCCCCTTCCCTAGCGGCACTGTCGCCCCAGGAAACCCGCGTTCTGGCCCTGATCGCCGAGGGAAAGACCAATAAGGAGATCGGCCAGGATCTCAACCTGAGCGAGAAAACGGTGAAGAACTACCTCGCGAATGTCTTTAGCAAACTGAACCTCACCAGTCGCACGCAGGCGGCGATCTATTATACAACACAGGTGGGCAAGTCCCGCGCCTAGGGCGCCAGCCATTGCTTATTGCTGATTGCTTAACGCATGTTGCTTATCGGCCGAAAAAAGAGTGTTTCTCGTTGTGGCCACGACTCGCGTTCCAGGCAGCTGCCCAATAAGCGATAAGCGCTAAGGAACCTCTGAAAAAGGGCGTTTGAGGTGGAGCACGATCTCCGAGCGCGCTGTTGGACGTATTATTACAAAAGCTGAGGAGGCCAAAACCAACGCGCTCGGAGATCGCGTTCCACCTCGATCCAGTACTCACCAGGGTTTTTCAGAGCTGCCTTAAGCACTAAGCAATCCTCCCAATACATTCCTCGGTAAATGCAGGAGGAACAGCCCTGCCGACGCCGTGTCCCCCGCCCCATGTCGGAGCTGCGCATCGGGATCTCGGGATGGACGTATCCGCCGTGGAGAGGCACCTTTTACCCGAAAGGGACCGTGCAGAAACGGGAGCTGGACTATGCGTCGCGCCAAGTGAATTCGATCGAGATCAACGGCTCATTCTATTCCTTGCAGACCCCGAAAAGTTACCGCGGGTGGTACGAAAGCACTCCGGATGATTTCGTTTTTTCCGTCAAAGCTCCGCGGTATATCAGTCACCTGAAGCGCCTCAAGGGAGTGGAGACGCCCCTGGCGAATTTTTTTGCCTCCGGGGTACTGCGTCTCGATCAGAAACTGGGCCCGATACTTTGGCAGCTTCCGCCCATGTTGCCCTTCGAGCGCGAGAGACTGGAGGCGTTCTTTCAATTGCTTCCCCGCGATACAGCAGCCGCGGCCTCGCTCGCGGGGAAACACGATGACAAGGTGGCAGGACGCTCCTGGACGAAGATCGACCGGGCGCGGCCCCTGAGGTACGCACTCGAGGTGCGGCACCCGTCGTTCGAAACCCCGGCGTTCGTCTCCTTGCTTCGCGAGCACAATGTCGGCCTCGTGGTAGCGGACACGGCAGGCAAGTGGCCGTTCATGGAGGATGTCACCTCGGACTTTGTCTACGTGCGGCTCCACGGCGACGAGCAGTTGTATGTCAGCGGGTATACCGATGACGCGCTCAACGAGTGGGCGCGAAAGATCCGCGTCTGGGCGAGAGGCCAGAATCCCACTGCGGTGAAGACCTGCGCGCCCGCCGCGAAGAGCGGCCGGGATGTTTTTGTGTACTTCGACAACGACGTGAAAGTGCGGGCGCCCTACGATGCCATGTCGCTCGCAAATAAGTTGGGGTTTGGACCCATCCCGGGTGCGGCGCCCGACGAGAAGACTCTCTCCGAACAGCCGCGCCGCGTCTGGGCCTCCGTCGGCACCCGCTGGCAGTTTCGAAAACCCAAACCGACGAAGCGATCGAAAGGCCGCTTGAGGCTTAGGCCTGTACGGGAGCGATAGCGGTGTGCGCTGCCGCAGTAGAGGTGGAACCTGCCGTCCCCGGCAGGTTGGTTTGGTGCGGCTTAGCCGCAAGGATTGCCACACTCTCAGCGCTGAAAGCCGCCGGGACGGCGGGCCCCACCTTTTACAGGCATTTTTCGCAGGCTTTTTAAACGCGTAGACGGGGATTCCTGCCGCTCTGAGGAGCCTTACATCCTCCTTAAAGATGAAGCCTTTACCTTGTCGGGGGCTTGCGCTGGCTACGATCTCAGATTTCCTCTAGCTGTTCTCAGTGCTTAGCCGTCGATCCGGACGGAAAACCCTGTCACCCTCCCCCCTTACTCCGCGGGATTATTCCCGCGGCTGGCTTGCTTGAAACTCATTCGTATCCTTCTCGCCTCCTTGTCGCTAGGCGCGCTCTGCCGCGCCGAAAAGGTTGATTTCAGCCGCGACGTTCAACCCATCCTGTCGAAGAATTGTTTTCTTTGCCACGGGCCTGACGAATCCAGCCGCAAGGCGGAGTTGCGCTTGGACTCGCGCGAAAACGTTCTGAAGGACCATGACAGCGGCGTCACGATCGTGCCCGGAAAGCCCGAGCTCAGCCAGTTGATCGCCCGGATCACGGCCGAGGATGAAGAAGATCGGATGCCGCCGAAGAAACACGGCCGTCCTCTTGCCCCCGACCAAATCAAGATCATCCGCGACTGGATCGCTCAAGGCGCCGAATATACCGAACACTGGGCGTTTGTTCCGCCCCAGCGCTCGCCGCTGCCGAAAGTGCAGTCGGCCGGCTGGGCGACATCACCCATCGACCATTTCGTGCTCGCGGCCCTCGAGCGCGAGAAATTCAAACCCGCGCAGCCCGCCTCCCGGGAGATGCTGATTCGACGGGCTTCGCTCGATCTGATCGGGCTGCCGCCCACGCCGGAGGAATCGGCGGCTTTCGTGGCCGATAAATCCCCGGACTCCTACCAGCGTCTCATCGATCGACTGCTTGCGTCACCGCACTATGGCGAGCGTTGGGGCCGTCACTGGCTGGACGTCGCGCGGTATGCCGACTCCGGCGGCTTCGAAACCGACATATTCTTCGGACACGCCTGGCGCTACCGCGACTACGTCATTCGCTCGTTCAACGAGGACAAACCGTTCGATCGGTTCATCAAGGAACAGATTGCGGGTGACGAGCTGTTCCCCGGCGATCAAGAAGCGCGGATCGCCACCGGGCTCTATACCACGGGCCCCGTGCTGCAGGAAGCCGGCATGGTGTCGGGAAAACTCGAATACGACCAGAACACCGACGCGGTGGACACCACGGGCTCGGCCTTCCTCGGTCTCAGCGTCGGCTGCGCCCGCTGCCACGATCACAAATACGATCCCATCGCACAGAAGGAATATTATTCGCTTCAAGCCATCTTCGCCGCGAGCGATCAGTTCGACTACTCGGTTGAAGGCAAAAAACTTCGCGACCGCGCCGCGCTGAAGGCGACGCTCAAGGAGTTCGAAGCGGAGCAATCCCGCGTCCGCGCCCAACACGAAAAGGATCCGAAGCGGCGCGAGGAGCTCGTGCGCAAAACAGGCGACGCGTACATCGAGGCGGACGAGGAGCTCAAAGCGCGCGTGGAAGCCACCAAGCGCTATAACACGATCAAGAGCGCCATCGAACGCTATCGTGCGTTGCAGGCCGGGAAACCGGACCCAGGCGCGGGCGAAGACATGCTCGCCACCGATCCCGACGACAGCAACGACGTGGTCGCTTTGAAAGCGGTTTTGACAGGCGTCCTACACTCCAAGCCGGCGGACAAAGCGGAGGCCGCGCTGCTCGACGTCGGAGTGATCGCACTGCTCAATCCCGATCGCAGCATGTTCCGGCGCGGCAACCGCCGCCCGCCCGCTGTCGACGACAAGAACGCCAAGGCACCGGCAAAAGCCGATGGTGCCGCTCCGACCGGAGCGGCAGCAACCGCGGCCATAGCCCAAGCGGGCGCGCCGGCGCAGAACGAGGGCGCGAAGGCTGCCGGAGGTCCGGCCGCCTCGCCGCCCGCCGCCGCGGGGGGTCAACCCAATCCCGCGATCCGCGAAGCTTTCCGCTTCGGGCGCCGCGCTTTCAACGCACTGCAAACGGACGATGAAAAGCGGCAGTTCCTGCTCGAGCTCGGCAAACGTGAAATCGAACGGCCCATGCCCGAAGGATATGTGGCGGACGTCGACGCGATGCGTCTTGAAGTGGGCCAGCGCCACCTGACTGCCCCGACCGCCCTGCCGATTAGAGTCCTCGACCACCGCGATAAACCGCCGGAAGTAAGACTGCTGAAGCGCGGCGAATTGGAGATGCCGGGCGACATCGTCGAACCGGGCCTGCCGAAAAAGATCTCGTCGGGCGCAACCGCCACCTTTGCGAATCTTCCCCACACGCGGCGCCGGGCCGCTCTGGCGGAGTGGATCGGATCCAAGGAAAACGTCCTCACGGCGCGCGTCATCGTGAATCGCGTCTGGCAATGGCACTTTGGCCAGGGCCTCGTGCGCACTCCCAACGATTTTGGAATCGCCGGGGATCGGCCGACCCATCCCGAGCTGCTCGACTGGCTCGCCGTTGAGCTGATGGAGAACAAGTGGAGCCTGAAGCATCTGCACCGGGTCATGATGCTTTCGTCGACCTATCGCATGGCGGCGTCGGCCGAACCCGACACGCTCGCCCGCGATCCCGAGAATATCTATCTCACGCGCTTTCAGCCGCACCGTCTCCAGGCCGAAGTGATCTGGGATGCTCTCCGGGCGGCCTCCGGGAAACTGGATCTCACGATGTATGGTTTGCCCGTGGCGCCGCCGCTGGACGAACAGGAACAGCTTGGAAACTACCGGAAGTGGCCGACCAGCGATCCGGCAGAAGCCGACCGGCGCGCGATCTATCTTCTCGTCAAACGATCGTTCCGTTTCCCGATGCTGAGCGCCTTCGACCTTCCCGACAACATCTCGAGCTGCGGTCGACGCGACATCACCACGGTGCCGAATCAAGCGCTCACGCTGCTCAACAACGGCACCATGCGGCACTATGCCGCCGCCTTTGCGGAGCGACTCGTGCGCGACACCGGTGGCAAGATCGACGCGATTCCCGCTCGAGCCTGGCTGCTCGCCTACGGGCGGCCGATTACCGCCGAAGAACGCAGCAAAACGCTGGAATTCATTCGGGATCGCACGTCGGCGTCAACCGACCTGAAACCCGCGCTGACAGAACTCTGCCTAGCGCTCTTCAACACCAACGAGTTTATTTATCAGCAGTAGTCGAACCGTAGCGAATAGAGCGTAGCGGCAGACGGTCCGTCAGCTCCGCCTCAAGCCTGCTCTCACTTCTTCGCTCCCCTCACCCGTTCCCTTTCCTTTTTTCCGTCCCTAGCATGTCCCACCATCATTCCCCCCACGCTCCTCATCACTGTCCGGGACCCTTCGGCCATTCCTCCTCCGCGGCCGCCTCACTGCAGTCGCGCCGGCATTGGATCACCAACGTCGCCGGCGGGATGGGAGCCTGGGCGCTCTTGTCGCTCCTCGAACGCGATGGACTGGCCGCGCAGCTCGCGCCCGCGATCTCGGGCGACCCAAAGATCATCAATCCGCTCGCGGCGAAGCCGGCTCACTTTCCCACCAAGGCGAAATCCGTCATCTTTTTGATGATGGCGGGCGGCCCCAGCCAGATGGAGACGTTCGACCCCAAACCGGTGCTGAACAAACTCGCCGGACAAAAGATGCCGGATAGCTTCGGGAAAATCCCGGCGCAATTCACCGATGTCACAAAGGAGCTGCTCCTCGGTTCGCGGATCGCTTTTCGCAATTGCGGGCAATCGGGTCTGCCGATCTCGGACGCTTTCCCGCACCTGCATAAACACGCCGACAAATTGGCGGTGATGCGGAGCTGTTACCACGACGCGTTTAATCACTCGCCCGCCCAATACGTGCTCACCACGGGTATGTCGCGGCTGGGGTATCCGAGCGTCGGCGCATGGATCACGTACGGGCTGGGCTCGGTTTCCGACAATCTGCCGGCCATGGTCGTCATGATGGAGTCCGACGGAAAAGTGAAAGGCGGCACGCCGTGCTGGGGGAACGGGTTCCTGCCCGCGATCTACCAAGGCTCCCCGGTTCAGACAAACGGGACACCGATCCTTTACGTCAATCGTCAGAAAGACATGACGGCGGAAAGCCAGCGTAAAATCCTCGATTTTTCGCAGTATCTGAATCGCCGTCACGCCGGCGAAATCTCCGCGGCAAGCCGGGAGCTCGATTCGCGCATCTCTTCGTACGAGCTGGCTTATCGCATGCAGACCGCCGCGCCCGAAGCCGTGGATCTCAACAAGGAAAGCGACGCCACGAAGGCGCTGTACGGTTTGGACCAGGATGTGACCCGCGAATTCGGCACGCGATGCTTGATCGCCCGTCGGTTGGTCGAGCGCGGCGTTCGTTTCGTGCAAGTCATCTCCGGCAGCGGTGACACGAAGGACTGGGACCACCACGACGACGTTTACGAAGGCACCCTGCGCCAGGCCAAGAAGACCGATCAGCCGGTCGCTGCATTGCTCCAGGATCTGGAAGCTCGCGGCCTGCTCGACGAGACCTTGGTGGTTTGGTCCGGCGAATTTGGCCGGACACCAACGTCACAGGGCGGCAAGGGCCGCGACCACAATCCCAACGGGTATTCGATGTGGATGGCCGGCGGCGGCATCAAGGGCGGCAAAGCCATCGGCGCCACGGACGAAATCGGCCTGCGCGCGGTGGAGGACAAGTGCCACATGCACGACATCCATGCAACGATGCTGTCATTGTTGGGCCTCGACCATCGCAAGCTCACCTACCTTTTCCAAGGCCGCGAGATGCGTCTCACCGATGTCGGCGGCGACAACGACTTGAGCGAACGGCTGCTGCGAGGCTGATGCCCGCCCAAGCAATTGCTTATTGCTGAATGCTTATTGCTTATTAAGCAGCGAACGGCATGAGCCGAACCTGCCCGCGCGCCATACCCCGCAGCACTGTCGGCAGTATCGCTCGATGCCAATAAGCAATAGCGATACTCATTCATAAATAAGCAATCTTCCGCATGTTTTGTTTCCGTCCCTTCGTTGCGTTCACGCTTTGTTCCGTCGCCGTTTCGCTGAACGCCGCCAATCCGCCCGGCTTCTCCGCCGAACGTCTCTCGCGGATTCGTCCGCGTCTGCAGGCGTTTGTCGATGAAGGAAAAGCCGCTGGAATGGTCACGCTGGTGGCGCGGCACGGAAAGATCGCGGTGGTCGAGGCGGTCGGTTTCCAAGATCGGGAGAGCAAGACTCCCATGCGTGCCGATACGCTTTTTCAGATTCTTTCGATCACCAAACCCATGACCTGCGCCGCCGTGATGATCCTGGTGGACGAAGGCCAGCTCGCGCTCGTCGATCCGGTGGAAAAATATCTGCCGGAATTCAAAAACCTAACCGTCGCCGTCGCACCCGGCAGCGCGGAAGTCGATCCCAGCACGGCGCCGACCCAATCGAAACCGACGCGGCCAATCACCGTGCACGACCTTATGACCCATGTGTCGGGATTGATTTCGGGACCGCCCCGAGGGTTTCGTCGATCAGAACACAGCCTTGCGGAGCTGGCTTCCGCCGTCGCCAAGGAACCCTTGCGTTTCCAGCCCGGCACCCGCTGGGCCTATAGCAGCATGGGCATTGTCGCCCTCGCACGAATCGTGGAGGTGCGCACGGGACAGCCCTTCGAAGAGTTCATGGCCAAGCGGCTGTTTGCCCCGCTGCAGATGAACGACACGCATTTTTTCATTCCGGTCGACAAGGAGCACCGCTTGGCGGCGCTGTACACTGAAACTGACGGCGTACTCGTGCGAAACACCCAGGATCGTTTCCGGCGCGGTGCGAAAGCGCCCCAGCCGGACTCGGGGCTCTACAGCACCGCTGCGGATGTCGCTCGATTCCTTCAAATGATGCTGAATCGTGGCACCCTCGAGGGACAGCGCATCCTCTCCCCTGCAGCGGTCGAACTTATGACCTTGGTGCACACGGGAGATTTGAAGGCCGGGTTTTTTCCCGGTTGCGGTTTCGGCCTGGGCTGGGCCGTCGTGCGCGAGCCGATTGGCACCTACCGTTATCACTCAATCGGATCCTACGGCCATGGCGGCGGTTATCGCACCTACGGCTGGGTCGACCCGGCCAAGGATGTGGTGGGTGTATTTCTCTGCCAGCGCACCAATGGCGGCGGCGATATGGCCGATGAAATGAATGCCTATATGGCGATGGTCGGGGCCGCGTTGGAATGAAGCGGGCCGAGCATCAAACAATCCACTGATTGGAAAAGAAGATAAGGAAGGGAACGAAGAGCCCTCCGCTACCCGAACACCGTTCGGCATTCGTGCCTGTGGAGGACGGCCATCAACGGAAGAGTCTTCGTTACCTTCGTGACCTTCTGTAAATGCAGAGGAATTGGGATCGAGGATCGGAGCCGGGCCGCCTCGCCGCTCCCGTTGCACCTCCAAGCTTACAAATGCGTGTCCGGGCTGGCGGAACGGCGCGGTAGCGCTACGCTGGACGCCTTTGATCGCGATGAGCGCCTCCTCCATGTTGACCGTAACCAAGTTGACCAAGTCGTACCCGACGCCGGCCGGTTCGTTGACCGTCCTCCAGGAAGTGAGCTTCTCGCTGCTGGCGGGAACCAGTCTGGCGGTGGTGGGACCCAGCGGCAGCGGGAAAACGACGCTCCTCGGCTTGTGCGCGGGCCTCGATCGAGCCACGAGCGGAGACGTGGCGCTCGCCGGAGAGTCGTTGAAGGGGCTGAACGAAGATGCGCGCGCCCGCGTGCGCAATGCGCATGTCGGCTTCGTCTTCCAAAACTTTCAATTGATACCCACGCTCACCGCCCTGGAAAACGTCCTCGTACCCCTGGAATTACGAGGCGAAGGGGGTCCACAAGCCGAGGCAGAGGCGCGATCCCTCCTCGCTCGTGTGGGACTGTCGGCCCGCACCGATCACTATCCCGTGCAACTCTCCGGCGGCGAACAGCAGCGCATCGCGCTGGCTCGCGCGTTTGTGAACCGACCGAAGATTCTCTTCTGCGATGAACCGACCGGGAATCTCGATGGCGACACGGCCGAAGCAATGGTGCAGCTGATCTTCGGGCTCAATCGCGAACGCGGCACCACGTTGGTTCTCGTCACACACGATCTCGAGCTGGCCAAGCGGTGCCAACGGATTCTTCGGCTCAAAAATGGCGCGGTCGCCTCGGACGAGCAGACCTCCTCCCATTGACCCACAGGAAGCGACGGTCGCGTTTCGCGATTGCAGCGAGCGCTTCGCTCAATTCTCTGTCGCCGTGGCCGAACCGCTGACGCGAATTTTTTCCGACCTTCACTTTGGCGACTGCACGAGCACCGTGCGCTCGCTCGATGCGCTGCGGCCATTGTTGGACGGCGCGGACCGCATCATTCTCAACGGAGACATAATCGACACCATTGTCCTGGACGATCCCAAGGAAGCGGTGGGCGCAGTGCGGAGCTTCTTTGCCTCGGTTTCCCCCGATGTCACTTGGATCAGTGGCAATCACGATCCGGATGTCTCGGAACTCCACGAACTCACTCTGGCCAACGGCCGCATGTGGATCACGCACGGCGATGTTTTGTTCGATGACATCGTGCCTTGGAGCGCGCAGCGCGACGGTATCGTCGCGTTGGTCCGCGAGCTGCGCGCGCAACCGGGAGCGGATTTTGACTCGGTGGAGGGCCGGCTCGAGTTGATTCGCCGGACGTGCGAGCGAATGCCTCCGTCTTTCGACCCCGCCCAGAAAGGGCCTCTGTGGCGGGCGCTGCGGATTTTGCGCGCGCTCTTTCCGCCGAAGCGACTGTTCGCGATGGTTAAGGTTTGGCTGGCGACTCCCCATGTGGCCGCCGCCTTCGCCGAAGCCCACCGACCGTCTGCGCAATTCGTCGTCCTCGGACATACCCATCTCAGCGGTGCCTGGGCCCGGCGTGGACGGATCGTGCTCAACACGGGCTCCTTCTGCAGCCCAAGCCAGCCTGCCGTCGTCGAAC
>CAZJLP010000079.1:0-17676 GCA_964546955.1 uncultured Opitutaceae bacterium | reverse complement strand
CGGATGATTCGTCTTTGGCTGGTCGGTCTTTTCATGTCCGCCGCGCTCGCGTCCGGCGACCGCGCGACGCCCGAACCGCCGCGCGATCCCTTTGCGGTGATCGATCCCTGCCCGGCGGCATTGGTTTATGCGCAGGAACACGGCATCCCCCTGAGTACCCCACAGCGGGAAGGGGGTGCGCGCCGAGTGGTCTATTTGATCGCCTTGTGGGACGGAATCCTCGTTCGGCAATGGATAGCGCAGATGGAAGGCCACGCCGAGCCGGTGGAACAGGTGCGTTATACGACGGCCGGATCGGTGTTTCGATTTCGTGTCGAACCCATCGCCTTGCGCATCCGCTTTGTTGGACCTTTTGTCACTCCCGAAGCTAAACCTCCCGTCGTGTCGGACACGACGGCGCGAGTCTTGGTCGGCGGAGAGGACCTCCGCCGGGGTTTCCTGCCATTCTGCCGGGGAGCGCTGGCGCTGCGGGCTCGCATGGCCGAGGCCGGCTTGACCGGCGCGACGTACTGGATCGGCCGGCGGCCTTACCCGCCCGAAACAATTGAGCGAGGAAAACAGCAAGCCGCGAAACTCAGAATGACGGAAGTTGACGAGCGTCGCACCTGCGAGGTCCTGTTTTCACTGAACGCGTTCTACGACGCGGCGACAAAGATCCCCGCGTTTCGCGCCGTGCTGGAGGAGATCGTGGATAAACCTTCGGTTTGGTCGGTGCTGGCTCGCGCCGGGCTCCGGGCGAAGATCACTTTTCCCTGGAACGGGGAAGGTTTGGTGGTTCGCGACAGCACCGGCATGCCTCCGTCTCTTTTCCAAATGCCGACGGAATTGATCCTCAACGATCAGACTGCCATGCGAGCCTGGCTCGCGCTGGGCGAACCGCGGCCTCCTTTCGATTTGTGCTCCGGGATTCTCGGGGTCTACGCCGAACATCCCACGAACTCGCGAAAACGGCTCTATCTGCGGGTGATCGGAGCCGTGTCGGTGGCCGCGGAAAATAGCCGGAAGTGAAAGGCCGAGGTTGGCTCCGCTGCCCCGTTACGACGGCCGGGGTCCGGAGTATGCCCGTTCAACCCGCGCAATGCGGACCTCGTAGTGGTGGTACCACGACGCTTTGCCGGCGGCCTGCGCTTTCGCGTGGGGTGCGTCTGCTTTCCACGCGCGGATCGATTCGAGGTCGCGCCAGTAACTGACGGTGATGCCGACGCCGTCCGCGCCGCGCACGCTTTCGAGGCCCAGAAAACCCGGTTGTTCTTTGCTTCGTGCGACCATGGCTTCGGCCATGGCTGCGTAGCCCTCGTCTCCCTCAGCGCGTTTGGAGGTAAATACCACCGCGTAATACGGCGGTTCGGGAAGGGAAGCGATGCCCGGGATCATGGTATGGTCCTTCTCAGAATGAGCATCGACCGGCTGCTGAAGGGCGGTGAGATGCGAGTTTTGACCAATTCGCTTTCGATGCCCTCGGAGGCCAGGGCACTCCGAAGCTTCTTGAGGTTGGGCAAAGAAATGCCTTGGGGGCCGGTCACAGGCTGAATCCGTGCTTCCATCCGGCTCACCCGCACGAGCTCGCGGCATGCGACCAGATGAAATTCGAGACTTTGCTTGCGCGTAAGCGTGAACAAGAGGTTTCCGCACAGCACGAAATCGAAGGTCCGGTCGAAGAACGGAAGGAGCGGTAACGCGGCGCCGTAGTACCGGCCGTGTAGGTAGTGAGCGTCGTAGTCCGCCAAGAAACGTTCCGCCGCGATTCGGCCGTTTTCGAGTGCTTCGGGGCCGCCGGCGAATCCGGCCAGCGGGGAAGGGCTGGTCGCGATTCGCGTTTTGAGGATCTCGGGGCTATTTCCGTAGAGCGGATCAACCGCGACCGCATCGATGCCGCGCCGGCAGGCTTCGGCTGTGAAAGAGCCGGGGCCCGCGCCGACGTCTAGGATCGACGCGTCGCGCAGGGCGGCGAGGTCGAGGTTGAACGCTTGCGTGTATTGCGCGAGGGTTCGCCCGAAGAAGCCGAGCGGGGTGGCCGAAGGAGGGAGTGATTCGGGCGGAGGTCTACCGGAAGGTTCGGTGAGGGTGGCGGAGTTCATGACAGAGAGGAATCGAGGAGGAAAAGGGTGAATGGCGGAGGCGGAGGGTTCGGGCAGAGGGGGGAATTCGGGCAATAAAAAACCCGACTTGGATTAAGTCGGGCTTGGCGGTGGGGAGAGCGCGGCATCGTTTTGTGCCGGACGCGTTATGGACGCGTTACCATCGCCAAGCCGATTTTCGCCATGCGCGGGCGTGCATCGCGACAACGGCGTGCATCGGTTTTGCGACATGGACAATGGAGTTCACGCCGGACTAAATGGGGATGAAGGCGGAAACGCGCAAGGCGAAAAAGTATGCGCTCGGCCAGAACCAGAAGCCAAAGGGCAGAACCCAGAGCTTAGGAGCTAGAGGCTCGTTGGAACATACCGGGGGGGAGGGTGCGGGTTCCGGCGAATGTTTTTCCACAAAAAAAGCGCCGCGGTGGCCGCGGCGCTTGAGTCGGGTGCGATGAATACAAGAGATTATTCCTCGCCGGGCTTTCGGCCCAGGAGAGATTTAGCCATTTCGAAGGGTGCTTTGGAGAGGGCCTTCACCGCCGTGGCCGGTGCTCCGTGGCGGGAATGAGAAACACCCGGCAGTTCTTTCATTCGTTTTTCGTGTTCGCCCAGTTTCGCGGACATTTCCTCGAGCTTGGCCTCGCGGCGCTTGATCTCGACTTCGAGTTCGCGCATCGCCATGCGATCGTCGCGGAAGACGGCGCGTTCCGCCTCCAGCAAATCGGTCGCGCGCTGCAGTTTTTCCCAAGCCGCCTTGACCGCTGCGTCGTCGTTGAAAGGGGAGCGCGACTGGGGGCGGGCACTGAACCAAAGGACGCGGTCGGCCTCCAGTTGCGCCTGAAGATTGCGCAAACGCGACTCGTAATCCCGAAGATTGGTTTCCTGTTCGCGCAGAAGGTCGAGATCCTCGTGCCAACGGCGACGTTCCTGGGCCAGCTGGGTACTGAGATGCTGGATGCGCGAAGCCTCGTCTCGCTGACGGGATTCTTCAGCCGCGAGTTTGGCCCTCCAGACCTCGAGTTCGGAGCGCTCACGCGCGATTTCGTCGGCGGACTGGGCAAACGGGGACACGCTTTGAGCGCTTTCGTTCAGGCGACGACGCTCTTCTTCGAGCGCGGTTCGTTCTCGGGCGAGTTCGGAGCGCGCTTCTGCGAGCGCCCGCGCCTTTTGATCGATGACGGATTGGGCCGCGGAAGCGGTTTCTCGCTGCGTCCGCAATTCTGCGAATTCGGTTTGCAGATGGAGGGCGTCCGCGTTTTGCGTGAGGAGGGTCTTGAGTTCGGCTTCCAAGGCGGCCTTCTCGTGTTCGAGACGCTGCGTTTTCTCCTCGAGCATGGCGCGTTCTTTCGCGCCCCGCATGAGTTCCTGCCTAAAATCCGGCGTGTTGAAAGGATCCGCGCTTTTGCCCGTGGCGGAGGAGCTCGCACCGGCGTCGCCGAACGCTTGGAGGGCCGCTTCGACCTCGGCTAATTCGGCGAGGGAGAGCATGTCTTCGTCGGGGCCGTGCGGCTGGCTGGGACGCAGCAAGCTGTGCACACGGCGAACGAGCGGGCGCAGATCGTTGTTGATCGGCAAGACGTCGCTTAGGCCCATGCGGATTCCCTTCACGATCAGCGGAAGGTCCAGTTGCGGAACGACCAGCACCACCGGAACAGTCGGTTGAATTTTCTTCAGCGCTTCGACAAATTCGAATTCTTGCGCGCCCGACAGGTGGGCGTCGATCAGGGCGAGGTCGAACCATTCGACGCGCGCGGTCTCCAGCGCGGCTTCGCCGGCGGTGAAGGCCCGCAGGTCATAGCCCGCATCGGCGAGCATGAGCACGAGGCGGCGCTTAACTTTCGCTTCGCCGTGCACGACCAGGATTTTTTTCACGAGATGCATACGGAGGTAATCGGATTTCTTGCAGGGGAGGCTAAGTTCGACTGCTGCTTTCGCCACGCTTTAGACCGTTTCCGGGGTGTATTTACGTCGTCTTTACCCTGAGCCGCAGCCACTTGGCGGCAGCAGCGCCCACGTTGACGAATTTTTGAGCCCTCCTCAGGGAAGTCCCTACAGGTGTCTCGGGGGACGCCTGGGATTCGAGATTCGAAATTTGAGATTCGAGACGGGTTTCGGTTGCGAAACGGCGAAGGTTCCGACCAACCCTCCGGCCGACTCCGGTCTCAAATTTCAAATTCGAACCTCAAATCGCGGCGCCCGCGCCGCTACGTGCGAAAGATCACATCCTCGCGATTGAACATGCGCACGGCGAGCGCGAGGGCGGCGGCGGCGTACGCCGTGGTGGAGAGGAAGATCAACGCGATGAACGCCCATGGGAAATTTCCAGAGACCATCTCTTTGCTGACCAAGGCGACATTGAGGATCGGGACCAGGGCTAGTTTCGCGTTGAGTTCGATGCCCGGAAGCAGAGCCCCCATGGCGGGAAGCAGAACGAGGATGACCATCGGAGACGTGTAGGTCTGCGCCTCTTTGTACGTTTTGGCGAAAAGAGAGACGGTGAACAGGATTGCCGCAAAGAGCACCGCCAGGGGTAGTACCATGGCGAATACACCGAGCACGCCCGCGGAGGAAATGGCGAGAGTCAGTTCCTGCGCTTGCGCGCTCTTTCCGCCGCCCATCTTGCCCCAAAGGTAGCCCCCGCCGAAGAGCGCGCTGAGGCCGAATGACGTGAGGGAGCAGGCCACCGTGGTCAGGGAGGCAGTGAGAACCATCAAGAACTTGCCGAGCACCAGGTCCACCCGGGCGAGCGGGCTGCACAGAATCGTCTCAAGCGTGCCGCGTTCCTTCTCACCCGCGGTCAAGTCCATCGCGGGGTACATGGCACCCACGAAACAGAGGAGGATCAAAACATACGGGACGACGCCCCCGATCAGACTACCGCCGACTTTTTCGGCCGGGGCGACATTCTCGCGAGCCAAGTCAAAGGGCCTGATGGCGATGGGGGGAACCTTGTACGTCGCCAAGGTGTTCTGGACGACCTTCTCGCGGTATTCCCGCAGGAGGCGGTCAATTTCCCCCGTCGCCGCCGCCGAGCGGACATCGCCTTGGTGATGATAGATTTTTACCTGGGTTTTTTCCCCCCGGCCCAACGCTTCATCGAAGCCGGCGGGAATTTCGACCGCGGCATGGGTTTGTTTGGCCGCGATTTGCGCCGCGTAATCGCCGGTAGCGGTTTTGAGCCTCAGCTTGGTGCTCGCTTCCAGGACCTTGCGCAGGGCGGGCGAATGATCCCCGCCGATTAGCATGACGGTCGCGTGCTCCGCGCCCAACTTCTTGAATGCCTTCATCGACGCCATGCCCAGGCCGAACATCAATGCCGGCATCACCACGGATGGGATGATGATCATCGAGATGAGCGCCCGGCGATCGCGGAGCGAATCCTTCAGCTCCTTCAAAAAAACGGTGCGGATGTTGCGCCAGTTCATCGAAGGGTGGGTTCGACCAAGTTGACGAAGATATCTTCCATGTCGTGCAATCCGGAGGACGCGCGGAGGCCCGCCAGCGTGCCTTCCGCCAAGAGTTTTCCGCCGTGCACCACGCCGATCACGTCGCAGAGCTTTTCCACTTCGCTCATCACGTGAGTGGAATAGATCACGGTCTTCCCTCGATCCCGGCAGTCGCGAATGAAGCGCACGATGGTTCGCGCCGCCATCACATCCAGGCCCAGCGTCGGTTCGTCGAAGATCATGACCGCGGGGTCGTGGATGAGCGTGCGCGCGATGGACGTTTTCTGCTTCATGCCCGTTGAAAATTTATCCACGCGGCGGTCGATAAACTCCCACATGTCCAGCTGCTCCGCGAGGCGCTCGGTGCGGCGCGCGATTTCTTCTTTGCCCAAGCCGTTCAGCTCGCCGAAGTAGGCGATCGTTTCCCGCGCGGTCAGCCTGCCGTACAGGGCGGTGCTGGCGGCGAGGAAACCTACCTGTCCGCGGACTTTTTCGGGAACGCTCGTGACGTCGAAGCCGGCTACCGTCGCGGAACCGCTCGAAGGCTTGAGCAAGGTGGCGAGCATGCGCAGCGTCGTTGTCTTGCCTGCTCCGTTCGCTCCCAGCAGCCCGTAGATCTGTCCGGGCTCGACGCGAAAGCTAATGTCGTCCGCGGCTCGGATGTCGCCGCGTTTGCGGTCCCGGAAGATCTTGGTCAGATGGCGGGCTTCGATCATATCGAGTAAGGGCAGTGGGTAGTACCGGAAACGTCCTGTGGGTAGAGTATCGCACCTCGGTGGAGGCTCGGCAGTTAGAAATTGGAAGGCTCTTTCCACCGGAAGACGGTGTCGAGCGCAGATGCGCCGTTTACATTCCGCGGGATTTAGGCAGGTTCCTCCTGCTGGCAGGATGGTTTTGCCCGTGAGTATTCTCCTTTGAATCGTTTAGCCGACAGTCCCGCTTCGCTTGCTTCCGGACACGCTGCCGTCCTTTTCCGGCGGACCGTAGTGAGCCGCTTGGGACGTTGCGCCGCGGCCGCGATCGCGGCGCTCTGCGGTGGAGCGACCGTTTGCGCCCAATCGGTGGCGCACGCCGAAGTAAGAATCGACGGCGCGACGCAGGGCGGCGCCCCGCAGCCGTATGTGGTGCTGCTGAAGGCCGCACCGCTGGCTGCGGTGTACGGGGAGACGTTGGCGCGGGGTGGACGGCTGTCGGAAGAGGAACAGCGGACCTATTTGGCCGGCGTGCGGGCCGCGCAAGCCGAGCTCATGACGGACATCGCGGCCTTGGGGGGCGTCGAGATTGCGCGCACAAGCATCGCGCTGAACGCGCTTTTTGTTTCCTGCAGCCAAGGTCTCGCCGTTCAAATCGCAGCCCTGCCGGACGTGCGTGGCGTTCAGGTGGTCGTCAATTTTCGAACCGAGGCCGGCGCAGCGACGGAAGCGAAGTCGATCCTGCCGTTTGTCGGGGCGGACATCGTGCGTGCCTCCGGCCGGGATGGGACGGGAGTGAAGGTCGCGGTGCTCGACTCGGGCATCGATTACACGCATGCCGCGTTTGGGGGCGCCGGCACGCTCACCGCGTACTTGTCGGCTTACGGCAGTGGCCCCGGTTCGCCGCAAAATCGCGGTCCCGTCTCGTGGCCGCAGGGAAAGGTGGTGGATGGATACGATTTTGTCGGCGAGCGATGGCCGCACGGGCCTCTCGCGCCCGACCCCAATCCGATCGCGGCGCCGCCCGCCGTGAACGATTTGGGCATTGTCGGCACTGATGGGGGGCACGGCACGAGCGTCGCCGATATCATTGCCGGCGGCCCGTATCGGGAACAGCCCGACAATCATGGTTTGGCCCCCGGCGTTTCGCTTTATGCAGTCAAGGTCTGCAGCGCCCTGGGCACGTCGTGCAGCGGGATCGCCCTGATCCAGGGGATCGATTGGTCCCTTGATCCGGATGGCGATGGAAGCCTCGCCGATGCAGTCGATGTGATCAATTTGTCGGTCGGATCGTACTACGGGCGCAAAGACAACCCTTCGTCCGAGGCGGTGGGGAACGCGGTGCGTGCCGGTGTGGTGGTTTGCTGCGCGGCGGGCAACGCCGGTGACAACCCCTATATTGTGAGCTCTCCGGCCAGTGCCCCGGGAGCCATCGCGGTGGCTGAGACGACGATGCCCGATTCGAAAGTTTTTTCCGTGGACATCGTTTCGCCCGCGCTCGGTTCGCGCCGTCTGACCTTGTCCAACACCGCCGCGCTGCCTTGGGCGCCCATTTCCGGTCAGCTCGAGGCGGCGCTGGTCCGGCCGCCCAACCGTTCGGGCTGTGCGCCATTTCCGCCGGGCTCGCTGCGGGGCAAAATCGCATTGATCGACCGCGGGACCTGCAATGTGAGCTTCAAAGCGTGCTATGCCCAAGCCGCCGGGGCGGTTGGCGTCCTCATCGTCAACGATGCACCCGGCGATCCGACACCGCTCAGTTTCGGCGGTTTGCCATTGGAACTCGAACCTTCATTCACGCTCGCCATCCCGGTCGTGGTCCTCGCGAAAACGGATGGCGAAGCGCTGCTCCTCCGCTTGGCGCAGGGAGAGGCGCTAAACGCGGCCTTTTCGGAAATGGCGTTCGTCACGACGGCTTCCAGCGTGGCCGCGGGTTCGTCGCGGGGTCCCGGCCTCGACGGCAGTACAATCAAACCGGAGATCGCGGCGCCGGGAGCCAGTTTGGCTGCGGTGGCTGGCAGCGGCAACCGGTTGTCGGTCTTCGGGGGCACCTCCGGCGCAGCGCCGGTGTTGGCGGGGGCAGCGGCGCTCATACGCCAGGTTCATCCCGGGCTGCCCCCCTTGGAAGTGAAAGCGTTGCTGATGAACCACGCTGACAGTGCAACTTACCAGAATCGGGCGAGCGCCCCTCACGCCTTCAGTCCGATCTCTCGCACCGGTGCGGGCGAAGTGCGGGTGCACGCCGCACTCGAGGGGCAGGCCAGCGCCTGGGGCATCGACGAGGCGGGCGTGGAATCGCCGGCGCTCTCCTTTGGATTTCACCGCTTCTACGGGGTGCACACCCTTTCCCGTCGCCTACGTGTGAAAAACTATGCGGGCGTGCTCCGCACCTTCCGGGTTTCGACGGAGTCGCGATCTTCGCCTGGCGCCGCGGGGGCGGTCGTGCTGCGCGGTCCCACGACGGTGCAGGTCCCGGCGCGGGGCTCGGCGGAATTCGAAGTGCAGCTCGCGGTCGACGCGGCGAAACTGCCGGTGTGGAACACGGATAGCGGGGCCTATGGCGCGGACGGCGCCCGGCTCGGAGCGTTGGAGTACGGCGGTTTCGTTGCGTTGACTGAGGGAGCGGAAACGCTGCGGTTGCCATGGCATCTGCTGCCCCAGCGCAGCCATCGCGCGTTTGTGGCGGGGGATCTCTACCGCTTGGGCGCCGCGCCTTTGCGGATGACGAATCGGGATTCCAGCATCGCCGCTGAAGCACGTGTATTTGCCCTGACCGGTACGAGCTCTCGGCTGGCGCCGGGCTCGTACCCGGCTGTGAATGACGGAAGACCGCCGGTCGATCTGCAGCATGTAGGGGTGCGGCTGGCCGACACCGCTCCGGGGGGCGCGCGAGTACTGGAATTTGCGCTCACCACCTACGAACCGCATACCCATGCGAATTTCCCCGCTCAGTTTGCGGTCAATATTGATGTAAACAACGATGGACTGGCCGACTGGTCGATCTTCAACCAGCGCGCCTCGTCGACCGACTGGCGGAATGTCACGTATCTGAAAGGGGCGGCTTGGGATCGGGCGTACGCGACGTTTTATACGGATGTCGATTTCAATTCCACCAATGTCGTCCTGCGGGTGCCGCTGGACCGGATCGGTCTGACGATGCCCGACGAGCCTTCGGAGACCCCCGTGCGCGATCCGATGCCGGTCGGGCATGCGTTTACTTTTTCCGTCCAGGCTTTCGATAATTATTTCACCGGATTGTTGATGGACGAAGTGGGTCCGATGTCGGTCGCGCCAGACGCGCCGCGTTTCACGCTCGGCGGGTCTCTGGGCAAAGTCACCGTGCCGGCCGGGGGTGGCGTCGACTTGCCCATTGGGGGCACAACGTCGGTCAGTTCGCCTTCCCAAAGCGGACTGTTGCTTCTCTTCGACCGAGCGCGCGCTGGGTATGAGACGAAGGCGCTTCGAGTGGTTCCCTGACGAGAATAGGCCCGGACTTCGGTTTCTCGGCTCAGGGTTCAAGACCGAAGCAAAACCGGCGCGCGGAAGGGGAATTTCGACTGTGAACTGAACTTCGCGGTCGAAGTCCGGATCAAAGCGGCGTGTTATGCTCACTATGCCCAATCATCTGGTCCGGGAGAAGTCACCTTATTTGCTGCAGCACGCGGAGAATCCGGTCGCCTGGTTTCCGTGGTGCGAGGAGGCCTTCGAAAAGGCACGGGTGGAGCAAAAACCCATCTTCCTTTCGATCGGCTATTCCACTTGTCACTGGTGCCATGTGATGGCCCACGAAAGTTTCGAAAACGAGGCTATCGCGGCACGACTAAATGAGCATTTCGTGTCGATCAAGGTCGACCGCGAAGAGCGGCCGGACGTCGATCGGGTTTACATGGCGTATGTCCAGGCGATGACCGGACACGGCGGCTGGCCGCTAAGCGCGTGGCTCACGCCGGAGCTGAAACCGTTTTATGGCGGCACGTATTTCCCGCCCGAAGATCGCCACGGTCGAGCGGGGTTTGCGAGCGTACTCGATGCGATTGCGAAGGGTTGGGCCACCGAGCGAGACAAACTCCTGGCCGAGGGGGAGAGGGTGATCGAGGCGCTTCGGGCGTATCACGCGACGCCGCCGCCGGAGGTGGCGGAGAAGGATGAACCGGGCGTTGCCGAAGGCGGACTCGAGACGCGATTGGTGGAGACGGCCGGATCGGCGTTCGAAAAATGCTTCCAGCATTTCTATGAGAACTTCGATGCGGCCAAAGGCGGATTTGGCGGCGCGCCGAAATTTCCTCGCGCTTCCAATCTGAATTTTTTGTTCCGGGTTGCCGCCGTGCAGGGTGCGCAGTCCGAGGCCGGACGGGAGGCGATTGCGATGGCGAGCGTCACCTTGCAGCGCATGGCTGAAGGAGGCATCCACGATCACGTCGGCGGGGGATTTCATCGCTACTCGGTCGATGACGCGTGGTTCGTGCCCCACTTCGAGAAGATGCTGTACGATCAAGCGCAGATCGCCGTCAATTACCTCGAGGCGCGGCAGGCCACGGGCCGTGAGGTCTTCGCCTGGCTGGCGAGAGACGTCTTCGACTATGTGCGGACGCAGTTGACGAGCGCCGAGGGAGGTTTCTATTCGGCCGAGGACGCCGACAGCCCGATCGCGCAGGATCGATCCGAGCGGGCGGAGGGGGCGTTCTACGTGTGGAGGCACGAAGAGCTGGCGGGCCCTCTCGGCGCGGACGCTCCTTTGATGCAGATGCATTTCGGAGTCGTGCCCGGAGGCAACGTACCGGCAGCGCTCGATCCGCAGGGCGAGTTCACGGGCAAGAATATCCTGAAACAGGCGCAGTCGCTCGCGCTTACGGCGAAGGAATGCGGGATGGAGATCGAGCAAGCCAACGTCCGACTGATCGCCGCGCTCGATAGGTTGCGCGCGGTACGAGCCCTCCGACCGCGGCCGCACCTCGACGACAAGATTATCACCGCGTGGAACGGTTTGATGATTTCGGCCTTTGCGCGGGGGCATCAACTTCTCGCGGATGGGCAAACGGTCGCGGTCTCGTACGCTCAAACCGCGGCGGCGGCGGCCGAGTTCATTCGGCGCGAACTCTATGACGAGGGGACGGGACTCCTCTATCGGACCTATCGGCAGGGCCGTGGGAGCGTGGAAGGGTTTGCCGAGGATTATGCCTTTTTGATTCAGGGACTGCTGGATTTGTATGAGGCGACATTTGCGATTGGGTGGCTGAGATGGGCGGATCGGCTGCAGCAGACGATGGACGAGCTGTTTTGGGATCCGGAGCGCGGAGGGTATTTCACGGCAGGAGCCGCCGATGACAGGCTCGTCCTGCGCTTAAAGGAAGACTATGACGGAGCGGAGCCCGCGGCTAATTCCGTCGCGACGGCGAATCTACTGCGGCTGGCGGTTATGCTTTCGACGACAGGCCAGAGCAGGCGCGAACGCGCGTTGAAGACCATTGACGCGCTAAAGGGTCGGTGGAGCCAGCATCCCCAGGCTCTGCCCCAGCTGCTTTGCGCGGTCGAGTTGGCACTCGAGCCGCCGAGGCAAGTGGTGCTCGCCGGCGATCCCGCGGCGCCGAATTTCGCCGCGCTCGCGCGTGTTCTGCACGAGAGGCTTGGCCCGCGTCGGGCGATTTTAGCGGCAGATGGAGGCGAAGGACAGCGGTGGTTGTCGGAGCTCTCTCCCGCGCTGGCTGAGATGAAACCGGTGGAGGGACGTCCGGCTGCGTATGTCTGTGAGCACTACAGCTGCCAGAGGCCGGTCACGGAGCCGGAAGAGCTGCGCCGGCTGCTCGGGTGAGGTGATTGTTCATTTCTGATCGCTCATTTTCATTGAGGACCGCCGGGCAAGCCTAGGGCTGCGCTGGCGCCGCAGCTTGTGCTTGGCGACTGAAGCGCTCGATCAGTGAGAAATGAGCAATGGGCGATAAGAGATGAGCAATGTTCGCGCTCCAAACCGGCCCCGATAAAATCCGGCGGCGACTCAGATGGCGCGAACTAACGCTCAGTGCCCTTCTGCGATCTCCAGCGGAGGCACGTCCTCCGCGGCTGGGGCAGGCTGTCCCACCAAATCGCGAATGTGTTCGAGAATGCCGATGACCTGCGGTTGACCGGCGGCGAAAAGGAGAATGCGGATCTGCTCCACGCTCAGGCGCTGCGCCACGACGGATTCAGCCAGTATTTCGGCGGCTTCTTTCTCGGTGGCGCGGTATTTCGCGATTTTCTTGCGCGCCTCATTCGTCGTCCGGTCCTGCGTGAAGTCGATCCCGCTGATCGATTCGAGCCAAAGCAGCGCGATGCTTTTCATCTCGGCCGAGTCCGGATCGTAGCCCATCTTTAGCATGAGCTCTGCGATCGTTTTGAACTTAACGGGGCGGCCGCTTTCCACGTTGATCACCGTATTGCGGTGACAATCTGCCAGCTTCGCCAGACCGTCGTGGGTGAGGCCTTTGGCTTCGCGCAGGGTGCGAAAGAGCTGGGTGTAGTTCATGGCACGTGGCACTAGCTATCGAGGAAAGATTTTGTCAACCCGGAGAATTTGATTTGAGGGAAAGTCCTTAGCTTCCGCAGCAAGTTCTGCACAAGCAGCATGTTTTGCAACAGTCGATGAGCAAGAATGAAGGCAGTTTGTTGAAAACGGTTGGCTGTTCTTCGAAGGGATTTTTGTCGTGCGGATCTTCACGCGAAACCCGCGTTCCAACGTCTTGTTCCAAGCGAGCGACCAAATAACTAGGAAATTTTAGAGCGTTTTAACCGAACGGACAGATGCATTTGTCACGCGGCCCTTGAACCTGACGCGGAGGACACTGTAGCGTGATCGTTCGGCCATGACCTTCCGCGACCGGCATCTCTTCTCCCTTTCGTTCTCCGTGAGCGCGTTAAACCGCTCCCCGGGTCGGGAGCGAACGCTCGACTGACCTATGGAAGACGCTCCAGGGATTCGGATTCTTTTTGTCGGTGAGAATGACGCGGACCACCGGTTGCTGAAACGCCTGTTCGCGGAAATCACGCGCCCGGAATGGGCGCTTGAGTGGCTCCACAATTCGGACGAGGCGTTGATCCGTCTGACCACCGGCAGCTGCGAGGTCGTGCTGGTCGACCATCGGCTCGAGAAGCAATCGGGCCTCCAACTGGTGCGTCAGGCCCTGGCCAGGGGCTGTCGTTCCGCCTTTGTGCTGCTGACGGCGCGGGAAGATCGGGAACTGCTGGCGGATGCGCTGCGCGCCGGGGCGGTCGATTGCGCGGGCAAGCTGGAGCTGACTCCGCTGTTGCTCGAGCGTGTCGTGCGGGGTGCGCTGGAACGGCGCCGAGTGGAGGAAGAGAGGCGTGAAAGCGAAGAGCGCTTCCGCCTTTTTGCCGATGCGGCGCCGACCGCGCTTTATGTCAAGGCGGCGGACGGTCGCGGCGTGTTTTTCAACCAGAGCTGGCTTTCCTTTCGCGGCCGCAGCCTGGCGCAGGAATGCGGCGAGGGATGGCTGGACGGGGTCCATGCGGAAGACCGGGAAAAAGTCGTGGCTTTCTTGGCCAATGCCCGCCACCAGCGCACGCCCTTCGAAATCGAATACCGACTGCGCCGTCACGATGGCGAGTATCGCTGGATGCTCGACTCGAGCCGGCCCCGTTTCCTGCCGGCGGGCGAGTTTGCCGGGTTCGTGGGCGGGTTGACCGACATTTCGGAGCGCCGGCGGCACGAGCAGGATGTGGCCCTCGCGCGCGACGAGGTCTACCACGCCTCGCGCCTGAAGTCGCAGTTCCTGGCCAACATGAGCCATGAAATCCGCACGCCCATGAACGGCATCATCGGCATGTCCGGGCTGCTGCTGGACACTCCGTTGAGCCTCGAGCAGCGGGAATTGGCGGAGGCGGTGCAAAAGAGCGCGGATTCCCTGTTGGGCGTGCTCAACGACATCCTGGATTTTTCGCGCATCGAGACCGGCAAGCTGCAGATCGACGCGGTCGAGTTCGAGTTGCGCAGCCTGATCGAGGACACGATCGCGCTGTTGAACGAACGGGCCCAGGACAAGGGTATCGAGCTCGCCTGTGAGATTCCGGGCGACATGCCCACGCTGCTGCGCGGCGATCCGGGGCGCCTGCGCCAGGTTCTGAATAATCTGGTCGGCAACGCGATCAAGTTCACGGAGCAGGGCGAGGTGCTGGTGCGCGTCAGCCGACTCGAGGAAACGGAAGCCGCGCTCGTCTTTCGCATCAGTATTTCGGATACGGGAATCGGCATCACGACGGACGCGCAGAGGCTCCTTTTCCAGCCTTTCGTGCAGGCGGATGGGTCCACCACGCGGCGGCACGGGGGAACCGGCCTCGGGCTGGCGATTTCACGGCAGCTGATCGAATTGATGGGCGGCCGGATCGGCCTGGACAGCGAGCCCGGACGAGGCTCGGTGTTTTGGTTCGAACTCTCCCTCCCCAAGCTGATCGAAGCCGCCCCCGCGATCCGGGAGCCGGATCTTCCGGCCGGCGTCAGCGCCTTGATTGTCGACACGAGCAAGACCAGCCGCCGGGTTCTCGTCAGCCAGCTCGCCCAGATCAGCGTGACGGCCGACGCGGTGGGCAGCGCGTCGGAGGCGCTCTCCGCCATTCAGGCGAGAGCAGAGGTGCGCCGGCCCTACGATCTCGTGTTTGTCGATCGCCACGTGCCGCAGCTGGACGGCACCGGATTGCTGCATCGATTGCGGACCGACCCGGCGGCGCGCACCGTGCCGGTGGTCGTCGTGACTTCAGCCAGCCACCTGGCGGAACTCGAGGTCCTGAAGAAGGCCGGGGTGAATGCCTTTTTGTTCAAACCCGCGCGCCAGCGGCAGCTGAAGCAATGCGTCGCGCGCGTGTTCGCGGGCGGGACCAAGCAAGGGGGAACCGGGACGGGCGTCGTGCCCATGGTGGAGTTGTCGCAGGCGCGCGGGCGCGGGTTGCGGGTGCTGGTGGTCGAGGACAATTTCGTAAACCAGAAAGTGGCGCAGAGGCACATCGAGAAGCTCGGCCACCATGTCGACGTCGCCGACAATGGCGCGCACGCCCTGGACATGCTGGCGCTGCAGCAGTACGACGTGATTTTTATGGATTGCCAGATGCCGGTGCTCGACGGGTACGAGGCTACGCGGCGCATCAGGGCGGGGCGCGTGCCGAATCTCGATCCCACCGTGCCCATCATCGCCTTGACCGCCTACGCGACCGATCTGGACCGCCAGAAGTGTTTCACCGCAGGAATGGACGACTTTGTCGCCAAACCGATCCGCTTCGAGGATCTGCATGCGGCGCTCGAGCGCCGCATGGTGACGGCGGAGGTCACGGGCACGGTCGGCACGCGCTCCTCCGCTTCGCCTTTTGAGGGCCCTCCCGTCGTCTTGGACCGCACGCAGTTCGATCATCTCTGCGACCTGCAAGATGAAGAGGATCCCGATTTCATTCGCGATCTCATCGATCTGTTCCTGGTCGAAACGCCCCGCCGGCTGGGCGAAGTGCGCCTGGCGCGAGCCTCCGGCGATCTGCGAGCCGTCGCGCACATCGCTCACACGGTCAAAGGCGCGGCGGCCAATTTCGGAGCGCGTGCGCTGCAGCTGCGGTGTCAGCAGATCGAGTCCCTGGCCCGAGCGGGAAAACTTGCGGAAATCGATCCGCTTCTCTCTGGTCTCGACGAAGACATGCTCCGGTTGACCGACGCGCTCGAAAAGCAGAAACAAAGGGTCTCTATTGAAAATCCTCGCCGTTGACGACGACATGGTGGCGCGGAAGATTCTGGTGCAAGCGTTGCATCGGCTGGGGCACGAAGTGACCGAGGCGCCGCATGGCATCGATGCCCTGAAGTTGCTCGAGAAGGATCCGGTGCGCGTCATCGTGAGCGACTGGCTGATGCCGGAGATGGATGGGCTGGAGCTCTGCCAGCGCGTGCGCGGCCGCCTCAAGGCGGACTACACTTATTTCATCCTTCTGACGAGTCGCACCGCGGATCAAGCGAATCAAAGGGAGGCGATCGAAGCGGGCGTGGACGACTTTCTTTCCAAGCCGCTGGATCTGCAGGAAATCTGGATGCGGCTGCGAGTGGCTGAACGCATCCTCAGGTATGCAACGCAGGTGCAGCAGCTGGAAACGTTTCTTCCCATATGCTCCTACTGTAAAAAGATCCGCGACGACCACAATTACTGGACCCAAATCGAGGCTTACATCAACGAACGCACAGGCAGCGAGTTCAGCCATTCGATCTGCCCCGATTGTTACCAAAAGGTCGTTGTGCCCGAGATGGAAAAGCTCAAGCGAGACGGCGGGAAACCCCGGGGTTGAGGGGCGCGCGGGCGGTTATGCCGGGCCGCGGGGATAATATTTCGTAATACGTTGATCGGCAGATACAAGAGATACTTATCTCCTTCTTGAAGGATCCTGGTCGGGCAAAACCTTTCACTAAGGTCAACACCTTGTTGCGCCGATAGAAAGGCGATGGGCCCGGAACACAACTCGGCACCGCCGGACAGCCGTCGCTGGCTGCTTTTGCTCAGCGTGCCCATCGCTCTCATCGCCCTGTGCGTTCTGGCCGGGTGGGTTCTCGGCGTGAAAACAATGGTGACGTTGGTGCCCGGGGCGCCCCCCATGATGTTCAACACGGCGCTTTCGTTCCTCGCGCTCGCCGGCGGGTTGAGCGCGGTGAATTTCGGCAAACAACGCCTGGCGAGGACCTGTGCGGGCGCGGCCGCCTTTGTCCCCCTGGCCACGCTTCTTCAGTTGGCTCTTGGTCGAGATTTGGGAATCGACGAGCTATTTTGGACTCACCGCCTGGACGTCCCAATGCGCACTCCCGGGCGCATTTCGCCCGGCATCTCTTTCGCGTTCATCACTGCCGCGGGCGCGATTCTCGCGATGGCGGCAGCCCGTCCTTCGCGCCGTGTGCTCGCGGGCGCGGCGAGCTGTCTACTCGCCTTGGTTCTGGTGGCGGCCATCGGCTACGTGGCGGGTTCGCTGCCCATGTATGGGTGGGGAAAATACGTGGGGATGTCGATCCCCACCCTTATTTCGTTCAGCCTCGTGACTGCGACGGTGATGACGCAGGCGTGGCGGCTCCTGGGAATGCGGATCTTTACCCTTTCCCTCGCTGCCGGGGCGGGGGTCTTGCTCCTGTCGGTGGCATTGACCACGTTCGCCAGCAACCAGGCCATGAAGCAGGCCAGCCAGCAGGTATTGCAGACGCTGATGGTGCGCGAGCGACTCCAGCATATTCTGCTCGAGCTGGCGCAGGCCGATGAGGCGGAACGCGCGTTTTTTGTGAGCGGGGCTCCTGCGCTCGAAGAGCGGTTTCGCAAGATCGTTCGGCAATCCAACGAGGACCTCGACCGTGTGCACGCCTTGGTGATCGGCGATGCCGCCCAGTCTGCGCGCCTCTCGCAACTGCGACCTCTGGTCCGCGGCAAGTTGGACGACCTGGCGTTTGCGTTCGCCAATCGCTCCGCGAACAGCGAG
>CAZJLP010000078.1:0-18871 GCA_964546955.1 uncultured Opitutaceae bacterium | reverse complement strand
CATTCTTCGTTCTCCTATTCCTACTTATTCTCGCCCCGACGGTCGGCATTTGCTGGAAAAAACGACGCCGAGTCTCGGCCCGGGCCTGTGGGATCGAGAATGAGTAGGAGTAAGAGAACGAGAACGATACGGAGGGGGTAGCGGTTCCCCTCTCGTAAAATGAGCGAACTTCCCTCTTGCTCCCCCCGCCAAAACCTTGAAAAAGTGTCCCTTCCGTCGCGCGCGCGGTGCGCCCGGCGTGAGACCGCATCTGTAAACAACCTTCATGCATAGTTTTTCCGAGCAATGTCTCGACATGGCCCGCTCGATGTTGGGTCACAACCTCGACTCGATCCAGCCCGACGGCACCATCCTCCCTGCTCCTGGCGAACAGCCCCGCCCTGACGAACCCGGACACGTTGCGTACGCGCTTGGCGAATACTATCGCGCAACCGGTGAGGCCACGCTCAAAAACTACGATCTGATCGACTTGGCCGCACGGTGCATCACCGCGCAGGTCTTTACTGAACCCGCAGCGGAAAATGGCCTGGCTTACGCCTCGCTCGGGCTCCTCTGTTTTGGTCCTTCCAAAGAGCGCAATCCCGTTTGGGAGCGGCTGGTGGAAGAAACCCGGCAGCGCATCGACAAGCAGTTGCTTCACCGCAGCGACTACGACAATCACTGGCAGGCCTTCAACGTCGCCAAGGCCGTGGCCCGTTTTAGCTTCGGATTGTCCAAAAAAGACGAAACCTCCCGCCTGATCGAGCGCATGGTGGATCGCATAAATCAGACGAGTTCGAGCGGTTTTTTTGACGACTCGACCTCCGGTTTCGGCGGCAACTTCAATCTGTACGGGGTGATGACGTTTGTGTTCATCCGCTCCGCCTTGCAGCTCCACGCCAACAGCGGGGTACGAGACCGCAAGCTGCCCACCCTGCGCACCTACGCGGAGAAATACATCAAGATGATGCCCGATCTCGTCCGCGCGGACGGGCTGGGCTGGGCGTTCGGCCGCGCCGCGGGCGCCTATGGTCAGATGCACTGCATCAGCCTGATTCTACAAGGCCTGCGCGACGGATGGATCGCCGACGATCAGAAGCCGAAATACTACGATATTCTCCGTCGTTTGTTCGTGTTCTTCTATCAGACGTACCTCGACCAGGAGCACGGTTTTCTCGATCTCCGGGACGAAGAACGCACCGCCTACGCCCATCACACGACGCGGATGGCGAACTTCGACGCGGCGCGGTACCTTTGCCAATGGTCGCGTCTGGCCAAGACGGTGCAAATGCCCTCGGGCACGCCCAAGCCGGAGCCCACGCGGACTTCCGGCCGTTTCGTCATTTTCGACAAGAGCAACCGCAAGGAACAGGGACTTTTCCTCTATCGCGACGGCGAGAGCGGACTCCACGCGCAAATTCCCCTAATCAGCTCCGGTTCGACCCTCGTGGCGGACTCGCTGCCTTTTCCGCACTGTCCGGGCGTGTTCGACTGGCCGAACAATGTCTATGTGCCGGTCATGCTGCCGGAACTCACCTTTGGCGACCAAGTGACCATTCCCGCTTTTTACGGAAAGAACTGCGTCACGGGCCTGGGGCTGCGCAACAGCTTCTACTTCCGGTACGAACAACCGGAGCTGATGAACACGAAGGAAGAGATCGTGAAGAATCTCGGCAGCGTGAAGGTTCAATGGAACTTCGCCGGCCCGAAGATCAGCTGCGAGTTCGCCTATACGGTCAAACAGCAGGTGACGCTCGACAAGTTCCGCTACGTCCTGGCGATCGCCGCACCGCACTCCAAATACCACGTGGCCGGCGCGCTCGCACTCGGTCCGCAGGGCCATCGCTGCACCGTGCAGAAAGACGATTTCCAGGCAGTTTGGCAGGAAACGGAAGTGGTCAGTCACGACCCGACCTACCGCACCAATTACGGAAAGATCCATTATCTCCAGCACCTGGTCCGGGATCACCCGCTGATCATGCGCCCGGGTCAGGTTTACCGGCTGGCAGTGAATTTTGAACCTGAAGTAGTCCAAGTCGACGGATGACGAACCCGTAGTGAGTAGCGGGTAGTTCCAGCCACCCGAACGATCGTCTACTCGCTACTCACTACCCGCTACTAGGATGCTCGCTAAGCGCATTATCCCCTGCCTCGACGTCACCGGCGGGCGCGTGGTGAAGGGCGTAAAGTTTCAGCAGCTTCGCGACGCCGGAGATCCGGTGGCGTGCGCCAAGGCTTACGACGCTCAGGGGGCGGACGAATTGGTTTTCCTCGACATCACGGCTTCGTCCGACGAGCGGAAGATCATGCACGACGTCGTCGCGGCGACCGCGGAGCAGTGCTTCATGCCTCTAACCGTCGGAGGCGGACTTCGCTCCGTCGACGATATCGAGCGCATGCTCAAAGCGGGCGCCGACAAGGTTTCTCTCAATACGGCGGCGATCAAGCAACCTCAGTTGATCGCCGACGCATCGCGCCGCTTCGGCAATCAATGCATCGTGCTGGCGATCGACGCAAAACGCGAGCCTGACGGCAACTCCTGGCGGGTCTACACTCACGGCGGCCGCAATCCGACGGAACTCGACGCGGTCAAATGGGCGGAACAAGCGGTCTCACTCGGCGCGGGAGAAATCCTTCTCACGAGCATGGATCGCGACGGCACCGGCATCGGTTACGACCTCGAACTGACCCGCGCGATCAGCGACGCCGTCGAGGTCCCTGTCATCGCCAGCGGCGGCGCCGGCAAAATGGAGCATTTCTCCGAGGTGCTGGATCAGGGCCGCGCCAGCGCCGTCCTCGCGGCCAGCCTCTTCCACTTCGGCACCTTCACCGTGCCCCAGGTGAAGAGCTTTCTCCGCGAGAAGAATCTCCCCGTGCGGTCGTAGCCGAATCGTAAGATTTTGGCCAAACTCTCCGAGTTCGGGCTACGAGGCCTTCGGACCACCCGCCGGCGCCCCCCCCGCGCCGCCCCCCACCAGCACACTCAGCTGTTCCTGCACCTGGATGAAAAATTCGGGGGTGAGTTCACCGGCGGGAACCTCGTAGATCTGCTTCGTTTTGACGTGCTCATACACGTTCTTGCTGCGATCGGAATTCATGCCTTTGGGCCGCAGCACACGCTTTCGTTCCAGCATGAGCGCAAGGAACTGCAGCAATCGGACCGAATCGATCGTCAGCTCCGTAGCGGGGTCCGCGAGCGTGAGAAAAAGGGAGTCGGCCGTGAGCTTCATGTCGCGTTCGGGATTTTCATTCGCTTTTCGCGGCTTGAAGACCTGCGCCCAGCGACACGCGACCAGCCCCTCCGGCGCAAATTTCGCCTCCTCGGCGGCCAGGACATCGTAACGGCTGACATCCCCCGTTTTGCCGCGAATGAGAAAGCTGGCGACTCGCTGCCCCTCGACGAAGGGTTGGCCGGAGACAAAACAAACGGGCGCCAATGGTTGTAACTGCAGTTCCATCCTCACTTGTTTACTTGTCGTCGCCGCCGACGCTAGCCAATTTCCGGCAGCCGAATGAAGGGACGACTCATTGCCATCGGCGACATTCACGGCTGCCACCACGAATTCGCCGAACTCCTCGACCGCCTCGCACTGACCGAGGAGGACCAGCTCATTCTCGTCGGCGACCTCGTCAATCGCGGCCCCGACAGCACCAAGGTGATCGACCTCGCGAAAGCACATCGCGCAATCTCGCTGATCGGCAACCACGAGTTGCGCCTGCTCAACTATCGCAAGAACAAAGACACCCAGCTGCTGCGGAGCGGCGACGACGAGACCCTGCACATGCTGCGGCCGGAAGACTGGACCTACTTGGAAGGCATGCTGGTCACGCACCACGTGGAGGAGTTGAACACGGTTTTCGTGCACGGCGGCTTTCTCCCCAACGAACCCTGGCAGAAGCAACCGGTGGACGTCGTCACCCGAATCCAGGTCATCGACAAGGACGGCAAACCGCGAAAGCGGGCTGACTGCGAGGACTGTCCGGCCTGGGCCGATCTCTGGAACGGCCCGCCCTTCGTCGTCTACGGGCACACTCCGCGCCCGGAGGTGTATAAACTAAAGTGGTCGGTCGGCATCGACACCGCCTGTGTCATGGGAGGCCATCTTACCGCGTACATTCTGCCGGAAAAACGCTTTGTGCAGGTGAAAGCAAGGAAACGATACTGGACCTGAAAAGGCTGAAAGCTGAAGGCTGAAGGCTGGGGCACAACAGTCGGACATCCGTTTTGGGAAAACCGGCCATTCAGCGGGTTGCTTTTCAGCCTTCAGCCTTTCAGCCTTCAGCCTTCCCTTTCCCCATGGCCGACACGTTTTCTCCCTTCGCCGGTGCGCTTTTGCTTTGCGTGGACGTGCAGCCAATTTTTCTGAAGGCGATCGCAGAGGGCGACCGGCTGCTGAAACGGTGTTGCTTCGCGGTCGAAGCAGCAAAAGGTCTGGGCTTGCGGATCGTGTTCACCGAACAGTCCCCGCAGAAACTCGGTGGAACGGCCCCCGAACTCCTGGCCCTCGCGCCGAAGCCGGTTCTCTTCACGAAAAACTCCTTCTCGGCCTTGGCCGACGACGGCATTCGCGACGCGATCCGCTCGCTGGATGTGGAGCACCTGATCATCTGCGGACTGGAAAGCTCCATTTGCGTGTACCAAACCGCCCTCGATGCGCTCGATATCAACCTGCAGGTCACGATCCTGACCGATGCGGTGGGCGCCCGGCGACCCGAAGACGGCGAGGTCTGCCTGAATGCGCTCGCGCGCATGAATATCTACGTCCTCCCGTCGGAGACGGTCTTTTACGCGCTCCTCCAGGACACCCAGCATCCGTTTTTCAAAGGCTTCACGCAGCTCGTCAAAAAATATGCCTGATGTGCTCACATCCGTTCGGGATCTGAAGGCCCTGGAAAATGCAACCGGCAAGGGTTTCACGAGCGTTCTTTTACTGCGCAAGTTGACGCCCAAGACCGCCTCCAACGGGAATGCTTTCTTTTCCCTCGAATTCGGCGATCGCACCGGTTCGTTTGGCTGCACGGTTTTCGGCGACAATCCGGGCTTCGAATGCCTGAAAAGCCTTTCGGAAGGCGCCGCCGTTCGAGTCGAAGGCAAACTCGACTACTACCAGGGCCGGTTATCGCCCAAAATCACCAAGGTCTGCGTGCTGACGGAAGCGGAGCTGGCCGCTCCCGGCACCATGGAAAATTTGGTCGAAGTCGCACCGGAGAACCACGATGCCCTCTGGCAGGAATTCAACGGCTACATCGCCGGCATTCAGCACCCGGAACTGCAGGCGACCGTGCGCGCGGTGTTCGAGGAAATCGGCGAATCGTTTCAGCAGTCCCCCGCCGCGATCTCGATGCACCATGCCTACCGCCACGGTTTGCTCGAACATACCACTCACATGGCCCGGGCCGCGCGCGCGCTTTTCCCGGTCTACCCCGAAGTGGACCCCGATCTCGCGATGGCCGGTATTCTTCTCCATGATACGGGAAAGACCATCGAGTACGAAGGAGCGCTGGCGACTCGCCGCAGCCGCCGCGGACTTCTGCAAGGACACGTGGTGCTGGGCTATCAACTCGTGCGCAAAGCCGGCCTGAAAACCCGGCTCGACCCGGATCGGTTGGAGCGGCTGGAGCACATCGTACTGAGCCATCAGGGCGAACCCGAATGGGGCGCCGCCGCCTATGCCGCCACGCCGGAAGCCGTATTTGTTTCAATGGTCGACAATCTCGACGCCAAAATGGGCATGGTGCAACGGGCGCTGCGCCAAGCTGCCGCTACCGATGAATTCTCCGAGCGACTGCCCGGCTTGAACTCGCCGGTGCTCGTACGGAAGATCGGAGCCTAGCCGCGCACGCGGCTGGGCGGAATCGAGCGGACGATAGAATGAAGCCAAGGATAGAAGGATAGCACAGAACGATCCGAACACCGCAGGCGGGCACATCCGCCGGCCCACTTGGTTTCGCGGCTTCGAATTTGTAGGTATTTTCTACCCTCTATCTTCAATCTTCTCGGCGGCGGAGGCGTCAGAGCGGCCTGAGCTTCGCGCCGGCGGCGGTGAGTTTCTCGCGCATGACGGCGACATCCTGGGCCTTGTCCAGAGCCTCGTCCGCGGTGATGAGCTCGCGATTGTACAAGCTCATGATGTGGGCATCCATCGTGATCATGCCGATGTTCGCACCGGTTTGGATGTCCGAGTTGATCCGGTAGGTCTTGTTTTCGCGAATGAGCGATTGGATCGAGGTCGTGGAAATCATGATTTCCAACGCGGCGACACGGCCGCCGCCGATCTTTTTGCAGAGCGATTGGGAAATGACGGCCTGCACGGACGATGCGAGCTGCGTGCGGATCATTTCCTTCATGGTGGCCGGGAAAGCATCGACGATGCGATCGATCGTCTTGGCCGCGCCGTTCGTGTGCAACGTGGCGAACACCAAGTGTCCGGTTTCCGCCGCGCTGATGGCCGCCTCGATCGTCTCGAGGTCGCGCATTTCACCGACGAGGATGATATCGGGGTCTTGGCGCAAGGCGCGTCGGATGGCCTCTGAAAAATTGGGCACGTCTACGCCGATTTCGCGCTGCGTGACGATGCACTTCTTGTGCGGGTGATAGTACTCGATCGGATCCTCGATCGTGATGATATGCCCGTCGCGGTTTTCGTTGATGTAATTGATCATCGACGCAAGCGTCGTCGATTTTCCGGAACCAGTCGGACCGGTCACGAGAATCAATCCACGCGGACGATAGAGCAGCTCCTTCACCTTGTCCGGCATGCCGATGTCGCGGAGACCGAACATGCGGTTGGGAATCTGGCGAAGCACCAAACCGTAGTTTCCTTTGGATTTCAGGATGCTCACGCGGAATCGCGCTTTGTCGAGGAAGGCGAAACCGAAATCAGTGCCTCCGTTGAGCTTCACGTTCTGCTGATGGTTGTCGGGCGTGATCGACAGCATCAATTTTTCGGTGTCGAGCGGCGTCAGTTCCGGCCCTTCAATCGGCACCATCATGCCGCTGATGCGGAGGGTGGGCGCTTGGCCGACCTGGCAATGCAGGTCGGACGCATTCTGGTCGACCACCAACTCCAGCAAGTCGTTCATCTCATAGCTCATAGGGAAGGGCCTTTTGTTGGATAAAAAAGGGTTCCCCCGAGCTTGGCGATGAGCGAGTCGCGGAAGATTAGGGTTTTACGCCGGATTTACCCGCATTGCAAATCGATGGGCAATAACCCGGCCTACCGCTGTAGGCCCAAGGCTCGGCCCTTTCATTCCTGCCTGTCGGTGACGGGCCCTGGGGCCGAGTTCGCTCGCGACTCCGAACCGCTCTCCGGCGGCGGTTTTTGACTGATGATGGCTCGCGCGAAGGGCGACCGCGACTTCGTGCCGTAGAGCCGCAGTTCGCAATCCGGACAAAATCCGTGGGTGAACTCCACGTTTGCATGCTCCGCGAAGTAGTCCTCCAACTGACTCCAATATCCGTCGTCCTCACGGATTTTTTTGCAACCGGCGCAAATGGGCAGCAAGCCCCGCAGCGTGCGCAGGTTGTCGTGCGCGATCTCCAACTCCCGATGCAACCGCGCCCGTTCTGTTTCCATTTGATAACGGTACAGCGCCATTTCGATCTGCACGAGGAGTTCGCGCTCCGTGAACGGCTTTAAAATAAATCCGTAGGGTTCGCTTTCCTTGGCGCGCTTGAGGACGGTGGGGTCGGAATGCCCAGTGAGGAAAATGACCGGTTTTCCGCTGGTCGCTCGTATTTGCTGCGCAGCCTCCGTGCCGTCCATCCCCCCGCTCAGCTTGACGTCCATGAGCACGAGATCGGGCTGAAGAGCGAACGCCTGCCTGACCGCTTCCTCACCGTTGTCGACGACCGCAACGACATCGTAGCCGAGTTTTCGAATGTGGTACGCGATGTCTTCGGCGGTGATGGCATCATCCTCCACCACCATCAATCGTCGGGGAGGGGGGGAGCTCATGAAGTGGAAGGCATGGAAAAACGAACGGCCAAACGGGTGCCGGACACACTTTCAAGGGTCAAGCGCGCTCTCAATTGCCGGATCAAAACGTCGACAATCTTTCCGCGAAGCCCATCGCCGGTGTTGAGCGCGAGCGGCGCGCGGTTCACCCCGTCATCGGCCACCACCAGCGTGTACTCGGCGGGTGGAGACACCGGCCTCAGGGTGACCTCGAGGCGTCCGGCCGCTCGGCCCGCGAAAGCATGCCGCGCGGCATCGGCGAGCAATTCGTAGGCCACCAGACCGAGCGGAATGGCTCCCTCCATGGACAAAAGTAACGGTTCGGCCAATACATGGCTGGTGATGACGGGCGACGATTTGGCCCGCACGGTGAGGGACACAATTTCGCGCAGCGCCTCGGCGAAATCCACCCGGCCTCCCGCTCCGGTTCGGGACAATCGCTCGTAAAGCAGCGCGATGACTCGCACCCGGTCCTGCGCCGCTTCAAGTTCGTCGCGAAGCACTCCCGCGTCACATTCGCGCGCCTGCAGCGACAACAGGCTGGAAATGACCTGCAGCGTGTTCTTGGCCCGATGACGCTCCTCGCGCAACAGCGCCTCCCACGCTCCGGCGTCCATCTGCGGCGTGAAAGGAGGCGACGTGCTCATGCCTTAATCTTCATCCTACGAGCACGAAAGTTACGCGTTTAGCCGCGTTCAGCCAGCCATTTCCAGAGACTAGGGGTAAAGCCCCATGGGCGGCGCGTCGCGCCGCCGCGACCGGCGTCGAAACGCAGCCAAGGCATGCCGAAGGTCCGCAATGACAAATGAGCAATGAGCGATAAGAACGGAGCACTTTTCCGCCTACAAGGCGCGAAAAACCACCGCGGCGTTTTGCCCGCCGAAGCCGAGATTGTTGCTCAAAACTGTCTTCACGGATGCCGTCCGCTTTGTGTTGGGGACATAGTCCAAATCGCAGTCCGGATCGGGTTCATTCAGGTTGATCGTGGGCGCAATCTCTCCGCACTGGATCGTCTTCACCGAAATGACCGACTCGATTCCACCGGCCGCGCCGAGCAGGTGCCCCGTCATGGATTTGGTGGAGCTGATTGCCAATTTGCGCGCGTGATCACCAAACACCTTTTTGATCGCGAGGGTCTCGAATTTGTCGTTGTACGGCGTCGAGGTGCCGTGGGCGTTGATGTAGTCAACCTTCTCCGGCGCGATGCCGCCCGACGCCAATGCTCGGCGCATGGCCAGTGAAAGTCCCTTTCCTTCCGGGTCAGGCTGCGTGATATGAAATGCATCGCAGGTGGCGGCGTAACCCGCGAGTTCGCAGTAGATCCGAGCCCCTCGAGCCTGCGCGTGGGCGAGCGATTCGAGCACGAGCACGCCCGCGCCCTCCCCCATCACAAAACCATCCCGCCCGAGATCGAAAGGACGGCTTGCCGTCTTCGGATCGTCGTTGCGGGTGCTCATGGCTTTCATCGAGCAAAAGCTGGCGTAGGCAAACGGCGTGACCGCCGCTTCCGCACCGCCCGCGATCATCACATCGGCTTCCCCGCGGCGAATGGCATGGGCGGCCTCACCCAGCGCGTGCGTGCCGGTGGCGCAAGCGGACACCACGCCGAAATTAGGGCCGCGCGCGCCCAATTCGATCGCGACCAAACCGCTGCACATGTTCCCGATGAGCGAGGGAATGGTGAAGGGAGAAACCTTGCGCGGCCCGCGATCAAAGAGGTTCTTCAACTGTGTTTCATAGGTATCCATGCCGCCGATGCCGGATCCGATGATCACCCCCACCCGGTCGCCATCCTCCTTTGCAGCATCGATCCCTGCATCTCTAACTGCTTGCATGGCAGCGACAAAACCAAATTGCGTATACCGGTCGTTCCGCCTAGCTTCCTTGGGGTCCATGTGCTGCTCGGGCTGCCAGTCCCGAACTTCCGCCCCGATCTGGCAGGCGAAGAGGGTCGCGTCAAAGCGTCCGATGCGATCGATGCCGCTCTTTCCGGCCAGAAGGTTGGCCCAGAACGTCTCAACATCGTGACCCAGTGCCGTGACAGCACCGAGACCCGTGACCACGACGCGTTGGGAGGAAGGAACCGGAGAATCCATGGAAACCAAAACGCTAGACACGTTTCGCGGCCGGAGCGAAGCGCAGAATTCGGTCTTTTCGGGTCCGCCTGGTTGCGGGAAGGCGAAGAAATCCCTCGAAACCCGCCCGTAAAGTGAGGAGGTGGAACCTGCCGTCCAGGCAGGTTAGCAGCCGCGCGAAGTCGCGGGCCCCTCTCGCTTCGGCCCCCTCGTTGATCCGACGCGGTAGCCAAAACAAAAAGGCGCCCCGCTTGTGACGGGACGCCAAGAAAATCGGCAAAAACTTCCGCTTACTTCGCTACGGCTTTGGCTTTGATGTAATCGATTACCTGGCCGACTGTCTGCAGCTTTTCTGCATCGGACTCAGGGATCTCTCCCTTGATTTCGTCTTTGAACTCCTCTTCGAACGCCATGATCAACTCGACCGTATCGAGAGAATCAGCGCCAAGATCGTCCAGAAAAGAGGCCTGCGGAGTAATCTGCTCTTCGTTGACGTTGAGCTGATTCACAATGATCTCTTTGACGCGTTGTTCGATGGTTTTTTGGTCAGCCATGATTGGGTGAAATTCTGAGCTCCGAGCGGGTCACATCGCCATGCCGCCGTCAACGGTAAAAACTTGGCCGGTCACGTAGTTTGCCTCCTCGCTACAGAGAAAGGCGGTCATGTTGGCGATATCGGCAGCCTCCCCGAATCGTTGCATCGGAATGAAGCTCTGGGCCGCCTTTTGCACGTCCTCGCTCAAGACCGAGGTCATGTCGGTCTTGATGAAACCCGGCGCGACGACGTTTGCGGTAACATTCCGCCGGGCGAACTCCTTGGCAATGGACTTTGTAAAAGCAATCATGCCCCCCTTTGCCGCGGCGTAGTTGGCCTGACCGGCATTACCGACCAAACCGACGACCGAAGCGATGTTGACGATGCGGCCATACCGCGCGCGGCACATTGGCCAGCCAATTGCCTTGGTCCAATGGAACGCGCTGGTGAGGTTCGTCTGCAGAACAGAATTCCAGTCGTCTTCCGACATCCGCGCAATCAGACCGTCGCGCGTAATGCCCGCGTTATTCACCAAGATATCGATCTTGCCGTATTCCTTGAGCAAGTCCTCCGCCGCCTTGGCCACCGCCGCCCCGTCGGCCACATCGACCGCCACGGCCTTGGCTTTGCCGCCGGCCGCAGTGATCGCGGACGCCACGGCCCCGCAGCTGTCGGCGGATTTGGATACGCAAATGACGGTGACGCCATTTTTAGCCAATATCTCGGCGATTGCCTTGCCGATGCCCCGTCCGGCGCCGGTCACGAGAGCGATGCGTTGAGTGAAGGTCATAGGGGAAGTAGCGAGTAGCGGATAGCGAGTAGCGAGTAGAAAACGGTGGGGCAATAGAGCAAGTAATGCTCAGGGTCGTTGCAAGCTCGGGCCGAAGGGCGAGAGCATGCTCGCTGCTCGCTACATCCTGATCAGTAGACGTCGCGCTGGTAACGTTTGTCCTTTTTCATCTGCTTCACGTACTCAGCGGCCTGCTCCGGGGAGAATCCACCCTGATCGGCTACGATCTCATGAAGGGCCGAGTCGACATCCTTCGCCATCCGCTTCGCGTCGCCGCACACGTAAAAATACGCGCCGGCCGCGATCCAGGTCCACAGGTCGGCCGCGTTTTCCCGCATCTTATCCTGTACGTAAACCTTCGCGGCTTGGTCGCGCGACCAGGCGAGATCGAGCCGCGCGAGATTCCCCTTTTCCAAAAGGGCATTCCACTCCTCGCCATAGAGGAAGTCGGTCGCGGATTTTTGGTCCCCGAAAAACAGCCAGTCGCGACCCGTCGCCCCGCTGGCGACCCTGTCTTGCACAAAGGCACGAAACGGCGCGATCCCCGTGCCGGGGCCCACCATGATGACATCGCGGGTCAAGTCATGCGGCGGTCCGAAGTGCGAATGCGACACGAAAACCGGAGCGACGGCTTGGCCCAGCGGGGCCCGATCGGCCAGGAAGGTGGAGCACACGCCTCGCCGCTTCCGTCCGTTGGTCTCATAACGCACAATGGCGACCGTGAGGTGTATCTCCTCGGGAAATACGCGGGGCGATGACGCGATCGAATACAATCGAGGCATGAGCTTGCGCAGGTGGTCGACGAACTCCTGCGGCTGCAGCCGTGCGCTGGGGAACTCGACCAGCAGGTCGATGAATTCCCGATTGTCCAGGTACTGCGCCAGAGCTTCTTTGCCGTCGGGCGCCAGCAAGGCTTGCAGCCGCGCCTTCTCCGCCCCATTCGTCGCTTTCGCCAGCAAGGTGGTCAGTATCTTCGAGGTCGGCCCGGCCAGCGCCAGCTTCGCGGTCAAGGCCTCCTTCAACGTGACTGCCGACGTCGCCCGCGGGAGGGTCACCGTCTCTTCTCCCGTCGCACCGAGCGCCGCCAGAACCGCGGCCACTTCACCGGGATCGTTGGTGGGATACACCCCCAGCGAATCTCCCGCCTTGTAATGGAGTCCGCTGCCAGCCAGATCCACGACGAAGTGACGCGTCTCTTTGGCGGAGCCCGGTTTGTTCAATAGCCGATTCTCGCGAATTTTCGCCGGAAAAGGGTTATCTTTAGTGAAAACGGGATCAACCACGGGTGCGGACATAACTGAATCGCGTTTTGGGGAACGGCCTCTGCCGCCGCAAGCCTTAGTTTCGGATGCGGCCCAAGCTTGATTCGCCGGGCGATTTCACCCCAACTCTGCCCCACATGACCGCTCCGGAGCCCATTCGGCTGCAAAAATTTCTGGCTGATGCCGGCGTCTGCTCGCGCCGGGCGGCAGAGGCCTTGATTTCCGAAGGAGAAGTCTGGGTAAACGCGGAAAAGGCGACCCTGGGCCAGAAGATCGTACCCGGGGTAGACAAGGTGACGGTCAGCGGGAAGACCGTGCGTCCGACCGTGCAGCCGCGCATGACGCTGGCCTTTCACAAACCGCGCGGCCTGGTCTGCTCCAACGACGACCCGCACAATGCCGAGACCGTTTTCACGGCCCTGCCCCGGGAAATCGCGAAATACCGGTTCTTTTGCGCGGGCCGCTTGGACAAAGACAGCGAGGGACTGGTCATCCTGACGACCGACGGCGATCTCGCCAATCGCTTGATGCACCCGCGGAACGTCGTGGTCAAACGCTACCACGTATCCCTCAAGCAGCCATTCCCGGCGGACAAACTTCGCTTGCTGATCCGAGGGATCGTCTTCGATGGCGAGCGGCTCAAGGTGGAACGGGCGACGCTGATGGGGGCGAACCGGGGGAAGGAATCTCCCGAGATCGACGTGCAGATGCATCATGGCAAAAAGCGGGAGATTCGGCAGCTCTTCACGGCGCTCGGATACGACGTCCGCCGGCTCAAGCGGTACCAAATCGGTGCGTTTGCTCTGAAAGGAATTCCTTTGCGGGCCGCTAAACAACTTTCTACGAAAGAGGTCGAACTCCTTTTCCGGACTCCCCGCCCCTCGGGCGGCAAAGACGAAAAACCTTCCGAAATCCATGAAGAATAATCTGCGCCTGTTATTCGCGCTCCTCACTGCCGCCAGCGTCGGCGCGGCCCCGCTGGCCAAGCCCACCGCCGTCCACTCGAAGCCAGAGGCTTCCGCGTACACGATTGCGGTGTTGAAGGCGGGAACGGAGCCGACCGCGGCCAGCAATCCCCCCTTCCCCGCTCCGGCTGGCTGGATGGCGGTCGAACTCGGCGGCGCTCACGAAGTTTTCGTTCAAAACAAGGACATCACGAAGAGTCTCGATGTGCGCGCCGGCGCCACCTTCCGCACAGCGCCGCAGCCGGATGCACCGATCTTCGCGACGATGGAGAAAGGCGACCGCACGGAGATCACGGGCTACCAAGGCCGGTGGACGCGCGTCCGCCTCGAGAAAAAGATCGTCGGTTACATCCAAGCTGACAGCGGCCCGGTCACCGCGCCGATCGCCGGCACGTCGCCCGCCACCGGTGGCGCCGCCCAAGGTAAGGCCGCCGCGGGCGCTCCTCCGCCCCCGGCGCCCGCCCCCGCCGCGCCGGCCGCCTACACGGGCGGCGGTCGTCCCATCCAGCTGGGCGATGGCGGCGCCGCCGAACTGCCGCGCCTCTTCCAAGGAAAATTCGTTTCAACTCGCCGGCCATTGATGCCGCGGCGTCCCTACGATTGGCAATTGAGCGACAGTGCGGGCGGTCGCTACGCCTACCTCGACGTGAGCAAATTGCTCCTCACGGAGAAAATCGAAAAATACATCGATCATACGGTGGTCATCTACGGAACGGCCAAGCCAGTGCCGAATTCGAAGGACATCGTGATCGAGGTCGACAGTCTTCAACTGCGCTGAGGAAAGGCGCGAACAGCGGGCGGCGAGGCGCGAGCCTGCGATTTCGCGCGTCCCGGCCTGTCCTTTGTTCGCGGCCCTTTGATCACTCTGCGCACCATCGCCCATGCTCCTCATCGACGGAAACAAGATTGCGGCGGAGATCGTCGCCGAACTGAAGGCCGAGGTCGCCACCATCGCCGGCAGAAAGCCCTGCCTCGCCCTCGTCCGGGTGGGCGACGATCCAGCGTCGGTTTCCTACGTTACGAAAAAAGAAAAAACGTCCGCGGAGATCGGCATCACCGGCAAAGTCATTCTCCCTCCCATCACGATTTCACAGGCGGAACTCTTCGCCCTGATCGACCAGCTGAACGCCGATCCTTCGGTCGACGGCATCCTGGTCCAATCGCCGCTGCCGAAGCACATTGACGAAGTCGCGGTCTTCCGGCGCGTGGCTCCGGAGAAGGACGTCGATGGCTTCAACACGTTGAACCTGGGCAAAGTGGCGCAGGAAGACGAAAGCGGCTTCGTGGCCTGCACGCCCGCTGGAATCATGGAGCTTCTCGCGCGGAGCAAAGTGGACCTCAAAGGCAAACATGTGGTCGTGCTGGGGCGCAGTCTCATCGTGGGAAAGCCCATTGCACTCCTGGCTCTGCAAAAGAAGGCGGGCGCGAACGGAACCGTGACAATCTGCCACTCTCAAACCGCCAATCTCTCCGCGATTGTCCGGCAGGCCGATGTGCTGATCGCCGCGATCGGGCGGGCCGAATTCGTGACGGTCGACATGGTCAAGCCGGGCGCGGTCGTGATCGATGTCGGTATCAACCGCGTGGCGGACGCGTCGAAAAAGTCCGGCTTCCGCCTCGTGGGAGACGTTCACTTCCCCACCGTTTCTCCGATTTGCAGCCAGATCACGCCGGTTCCCGGTGGCGTCGGTCCCATGACAGTGGCAATGCTGATGAAAAACACCGTCAAAGCGTATCGATTGGGCGGGAGCCGAGAGCTGAGAGCTTAGACCGGAGAGTCCAGACCCGATGCGAGCTGCAGTCCTCACGTTTCCCCGCGCCTGACCTCCGACTTTCTGAGATCCTCGGGCTCTCAGCTCTAGACTCGAAGCTCTGAGCTCTCTACAAGCATCCCCTGCCCATGCCCTCCCCAAAAATCCTGGTGGTCGACGACCAGCCCGTAAATGTCCAACTGCTCAAGCGAAAGCTCGAGCGGGAAGGCATTCAGGTGGTGGCGGCGTTCACCGGCCAGGAAGCGCTGCAGATTGTGCCCAAAGAGCAGCCCGACCTGATCCTTCTCGACGTCATGATGCCGGACATGGACGGGATCGACGTCTGCCAACGGCTGCAGGAGAAGGAAGAAACGCGCTCCATCCCGGTCATTTTCATCACCGCGCGCAGTTCCAAGGAGAGCAAGCTCGAGGGGCTCGCCGTCGGCGCGGTCGACTACATCACGAAGCCAATCGACCTGGACGAAACCCTGGCCCGCGTGCAAACCCAGCTTCGTTTCGTTGCAATCAACCGGGAAATGGTGGACCTGCAGCGCCGCCTCCAGGAAGCGCGTCGCACGGCCACGATTGGCGCCGTCACCCAAGGTATCGCGCACAATTTGAACAATCTTCTGGGCGTCGTGCTGGGCTACCTCGACTTGATCAAGTCGAACTACAACCGGCCCGAGTTCGTGAAGAAGAACGCGGAACACGTGGAGAACGCGGTGCAGCGCATCGTCAACATCATCAAGCAGCTCAGCTCGCTCGTCACCAAATCGCGCCTTCCGGTATTGAAGTTCTCGTTACAACAGTTGCTGGCGGACGGGGTGGCTCGCTACCAGTCCGAGTTCAAGATCAGTCAGCCGGTCACGATCGACAACCCTCTCGGGGATCTGGCAATCGAGACTCACATCGAGGTCTTCGAGGACGTGCTTTCGAAGGTGTTGATCAACGCCTGGGAAAGTTACGGCGAAAAACCGCCGGCCGAGCGTCCCATTTCCATTCGGACGCGCCAGGTGGACCACTTGGGCGGCGCGAAAGCGGTGGAGATTCGCGTGGAGGACCAGGGCAGCGGGATCGATCCCCAAATCCGCGACCACATGTTCGAGCCTTTCATCAGCACGAAACAGACCGTCGGCGTGGGCATGGGTCTGACCGTCGCGCGCCACTCCTTGCGCAACATGGGGGGCGACGTAGCGATGGCCGATCGCCAGGGCGGCGGCTCCATCGCGATTTTGATTCACCCGATCGACAAGGGCCCGAAACGCTCCGCATCTGCCGCGGAGGAATGACCGTCACGATTCATGAGTTCGAAAATCGCATTCCTGGGAGCGGGTCGCATGGCTTCGGCCATGGTGGATGGGCTGCTCGCGACCGGCTTCGCCGCCAAAGATCTCGCTTGCACCGGGGGAGCGGACGACACGGCCAAGGTGCTGTCCGCCCGGACCGGGATCGCGGCGCACGGCACCGTGGCAGATCTTCTGGCTTCGGCCGACGCGCTGGTCCTCGCCTGCAAGCCCCAGCAATTGGCCGAACTGGATAAGAGCCTGGGCGAATTGACCGCGGGCAAGCTCGTGCTCTCCATCCTGGCTGGAAAACGCCTCGAGCGTCTGCAACGCGTCGTGCCGCAAGCGCGCAATGTCGTCCGGGCCATGCCGAACACACCGGGACAAATCGGGGCGGGGATCACGGGCTGGTGCGCGGCCAAATCCCTCTCGCCAGCCGATCGCGCTTTGGTGAACACGATCCTCGGCGCGCTTGGCAAGATGGTCGAGGTGGCAGAACCGCAGCTCGACGCGATCACCGCCGTCAGCGGGAGCGGTCCGGCCTACGTTTTCGAGTTCGCGGCGGCGCTCCGGGATGCAGGCGAAGCGGTCGGCCTTTCGCGCGCGGCCGCCTACCAGCTCGCGGTCGAAACCCTGCTCGGGTCGGCCAAGTTGATGGCCCAGAGCTCGGCCGAAGCGGAAGAACTCCGGAATCAAGTCACCTCGCCGAATGGAACCACTTACGCGGGGCTGCAACGCATGTCCGCGCGGGATTTTCGCGGAATAATGAAAGAAACCGTCGCGGCCGCAAAACAGCGGTCGGAGGAATTGTCGAAGGATTCCTGATTGCGATTTATCTTCACTGACGCACGCGCATGAAATCCCTCAATGGACGCATTTTGGTGACCGGTGGCGCGGGTTTTATCGGCAGCGCGCTGGTCTGGGCGTTAAACCAACGCGGCCTCACCGACATCGTGATCGCCGACTTCCTCGGACAGGATGAGAAATGGAAGAACCTCGTTCCGCTGAAGTTCTCGGACTACCTCGAAGCCGACGCCCTTCGCGCGCAGCTGCAGCGCGGCACCGCCGGGCTCGGCAAATTCTCCATCGTGTTCCACCTCGGCGCCTGCTCCGCCACCACCGAAAGGAATGCCACCTATCTGATCGAAAACAATTTCGCCTACACAAAAGAGATTGCGGCTTGGGCGCTGGCACAGGAGGCCCGCTTCATCTATGCCTCGTCCGCCGCCACCTACGGCGATGGCGAACAGGGCATGGACGACACCTCCTCCGACTTGGGGACGCTGCGGCCGCTCAACATGTACGGCTATTCGAAGCACCTTTTCGATCTCCACGCCCAACGCCAGGGATTTCTGGGTCGAATCGTCGGGCTCAAGTACTTCAATGTTTTCGGGCCCAACGAGGATCACAAAGGCGACATGCGGAGCCTGGTCCACAAGGCCTACCAGCAAATCCTTTCGACCGGGAAGGTGCAGCTCTTCAAAAGCTATCGAGCCGAATTCAAGGACGGCGAACAAAAGCGCGATTTCCTCTACGTGAAGGACGCGGTGGCCATGACGCTTCACTTCGCCGAACACGCGCGCGACGCCGGCGGACTCTACAATCTGGGCTCCGGCGAGGCGAACACCTGGCTCACGCTCGCCAGCGGCATCTTCGCGGCGTTGAAACGGGAACCCAAGATCGAGTTCATCGAGATGCCCGACCAGCTCCGCGGCAAATACCAGTACTTCACGCAGGCCGATATTTCCAAACTGCGAGCCGCCGGCTACGGGCAACCTGTCACTCCCCTTCCCGACGCCGTCCGCGACTACGTGCAGAACTACCTGGCCACCGGCAGGAAGCTGGGAGACGAAGGAAACGACGGTCGATCCCGCTGAGAGTCTAGAGCCGAGAGCTCAGAGCCGTCGCTGCGTGCCGCCAGCCGGGGCACGACGAAGAAACCTGCGACTCGACCCTTTTGCCGGAAAAAGATCGAGGCGACGACGGCAGGGTCGCCCGGCTGGCCAACCCCGGCTCTTGGCTCTCAACCCAAAGCTCTCAGCTTATTCCTCCGAGCACTTCAATCAGCCCCTGTGCGCTCCGGTCGACGTGGAAGCGCTGGGCGAAACAGCGGCCGGCGCGATCGCGCATCGCAGCTCGTTCGTCCGGTGGCAGTGACAGCCAGCGGGTGAGCAACCTGACCGTTCCAGGCAAGTCGTCGTTCTCGACGAGTCCGGCTCCATCGTCAGCGATCTCGCGCCAGATATTGACCTTGTCCGAGATCAGCACCGGCA
>CAZJLP010000077.1:0-20360 GCA_964546955.1 uncultured Opitutaceae bacterium | reverse complement strand
CTTCGATCTCCCCCAACTCCACCCGGTGGCCCCGGATCTTCACTTGGTCGTCCATCCGCCCGAGGTATTCGATGTTACCATCTGCTCGCCATTTTCCTAGATCTCCCGTCCGGTACAGACGTGCACCCTCCGTTGAAAAGGGGTCCGCTATAAACCGCTCGGCAGTCAACCACGGTTGACCGAGATAACCTCGACCAACTCCTATTCCACCAATGCATATTTCTCCACTCACGCCGATCGGCACAGGCTGTTGGCATTTGTCCAAGATATAAATCGCCGTATTCGCCACCGGCTTCCCGATCGGCGCTCCGGCTGGCAAATCAGTTCTCCATTCCGAGGGTAGCCGGTAGAAAGACGAAACATCGGTGCATTCGGTGGGACCATAGGTGTTAATTACTTCCAGCAGAGGACACTGCCGGCCTACGTTGGCCAATCGTGCCAAGTTGATCGGTTCGCCGCCTAGAAACAACCGACGCAGGCTCGAAAGCCGATTGACGGCCTCCCCAGCAGAATCAGCCACGGAATAAAACGCGCTCGGCGTGAGATTCAACGCGGTGATATGCTGCGTCTCGATTTCCCTTACTATGCCCTGTCCATCAAATGGCTCAGCTGCCAAGTGCAACTGACCACCCGTGAAGAGACAGGCGAAAAAATTCTTTTGGGTGAGGTCAAAGCTGAACGAACTGACCACCAAGCTGCGATCCGCAGCCGTAAATCCAAACTCCCGGACGTACCATTGAAGCAGATTGGAGAGACCTTCCTGATGAACCGCCACTCCTTTGGGCCGGCCGGTCGATCCCGACGTGTAAATGACGTAGGCCAGCCGCCGAAAGCCGGACGGCTGATCGCAGGGCGCGAGGTTGGCACTATCCATCCGATCGACCTCAGCCCATTGGCAGTCCAATTCGAACTGACGTGTGCCGATTGGCAGCAAAGGGCGAAACTTTGCGAGCGTGAGCACCAGGGGGTTCCCCGTTTCTTGCAAGACGTGCACCAGCCTCGTGCCCAGGTGATGAGGGTCCAGCGGCACGTACGCTCCCCCTGCCTTAAGCACGCCCAGTATAGCCACGACCATTTGGACGCTGCGCTCCAGAAAAAGCGCGACCAATCCATCCGGTCCAACCCCGCGTTCGCGCAGGAAGCGCGCGAGTTGATTCGCTTTCCGATTCAGCTCCGCGTACGTCAACCGCTGGGGACCACAGGCAACCGCGATCGCGTCGGGCGTCTTCTCGACCTGGCGTTCGAAAATCTCATGAGCGTACCCATTCGCTGGGTACTCGACCCGAGTTCCGTTGAAGGTTGAAAGCACGAGATCCCGCTCCGCACCCTCCAGCCAGTTCATCTCGCCCAAGCGCCGCTTGGGCCACGAAACGACCTCGCTGAGGAGGCGCTCGTAGCAGCGGGCCAGCTTTTCGATCGTTTCGCGGCGAAACAGTTTTGTGGCGTACTCCCACGAGAGCGAAATCCCGTCCACCCGGTCGAAGATATTGAGCGTCAGATCGAATTTCGTCCGTGTGATTCCAAGCTCCGCAGCTGCAAGAGTAGCGCCGCGAATCGCGCCGCCTATCCGTTCTTCGGAAACCATTCCAAACGCCACCGTGAAGAGAGGATTGCGGCTCAAGTCGCGCGCGACTTCGACCTTCTGCACGAGCTCTTCGAACGGGCAGTCTTGGTGGGCGAGTCCGTCGACCACCTGACGTTTTACATTGCCCAGGTGCTCGGCAAAAGACAGTTCTGCGCGGGGCGATCCTCGCAAGGCCAACGTGTTGATGAAGAGCCCCATCACCTCAACCAGATCCGGATGGTCGCGCCCGAGCACCGGAGTGCCAACAATCACGTCCTCCTGGCCGCTGAACTTGCTTAAGAGCACTTGGTAGACAGCCAGCATTCCCATGAACAGCGTAGCATCCTGGCTGGCGCAAAATGCCTTGAACGCCGAGCCCAAGGCAGCGTCCAGCTCATGTCCGACTCGCGCACCCTCGAAACATTGAAGCGCCGGCCGCGCAAAATCCGTCGGCAACGCAAGTGCCGGGATGTCGCCCTGAAACTGGTTCAACCAATAGCTCTCCTGTTGCTCGCGGAAGGGACCCGCCAGCCGTTCCTGCTGCCAAACAGCGTAGTCCTGATACTGGAGACGCAGAGGCGTTACTTCTTCACCATTGTACGCGCGGATAAAATCACGGATCAGAATAGCTCCAGAGACCTGATCGGAAATGATATGGTGGAGATCCACACAAAGCAGGTGGTTGTTTTGCCGCGTTCCCCTGACTACTTTGAGCCGCAGCAAGGGAGCTCGGCTCAACTCGAAGGGCCGCACAAAATCCGCCATTACTGCAAGCGGGTCTATTTCCGCGGCCTCGTCGCATTCGACCGCGAACTCCACGTTCTCTGCAATTCTCAGCATCGCTTCGCCTTCGACGAGCTCAAAGCTCGAACGCAACACGTCATGCCGCCGGAAGAGGACATGCGCCGCTGTCTCCACTTGTTTGATATCGAGTGAACCTTCCACCAGATAGGCAGCGGGAATGTTGTATGTCGTTCCGCGATCCAGCTGCTGCAGAGCGAAAATACGCCGCTGAGAAGAAGAGACGGGATATCGTTCGCGAGCGGGAGCTTTGCGGATTGGCGCATAAGCTTCCCCATGTCTCGTGCGGAGGATTTCCGCCAGCTCTTGTATCGTCGGCCGGGCAAAAACGTCCTTCAGCTCGATCGCTATCTTGAGCATCTTTCTCACCTGAGCCACCAGCTGGATGGCTTTCAGCGAATGCCCTCCCAATTCGAAGAAATTCTCGTCCGTCCCCACTCGTTCCAGCTTCAAAACGGCGGCGAATACCTCGGCCAATCGTTGTTCCATCTCGTCCGCGGGAGACACGTACGTCCGCGCGGGTCCGCGCGGGTCCGGCAATGACCGGCGGTCAACCTTGCCGTGCGGAGTTGTTGGCAACGATGGAAGAACGACAAAATAAGCCGGTAGCATGTATTCCGGCAAACTCGCCCGAAGATGAGCCCGCAGTTCGTCGGGCCCGATCGACGCGAGACGGCTGCCCGTGGCTCGTCGTTCTCCTTTGGGGCGATCGTCGCGCCGCGCATACAGATTAAACAATCCCGTGCCCTTGAGGATATCGTCCTCTTCCGTGGTGACCACGAAACCTCGGCGGCAGAGAAGATCGTCAACCTCGCTGGCCCGGTCTCGATCGTGGACTTCCATCACGATCTGCTCGATTTTCTGCCAGTCTGACTCTTCAAGCCCGGCCAAGACATCTAATTCCGCTCGTTCCACGTCGATCTTGAGCAGATCGATACGCTGCACGTTCTCCTCGCGAATCACATCGGAAAGCCGTCGCAACGGACTCTGGCAAGTTTGCCCCCGAAGCCGGTCGGCTAATACTCCCTTTCCTTCTTGGAGAAAAACCGCGGCTTCTTCGTGTCCGCGACCCTGCTCGTTGCGCAGGAGCCCTTCCACGACTCCTAAATCTCGGTCTCGGCTGACATAGGCGCTAAGCCCGGACATCGCCGAATATTCGGGGTAGTACACGAAGTTCGCTACTTCTTCCGTCGCCCCCAAGCCGATATTGAACGTCCTGACGTCGGCTCGGCACAGCTTGGCGTTTTGCTCGAGGCAGTTAAAAGTCGGAGCGATGGGCTCAAAGGCGAAGATCCGGCCGCGCGGTGCCTGGATGCTCGCAAGGAGCATGAACATTCCAATGTTGGCTCCGATATCGAATACGCAGGCGTCCTCCTCCACTCGAATGCCATGACGAAAATAAATCTGGCGCTCGAAGATTTCCTCATAGAGAAATCGAGTTTCGTTTCTATTTTGCTGAGCAATCGCCATCCCATTCGGCAAATTGTACGCACCAGTCCACGCGAGCGCATTCCAAAGTCGGGGGACGACGTAAGCGGCAAGTAGCGTTTCCTCCCCCTTCCAGGCGGTTACAGCGGCGGCGGCAATATCCGGGTGATTCTGCAGTGCTGCCTCGACCTCGCCCAACTCAACCCGATATCCGCCGGGAACTTTGATCTGCTCATCGACGCGACCGATGAACTCGATTTCACCATCGGGCGAATAACGCGCCATATCTCCCGTTCGATAAAGCCGAGCTCCCTCGACGAAAGGGTCCGCAACGAAACGTTCTGCCGTGGCTTCGGGCCGTCCCAGATATCCCCGCGCCAGTCCTGCGCCGGCAAGGCACAATTCGCCGACGACCCCAGGCGGCACCAAACGTAGGCGGGAATCCAGTACGCAAGCCCGCGTATTTTGGATCGGCCTGCCGATGGAAGCAGTCACTTGACCGGCATTCTTGGCCGAAACAACATGATGGTAAGTGGCGCATACCGTCGTCTCAGTCGGCCCGTATGCGTTGATGAATCGAAGCCGCGAACTCCACCGTTCAGCCATTTTGCTCGAACACGCTTCTCCGGCCGAAATGATCGTACATGCGGCTGGCACCTCTTCCGGCTGCAATTGCTCGATCAGTGAAGCTGGCAAAGTGATCGCCGCAATTCGATGCCGATGAAGCGCAGCGTAAAGAGATGCCTCCGAGAAGGCCTCACTGCGGTCGTACAGATGCAGCACCGCGCCGTTGCCAAGCGTGGCGAAGATTTCTGAGACCGACGCGTCGAAACTCACCGACGCGAATTGCAGCACGTGGTCCCCTTCGGCGATGCCGAACATCTCCCGATGGGCGGCGACTAAATTCACCGCGCCCGCGTGCTCCACCATCACCCCTTTCGGGCGTCCGGTCGAGCCAGAGGTGTATATGACATACGCGAGATTCCGCGGTCCAACGACCTTGGGCAGCTTGGGGTGTCGCTCTTCCGGCGCGATCGACGTGTTTTCCAACACAAGCGTCGGGCCTTCAAAAGAGGAAAGCAGGAAATAGCGGGCTAGCGTGACAAGCGCCGCGCAGCGGCTATCTTGAAGGATGTAGGCGACTCGTTCCGCGGGATAGTCGGGGTCGAGGGGAACGTACGCCGCCCCTGCCTTCAATATCCCCAGCATTCCAACCAACAACTCCACAGTGCGATCCACCATCAGCCCAACGCGGTCATCGGGCTTTACTCCGTCCTCCCGCAAGCGCCAGGCTAAATGATCGGCTCTGCGATCAAGTTCCGCGAACGTCAGGCTCTCGCCGCCGGCCACGACCGCGGTCTTCTCGCCATTGCGCCGCGCCTGCGCTTCAATCAGCTCATGAAGGCACCGTTCATCGCGTTCGGTGCACGGTCCTTTCAGTCGGCCCAGGACGTCCTTTTTCTGCTCGAGACTCAGCAAATCGACATCCGCCAGCAATCGTTCCGGTGCGCCCACGATCCCCTCGACCATGGTACGGTACTGCCCGCACAACGCTCGAACGTAACTATCGGAAAGCACCGCCCCGTTGTAGCAAAACCTGATCGTCAGGACTGGGCCAGGTACGACCACGACCTGGAAGGCGTAATTCGACTGTTCACGCCGCGCGATTTGCTTGAACTCCAGTCCGAGTTCACGGAGCCGAGCGTTGGCGCTTTCTTCGCCGGGATAGTTCTGAAACCCAAAGGAATGATCGATGAGACCCGATCCGATGCCCGTGCATTCTTGAACTTCAGTTAAGGCCAGCACTCCCATTTCTTCGCATTCCAGCGCCTCGTCTCGTCGGCGCAAAACCGCATCCAACAAACGAGTGCCGGGCTGCTCGCGAAAACGCGCGGGAAGCGTGTTGATAAAAAGTCCGACCGCGGCATCGATCCCGGGACATTCCGGTGACCTTCCGGAAACCACGTTTCCATAGACCACATCGTCGACTCCCTGGTGCCATTGGAGCACGATCCCCCATCCCACCTGGAAAATCGTGCCAACCGTCACTTGATGTTTTGCGGCAAAATCGTTGATCGCCCGAGCCGAGGCTGGCTCGAACGGCATTTCGAGTTCGACCAGTGAATAATCAGAATTTCGTGGCGTTCTCCACGGAGCATGGCCGCTTTTCTCATAGCCTTCGAGGTAGGAGCGCCAAAATGCCTTGGCCTTGTCGTTATCCCTGCTGTTCAACCAGTGCACGTAACGCGCCTGCGCCCAAGGGCTCCGCGGATGGGGAACGGCTCCACGCCTCAAGCCGTCATAGACCGCGAACAAATCGCCCAGCAGCACCGTGACGCTCCAGCCATCCATAATCATGTGATGGTAGGTCAATGCGAGCCGATGCTTGGTCGCACTCAGCTTTGCAATCCCGACGCGAAACAGGTGGCCGTTGCGCAAATCGAACCCGCGGCGACGTTGCTGTTCTATCCATTCCTGCCAACGCTTGTCGGGCTCGACCGTCTCGGAAAAATCTTGGCACTCAACCTCCGCCGTTCTTTTTTTATAGATCACCTGCCTGAGCCCTTTGGCGGACAAATACACGAAATTGCTGCGTAAGATTTCGTGGCGCTGAACCAGCTCGTCAAAGCAGCGTTGGACGTTCTCGATGTCGAACGCACCTGAAATTTCAAAACCGAGCTGGGCTACGTAAGTCCATTCCCCTGCGGTGTACTGCGTGTGAAAGTGAATCCCACCTTGCAAGGGGGTTGGCGCACATACCGACTCGATCTCATCGAGGTTCTTCATGACGTGGAGGTGAGGGAAAAGCTCGACCGCAGCGCGCGGCGAGCAGGCGCGGGTTCACCCACCGAACAACCCGCCGACCGCGAGCTGGTCAAGAATAACACCGGGCATGATGACACAGAGATCATCCGCTTATCAATTCGTTGAGGTCCTGCTCGTTTAAAGTGGGATCACCGAGATCGCTCGCGGTGTAAACGCGAACCGTTTGTGCAGCGCAATGCTCGATCAGTTCCTCCAGGCGCTTCCGGTATGCGGCCGCAAACCGTTCGATCTGCTTTCCCGCCAAGCGGGTGGAGTCGTAATTCAGGTGGAAGATGATTTCCTCGCTTTGCATCAAGCCGTCCATGTTTATGGCGAATGGACGGCGGTTTTCCGGACTGATGGGGCAGTCAGCGACGACTGCGCGCGGTAGCGTGGGGGGAGCCTCGCCAATATCGCCAAGATAGTTGAAGACAAATTCACCCGGGGCGCGCAAAGCGTGTCTTCCTTCGCCCTCGGTCAAATAACGAAGAATCCCATAACCAATTCCGCGATTTGGAATGCGCCGCAGCATTTCCTTTGTTTGGCGTAAATACGCCCCGGGACCAGCCTTGGCGCCCACCAGCGCGATCGGGAAAAGCGATGTGAACCAGCCAACTGTTCGAGTCACATTCAATCCGGGAACGATATCCTCGCGACCATGGCCTTCCAAGTGAACGCGGAACGGACCGCTGCCCAACCAATCGGACAAGGCCAGTCCCAAAGCAGCCAATAGCACGTCGTTGGTCTCCGTCGTGTAGGCTTTATGGACTTCCCGCAGCAGAAGTTGGCCATAGCTGCGGGCGATTACGATCGTCACCTTTCTAAAATCCGGTGCGCGCTCGGAATTTTCTTCCAGGGAAGGGACGATTGTGGAGGGAAGCGAGCAAATGGGACGCCAGAATTCAAGCTCAGCCCTCAAGGCCGCGCTTTGGGCGTATTCATGCAGCTTCCGCGACCAGTCTTGATACGAATGGGTTTTCGGCGGCAGCGTCAGAGGTGCCTGACGCGTTGCTTGCTCGTAAAGCGTCTCAAGATCCTCGACGAGTATGCGCCATGAAACGCCGTCAACGATCAAGTGGTGCGCCACCAGCAGCAGCCCGCCCCCACTTTCACCGCCAAACACCATCGCTTTCAACAAAGGGCCTTTTTGAAGGTCGAAGCTTGCATGAAGATCGTTGATCGCACGTTCGAAGCGGGCTGATTCAGTCTGCCCGCCCGATAAGAACTCCAGCACATCCACCGTACGCCGTTCAGCGGGCAGGATGTCCATTCCAGTGCAGTCCGAATTGAGCACGGATCCGAGAGCATCATGATGGACGGCCAGACGATGCAAAACACGTCGCAACACGACCGCGTCCCATCGTCGATTTCGCCGGATAATCGCCTGATTGTAGTGTTCTGGCCGCGCGAGGTTCAGCTCAATGAACCACCGCTGGATAGGCCCAAAACGCACCGGCCCGAGCACTTCCCCCTGCGGGATTTCGTTCGTCGCGGCAGTAACGCGTCCAGCGAGTTGTCGAACGGTGGGGTACCTGAAGAGGTCCTTCACGGAGACGGAATAGCCATAATCGCGCATCCGCGATACGACCTGAATCGCCTTGATCGAATCGCCGCCCGCGGCGAAGTAATTGTCCGTCACTCCAATCCTGTCCAGACGCAGAGTTCGGGCAATAACCTCAACCAACCTGCTTTCGATTTCATCACCCGGGCCCTCGTAAGTTTCGAGTTTGGCTGGCTCGGGCAGCGCACGCAGGTCGATTTTGCCGTTCGGCGTGAATGGCCATTGCCTCACGCGAACAAAGAATCGCGGCACCATATAATGAGGCAACCGCTGCTGTGCGTGCTCACGGAGCTGGTTCGGCTCGAATTCCTGATCCGCAGAATAATAGGCGCAGAGACTTTTCGCCAAGCTGTCCTGCTTGACCGTGACGACCGCTGATGTGATTGCCGGATGAGCCCGGAGTACCGCTTCGATTTCTCCCGGTTCAACGCGAAAACCTTGTAGCTTGATCTGCTGGTCGAGCCGTCCCAGGAAATCGATCGAACCGTCGGGTCTCCACCGCGCAAGATCCCCTGTCCGGTACAAGCGATCGCCGTCGCCCTGCGGATCAGCAACAAACCGCTCGGCCGTCAAATCGGGAAGCCCCCAATACCCGCGAGCAATGCCGAAACCGCCGATACATATCTCGCCCGGCAACCCCAGCGGAACACTGGAAGTGGAGGAATCGACGATATACACTCGGCTGTTGAAGATCGGCTTGCCGATTGGAATCGTCGGCCCGGTCTGCTCGTCGCACAACTGGACCGTGGTCCAGACAGTGCCCTCCGTGGGGCCATATTCGTTGAAGAACTTGCAGCTCACATGCTCTTGGTGTTGGCGAACGAGCGCCAGCGGGCATTCCTCGCCGGCGACGATGACCCGTCGCAGCGAGCCAAACGTCGCGCGTCCCTTGGAGGACAGGATGGCTTCATAGTACCGGGGAATACAAAGCAGATCGGTAATCCGCTCGCGTTCGATCACTTCCGCTACGTATTCGGGATCTTTATACCTTGGGCCCAGCACGACCAGTGTAGCGCCACTGGTCAGCGCCGCGAAAATGCTTGCCACGGAACTGTCAAAACTAAACGAGGACAACAGGAGATAGCGACGGCCGGAACTGTCGTCGCCTTCTGCATAGTGCGCTAGCCGAGCCTGCGTCGAGTTCACCAGTGCCCCGCGTTCCACCATCACGCCTTTGGGTTTTCCGGTGGATCCTGAAGTATAGATGACGTACGCCAAATCCCGGAGAGAGCTACGCGTTCCAATTCTTGCCGAAGATTCGGCGGCTACCGCTTCGTCATCCATATAAACCGCCCGTTTGCCACTGTCCGGCCACTCGCTCAACCCATGGGGAAGAAGCTGGGCTGCACAGTTGCTGTCTGACAGGATTTGCTGAATCCGCTCCGCCGGATATTCTATATCCAAGGGAACATAAGCGCCTCCGGCTTTCAAAATGGCCAGAATCCCCACCACGGTTTCCAAAGGATCTGAAGTGGGCAGAGCAACTAACGAATTGGGTCCGATCCCCTCTCGGGCCAGCCTGTGCGCGAGCCGGTTTGCGCGTTCATCGACTTGGCGGTAGGACTCTTCTCTTGTACCATATCGTATCGCGATGGCGTTCGGCGCCATCTCGGCCTGCATCTCGAACAATTCATGAATGTCTCTGTCCAAGCGAAAAACCGCCGGCTTTCCTTGGAAAGCGCCGTGTAGCTGCCGGAGTTCGCTGTCCGTAAGAATCTGCAGTTCACACAGCCGTCGCTGCGGCCCGTCGATCAACTGCTCGATTACCTGCTCCAGCATTCCACCCCAGCGCAGGATCGTCTCTCGTTTGAATAACTGCGGACAAAATTCCCACGAAAAATGAATGTCTTCGGCCGACTGCGCAATCAGCGTCAGATCAAACCTGCTCACTCCAGGATCGAACTCGACTTGTTCCAACGCCAGCGCGGACTCTTGGGGAGATTGTCCGGCGCCATGCGCAAAAACGAACATGGTGTTAAAGAGAGGATTGCGGCTCCCGTCCCGATCAAGGCCCAAAGACGCGATCAGCTCCTCGAGCGGGTAGCTTTGGTGTGCTAAGGCGCCCAATACCTTGCTCCTTACCTCATCCAGGTAGTCGGAACAACGCTTGCCTCCAGCAGGCGCGGTCGAAAGCGCCACCGTATTCACAAACATGCCGACGACTTCTTCGAGGTCCGGATGATCACGCCCGGCCACCGGAGCCCCCACCACGACCGTTTCTTGCCGACTCAAACGGCCGAGCACGATCATGTAAGCGGCAAACAATGCCATATATTCGGTCAGGCCGCGATTGCGGCAGAAAGCGCGCAGGCGGGCACTTGTCGATGGCGCGAGGGAACGTCGCACGCGCAGGCCTTCAAACGACTGCGTGACCGGTCGCACAAAGTCGGTGGGAAGCTCCAGCATTGGAATCTCCCCGCGAAATTGCTCTGTCCAGTACGTTCGCTCCAGATCTCTTTGCTCACTCGCTTCTCCCTGCTTCCAGGCGACATAATCCTTATATTGCAGCGCTGCCGTCGGCAGCACTTTGCCTTGGTACGCCGCAGCCAAGTCCCGAATCAAAAGGGTCGCCGACGCTAGGTCGGAAACAATGTGGTGCATGTCTATGCACAAAAAATGCTCCGCCACTCCCCACTTGATCACCTTCGTTCGCACAAGGGGCGCGCACCCTAAATCGAACGGTTGGATGAAGTCTCGCGCAAGCCGGCTGGCTTCATGTTCACTGACCGTCTCCACAACGTCCAACGCAAGATTCGCCTCGCGACCCACCTTCTGCACAATCTCTCCGTCGACCAGATGAAAGGACGTGCGCAGGGCATCGTGCCTGCAGACCACCGCGCTAAGGGCGGCTCGAAGTTGCGCCACATCGAGCGAACCGCGCACCCGGTACACCGTGGGAAGATTATAGGCAACCCCACCGAAAGCGTGCTGCAAGGCATACATCCTCTTTTGAGCGGAACTGCTCGGATAGTAGTCCGCCTCGCCAACCGGGAAGATGGGAGCGAGCTTAACTCGTCGTTTGCGTTCGATCACTTCCGCCAGCGTGTCGATCGACGGATGAGCGAAGAGATCGCGCACCCCGAGTTCTACATCGAACGCTTTTTGAATGCGAGCCGCCAGCCTGATGGCCAGGAGCGAGTGACCGCCCAGATCAAAGAAATTATGCCCGATTCCGACGCGCTCCACCGACAAAACCTCGGCGAACAACTTTGCCAGGGCAGACTCTGTATTAGTGGTGGGCGCCGAATAGTAGCCAACCGCGATCTCCGGCACAGGGAGCGCATTTCGATCGATCTTTCCGCTAGCGGTGAGCGGAATCTCGGCCAGAGCCACGCAGCGCGCCGGAACCATATAATCGGGCAGCTGAGTCAGCAGATAAGCACGCGCCTGTTCGGCGCTGAGTTCTCCACGAGGCACAAAATAGGCGACGAGATGGCGCAAGTCGCCGTCTCCACGTGCAACCACGGTCGCCGTTTTCACGGCGGGGTGCGTTTCCAGCACCCCCGCGATTTCGGCCAACTCGATCCGATAGCCGCGAATCTTCAGTTGATCGTCGGTTCGGCCGAGCAGCTCTAAACTTCCCTGCGGCGACCAACGCGCGAGATCGCCTGTCCGGTAAAGCCTTCCGCCGGTCGAAAAAGGGTCCGCCCCAAACCTATCTGCCGTAAGATCCGGACGCCGGCTATAGCCCCGCGCGACTTGGGTGCCTCCAATGTATAGCTCGCCGATGACTCCCGGCGGGACAGGCCTGCTCCAGTTGTCCAAGACGTAAAGAGTCGTGTTCGCGAATGTCCGACCAATCGGTATAACCGCTTCTTCGGGCGACACCCGATGCGAAGCGACAATGATTGTCGCTTCCGTTGGTCCATACAGATTATGCAATTCCACCGCGCCCCCCGTCTTTGTGTGGAACAGAGAGACATGCGCACGCGTCAAAGGCTCTCCGGCGCACCAACATTGCCTCCACGCCGGCAAGGATTTTTCCGGCGGCAATTCATCCAAAAAAGCTCCGAGCATGGATGGAACGAACGTGACCACGGTCGTTTGGTGCTCCTCCAGCGCCTGAAGAATCGCCGACGGATCTTTTTCGGCGCCGGGTCTAAGCAACGCCGTTTTTCCCCCGACGATCAAAGGAAGAAGTAACTCCCAAATGGATACATCGAAAGTATAGGTCGTTTTCTGAAGCACGACATCGTCCGGTCCCAGGCGGTAGTTCTTCGCCATCCACCATAAGTGACTCGCGAGCGCCTGATGGGTGACCATACAGCCCTTCGGCTGGCCGGTGGAACCGGATGTGAAGATTACATAGGCGAGATTCTGCAGCTGCGCCCTTGGAGGAGGATTGCAGCGCGGCGCCGACTCCCAAGTCGGACGGCTGAGCTCGAGAACGGTCTCGTTACAAGGAAGCTTGGAAGTGTCGTTCTCCCCGAATTTTAGAAGCATGCGGCACCCGCTCAACCGCAGAATTTGCTCAATTCTTTCCGCCGGATTGTTCGGTGCGATCGGCACATAAGCTCCGCCCGCCTTGAGCGTGGCGAGAATCGCTACGACAAGTTCGAACGAGCGGTCGGCCAGAATGGCAACCGGTTCTTCCGGACCCACTCCAAGCTCGATAAGACGGTGCGCCAATTGATTCGCCCGCGCGTTGAGGTCCGCATAGCTGAGCTCACGGTTCTCCAACACGATCGCAACCGCGTCCGGCGTCGCTGCAGCCTGCTCTTCCACCATTTCGTGGACGCACCGTTCGGGCTGCGACCGAACGGTGTCGTTGAATCGTTCCAACAACTCACGGCGCTCCTCCGGCGAAAGCAGATCCAGGTCGCCGAAACGATCGCGCGGCCGGTCGAGCATTGTTTTCACCACGCGCTCATAGTGGCCTGCCAAGCGAGTGACATAGCCGTCCGGCATCGTCTGCCGATTGTATTTGAAAGCGACCGTGAGCTCCTCCCCCGGCGTAATGATCACATTGAAATCATAGCTGGTCTGCTCCCTAACGCGGACGAGCCGAAGCTGAACCTCCGATGTCGAAAACTCGGTCTGCCGGAGCGACGCCGGGAAATTCTCGAAAACGACAAGATGGTCGATTAGCGCCCCCTTCTGCTCCGCATAAGTCTGCACTTCGGCCAGCGTCAAAATGCCCGTCTCTTCAACTTCCAGGGCGTCCGCCTGCCGTTGAATCAGAGTGGCCAAGATCTTAGAGTTGGCGTCGACCTGGATCCGCGCGGGCACCGTATTTATGAACAATCCGACTGCGTCTTCAATTCCCGCACAATCCGGCGATCGGCCGGATACCACGACCCCAAAAACCGTGTCGTTGCTGCTGGTGTAGCATTGGAGTACCGCTGCCCACGCGACCTGGAAAAAAGTACTGTCGGTGAAATGATTCGCGGAGGCCAACGCGCGGAGGCGCGAAATTGTTTTCGGATCGAGGGTAATCAACTGCTCTCCTGGCACGTATTGCCCCGGCGAGGGATTCGGTCGACAAAAGCTGATCGCGGGAGGCTGGTAGCCTGCCAAGTACTTCCTCCAAAAAGTCTTTGCTGTCTCGGAAGACCGTTGACGCAGCCACCGGAAGTAATTTTTCAGGGGCCAAGGTTGTTTCAGAACAGGGGTCTTTCCTTGGCTGAGATGGCGGTAAACGTCGAGCAGCTCGCCCATGACCATCGCTAAGCTCCAGCCGTCAATAATAATATGGTGGCACGTGATCACAATCACGTGACGTGTCGAACCGAGATTCACGACCAGGGTCCTCCACAGGCAACCTTCCGCCAGTTTGAATTCCCGCCGGTATTCCTCTTCCGCCAACTCCGGGACGCGAGCCTCGTCCGAATTGCAGCAGCGGACCTCCGGTTTCTTTTCTCGTTCGATTATCTGCATCAGGCCACCGTCCGCCAGATACCGGAAGTTAGCCCTCAATGTTTCATGGCGTCGGCCTATTGTCGCCAAGCTTTGCTCAAAAGCCGGTAAATCGAAAGATCCCTTTATCTCGATGGTCTGCTGATTGTGCGCCTTGCGCGCTCTTGCATAGAGTTCGTCAAAATAAAAACCATTTTGCAAAGGCGTCGCCTGATAGATCGATTCAACCTCATGGCCGTTGGATGACATAGTTGGGCGGGCAGTGTTAGCCGATCAACTCCTTCAGCTGCTCTTTGGTCAACGCCACGTCGCCGAAATCGCTTCCCGTGTAGACCGACGCTTTTTGCGCCGCACAATGTGAGGCGATGGTCAACAAGGCCTCACGATAAGCCTCGGCGAGCCGCGTCATGTCCGCTTCATCGAACTCGGTCGGACTATAGTCCAGACTGAAGCTCAATGATTCCTGTTGCGCAAACCCGTTGATCGCCAGGGGAGTCGCCTGAACATTGTCCATGCGTCCTGCGCCGTCCCGTTGTGTTCCAGCGTTTACAATGCCGGACGCAAAATGTCCGAAGTAATTAAAAGTAACGGCAGGTTCAACATGCAGCGCCGCCTTTTCGGTTGGATCAAGCGGCGCCAGATAGCGCAGCACCCCATATCCAAAGCCGTTGTTCGGTACTTGACGCAAAATCTCCTTAGTTCGGCAAATATACTCCCCCAGGTTGGCGGGCCGCTCAATTCCCAGCATCACGGGATAGATGCTCGTGAACCAACCGACGGTGCGGCTAACGTCCACTCCCTCGATCACATCTTCCCGCCCGTGTCCTTCGACTGCGATCGTCATTTTGCCGGATCCCAGCCATCCCGCGAAAGCAACGCCAAGCGCCGTCAGCAAAAGATCGTTGACCTGCGTATTGTAGGCCTTGTGCGCGTCTCGCAGAAGCAAGGCCACTGGCTCGCCCGAGAGCTCTATCCGCACTCGTTTCAGGTCGGAGCCCCTGCTTCCACCGCGCTTCGTGCGGAGTTGCACTCGCTGCTTCTCGGAACATACCGCCGCCCAATAGGCATACTCCGACCTCGCTTCGCGAGACTTCGCGTATCCCTGGAGACGTTCGGCCCAATTTTTGAATGAAAGCGTCTTCTCCGGCAGGGCCGAACGTCTCTGAGATATTCCTTGCTCATAGAGCGAATGGAAGTCCTCGAGGAGGACCCTCCACGATACTCCATCGACGATGAGGTGATGCCCGAGAAGCAGGAGGGCATCGCCGTCTGTACCCTTGATCAGCCGCGACCGGAAGAGCGGTCCCTTCTTCAGATCCAGCGTTCGAGCGAGTTTTTCGCTCTCGACTCCAGCGGAATCGCGCCAGCTTCCACTTATCGCCACCACATCGAAATCGACGGCTCGATGCTCCACCGGCAAAACTTCCAAACACGATCGATCTGCTCCCAAAACGGTTCCAAGTGCGTCGTGATGCCTCGTGAGTTCGGTCAACGCCATTCGCACACACGCCTCATCGTAGCCGGCTGCGCGCGGTAGGACGACGGCTTGTGTGAAGCATTGCGGCATTGCCAAATCGCGTTCCGAATACCAATGCAGGATTGGAGTGAACGGAACCGGGCCTACCGCCGGGAGCTCGCTTGCCCGTCGTGCGACCGGAACTATCCGTTGCGCAAGTTCTTTGATCAGGGGGTATCGGAATATATCCCGCACGGTGACTTGATACCCTTTTTGCCGAAGCCGGGAAACAATTTGGATCGACCGAATGGAGTCGCCACCGAGAAGGAAGTAGTTGTCTGTCACTCCCACCTTTGGCACACCCAGCGCCTCTGCGAAGGCGGCGGCGAGCTCCATCTCCACGTGCGTAGCTGGCGCGACATAGTCAGCGACCTTGGCCTCGGGCTGCGGAAGACGTTTTCGGTCGAGCTTTCCATTCGCCGAAAGCGGAAGCTGCTCGATTCGCACGAAATAGGTAGGCACCATGTAATCGGGCAGCCGGCTCGATACGTAGCTCCTTAACTGCGCAGCGTCAGGTTCGCGATCCCGATAGACGCAATAAGCACACAGGCATTGCCTCGTGTCCACCGTGACCGCTGTCACCACCACCGATTTGATTTCCGAATGTTGCTGGAGAACGGCCTCGATCTCCCCGAGTTCGATGCGATGGCCGCGGATCTTGGTCTGCTGATCCATTCGCCCGATATACTCGATCGTCCCATCCTCCAGCTGACGCGCGTGATCCCCGGTTCGGTACAATCTTTCGGCGGGATCATGGGGATTCGCCACAAACCGTTCTGCCGTTAAATCGGGGCGATCAAAATATCCTCGGGCCGTCTGCACGCCGCCGATGCACAACTCGCCCACTATGCCCTGCGGCACGAGTCGGAAAGCCGAGTCGACGATACAAAGTGTGGTATTTGCCACCGGCCGCCCGATCGGAACCACAGTGTGTTCCGGCTTGACGTGATGATATGTCACGTCGACCGACGCTTCAGTGGGCCCATACAAATTGTGCAGCTGGATCCCCGTGCCGACCGCGCGGAAGAAGAGGTCCTTCGTCGCCACTGTCAGCGACTCGCCGCTGCAAATGCAGCAGCGCAGGGGTTCCAGAGAGTCGCCGGGGTTCATTTCATGCAGGAATCCCGTCAGCATGGACGGCACAAAATGCAGCATGGTCACGCCACAGCGACGAATCGCCTTCTTAATTTCATCCGGATCGCTCTCGACGCCCGGCTTCAACAAGGCGAGCGTTCCCCCCGCGATGAGCGGCAGGAAGAGCTCCCAGACGGAGACGTCGAACGTGTAGGGAGTCTTCTGCAGGATAACGTCCTGCTCGTTAACCGCGTATTCTCGCACCATCCAGAGCAGCCGATTCACTACGCCGCGATGGGCAAGCATCGCTCCCTTGGGCCGGCCGGTCGATCCTGACGTATAGATCACATAGGCAAGATTCTCTGGCAGTGCAGTGCGTCCGAGATCCTCTCCACTTTCGGCGGAACGATTGTCTTCGTCCAAGTCTAGCAGCAGTCCCGCAAATTGGCTTTCTCTGCGAAGATGCCGGCCTCGTGTAATCAAAATCTTTGCGCGGCAATCGTCGACCATGAAGGCGACGCGCTCGACCGGGTAATCGATGTTGATCGGAACATACGCAGCGCCCGCCTTTAGAATAGCAAGAACGGAAACAACCATTTCGAACGAACGCTCAAGGAAAACTGCGATCGGCTGATCGGGTCTCGCACCGTTCAACCGCAGTCGCCGTGCAAGCTGGTTAGCCCGGCAGTTAAGCTCGCGATAGCTCCACGATGACCCCTCATCCATGACAGCCGTAGCCTCGGGACGAAGCCGTGCCTGCTCCTCAATGATCTCGTGCAGGCAACTTCCGTGCGCGTAGTCCCGGGCTGGACCGCCGAGGCTTCGATAGGCTCGAATCCGTTCGTCCAGTCCCATCCAATCGAGTTCGCAGATGCGACGGCCAGGTTCTGCTACGATCTGATTCAACACGTGACGATAGAGATTCGAAAGACGGGAGACGTAATCTCGACCGAGCGCTGATTTATTGTACGTAAACTTGATGCTGTAATCCCCCGATTGGCCGATGGTGACGGTAAAATTATAGTTCGTCTTCTCCGGCGGCATCCAGAGGCGATCAAACTCGCATCCGACTGCTTTTGCCAGCCGGCCAACCCCGTCGGCCATGGGGTAATTCTCGAAAATGAACAAATGGTCAACCAGTTGGCCGTCTGCCCCGCTTAGCGCCTGTATCGCGGGGAGCGGCAACACTCCCATCGCTTCACCGATCAACGCATCGTGTTTACGGGCGGCCAAAGCGGCGGCCACAGTCATCGTCGGAACAATGTTCATCCGCACAGGAATGGTGTTGATGAACAACCCCACGGCGCTCTCGATGTCAGGCAACTTCGCGGTGCGACCGGAGATCACGTTTCCGAACAAAACATCGCTTTCCGATTGGCAACACTGCAGCACGAGCGCCCATGCGACCTGGAACACGGTGCTTGGCGTCAGCTGATGCTCAGACACAACGCCCTGCAATTTGCGAGCAAACGAAGGATCCAATTCGCACACGCTTTCTGCGAAAAGATTATCGCCCTCTGTCTTTTCGCCCCACAGCCCTCTTTTCCTCTCGTATCCACCAAGGTACCTTCGCCAGAATTCTTGAATCGCGGCAGCGTCTTGTTCGCCGATCCAACGCGAGTATTGGCCGACCGGCCAACCCCGCGCCGCAGGAGTCAGACCGCCGTTTCTGAGACTTTCATAAATCCTGGAAAGTCGCTCGATCAGGAGAGGCAGGCTCCATCCGTCAAAGATGATGTGATGCCAAGTGAAAACGAGAGCACACCGGTCGGCGCCCATCGCCAGGCCGGTGCGGAAAAGCTCACCTTGCTCCAGGTCGAAGAGGCGACCATATTCCTGCTCCGCGAACTCAGCCAGTTGCACGGTCCAGTCGCCGACACACGGCGCGGTAGCAATCTTGATTATCCGCTCCCGACGAATGACCTGGCGAAGACCGCGGCCGGGTAGATGCACCACGTTCAGCCGCAGTGTCTCGTGGCTGGCGACCAGCAATGCCATACTCTGCCGGAGGACATCCTCATCGATGGTGCCGCGCAATTCGATCACGAGCTGACGCGCATATACCGAATGCTCGGCGGCGAGTTTTTCATGAAAATAAATTCCTTCCTGTAAGGGGGTACCTATGCAGACAGCTACGATCTCGTTCAGCTGTGGCAGCAAAGCCAAATCCTCTGGTTGCAAAGTGACATCGCCAAAATCGGAAGGCGTGTACACGCGCTGTGTCCGCGCCAGGCAATGCTCAACCAGTCCCTCGAGGTTAGCTTTGAACTGCGACGCCAGGATTTCCATTTCGGCATTTCCGCACCGCTCTCTATCGTAGCTGAAAAGAAAGCTCGGCCGGCTGCCTTCGATGAGACCGGTGATGTTCAGGCCGCACTCGACAGCGTTTTTCGGACCCAGCATGGCGCCGCGCGAAAAATCGACGGAGCGGCTCGTGGCATCGGCGAGGTGTCCCAGATAGTTGAACGTCACGTCGATTGGGGCACTCAGTTCCAGCCGCTCCTCATCGAGAAGCGCCGAGAGATACCGAAGAATGCCGTATCCAACTCCCTTTTGGGGTATGTGCCTGAGCATTTCTTTCGTGCGGCATAGGTAATTGCCGAGATCGGCTGAACTGGCTTCTAACACCACCGGGAAAATGCTCGTAAACCATCCGACGGTCCGGCCAACAGTGATACCGGGGATAATTTCTTCACGCCCATGACCCTCCACGTGGACCCGCACGTCGCCGTCGGCCGCGGTCGCCAAAGTGAGGCCGAGCGCGGCCACAAACAAATCGTTTATCTCAGTGTTATAGGCCGCATGGACCGGACCGAGCAATGCCTGCCCGTGCTGCTCCGTCAGCTGCACAAAAACTTCCCGGAAATCCTCCACGGGCGCGTTCCTGTGTTGCTTGTCGAAAAGGCGGCGGACTGGCCGCCGACAAACGTCGCGCCAATATCCGAGCTCTCCCCGCACGCGTGATCCCTGGGCATATTCCATCAATTTGTTGGTCCAATCGCGGAAAGAATGCGTTTTCTTTGGGTAGACGACTCGCATGCCCTGCACAATCGCGTCATAGGCACTTCGGAGATCTTCCACCAAGATTCGCCAGGAGACGCCATCAATGATCAGATGATGCGCCAACAGGAAAAGATAGTCGCCTTGGGGAGTCTTGAAAAGAGCCGCCTTCCAAAGCGGGCCCGCCCGCAAGTCGAAGCTGCGCTGTAGCTTTTCCGCATAGGCCTCAACCTTTGCTTTCCAATCGGCATCCATCGCGATCACCGTCGAAAGCTCGATCGCTCGACGACCACCCGGAAGAATCTCCAAAGCAAGGTTGTCGGAAGCCAGAACCATTCCCAACGCGTCATGATGAAGGACAAGACTTCGGAATACTTTTTCGAGCGCGCGCAGGTTGTATTCTCCGTCAGCTTTGAGCACCAATCCTTGGTTGAAATGATGCGGCTCCGCCAAGGAAGACGCCATAAAGCGTTTCTGAATCGGTGTGAAGTGAGCTCGACCGACAACTTCTCCCTGATCGATCTCCTCAATGACTTTTCCCAAATAGGGCGCTACCCGTCTCACGGTCGGGTTCTTAAAGAGGTCGGTCACATCGAGCTTGTAGCCGGCTTGCCGGAGACGCGCTGCCACCTGGATCGCTTTGATCGAATCGCCACCCAGGGCGAAATAGTCGTCGTCGATTCCCACTGTGCTATGGTTGAGCATCTCCGCAAAAATTTCCGCCAGCTTGCTTTCCAGCGGATCGCGCGGCGCCT
>CAZJLP010000076.1:0-21661 GCA_964546955.1 uncultured Opitutaceae bacterium | reverse complement strand
GCGCTTGAACCGGAGCTGGCGCAAATGACCGATTAGAAAATCAATGTTGAGCGACCGTTCGTGCGCCTCGTCGAGGATGATGGTGTCGTAAGCGCGCAGCAGCGGATCGCTTTGCACTTCGGCCAGCAGCATTCCATCGGTCAGAAATTTGATCACCGTCCGCGCCGAGGTCTGATCGTTGAAGCGGATCTTGCAGCCAACTTCCCGACCCCATTCCACTCCGAGTTCCTCGGCCACGCGCCGCGAGATCGACAGGGCCGCCACGCGGCGAGGCTGCGTGCAGGCAATGCGCCCCTCGCCGCCGCGCCCGGCGGCCAGACACATCTTCGGAATTTGCGTGGTTTTGCCCGATCCGGTTTCACCCGCGAGAATAACCACTTGATTCGCTTGGATGGCCGCCACGATCTCCTCAGCCCGGGCGCTAATCGGCAGTTCGGGCGGAAACTCCAGGCGAAAAGGAAATGGGGCTGACATGGGACGGACTACTGCACACGAAGGATCTCGTGGGCGAAAGCATTGAGTTTGAGCCACTGAAAAGCCCGTGGGGAACTTCAATTTCCGACGGAATAGTGTTCAACCGCGCGGCGGATTCGTTTACTTCGTATCCGTCGACCCCCGTCTCCTCCAGCGAGAATGACTGCAAAACCTCCTCCCGCCCCAGCGCAGGTGCTTACGCGCGTGCTCGGCCTCGCCACGTTTGACGGGCGAATGCTCCTCTATGGAGCGGGCGCCTTCGCCATACTCTCCGCGACGTCCAGCTCTCTGTTGGGAGCGTTGGTCGGATGTCTGGCCGCCGGAACAGGAGCGATCGAGCTCCACGGCGCGAATGAACTGCGGCGGGGACGCGCGGACGGCGTATCTTGGTTGGTCGCGAGCCAACTAACGCTGATGGTCGTGGTCGAAGCGTATGCGCTTTCGCGGATGGGCCACTTTGACGAGGCGCTCTGGCAGCGGGTCATGACCCCGTGGGTCCGCGATCTGCTCTCCCTGTCGAACATTCCATATGATCATGCGTTCAACACGATCCGTGTTTTTCACGAACTCGCCTATGGCGCCGTGGCCGTCGGTACCCTGATCGTGCAAGGAGGCCTGGCGTGGTACTATCATACGCGACGCGAAAGCGTCCGCCTCGCGCTGCAGGACTCCTCCCTTCCGCCGACGCTCTGAGGGCCCTGCGGGGCTTGCGCCAGAACGTTATTTGTCCAGCGTCATTCCATGTCCAAAGAGCGGTACATCGCGGCCAAACAGAAGTGGGCCGAGAAGCGAGTCGCCGGAGGGTTTCGCCCGCGCGAACACCCGGCGCCGGGACGTTTACCGCCAGGACAAAAGCTGACGCAAGGATTTCCCGTGCTGGACCTCGGCGTGCAGCCGGAAATTCCCCCGGACGAATGGGGTTTGTCTCTCGACGGACTGGTGGACAATCCCGTGACGTTGAGTTGGGCCGCCTTCAACGCTCTCCCACAAGTCGAAGACCTCAGCGACTTCCACTGCGTCACGACTTGGAGCAAATACGACTGCCGGTGGGGCGGCGTGGCGTTTACCACCTTGTACGAACTGGCCCGCCCCAAACCCGAGGCGACGTTTGTCTATTTCACGGGCTACGACGGCTACTCCACCAACGTGGCGCTCGAGCATTGCCTGGATGACGACGTGCTGATCGCGACCCAATATGATGGCCAGCCCCTCCCGCGCGAGCACGGCGGGCCCGCCCGGGTAATCATCCCGAAACTCTACGCCTGGAAAGGCGCAAAATTCGTCAAGGCGATCACCTTTCTCGACCGCGACAAACTCGGTTTCTGGGAAGTCCGCGGTTACAGCAACAGCGCCGACCCGTGGAAAGAGGAACGCTACGCGTAATACCGCCGCCCGCGTTTTCGGATTCGTTCATGTCCTCGGCCCGAGCTGTATTGCCTTGTGATCCTCGAGATCCAGTTCGACACGGCCAACGGAGTCCAAGTAGATCCTTCGCTTCGCTCGAGGATGACAAGGCAGACAAAGGCAAATCCTGGATGAACGCGGAAAAAGGCTAACCGTTTTCTATCCGGCCCCTACACTCCTCCAATCCCCGGCTCGTTCCAATTCTCGAACCACGCCGCCTGTTCCTTTCCGACCTCGATCACGCGTATTAACTTTCTCGCTACACCAAGTTCGAGCAACGCCTGCAGAGAATATTTACCGCGCCGCAACGCATCCTCCGCATCCGCCAACAGTTCCCGAGGGAAAACGGCAGCGAGGGGTTCAAAAAAGCCATCGCGCCGCCCGACCGCGCCGACCGCAGGGGAGCACGCTTCACGCAGCTCACGAAACCATTCGACGCCGATGCGGGGCAAGTCCACCGCGACCACCGCGAGGTGAGTTCCCCGACAAATCTTGAGCGCGGCCACGATCCCGGCCAAAGGCCCGCAACCCTCCTCGTCGTCGAAGACACAGCACGCCTCTTTGGGGACCCAATTTTGGTCTGAGCGAATCGACAATAGCCGTTCGCTGCACCCGATTTCCTCCAGAAGGCGATACTGCCGTCCCCATAACGGTTCACCCCCTACCTCGACCAACGCTTTCTCCCGCCCAAACCTGACCGACCGCCCCGCCGCCAAAACGACGCCGCTGAGGAGGATTTCGTTCGGTTGCACCATTGTCATCAACGTAGCATTCCGTCCGTGTGTGTCAGCTCTAGGGTGGCGCCGCGCCAGAGTGGCTTTCGGCGGTCGGCGATCAGCAAGAGTTTACTCCGCTCTACCCTCTACCTTCCACCCTCCACCCTCGAACGTCCCGCCCTCTTCCTCTCGTTCGAATTCTGGCTTGCGCCGGCCGATTCCGGCGTATCTGTTCTCACTTCCGCACATGCCCAGGTGGTGGAATTGGTAGACACGCAGGTCTCAGAAGCCTGTGCCTTAACAGCATGGGGGTTCGAGTCCCCCCTTGGGCACCAACACCTTACCCGCTCCAAGTGAGCGGGTTTTTTGTGACCTCCTTACGCCGTCTTTCGCTGCCTAAAACCACGAATGACCATCGTCAGGACGATCGCCACGAGCACGGTGGTGCTGATCGGCCCCACGACTTTTTCGACCTGGTCATAATTGCCGCCGAGGGCTCGACCGGCATAGGCCAGCGCGAGGGTCCACACCGAGGAGCCAAGCGTGGTGTAGAAGAGGAAGAGCGGCAGGGGCATCTTCGCGATTCCGGCCGGGATGGAGATCAGCGAACGGATGCCGGGAACTACGCGGCAAAATAAAACCGTCTTCGCGCCGTGGTTCTCGAACCAGCCATTCGATTTATCCAAATCCTTTCCCGACAGGCCCACCCACTTGCCGTGTTTATTTAGCCAACGGCGCACACGAGCTTCCCCCGCCCAGCGTCCAAGATAATACAGCGGCAGCGCACCGAGCACCGCCCCCGCAGTCCCAGCGATCACGATGCCGGCGAAATTGAGCTGTCCTTGGGTGCTGAAAAATCCGGCGAGCGGCATGATTAATTCCGACGGAATCGGCGGAAATACGTTCTCGAGAAACATCAAAAAAACGATTCCGGGGTACGAAAAGCCTTCGACCACCGATTTGATCCAATTCGTCATAATGATCGCCGCGCGACCACGTCATAGTCCCTTCGCGTCCGCGAGAGTTCTGCGGGAATTTACCGGATCGCACTGCGGTCAGCCCCCTCTTGTCATCCCTCGCTTCGCTCGAGGATGACAAGGCAGGAACCGCCACTGCCCGCGCTGGCGCTCGCGGCTATCGCTCGCTTCGCAAAAATGAGCTTCCCCCGCACCCGCAGGGGGCTTAACTCACCTTTCTCCATGAAAAAAGACGCCGTCCTCTCCAAGATTAAGTCCGAGAAAGTGGTCGCTTTGATCCGCGCCGACAGCCCAGACGGGCTACTGGATTGCGCCAAGGCACTGGCCGAGGGCGGCCTGACCAGCATCGAATTGACCATGACGACGCCTGGAGCGATTCGTATGCTGGAGAAAGCCTCCGCCGAATTGCCCGACTTCCTCTTCGGTTTGGGCACCGTGCTCGACGCCGAAACCGCGCGGGCCGGCATCCTAGCGGGCGCAAAATTTATCGTCACCCCGGCCACACGCCCCGACGTCATCACGCTCTGCAAACGCTACAGCATCCCCGTATTTAGCGGCGCTCTGACTCCCACCGAGATCGTGGCGGCCTGGGAAGCGGGCTCGGACGCGGTCAAAATTTTCCCGGCGGAGTTCTTCGGTCCCGCCTACATCAAGTCAGTCAAAGCCCCCCTGCCGCACGTCGACTTTGTCCCGACCGGTGGCGTAAACGAGAACAACGTCGGCGAATTCCTCAAGGCCGGTGCAACCGCTACAGCCGCCGGGAGCTCCCTGGTGGACGCCAAAGCCCTCAAAGAAAAGAATTGGTCCGCGATCACCGCGAAGGCCAAAGCGTTTGTGGCAGCGGTAGCGGCGGCGGCGAAAGGCTAGGCGCCTTTCGCGCTGAAGCCCTCGGTAGAGGATAGAATCGATCCAATCGGATCTTCGGTGCGTTAAGCAGGGCCCCGAAATATTGGTCGTGTGTCTATCTTCTATCCTCTATCTTCTTTGCAGAGCAGCTACGTCGCCAAAAACTTCGCGATATCCGGCACTTCCTTCACCCGGCGCCCTCCGGCGCGGCGTTCCATATAGGGATCTTCCTTTTCCACGATTTCGACTTCCTCGTCGGAGTCGCCGACGGTCTCGTCCTCGGCGTCTTCGTCTTCATCGATGACGACCCAGTCGGCTTCGTCGAAGTAATGTGAAACCCGCCGCGCCTGCGGCTCCAGAATCAGGGCGGGATTTTTCACGCGTCCCTCCTTCACGAATTCGAAAAGGCACGGGAAGAACTGGCCCTTGAATTTCCCTTGGAAGTCCGAGATCCATTTGTTGGCCACGCCCGTCCGCCCGCCCAGGAGCACGACATCCGAAAAATGGATACACACTTCGTACCAGGCTTCGACCTCGCGGTGCCGCTCCGCCAGCTGGCAGTGGACCAACGTGTAGATGCGGGCCATTTCACCGCCGATGGAAGCCACCCAAGGTTTCAACGCCTCGATCTGGTCGACCGGATTCCCTTTCCCATCGGCAACGAAAAAGAGGTGGGTCGTGCCTTCGGGAATCTCCGGCGCGGCCAGGACCGTTCCTTCCCAGCGCCACCTCACTACAGTGCCCAGTCGCGCATCGCGCGGGTCCTCCTTCTCCGTTTCCGCCAGCAGGACCACCGGCTGGTCAGAAGGAGCAAGCCCATCGATGATCAAATCCGCCAGCAGCTCGCGGCGGCCCGTGCCACTTGCGCCAAGCAAGGCGTAAACTAGGGGTCGTTCGATCGGACTCATTCCGGCACTAAGCACAGGGCGTCGAAAATATCGAGCGCCTCAGAACTGAAATGTCCCGCATTGGGCGGTCTGACGCATCCAATGGTCCATCAAGACCAGAGCCGTCATCGCTTCGACGATTGGGACCGCCCGCGGCACGACACAAGGATCGTGACGCCCCCGTCCGATCAATTCCGTTTCTTGCCCTTGCAGATCGACGGTTTTTTGAGATTGCAGAATAGTTGCAGTAGGTTTGAAGGCGACGCGAAACACGATCTCCTCACCGTTGCTGATTCCGCCCTGAATTCCCCCCGACCGGTTCGTAGCGGTTCGGACGCGACCCTCGCGAGACTCGAATAGGTCGTTGTGCTCAGAACCCCGCAGGAGACTGCCTCCAAACCCACTCCCGATTTCAAACCCCTTCGTGGCGGGCAGCGACAGCATCGCCTTCCCGAGGTCGGCCTCGAGCCGGTCAAAAACGGGTTCGCCCAAACCAGCTGGCACGCCGCGGACGCGACACTCGATGATGCCGCCGACCGAGTCGCCCTCAGACCGTACCGCTTTGATGCGTTCGATCATCTTGGCCGCCGTTTTCGGATCAGGGCAGCGGACAGGCGTGGCGTCGACGGCTGCCACAGAGGGGAATTCCGCCAGAGATTCCGCGGGCGCAGCGATATCGTGAATACGCGTGATAAAGGCCCTGATTTCGACCGGAGCGGCCGGCTTTCCCAGAGCGAGGATCTTCTTCGCAATCGCGCCCGCCGCGACACGTCCGATTGTTTCGCGAGCCGAGCTTCTTCCACCGCCTTGATGGTCTCGGATCCCGAATTTCGCTTGGTAGGTGAAGTCGGCGTGCGATGGGCGAAATTTTTCTTTCATCTCGGCATACGCCCCCGGGCGTTGATCGGAATTTCGGACCAACATTGAAATCGGCGTTCCGGTCGTGAGGCCTTCGAAAACACCCGAGAGAATTTCCACCCGGTCATCCTCTTTGCGCGGGGTGACGATCTCGCTCTGTCCAGGCCGTCGGCGATCCAACTCCAATTGAATCTCCTCTGCAGTAATGGGGAGCCGAGGCGGACAGCCGTCCAAAACAACGCCTACGGCACCACCGTGGCTTTCGCCCCAGGTAGTTACTCTAAAAAGTGTTCCAAAGCTATTCGCCATCGCGAGGGAAGAGATTTGGGCGCGGAGCGATAACCCGCAAGAGACAAATCCCAGCATCTTAGCCTTGTTTTTTACGTCTTAGCCTAACAACGCGATTTACAACCTGAGCCAAATTGCTTCTTATCCGGCCCCCAAAACCACCCCGCTTCAGTCAGTTAACCTTCTGCTCAACCAATGACCCCGCGTTATTTTCGCCTGTGGTGCGTAGCCGGCCTTTTCGGCGCAACTTTGCTCAGCGCCCAAACCTATTCGGAACAGCCAGCGCCCACCGCACCTGCGGGCCCTGAGCGTCCGGCACCGCTGGCGAATCAGATCACGACGCTCAACGATGAGCCGATCACCATCAATCTGCCTAGCGCCCCGCTCGACACTGCTCTGGGCTTGGTTGAAACCTGGACCGGCCGAACCATTCTCCGGCCCGCCGGCCTTCCGCCGGTGGATGGCATTAACCTCGTCATCAAGCGCCCCTTGCCTCCGTCCGAAGCGCTCCTCGCGCTGGAGACCGTCCTCAGCCTCAACCAAATCGCGCTGATACCGGTGGGCGAGAAATTCATCAAAGTCGTTCCGCTCGGCATGGCGCGTATGGAAGCCCCTCCCCTGCTCGAAGGTTCGGCCCTCGATCTGCCTCCGAGCGGCCGTATCATGACGAAGATTTTCCAACTCCAGTTCATGCGGGTCGACGAATTTAACCAGGTCGCTTCCGCTCAGATTCTGAACATGAGCACGGGAGCCGTCGTCATGGCGATGAAAGCCAACGCAGTAATGGTCACGGACACGGTCACCAACCTTCAGCGCCTTGAAGCGCTCATCAACAAGTTCGACCAGCCCCTTCTCGCCGGCTTGATGCCGAAATTCTACCCGCTGCGCGAAGCCAAGGCCAGCGATGTAGTGGGCAAACTCCAGGGCATTCTACAAGGATCGCAGCAACTCGGCGCCACCACCCGCTACTCGGCCGACGACCGGACCAACCAGGTGATCCTCGTCTCCGACCCGCGTCAGTATCCGATCTTTGATGAGCTGATCAGCAAGCTCGACGTTAAGTCCGATCCCAACACACGCAATGAAGTCATCGCACTTAAGCACGCAGCGTCCAAAGAGGTGTCCGCGTTGCTCAATGGACTGATCTCGAATCAGACCACCAAGACACAGGGAACGCGTCCCGGGCAAATGCCTCGCCCTCCCGGCCAGCCGGCTCCCGGCGGCCCCGAGCCCGCTCCGGCGGTCGCGGCCGCTCAGGGCGGCGAAGGTGGCTCCAATGAATTCAGCGGTTTGATCAACATCCAATCAGACGAACGCACGAACAGCGTCGTCGTCTCCGGTACGGTTGGCGACATCCGCCTGATCCGCGATCTCATCAACAAGCTCGACACGCAGCTGCCGCAAGTCCGCATCGAAGTCGTCATCGCGGAAGTCAGCTTGAGCGACAGCGACGTCAGCGGCCTCGACTCCCTCAAGCTTACGTTCGGCGAACACGGCAACGTGACGCGCATCCTCAACTTCGAAGGCGCTGTCGCCGGCCTCGCCTTCGCCTCCGGCACCGCGAACCCACTGTCGTTCGTCACCCAGCTGACGAACAACGGCGAAAAACGAAATGTGAAGGTGCTCTCGACGCCGATGATCATGACCACCCACGCCAAGGAAGGTAACATCCTCGTCGGTCAATCGATCCCCTACGCCGGCAGCTCCCAATCCACGCCCGTTGCCGCCGGCACGCAGACGAACGGCGGCGCGGTTACGCCAGGGTTCTCGAATCTGGCCCAAACCCAATTCAAAGACATTCTCATCGACCTCAAAGTCACGCCGCTCATCGGTGAAGACGGCAGCATCCAGTTGAAGGTTGACCAAAAGGTCGACGACCTCCTCGGAACATCCAACCTCTCCGGCCTGGGGGAAGTTCCGATCGTCGGCAAACGCCAGGCGATCTCGCACGTCAATGTCCACGACGGCCACATGGTCGTGCTCGGCGGCCTGCAGCGCACCCGCGATGCGAAGGGTCGCGTCAAGCTGGGCTTCTTCTGGGAACTCCCCGGCATCAGCCAGCTCTTCGGCAAACGCAACCGTACGAACGAACGCACCGAGCTGTTGCTCTTCATTCGCCCCACGATCGTGTCCTCCCAAAAGTCGACCGCCGACGTGACCAAATCCATCGAACAGCTTTCCAACAAGAAAGACATCAACGAGTATCTGAACACACAGCAGTCGCAGCCCCCGGCTCCCGTGCCGGCGCCGCCGCCGCCCTCCTCCAACTCGAAATCCGGCAGCAACCGCGCCGCGGAAATTTCGAGGCGGAAGTAAGGCCGCAAAGCGGCGACCCGCGTTGCGTCGCGTGCGTTCTCGTCTCCATTACGCGATTCCATGCCGGTCTTCGATCTTGAAACCACCCTGCCCGCAGCCCTCGCCGAACGCATCAGCGAGGAGCAGCGGCAGCAGCTAGCAGAAACTCCCCGTGGCCAGCGTCTCAAGATGCTGTCCACCATCCTGACCCTCGGCGAGCCGGAGACGCTCACCGCAATGGTGGTGGCGAGCGGCCACGATGCCGCGACGAACTTGGAGGCTGACTCCAAGTCGCTCAGCATTTTCCCCGCGCGCATGGTCCACGACTATCAACTCGTGCCCATCCGCCACCGGGGCACTCATCACCCGGCGATGCCACAGGAGGACGAGGAGCCCACGCCAACCACGCCTCTGAGTTTGGCCACCGCCTGGCCGCCCGACGATGTGATGATCGACTGGATCCGCACCTTCACGCCGCGGCCCTTGGTCTGGTACCTCGGAGTGCCGGAGAAAATCCATCAACTGATCCTTCAGCATTTCGGCGTCGGCTCCGGCAGCTTGGAAGATTCGGACGACGGTTATGTCGCGCCGGAAACCGAGCAAACGCAGGAAGCCGAGGTCGATGAAGATGCCGCCGTCGTGAGGTTTGTGACGGATGTCATCACCCAAGCGGTCTCCGACGAGGCGACCGACATCCACTTCGAACCGCAGGAAGGAAAGCTGCAGATCCGTTACCGCGTGGACGGTCTGCTGGTGCCCGTGCCCGTCCCCGAAAATCTCCTCCGCTTTCAGGACGCCATCATCTCTCGCCTCAAGATCATGGCGAAGTTGAACATTTCCGAACGCCGCCTGCCGCAGGACGGACGCATCAACTTCCGGGCCGGCAGCACCGTGCTGGATATTCGTGTTTCCACCATTCCGACGATCTACGCCGAATCGATTTCGCTGCGCTTGCTGAACCAAAAGAAAGAGGCGTACACGATGGATCGCCTCGGCATGAGCGCGGACGAGCAGAATCAGATCAATCACATCCTGGACTACCCGCACGGCATCATCCTGGTCACGGGGCCCACCGGTTCCGGCAAATCGACCTCGCTGAACGCTTTCCTGCGCAAAATCAATTCGCCCGAACTGCGCATCGTGACGATCGAAGACCCGATCGAATATGAAGTCCCCGGGGTCAATCAGATGCAGGTGAAGCCGGAGATCGGCCTCAAATTTTCGGACGCTCTTCGCCACGTGCTTCGCCAGGACCCGGATGTCATCATGGTGGGTGAAATCCGCGACTTGGACACGGCGGAAATCGCCATCCGTGCGTCGCTGACGGGTCACTTGGTCTTCTCGACACTGCACACCAACGATGCTCCTGGAGCGATCACGCGTTTGATCGACATGGGCATCGAGCCCTTCCTCGTCGCTTCGGCCATCGAACTCGTCATCGCTCAGCGACTGGTCCGCCGACTCTGCCCGGACTGCGCGCGTTCCGATCCGATCAGCAAGGTGAAGCTGCGGGAATCACTCGCGATTCTCGGTGTGGACCCCGCGGAAGCCGACACGGTCAATTCGCTCAAGGAGCCCTGTGGCTGCGACCGCTGCCGCGGCACCGGTTACCGCGGTCGTATCGGCATTTTCGAAATCCTGAAGCCCAACGATACTTTGCACGAGCTGGTGCTGAAGCGCGAAAGCACGCGAGCGCTCACGCAATGCGCGCGCGACAGCGGCATGCAGACCTTGGGACAGTCCGGCTGGAAAAAGGTGAAGGCCGGCCACACGACTCTCGAGGAAGTGCTCCGCGTCATCACCGTGACGGAGAAGTAAACTCGCGGAATGCCAAAATTCTCCTACACCGCACGCGACCGCTCCGGGCAATCCGTGGCGGCGACGATCGAAGCCTCCAGCCGCAAGGACGTCGTCCGTCTCCTCAACGCGCGCGGTTTGAGCCCCCTCCAGATCGAGGAATCAGCCCTCGTCCGCGCTACGCCGCTCGTCAAACGCACCGGCGGCAAGACGGCCGCCTCCTCGACCGCGGCTCCCGCAGAGCGCCAGCCGTCCTTCCGTGTCGCTCGCGGAACAGTAAAGCTGTCCCGCAAACACCAGCTTCCGTTTCTGCAGTCGCTCCTCGACCTGACGACAAGCGGTTTGTCGGCGGGTGAAGCCATCCGACTTCTCTCCGTCCGCATCCAGGAGCCCGCCTTGCGCGCATTGTGCACGCGCCTTTGGGAGCGACTGAGCGAAGGCTCTCCGCTTTCTCGCGCCATGGGAGAGACGCCGGAGGTCTTTCCCAATTCCACCGTCAATCTCATCCAGGCCGGAGAAGCGACGGGCAATCTGAACGATGTGCTCCAACGTCTGATCTCGCATTTGACGGAGCAAGACGAGCTGCGCAAGAAACTGCTCACCGCGCTAGCTTATCCGGTATTCATGATGGTGGTCGCCGGGGGCGTGATCTGCTTCTTTCTTTTCTTTTTGCTGCCCCGCATGCAGGTGCTGCTGACGTCGCTGGGCGGCAAACTGCCCGCCTCCACCCGCTTTCTGGTGGGCATGTCGGATTTCGCGCTCAGCCCCGCTGGGTTGATCACGGTTGGCGTCGCCGTTTTTGCCGCGCTCTCGATCTGGCGCTATCGCGCGACCGAAGTTGGGCGGGCAAAGACCGACGCTCTCTTGCTCAGACTGCCGATGGTCGGCGAATTTGTGATGAGCCAGACCGTGCTCGCTTTCAGCCAGACCCTTTCGGTTTTGCTCGAAAACGGCATCACCGCGGCGGACGCTCTCCGGATGACGGAGCGGCAAATCAACAACGTCGTGCACCGCGACGCGTTTAACGTCGCCACAGGACGCGTGTTGGAAGGCGAAGCCCTGTCCGTCGCGCTTCAGCGTACAGGCTGCTTCCCTGCTCTCGTGCTCGACCGTCTCGCCGTCGGCGAAAACACCGGCAATGTGGTGCCGAGCCTGAAAAAAGTCGCGGTTGCCTATCAAAAGAGCATTTCCAGCCAGCTCGATGTCTTTACGCGCGTCATCGCCAGCGGCGTTCTGCTGAGTGTCTTCATCTTCGTGGGTTTTATCGCCTTCTCGATCGTGAGCGCCGTGTTCCAGCTGAGCGCCTCGTTCAAAACCGGCGGCGCGTGAAATTGCCCTTGGGCGATTTCACGGTTTTGGGTCTTGGGTTGAGGCAGCGGGTGGCCCATAAAATCGTCGGTCGCTGCCTGAATGGGGCTCCTTTTCCGAACGGTCTGTCCTTTGCCTACCATTCGCGGACGTTTGCGGAGTCCAGAGGCGTGAGAACGACCGATGAAACATAGGTCTCCCCTTGACCGCCCGTTAGGGATAACGGGCCCTACCTGGTCCGCGCAGTCAGGGGCGGTCTCAAATCTTAAACTTCAAATCGCCGGACGCCTCCGGCGGCTGGCTACCGGACCAGTTCCACGGAAAATACCTTCATCTGCAGCGAGAGCTGCTGGGAAGGATTGACCTGCACTTGGGCGCTTTCGACCCCGATGTACGGCGCAAACTCGTGGATCTTGTTTTCGAAATCGAGCAGCGATTTGTATTCGCTGATCGGCACATTGTTGATCTGCACCCGCACGGTATTGTATTTGAAAAGGTTGGTCGGAATCGTGCTGGAGTCGCCCACGCGGGTATTGTTGCCGAGGCGCATTGAGCGAGCCACTTCGTCCATTTTCCCCTGAAGTCGAACCGTATCCAGCGTCTTGGCTGGATTCAAATCCGCGACCGCGGCACGATTGCGTTTTTCGATCGCCTCACGCTGCTCGAGCCAGCTCTTCTGCTCGGCCAAATCGGCGCCGGCCACCTTCAACGAACGAATCCGAGAAGCGCCGCGGCCCATTACGCCGGAAACCCAGACGACGGCGGTCACCGCCACCAGACCGAGCACCAGCATTTTCTCGCGAATCGATCGCGAGAGGAAATAGTTTCGTAAAGCTCGGATCTGTTTCATCGGCCGGGGGGAGGATCTAAGACCTCGGGTCTAAACTTGATCGAGACCCGGAAGGGTGTCACCCCGCCGCCGGTCTGTCCCGGCGAAACCCGCACCGTGCCCAGGGAAGACAGCGCGTCGCGGAACGTGTCGAGCGCCGGGAGGCTCGTCGTGGTGGCATTGATGTGAATCGTTTCTTTGTCCGAGTCGTCCGTCTGGGCCAGCTTGAACAAAATTGTATCCTGGTCGGGACGCTTCGCACCGGCCTTCCCGATCATGAGGAACGGACGGAGACGTTTGGTGGAAAGTTCCTCGATCCGACTCGCCACCAGGTTCTCGTTGCGGATTTTCTCCACGAGTGGCGTCTGTCGATCCACGGTTCGGCGGCGGCTGTTTTCCCAGAGCTTCAACCCGACGAGTCCAAACTCAAGAACCAGGCAGAGAGCAATGGCGACACCGCAACCGATGAAAGCCCGCCACATGACCAGGTCGCGCTTGCGGCCTTCGCGGATCGCGATCAGCGCGTCTTTGTCGCGCACATCGAGGCGGTCCAGCTGCTCGCGCTGGAACATCGAGGAAACCGAACCGCAGGTAAAAAGATACTCTCCATCCGTGGTCTCGCTCTCAAGTGTCGGGACTCCCGCCAAGTCGATCGCCCGGGTCGAATCGAAGTTCCGCAGAAGCTCCTCGCGCACGGCCGCGCGGTCCGCATCCGTCGCTTCGGGCGGGAACGGCCTCGCGATCACCGCGGCCGGAACGTCGCCGGATTCACCCCAACTGATGGCCGTGACGGTCGTGTCGGTCGTCAGAACAAACGTGGTCGACGGCTGCACCTGCGCATTGAGCAGGGTGACAAACGTCGGCAGAACGACCTCGGCATCCTGCCAGTCGTCGGTTTGGTCCGCCGTGAACCGCTTTTTGTACGCGGCATACACCAGGGCTTGGGGAGAGCCCGGAGTCCAATAATAGGCGTACGCCATTTGGGTGAGCGGGAACGGTGACAATCCTTCCAAGGCCAGCTCCACCTGAGTCGCAACCTCTTCGGGGAGAGCGCTATCAGCCACCGCGACCGAACGCACGAAAAACTGGGTGTCGGGCAGAAGCACCACCTTCCGCGGAGGAGGGGTGAAATCCGCCAGCTTCAGCGTGCCGAGCTGAGCTTTGAAGTCTTTGAGTTTAAACGAACGCAGAGCCATGCTTATTTTTCGGGCGGGGGTACCTTTGACGAAATCTCATCGTTTTCCCTAATTTCCAAGAGTGTAAAGGGGTAGTTCAAACTTTTCTGGGTTGACGTTCCATCGCCGCCGGCAGCAGTCCCCGGCTGGCGATTCTGGTTGTTGCCCGCATTTTGGCCGGGGCGGCGGTTTCTCTGGCCCCCGCGCTGTTGTGGATTTTCCTGCCCGCCTTCCCCGCCGGGGGCATTTCCGGCGCTGGCGTTGTTAGCGTCCTTCTCCCCGACCGTCGTGGGCTCCGGGAGTTCCGCGCCCCCTTCTTTTGGCGAAATGACCGTGCTGACGGTGAACGATTGGCGTCCTTCGTGAACGGTCACGATCACGCGCAGAGCGCGGATCTCCGTGCCGATATTGGAAAGGGGAGTCTGGGAACCCAGGAGCGCGGACAGGTCGCGGGTGGACTTGAAAAACTGCGGCCCGCGAATCTTGTAAGATCCCTCTCCCTTCAGATACTCCGAAACCCGGCGCTGGCTGAGGGTATCGGTCACGCCCAAGGAGGCCAGCAGGTCCGGGTTGCCCCCGTTGACGTTCGCTTCCTGGAACTTGTAGAGGGAGAAAGCGGAGACAAAGCGGTGGTACAACTCGTTCGGCTGACCGTCCGTGTAGAAAACATCCTTCGCGACGTCGATCGAGGCCAGCTCCGAAAAAGAATGAAGCGAGCGCAAAGGCGGCGTGAACGGCAGCTCGCCGCGCTCGTAATCCTCCACTCGCGGACCGCCGATCGTGGTCGGGACGTGCTCTTTTTTCATCCAGCCCTGCAGAGCGTCCACCAGTTTTTCGGAATCGTGCTGATTGAGGTTCCAGGACTTGAACAGATTGACCAGCGCAGTGGGTGTCGCCTCCGGCAGAGAAAGTTTCGCGCTCTCGTCCTCAAACCTCACCTCCACCTTGCGCCCCTCGCCTGGCACGTAGTTGGCGAAACCCAGCGGATCGCCCCAGCCCTCGGCCGGACTGCGCAGTCCGCTCAGCGTGAGACGAAAATCCTCCAGCACCGCAATGGTCGTTTCCAGGGCGGAATAAGCTTCCGGGCGCAGCTGAGCCGCGATGGTTTCGCGCGTTTCCACCAAAAGATCGGTGCTGGCCTTCTCCACGAACGCGGTCATGGCCATGGTCGTGAACAAGAGGGTGATCAGCACGATCAGAATGACGGTGCCGCGCCGGCCAAAGTTGCGGCCGGCCTGCGAACCTTGTCGCGAAATCGTTGATACAGGCGTGCTCATGCCTAAAAATTCGGCAGTCCTTCCGCCGTGGAGGGCAGTTCGACCACGGTCTCGCGCGTCATTTTGTCATAGGTGAACTTCAATCTCAGCCGCTGCGGCGCCTTGGGCTGGCCGCCTTCCTTGCGTAGCGCGGTCTCGGTCTGCCAGCGCTTGAAATCAGCGTCGTAATAGTCGTAGGCCATCGAGGTGACGAATTCGCTCACCACTGCTTCGCGGGGCGGCGAATCGAGAAAGCGTTTTTCCAGGCGTGAGTGCCAGAGCAAGAGAAGCCCTTCGCGATCCCTCACGACCAGCGAGCACACCACCGCGGGCAAAGGGCGCTCCGGCCAGGTGAAAAGACGGCTCCCGGCCGGAAGCTCGAAGGTGAGCAAGTGATCGCTTGCGCCATTTTTGTCGCGAACTTCCTTTGGGTTCACCGGGACCGAGTTGAGCCGGCCCGCCGGAGGCAGGGCGGCCACGCGGAGTTCGTGCTCGAGATAGCGCGTCACGTTGCGCACGTGCTGGTCGAAAAGCCGCACATCGGTATTGCGGCCCCAGAGCTCGCTCATCGAAAAGACAAACGTGTTCAGGCCGACCATGACCAGGCCCACCATCGCCATGGCCACGAGGATCTCCAGCATGGTGAATCCGCGGGTGTTTCTCACAGCTGGCCTTTCTGCATCTGCGTGATGCGATCCTTGGCCGCCGCCCGGAGCTTTCCGCGTTCGTCGTCCTTCGACCAGGTGGGCCGCAAAACGCGAAACACCTCTTTCGTGCGCTCGGGCTGTTTCATGTCCGGCGCGCTGATTTCGCACTCGAAGGTGACGGTGAAAAGGTCGGCGGTCTCCGTAGGTTCGATCGACGCCTTCCAGGTCAAACGCCGGTTGTTCCCCGCGTCGAAATCGCCGCCTTTCTCCACGATTTCGCGGTCCGGTTCGGCCAGCATGGCGGCGCGCGCGAAGCGAACATCGCGGTTGCGATCCACGCCGCGAGCCGCCACCTGGTAGGCGTTCATCACGTTGACGTACGTGTTGCCCAGGACGACTGCCGCGAGAGTGAAAATCATCAGCGCCACCAAGACTTCGATCACGGTGAAAGCGGCGGCGGAACGCGTGGGGGAATCATTCACCGGTCTTTCTCCTTCGGCAGAACGGGCGCACAGGTCCAGGGATCGATCGCGACGACCCGCGCACCGGGCCCGCCGGTCCGAATTTGCAGTTTGAAAGGCGAACATGTGCCGTCGCCATAGAAGGTCGCGAACGGGATCGTGCCGGTTTCGACAATCCGGCTTTGGATGAGGATGGTGCGCTGCTGATCTTTCACGGTCGTGAGAAACTCGATCTTGAGCTCGTTGTTCGCGACGACGGGAAATTTTTCTTCCCCCCCTTTCCAGGACGCGACGAAGCCGCGCTCTTTCTCGGCCCCGACGAAGCGCAGACGCACCTCTTCGTTCGAAAGCAGCGCCTTCTGACGCGAAACCTGCACCGCCTTCCAAAACACCTCGTCTGGTCCCGGACTGCGCGAATCGGCGAAGCGAATCGATCCGACGACCAGCACACTGGAGATCAAACCGATGATCCCGACGATGACCAGGATCTCCAGCATCGTGAATCCTCGGGCCGATCCGGCAAAAGCGGTCGGACCCTGGGAATCACGGCATGGAGGGAAAGAACACACTTACCAGTTGCCGATGTCGTCTTCGCTTTCGACGCCGTCCGGCCCAAAAGAGAACAGGTCGTAGCTACTCTTGTTCTTCGTACCCGGGTCCCGGTATTGATAGTCGCGCTTCCAGGGATCCTTGGGGAGCTTTCCGTCCTGAAGGTAGGGACCGCGCCAGCGGCCTTCGGCCCGGGCCGGCGCCGCGATGAGTGCATTCAGTCCTTCAGCGGTCGTGGGATAGTCACCCATGTGCAACTGATACTGCTGCAACGGCAAACGCATGCTGGTCTTCACAAACAGATCCACCGTGTCTTTTTTGGCACCCCGAAAACACTGTCCATGTTGACCACCATCAGGCCCACAAGCATGCCGATGATCGCCAAGACGACGAGGATTTCGAGGAGGGTGAACGCTTTGGTCGCGCGCAGCGCACGACTCCGACGGGCGGACGGGGATAGAAGGGTCATGGTAGGTCGAAAATTTAGCGCGGCTGAACGAGGTTTGTCCAGAACCGTGGTTAATTGGCCTGACGCACCTTCGAACTGAAGGTTGCAGCGCAAATGAAGGGCGGCATTGCGCACGGCTTGCTCCCTTCCGCCAGCAGGCGTGGCCAAGCCACGGAGGATAACCATCTTCCAGCGGCAGTTTCTCATGAAAGCTGGACCTGTCTCTTGCCGCTGGAAGATGGATCTGTGAATGAGTGTGCGCCCGACAAAGCCCGCGCCAAGGTCCCAGATAGCTCAAAACAGACGCAAATTTTCGCTTGCAGCCGAATACATGGGGGTAGGGAGGCTGGTTTTTGGGTTTTTCTGAGCGTTCGGCTCTCGGCTCTCGGCTCTCGGCTCTCGGCTCTCGGCTTCCGCCTTCCGGCCTCTGGCTTCCGTCTTACGGCTCTCAACTCCCACCCCTTCCCGCTTCTGCCCCGCAAGACCTACTCCCGCGGAAGCGTCGTCTGCTTTCGACGGCGCAGGTCGCTCGGGGCCACGCCGTGCGTCGCTTTGAAGCAACGGGAAAAGTGATAGGGATCGGTGAACCCGATTCGCAGAGCGGCTTCCTTTACCAAGCCGCCGGACTGCACCAGGAATTCCGCCGCAATGTTCATCTTTCGGCGCAAGAGATACTGATACGGACTGCCTCCTTGGTAACGCCGGAAGAGCCGACAGACGCTCGAGACGTCCAACCCCGCGGCCGCCGCGATATCGTTGAGCGAGGCGAACTTTTCCGAATGCGCATCGACCAGGGCCTTGCACCGGAGATAATTTTCACGGGCGAGTTCGCTCGGCCGGGCACTCTGGGTCACCGCGTCCGCCAGCTTCAGCAGCAGCAAATCGAACAGCACCGCGCAAATCCGCGCTGTGCGGGGCCCCGCATGACTGCCCTCCCGTATCAGGTCCTCCATTACGCTGCGAATCTCGCCATGCGCGGCGAGGGTCGCGACCTGTCCGGGCGCAAGCCCCGCCTGCTGCAGCCGCCGCACCGGGCCGCGAGCGCTCAAACAGAGGAAGTATTTCACCATCGGTCGATCCGCCGCGGTGCGCATCACGCACGGCATGGTCGGACCGCACACAAAAACGGACCCGGCTTGGAGTGCGTGCCGTGCCCCGTCCAGTTCGACCCAGCCATGTCCCTCCGCCACAAATTCGAAAATCGCGTAGGCGAACTCCCGCCGGTCAATCGCGTAGTCGGGGTTGCAATGCTCCCGCCCTCCGAGCGCCAGGAGCGATCGCCCGGCGGCCCGGCCTCCAGCCAGGTTAAGGAAAAAGTAACGAGAACCCGTGACCTGGCGCGATAGGAGTGTGTCGTCGGAGAGGGGCGCGCCGCGCTCGCCTGTGGGCATGACCCGGTTATGACCGGGGCCCGCTGCCGCGCAAGCTCCCGCTGCCAATTTTATCCATCAATCTGCCAGTTTCTTCTATTTCCGCCCCTCGCCCTTCCCTGGTAAACTGTACTTCCTACTGGCGGTGGCCGCGCGGCGGCGCGCCAAGTTTATCTAGCTTTGCTTCTTACGGATCCACAAAACCTCTCATGAAAAAATCCAAAAAAACCGTTCTGCTCGTGGCCAATGGCGATCTCCGCCAGACGGCCAATGAAAGATGCTGGCCGGCTCAGGCCGAGATGGAAAAGAAGCTCTTCGACGTGCTCGCCGGCTTTGGCTACAAGCTGGTGCGCGCGCACCCCTACAAGCCGGAAGTGAAACACGGCTTCATCGGATCGCAGAAAGAAGGCATGGAAGTTTTTGCCAAGATCGATCCCGACACCCCCTTGATTGTGGCGGAGTGCGTCTGGCAGTACTCCCACCACCTTTTGCACGGGCTGATCTCGCATCGTGCGCCGATCCTCACGGTCGCCAACTGGTCCGGCACATGGCCAGGCCTCGTGGGCATGCTGAATCTGAACGGCTCCCTGACCAAAGCAGGGGTGAAGTACTCCTCGCTCTGGAGCGAAGATTTCGACGACGAGTACTTCCGCGCGAGCCTGCAAACCTGGCTGAAAAGCGGAACGGCCAAACACAAGACCTCGCACGTCAAATCGTTCGCCAAGACCATCGTTCCGCCCAAGGCAAAAGCGGTCGCCAAGAAGATCGCGGAGGACCTCCGCCGCCGCAAAGCGATCATGGGCGTCTTCGACGAAGGCTGCATGGGCATGTACAACGCCATTATCCCGGACGAACTCATGTTCCAGACCGGCGTGTACAAGGAGCGGCTCTCTCAGTCGGCGCTCTACTACGCCGCCACCCAGGTGACCGACGCCGAAGCCCGGGCCACGTACGACTGGTATCAGAAAAAGGGCCTGAAATTCCATCTCGGGACCAACGAAGAAACCGACCTGACCGAAAGTCAGGTGCTGTGGCAGTGCAAAACCTACATCGCTGCCTGCCGCATCGCCGAAGAATTTGGCTGCGAGACGATCGGCATTCAGTACCAGCAGGGACTGAAGGATCTCCTGCCGGCCTCCGACCTCGTGGAAGGCACACTCAACAACAGCGATCGCCCCCCGGTCTGGACCACGGACGGCAAGGTCATTCGCGATGGAGAGCCCATTCCCCACTTCAACGAAGTCGACGAATGCGCCGGCCTCGATGGCCTGTTCACGAACCGCGTTCACAAGGCGCTGGGACAACCGGTCGAGAACACCTTGCACGATCTCCGCTGGGGTGATTTCGACCAGTCGGGCACCACCGAGGAATACGTTTGGGTATTCCTCATTTCCGGCAGCGCTCCACCCGCCCACCACATCGGCGGCTGGGCCGGCAGCGATTCGCACCGTCAGCCCGCCATGTACTTCCGCCTCGGCGGCGGCACTCTTCGCGGCGTGGCCAAGCCCGGCGAAATCGTCTGGAGCCGCGTGTTTGTCGAGAATGGCAAACTCAAGATGGACCTCGGCCGCGCCAAAGTCATCACGCTGCCGGAAGCGGAAACCGAGCGTCGCTGGAAGGAAACCACCTTCCAATGGCCGATCATGCACGCGGTTACCTATGGTGTCAGCCGCGACCAAATGATGGCTCGCCACAAGTCGAATCACATCCAGGTGGCCTACGCCAACTCCGCCAAGGAAGCGGACCTTGCGCTCTACGCGAAGGCGGCCCTCGCCGCGGAGTTGGGAATCGAAGTTGCCGTTTGCGGCACGAAAGCCGACGGTAAGCCGTTCTGATGAGCGCACCCTCCACCGCCCTCACGTCGCTGCTTGACCTCTCGCACCAACTCGGACGCGAAGAGCGCGCCCTCGCCATCCTCGGCGAGGGCAACACCTCGACGAAACAATCCGACGCGACGTTCATCGTCAAAGCCAGCGGAAGCAACCTTGCCACGCTGGCGGCGGAGAACGTGACGGAATGCCGCTTCGCCGACCTGGAGACGCTCCTAGCGAAAAAGAAAATGTCGGACGCCGACGTGGACGCGGCCTTGCTCGCGGCCCGCGTGGATCCGACCGCGAAAAAACCGTCGGTGGAGGCTGTCTTTCACGCCTGGCTACTCACCTTGCCGGGCGTTAATTTTGTCGGCCACACGCATCCAATCGCGGTGAACAGCCTGCTCTGCTCGCGCTGGGCCAAGACGTTCGCGACGCGGCGCCTGTTTCCCGATGAAATCGTCTGCTGCGGGGAGTCATCCGTCTTCGTGCCCTACACAGACCCGGGACTGAAGCTCGCCCAGACCATTCGCACCGAAACGACGAAATTCGTCGACAAGACCGGCCAGGCTCCCCGGGTAATCCTGCTCGAAAATCACGGCCTCATCGCGCTCGGCGGAAGCCCGAACGCGGTTCTGGCCGCTACGCTCATGGCCGACAAAGCCGCGCGCATATTCGCCGGGGCCGCGGCGGCCGGCGGCGCTCCCCGGTTCCTGTCGCCGCAGCAAGTGGTGCGTATTTCGGGCCGTCCCGATGAGCACTACCGGCGGAAGATGCTGAAGCTCTAACGCTGGTCGCGACCCATTCGCCTTGCCCGGCGCGCCGCGAAAACGGCGCGCCTTTTTTGTAGGGGGCAACGTCCGTGCCGCCGTCGCCCGAGAAAGGTAGGGCGGGACCTCCGGACCCGCCGTCGTGTGCAAGCGATGCCGCCCGCTGATCGACGATTTATATGATTGACCCCAATCATAAAAAACGCGACGCTCTTCCCTCTTTCGGTCTCATGCGCGTAGCTCTCCATATCGTCGAGGAACGCCGCGAAAGGCTTCGCAGCCTGATTCGCCGCGACGGCTTTCTGCCCCTCGCCGATATCTGCCGCCGACTGGAAATTTCGGAGGCAACCGCCCGGCGCGATCTGGTGGCCATCGAAGCCGACGGGCATATCACGCGGACGTACGGGGGGGCCCTCGCCGATTACAATACGACCTTCGCTGCCCTGGGGGAGCGCGCCAAACGGGCGCGCTCCGCCAAGAGCTTCATCGCACGCG
>CAZJLP010000075.1:0-22182 GCA_964546955.1 uncultured Opitutaceae bacterium | reverse complement strand
TCCCGACAAAACCAAACCCTAACCAGCCGTCCAGCTGTTTTTAGCCTGTCCCTTGTTTGACCTTGTTTGAAGGGTAGCAGCAAATCCTTCAGAACGGTCGCCGGTTACCCCGCTGAGGGCTCTTTGCTACCTTCGTGCGCCTGCAGGGCGGTCCGCCGTTTCAACGGAAGCAAGACCATCCACGGCGAGCCGAGGCGTCTGTTCCTGAATCGGCAAATCCACACCTTCAAAGCGATCGAGGTGCCTCGCGACGGGCTCGAAGTTCACGCAGGTGACTTCGAGCATGGAAACGCTAGCTGCTCATGCGAGAGCAACTAGCGCAGATGCGAAACGAGCGTTTCACCGTTTCGTTCAATCATTGCCGAACGAAACGGTGGCGAGGTTCACCGGATGTCGTTCACTGCGGAACGAGGGTGAATTTATCAGCTGAGAGCGTGTAGCTCGATGAAGCCGAGTTTTTGCCGGTGACCTGGAAGCGCACGAGGTGATTGCCCGAGGTGCTGAAGGTGACCGTGCCGAGAGTGACGGTCGGATAGCTGGCGCTCGAGGCATATTGGTCGATTGTTCCTCCGAGCAGCGCACCATCCACGCGGGTGGACATTTGGCCGCGGTTGCCGTTCGTCTTGTAGGCTAGACGCAGGCTGTACGTGCCAGCGGGGATGTTGGGCAGCGTGAATTCGAACCAACTGCCGTTCGCCGACGAATTGAGGGTCACGCGTGATCCCCCGCTAGCGGACGCGTCAGAATCGTTGGAAGCGGAGGCGCCACTCGTGGTGCGCGCGAGCGTTTCAGCCTCGAAGGACAATGTTGGAGGCGGAGTACCGATGGAATAGGTCGCCGCCGCGATCCCGCTATCCGCCATGCCGGGTGCGGCCGCGTAGGCTCGGATGGTCGACGTCGCGCTTACGGCGATGGGTCCGGTGTACGGAGTCCAGGTCGTGTCTCCGCCAATCTGGTAGTAGATGGTCGCTCCCGGAGTCGACGTGCTCAGCGCAACGGCTTGCGGTGTGGGGTAATTGCCTCCCGCGGGCGAGACCGTCGGTGCGGCGGTGGTCGGCGTGGCGGGCGTGAGAATAATTCTGTCAGCGGACAACGTGTAGCTGCTCGAGGCGGAACGTTTGCCGGTCACGGTCAGCCGCAGGAGATGATTTCCCGCGCCGAGCGTAACCGTTCCAAACGAGGTCGTCGGATACGTCGAGCTCGAGGCATACTGGTCGAGCGTCGCGCCGACCTGCGTGCCGTTGATGCGGAGATTGAGGATGCCGCGATTCGCGTTGGTCTTATATCGGAGGTCCACCCGGTAGGTCCCGGCGGGAACATTGGGCAGCGTGAACTCCACATAGTTGCCGACCGCTCCCGAATTGAGCGTGACGCGTGCGCCAGCGCTGGCCGACGCGTCGCTATCGGTGCTGGCGGTCGCGCCGCTGGCGGTGCGCGTGAGGCTTTCGGCCTCCCAGGCGGTTCCGGTCGACGGGGCAATCGTGTAGATGCCGGTCGCCACGGGGCTCGCTACCCCATTCGCCACGGTAATCGCCTTGATCGTCGTCGTCGTGCTCACCGAAAAGGGAGCGGTGTACACGGTGCCCGTGGTCAGGGTCGGCGTGCTGCTATCCGTCGTATAACGAATGGTGCTGCCTGTCACGGTGGAGCCCAACGTCACCGTCACAGCGGAGCTGAACGTTCCTGGCGCCGGACTGAACGAGGGGGGCGGCACGGTGTTGCCGCCGTTCCTGATCAAGTAAAACGCATACTGGACCTTGCTGGTTACTTGGCCCGAGCGATAGGCGATCGCCTGGAGGGTCGTGTCGCTGCTGACGGTAATCGGACCGGTGTAAATCGTACCCTGCGAGGCGGTGGGAACGCTTCCGTCCGTCGTGTAGCGAATCGTGGCGTCCGGCGTCGCCGAGCTCATCGTGATCGTCTGGGGTCCGTCATACGCACCGGTGGTCACACTGAACGCGGGAAATCCGACCTGCGGCGTGGTGCTCTGGATGCTGCCATAGACGGAGGAGTTGACGGAGCTGGCGGTCATGCCCGACTTGTACGCGATCGCGGTGATCGTTTGACCGCGGGTCACGGGAATCGGAGTCGTGTAAACTGTGCCGCTCGTCGTGCTCGGCCGACTGCCGTCGGTCGTGTAGCGGATGGAGGCGCCCGGCGTGGGCGACCAGATTTCCACCAGTTGCGCGTTCGTGTAGGTGCCGTCGAGAGGCGTGAACGAAGGCGCCTGGACGAGGCCGGTCTGGTCCCTGCACCAGAAACGGACATTGCGGAAATGAGTGCGCGAGACGCTGTCGACGTGATACGCGCCGTTCTTGAAGTAATAGACGGTGGACAGCGGATGCGTCTCGGTCCGGTTCACCACTTGGCGACCGTTGATCCAGACGCGCGTCAGCCCCGTGGTGGGATTGTACGCGCAGATCATGTGGAACCAACGGCCGATGATGTTCGATTCGATCGGCGTGGAGCCGTAGACATTGTACAGATTTCCATTGTTGACGGTGATGTAGATCGGTTCGCCGCCGCCATTGTTGCTCTTCACCTGGAAGATACAGGTCTGGTTGTCCGTGCCCGAATCGACGAGGACGTCGGCCTCCCACATCCGTTCGGTCACCGTCCAGTTCGTCTCCCAGCGCATTTCGGTGCGCGGCTGAGTGCCCGAAGTGATGTAATGTGCTTTGTCGCCCGCGCGAATGGTGCAGTTGTATTGGAGCACACCGCCGACATTGGATGCCGTGAAGCGGTCGGAGATGTTGAGGTCGTAGGGCTTCTGGACGTAGAACGTGTCGAAGTACTCGACAAAGCCATCGGTGGGCGCCGCGGGCAGGACCGAGGATGTGAGCGCGAGCGCGGAAGCGCACAGAGCGAACAGGGTAGGTTTCATGGGTACAGGAACGGGGTCGGCGTGGACCGACGACGCATGCCGTCAACGGGGAGAGTCCTCGCGCAGCGCGAAAGCATCCGCCCCGCAGGCCGTCCCACAACGGCGCTCTTCCTTTAATCGTGAAGGGATTTTTTTTGAGGGCTCGCGAAGGGTTCGAAGGTTGCGAAGTGAGTTCGAGCGTGGAGGCAGTTCGAAGTCGGAGACGGATCGAGAACCCGCGCAACAAGCTGGCCGTTTGAGATCCGAGCAGCGACAAACACCGGCAAGTCCAGACGTCAATAGCCTGCCGGGACGACAGGCTCCACCTTGTGCTATTGCCTGCGCGAACCATCAGCCTGCAGCAGGGGTTTCCAATCCGATACCATCAGCCCAACGCCTACCCGTGCGAAAGGTGCTGCGCTCCCTGCTCAAAGGTAAACGTGCGACCTTGGGAACGTCCGGGAATTCGCTAGCATCGCTTTTCGAATCTCAACCCTCACTCACATGACTCTTTTTCGAAACATCCTCGCCCTCGCCTTACTTCTCACGTCATCGACCGCGTTTGCGGGCTACCTCTATTATCCCGGTCCTGCCGTCTCGGGAACCATCGATCTGAACACGCTGGGTGCGACCAGTGGAATCCACATTTATGTCTACGCCGAAGGCGGCAGCGAATCCGATGGCACCACCCAAACGTGGACCACGGCCAACGCCGGGATCAATTCCTGGTATGGTTCAACGTTTGATTACAGCACGTGATCGACCTGGACGCATTCGGTCGTGCAAGCCACAGGGGTCTACAAGACCGCCCAAGGACGTTGGATCGCTCAATCGTTGAGCCGGCACGGCGCCGCGACCCAATACAACGTGGATCTTGGAACGGGCAGCATCACCTTTATCGCCTACGCCGAAAGTGCACCAGGCGTTCCTTCCTGGGATGGAAGCTGGGCGACGATCAGTTGGTAGTCGAGGTCGCACGGGTCACTGTGCCCGACAAGCCTCAGATCAAGACGTAAGAAGTAGGGGTTGGCCTGGCCCCCTTCCCGCCAGCCTCTCGCCATTTACCGCGGAAAAAGGCTCGTCAGTTCCGGGTGACCGCGGTGCGTGGTTGTGGATTTTTGCTCGAATTTCGGGGTCTCCGTGGTCAGGTGACCTTGAAAGCGCGCGCCTCCCCTGCCGGCTCCCACGCCAACCACGCCCCCCAATCCCGTTAAACCCGGCAAACCCCGCAGATAATCTGCGCGACGTACGACGTTCGCTGTCCGACGAGCCCCTCCCGAGCGTAGTCAAACCGCTGCGACAACTTCGCCGCGGCGGGCGGGTTTACGCAACATGGGGACGATCGTCGGCGACGATCCGGCTTGAATTTCGCCCAGTGCCTCGAACCCGTGTCGTCGATAGAAGGGAAGATTGAGCGGGTTGCTGGATTCCAAATAGGCGGGCAACTGGTCAGCGTCGCAACGAGTCAACGCGTGGGTCATCAGTTTATCGCCCAGGCGCTGACCCTGACGCGCGGGGTCGACGCCGATGAGGGGCAGATACCAATGGGGTTCGTGCGGGTGGAACCTCGCCATCTTATCGAACACGACCGCGACGTCCTGCTGAATAGAAGCAGGCGCCGTGCGTTCGATCAACGTGCCGAGCGCTTTTTCGTCGGATGGCACGCCTGGCGGCAGCCACAGAGCCACGCCGGCGAAGCGGCCGATTCCGTAGGCGGTGGCCAACGCGAAAGACTTCCCGCCGAAAGCCCGCGCGAGAACCGGCATGTTGCGGAGGTAGGCATCTGCTCTGGGCCAGGACCATCGGGCGGCGGGATCGGTGACAAACGCGGCCACGATGACCGCGAACGCAGCATCCGCGTCGGCTTCGTCAATGCGGTAAACGGTGGAAGCTTCAGGATTCATGACGCGAAGGAAGGTCGAATGATCTCCGCGCCAGTGACGCGGACTCTCTTGCTCGAACGAATGAAGCCGAGTGTTTTGGAATCGCAATTCGAGCTAATCCGATCGGTTGAGCGCGTCAGCTCGGGTGCCTCGCGAAGGATTCGAAGTCGGAAAAAGATGCGTTCGAGCGCAGGCTGCCCCCCCAGCCTCACCTTTTCACTTGGGTCCCTGCGTGCACAGTGACCCCCCGCGAGTCGGAGAAAGATGATTCGAGCGCGAAAGGACGGCGAACGTGCGAAACGGTAAAAGCGATTAGCGGCAATCAACGAAGATTAGCATTCCTGTTTTCCCTCGGCCGCCGGACCGAACCACAGGCTCCATCGAACCGCTCAGCAAATCGCGTTGAATGCCGTGGATCCAAGCCCGCTGATATCCCTTCGTTACCTTCGTGTCCTTCTGTAATGGTTCGGAGTCGGAATAGGGATCGATGAACCGACTTGTCTCTCTACTTTGCTCGGCCTTCCTCCGATTAGCGAAAATTAGCGTCCTGTCTTCGCTCGGTCAGAATGGCGGGCGGAGCCCCCAGGGTTTTCCCGGAGGCTCGCTCAATCGCATGCGGACATTTCAGCACCAGTCCCAGAACTCCTGTTCCACGGAGACGTCGACCCAGTACGAACCGTCTGGATTGTTGCCTCCTCGGTCGGGCACATAAATGTAGCCATAAGGATCGATGTCGGCATCGCCGGAACCGCCATATCCCGTGCCGATGACGTTGTGGTTGGCGTCGTACTCAGTACGATCATACATCCAATAGAGTGTTCCGCCTGCGCTGCCTGCCGAAAACGAGAACGCCGCCTGCGCTGTGCTTGCGATACCGATCAGAGACAAGAGCGCCGCCAAGCGCCGTGGGATATTTTTCATGGGATTTTCTTTCTAAAACCCGGCAGGGCGACCACCGCCGAGTTTTCGGCGTTGTCCATGGTTTCCCTCCGTGGGGTGCGATTTTTCCCTCCCCTTTAGCGAGGTCAAGCGGCCCGACTACCTATTCGAGGGAAGGAATACGGAAGCGGAGCGGAATGGCAGGCACTTAGAGCTGGTGGAAAAACGTTGTGCAGAGCATGGGGAATTTCCCTAGAGTCGTTCTTGTGCAGCTTTAAAATTGATCCCGCTTTGCCGTGGATCCGTGTCGCGCTTTCAGGGGTATAATCATGGGCTTTCGTGGCGCAGCGGCGCCCTCGCCCCGCCTTGACACCGGGAGAGCGACTGGCAGATAAAGGCGGGCGAGAGTGAGCTGGGCGCGGAGCAAATCCTTCCTTTTATACCCAGGCATCAACCATTCAGGAGGGCGCTGTTGAAAAAATGCATCATCACGCTGGGAATTGCTGACACCCAGCCAAAGGATCACCCTCAGCGAAAGCGTGATTTCAGGGGCTGCATTGACGCACTGCGAGCTTCGCTCGACGCCGTCGGCTTTGACGGAGCGTTTCGGTCCTGGACGGACAATTACCCGCCCGGCTGCCCGCCGCATGCCGAGAGTCCCTGTGCGTTCAAGCCGTTTTGCTTCGAGGAAATGCTTCAGCAGGGCTACGAACTCGTTTTGTGGGTCGACGCCACGACGACGGTCACGGCGTCGCTCGATCCCGTCTTTGCGGAGATCGAAAAAAACGGTTACCTGCTTTTTCGTGAAGACCACTCGGTGGGTGAATTCTGCAAGGATGCGGCGCTCGATACGCTCGGCATCACGCGCGAAGCCTCGTTCGTGATTCCCTCGTGTTGGGCGAGCGTGATTGGACTCAACTTCAAAACCGAGGTCGCACGGGAATTTCTTCGTGAGTGGAAAAAACTCGCCGTCGACGGCATCACCTTTCCGGGACCCCGCTGGAGTGGCCTCCGCGGTTTCCCTGCCACGGCTTCGACCGATCCGCGAGTCAAGGGGCACCGCTACGATCAAACCGCGGCCAGCATCGTCGCCTTGCGCTTGGCCATGGGAGACTGGCAGTCAAAGGACTATTACCGTCAGTTTTTTCAAAATGACCGCCGCGCGGCGGATGTCGCCCAGGAACCGGCACCGGGGCCCCGCAAAAAATGGTGGCAATTTGCCCGCGCTTGACGCCACACGACGCCGATGAATTCCGTGACTACCGCCCATGCCATCGCAGCGAGAGAGGGAACCGTTGACGGCGCTCAACCCGATGAGCCTACCGACGTCTTGTTTTTCTCGCGAGGCCGGGGGCGCGGTCACGCGATTCCTGACCTGGCGATTGCCGAATCCCTGAAGCAGCGCGCCCCGGAGATCCGCCTCACGTTTGCTTCGTATGGCACTGGCGCGGAGACATTGAAGCAATCTGCCTGGTCCGTGATCGACCTCGGTTTGCCCGAAGAAAATCGCTTCGTCCCCACCTGCCTGCGCGCCCACGACCTGATACGCTCGCGCAAACCCAGCGTGGTCGTCTCCCACGAGGAGTTCGCCGCGCTGCCGGCGGCAAAAATGAACGGGATCCCCTCAATTTATCTCGGCGACTGGTTCCCTCCCGGCAGCTCGGCCCCGGCCGATGCGCTGCAGTGCGCCAGTGCCATGATCGTCATGGACCAGAAGGGGGCCTTGCCTCCGCCGCGCTATGCCGTGCCGCCCACCCGCTTTGTCGGGCCGGTGGTGCGACCCATGGCTTACAGTCTGGCCGACCGCGATCGTGCGAGAGACGAGCTTGGCATTGCGCGGAACAGCACGGTGGTGTCCGTCGTGCCCGGATCATGGGCCACCGAACAACGTGCGCCGATCGCGCCCTTGGTTTTTCCGGCCTTTGCCGCGTTGAAGCGAAAGGACAAACGGCTCTTCTGGCTTTCGCGAACCGATGCTGACGCCCTTCGCTCGATGAGCTCGAAATTGGACGGCGTGACGGTCCTGAGCGACGGCCATCCCGTGGAGAGAATCTTTGTGGCCAGCGATGTGGTGATCACGAAAGGCAATCGAGGCACCTGTCTCGATGCCGCCAGCCTGGGCATTGCGACGGTCTCACTCTCTTTCGGACAGAATCCCGTTGATGAACTGCTCATGCTGAAAGTGCGCTCCAACGTGACGCTCAGTGCCAAGACGACGAGCCCGGAACGACTCCTCGCTGAGATCGAGCGCGTGCTCAGTCTGGACGCCAGACAGCGCCTTGCGCCTTTGAATTATCACGGGCATGGCGGCCAGATTGCCGCCGAAGTCGTCGAGCAGGAGATCAGACGTCTCGCGCACGGCACCGTGCCGATTTGAGCCAGAGGAACGCGACGAGTTCGGATTGTTTCTCGCGAAGGATTCGAAGTCGCGGCCAGTTATGACATCAGTTTTTGGGCCAGTACCATCGTGGGCGGGTACTCCACCGGTTACGCCTGGGTGAGTCTCGGGCCGCTCTCCGGATCGTCGTGGTGTAACCTGGGGGAAGCCGGTGCCGGCATGAGCCTGAGCAACATCCGCAAAGTCGGGGGTCAATGGACGGCGGAATACGTGACCATCTACGAGTTGCGTTCGGACGCGAGCGGTTACAACACGCGTTACTACTCCAACGTCGTCCTCGCGAATGTGGTCACGGCCCACGGATCCGCGCAATGCGAAGACCAGTACCGCTAGATCTCGGGGACGATCGATGGGTATGGCACCGCCACCAACGCCCCCCCGGTCCCGGGCATCTCGATCGCGGGGTGCAATCATGGGGACACGGTCTTCGCGGTGACGATCGCGCGCGACCGCCCTCAACGCGAAAAACCCAACTTGAAGCCCGCGCATTACCCGAGGCTCAGCGCCACGTCGACACCCCGACCACGCTCGAAGCCAGATTGCTCGCCGCGGCCCAGGCCCGCGGCGCCGTCGACGAGAGGCTCGCGGCACAAATCCGCAGCAGGAAGTAAACTCGGTGCGCTGACTCCAAGATCCGTTGACGGGGTTCAAGCCGGGCCAAGCGAGTCAGGGTATCTTACGACCATCTTCAGTGCACGGCCATAACCTGGATTGCTAATATCGCTGTTTGACCGCGGTATCCAAAGATCGTCGATCCGTGCCGTCCGTTTGATCCGTGCTCTAACAGGCCATCGACAGGAGCGGCACCTCACTCATGGAACTGCTGCTTTCGCTGCGGGCGCATCAGCGCCACGCCGAGGATGATCAGCGGCAGATGAACCATCAGCGGCGGATTGAAGACGGGAACACGGGCCAGAAATCCGACCGCGGCGCAGAGGCCAAACCAAAGGTGAAATTGCGCAACCCAGCGCGGCATGATTCGAGTCGACCGCAACGCCCTGCCGTAGGCGGCGATCGCGAGATAAGCCAGCAGCATATAGACGGCGAACAACCCGCCTGACCACATGCGCATTGGCTCGAACCATCCCGGAGGGACTCCCTCCTGGGCGGTTTGCCGCGCCGCCATGACGGTGGCCGTGGCGCGAAAGGCAAGCGACGCGAGCCAGAGAATACCGCCGAGCAGGAAAGCGTTCTGCCCAAGGTCGGTCCACATCCTATCGCCGGCGGCGCGCAGCGACCTGCCCAATACGACGAGTCCGGCCAAGGTCAAAAGCACGCCCGTGGCGAACGCAGCCGCAATCCACAGCCAGACTCCCTGATGGGCGTGAACCAACTCAAGGAACTCCTTCACCGAAATTCCAAACCACCAGCGATACGGCGGAGTAAACGCTCCGGCCCAAAACACAACGCCACCTCCTAAGAGAAGCCCTCCAGCGATCTGCAGGAGCTTCGGACTCGGTTTGTCCTTCAAATTCGCCTCCACGAAATGTGACTAGACGAATTCTCGCCGGCAGCAACGTCCGAATCGCGCGAGTCAGTCCGCCGGCAAAAGCTGCGGATTCGCATGCCGAGAACCATAGCAACGGCGTCACGGTCGTCGAAGAAACGACCTTGTTTGGATGCTACCGATACGCGAGAAAGCGCGCGTAGGTCGGCCTGATCGGAGCGGGACGATCGGAGCGATCGAGCTTAGAGTCTCGATTGCTCCGCGCTCGTCCTTCGGTGCCAAAATGCTTCCGTGTAGGGGCGGAGGCCAGCCGAGCCCGGGTTCGGCGTATTCACGTTGTACGCCTCAGCCACTGCCTCTTGGCCGAAACTTCGCGATCCTGAATACGGATTACGCTCGCCTCAGTCTCCCCACCTTCCCGGCGTTCATGTACCCAAAGTACGGATTTCAAATCACGGTTTTACTTTTTTCAGACTTTGGTTTGGTCCTCCCGAAGCTAGTCAGTGGAATGAATCCCTCGTATTGGCTGATACACGAGCGTGGTACCGTTGAAGGGCCAGGCGCGATCACGCGCCGAGGCGTTGTTCGGAACAAGCGCCACTTGCTCTCTGAAGTTTTGCTCATCCAGCAGAAGCCTGGATTCTGCCGCACCTGCTCCGACGCAGGCGGCGAGCACGAGTACTAGCTGGGAAACCTTGCTCGACCAGACTGCCAACCCCCGCAGCAACAGCCATAACATCAACGCGGGCGTCAGGAGCAGCGCGGCCGTGATCGACGCAGCGACCACCACGGCGTTTGCCGAAAATCCAACGGTCTCCTGCATCGCCCTTGCGGATCCGTACACCCAGAACGAAGTGGCCGCCGTGGCACACGCGAAGGCCGAAATGATGTAGCTGCTGCGAGTGGCCTTTATCATATCGCGGTTCAAAGTTGCCCGGCGTCACAGCGTATGGCGAGGTCTAAAGAAGGCCGGCCCGCAACTCTTCGAACGCCACCTTAACGGCGAAGGCTGAACTCCGTGGCCTGCGCCCTCCGCCGCCTCGGCTAACCCACTTCGGCGGCTGCCAATCGCAGCCGAAGCTTCGAGATGTCTTCAACCCAGAACTCAAAAACCCAAAACTGCGGCGTGCGGCGCCGGCCCGGTCGCAAGCTCTTTGAACACCACTTCAACATCTAAGACTGCGACATCCGTGGACATGATATCCATGCATTAGATACTATATATATCAATAAGTACGGGTTAGCCTTTTCCACCTTTCCCCTGCTTGGGACCTGTCCGACTGCGTTAATGGATTTACAAAAACACGGTTTGGCCCCTTCTGGCACCCTGTGTTTTACCTCGTCGGTTTCCCAATCGTTGCTAGGTGTCATCCCTCAATGCTTCCATGGGTTGCACCCGCAAAGCGCGTCGCATGGGTCCGATGCACGCGAGCGCACAGACCCCAACCATCGCGATTCCGTAGAAGAAGAGAGTCGGCGCGTGTTTCGTCACGCCGCCCACGGAGCCGCCCTTCGCGAAAATGATCGCCGCCACCAGCAACAGCCATCCCACCATCACGCCGGCCGCAACCTGAGTGAAAGGTCGGCGGAAAATTTCGATTATCACGCGCATCGCCTGGCCACCCAAGGCGACACGCACGCCAATCTCGCGTGTGCGGCGCGAGACCGTGAAGGACATGGCCGAATAGATTCCCGCCAGAGAGAGAAGAAGCGTGAGCGCACCCCCCACGAGCACGAGTTTGGCGAAGATAGTCCAGAAGCGGGCGTCTTCGCTGGTTGCCTGATCGAGCGGCAAGGTGTCGTGCAGTCGAAGCGTGGGGCTTAGCTCACTCGCGACCCGGCGCAGAGTCGGAACAAAGGGAGCAACCGCAGTTTTCACGTGCACCGCGAGATGCAGCGGTGGGTTCCCCCCCGCCGCACTTAGCGGGCGATAGAGCCGGGGTCTCGTGGGATTATCCAGATTCAGCGGGGCGGCAGCCCGTGGCACGGCATCTTGGACGACACCCACGATTTCGAGCCACGGGCCGGCGGGAGACGAGCTAGTCGAGGCGAGTCGAAGGCGCCGGCCAATCGCATTCCGGCCATTCAGCACCTGTTCCACAAAAATGCTGTTCACCACCACCGTGTTCGCGTTCCCGCCGACATCGCGGGAATCGAAGCGACGGCCAGCGAGCACAGGCATTTGGAAAACGTCGAAGAAATCCAAGTCCACGGCCGTCGTCTGCACCCCGGACCGCTTCGAGAGTAGTTTGTCGTCCGAGCTCTCATCCGCTCGCTCGATTTCGATCCGCTGAAGGGGATACGGCATCCGCGGGAGCTGCTCCGCCAGCGTCACGCCCTTGACGGCAGACTCGTTGGCAATCCGCCGAGCCAGTTCTCGGATCGTGGTGTCATAGCGTTGCAGGAACTGTTGCCGTCCAGTGGACGTCGCGTCTTCCTGCGGTGATGGGTCGAGCTCGAGCCGTGTGGAGAGGAATTGCTCGACGGGGAAGACCTCGTCCGCATTAGCGAGATACGCGGCTTGCCGTTGCACCACGAACGCCAGCGCCATAAAAAGGATCGTCGCCGCGACCTGCGCGATAATCACCGCGGTCCACACGCCACCCAGGCTTAGCCCGCCTGCCCCCCCGCTCGACTGGCGCAGGCGATCCCACAGGCCTTTCCCCATGACTTTCAAACCCGGCACGACTCCCGCGATCGCAGCGGCCGCAAGCGCAAGGATGCCGGCGTAAAGCACCGTCGTCACTGAAAGTCCGCCATCGATCCAGAACGGCCACCGATCTGGTCCGGTGCGCAACATTTCAACTGTTCCTCGCAAAAGCAGACCCGCCGCGGTAAGACCCATCGCCGCGGCGATGATGGCAAGCACCAACGCTTCCAAGAAAAGCATGCCCACGATTCGGCCGCGCGTAGCGCCGAGCGCCGTCCGTACTAGGAGTTCTTTTTCGCGGGTGGCCGCCCGGGCGAACATCAGCAACGCGACATTACCACAGACGACGATCAGAAAAAGAGCGGCCAAAAGGTTCAGCGCGTAGATGCCCGCCCGCCCCTTGGCGGGAATCGCGATAACCGATTCCGCATACGGAAGCACCTGCGGCGCGAGGTGCGAGTAAGTTTCGGGCATGCTCGCCGCCGCCCCTGCGGCGAGCGTCGTGGCTTCCGCCTGCGCCTCCGGCAATGTCACGCCAGGCGCGAGTCGGCCAAATACCCGCACGGCATCGCGACCGGGTTCGCGGGACAACTCCGCCGGGCGAAGAGGTATCCACAGATGCTCGTCGACCGGAAATCGGAAGCCCTCCGGCATCACGCCGACCACCGTCGCGTAGGTGTCGCCCACCTTCACTTCGCGACCGAGAACCGCTCGATTCCCGGCGAAGCGCGTCTGCCACAGACTGTAACCGAGCACCACCACCGGCGCAGCAGTCGAAGCCTCATCCGCTTCCACCAAGCTGCGTCCAATCGATGCAGATACATGAGTCACGCGAAAGGCGGCCGCGCTGATTTGAGTGGCGGTCACCGGCTCGCCCGCCGAGCCATTTGCGGTCAGATTGCATTTCAGCAACCGATACGCACCCATGTCCTGCACCGTGGAAAGATTTTCCCGCCAATTCACGAAATCGTAGGCGTAGACCTGACGCTCGGCGCCCTCGGCCCGGTTTATCATTTTTAGTCCGACGAGGCGATCTCCCTCCGGTAAACCGAGATCCGGCGCCGTGACGGACTTGATCGCTTCAAATGTCGCGGTGCCCGCCGCGATGGCAAACGCCATCGCGAGGCTGCCTACGATAGTGAGGCCGGGATATTTCACCAGCATCCGGACGCCCAGCTTGAGGTCCATGGTGCAGCCCGACAGCCAGCGGAAATCACGAACATCACGTAGAAGCTCCTTCGTCTGCTCTACACCGCTAAACGCGCGTCGGGCCGCGAATTGCGCCTCTTCAGGACTCATCCCCTCGGCCACGAACTTGTCTTCGAGGAATTGAAGATGAGCGGTGATTTCCCGCGAGAGTTCGTTTTCCGCCCGATCCCGACGGAAAAAACAAACCAGCCGTAGAAAAAACCGTCGGATGAAGCTCATGGAAATCTGCCCACGACTATGCCTGCTGCAAAAGGTCTTCGACGAAACCAGTGAGTCGTCGCCAGCGTTGGGTTTCCTCAGCCAGGGCGCGCCCCCCCGCCTTGGTGAGCGAATAAACTTTAGCCTCGCGATTGCTTTTCGTCGTTTCCCACGTGCCCTTGATCCAGCCCTTTTGCTCGAGGCGGATGAGCGCGGGGTAGAGCGTGCCTTGGTTCAACAGCAAAGGATGTTTGGATACCTGCGCGAGGCGCGTCGCCAGCGCATAGGCATGCAGCGGTCCCATGGTGCTCAACGACTGCATCACAATGAGATCGAGCGTGCCCTGCAGCAGTTCAATAGGTTCGTCTTGGCCAGGCATGCAAACGGAGGGAGGTTTTCACTTGGACGTCAAGTGGAGTCGTTGATCCTCACTTGGATGTCAAGTGAAGATTGTTAGAAACTCCACCGTGCGTTACAAAATCGCACTTTGCTCAGCAGCCGGGAACGATGGCCGTAATCGCAAGCGCGCCAGGCTTCCGTATCCAGACGATGGATTGACAATATCGCGGCTTGGTCCTTTTTTCGGCTTCCGGCCCTGAATTGTCGTCACGCGTCTGAAAGGCACGAGCCGCTGTTCGCCGCTACATTCTCGAACTGCGCGTGTGAGATCAGCCGAGCTACGCGATATGAACCACCCGTTCGGGTAGGTAGTCGGCGGGGGCGTGAAATGGTAAGCTTTCCCCCAGTGCACGACGCTCGATCGTCGGCGTACGCACGCCTTCCAGGTGCGTTAACCCCACATAGTAACCCCGATTATATGCAAAACTCCCACCCCTCGTTCGGGCGGCGTCTTCCGGCGCTGTTCGTTAGCCTTGCTTTCGCCGCGCTCGCGCTTGCCGCGCAGGCGCAATGGACCGAATTCTCCCCCAGCAGCAAGATTCAGGTCCAGGACCAAGACGGCACTTATCACAACTACGATGGAGGTGTGACTTCCATTACCTTCGAAGACGTTCGCTACACCAAGTCGAGCGGAACCGAAAATTTCAAAGTCGTCGGCACGCGGCAGAAGCGCGTCGAACGCCGCTACAACGATGACTACACCGCGTCGAGCAAACGCCGCTGGCTGGCCAATGTCCGCTTCGGTTCTCCGTCCAACGGGATCACGATTCACCAGCTCTTCAACGGTACCGTGGGGCCCCACGTCCTGGTCACGGGTCAGAGCGCATCCGGCGGAAGCGTGAAAGTTTACAACCTGACCTCCTCCTCGACCACGATCGCGACCGGCGTTTATGGCGTCACCTTCAAGTTGGAGAGCAAGAATTGGGGTTCCACCGGGAAGATCGAGATGTTGATTAACGGATCGTTGAAACTGACCGGATCGCGGCGCAGCGGCACCTACTACACGAAGTACGGCCTCTACAATCCGAACGCAGCGCAGACCGTCACGTTTTCGGGCGTTCACATTTATCAGTGAGGCCATGACCGTCTGGCGTCGTATTACTTAGCCCGGATATTTCATGAAGAAGCGAGTCAGCTGGGCAATTTACCGAGGTGAAAACCGCGTTTGGCGAGCAAAGGCGTGCTGGCAAAGCACGTCGCGCGAGCAAAACGCTGTTTGCACCCGGAAAATCGACCGGATGACCGAGCCCTTCATGAAATATTCGGGTTGAACGCCACGTAATTCAGCCTCGGCGTGCGACGTTGAAACTCGCATGCCGGGGCTTTCGATTTGATTGGTCAACAGGCCTCCACCCCAACCCAGCGCGAGCCGTCGCGAGTAGGCCATCCAACGATGAATGGTAAGCCGCAGCTCCGGAACGTCTGTCCATCCTCAATTTGGTCGCAGGGAGCGGCCACCTTCCTGGCGATGCTCACGCTGGCGATCAGCAGCGGCGCGTCGGCGGAGCCGTCGCGCCTGTTCGCGGCGCCCTCGAGTCTCGTCTCGACGATGCCCGACCGCTACAACGTGCACCTGCAGTGGAAGAATCACGCGACGGCCGAAGGCGGCAACCTGGTGGAATTTCAGATGTTTCCGGAGGGCACGAGCCTGCCGGCCGACGAGCGGGATCAGTTCCTCATTCTCGCTTTTTTGCCGTCCACCGAAACCACGTTTCGCCACGAGAACCTGGGTTCCGAGACGGTCTTCCTGTATCGAATCCGTCCCTACTTCGGCCCCTGCACCACACCGACAGAGATTACCACAGGCCCGGCCGCCGCGGCGGAAAACGAGCCCGAAGCAGCGGAAGGGCCGCTGGAGGAGCCGGGAAAAACGTCGAAAGGCGGCGACGCGCTGCCGTCGCTCCGCGCCGCGGACACGTTTGCGGCTGCCGCCCCCACGCAGTTGACGGTCGAACGATCGGGCGCCACGCAAGTCGTCCTTCGCTGGCAAGATCGCGCCGCAGACGGCGACGGTTATCTGGTCGAAGTCAGCCGCTTCCCCGACCGCGACTTCCAGATCTGCGCGCTGTTACCGCCACGCACCACGTCCTTCCGAAAAATCGGACTGCCGCCTGACACCAAACTCTACTTTCGCGTCCGTGCCTTTTTCCACGGCCCGCCGTCGAACGTCGTCACCGCAACCACCGGCCCTCAAGTGCACGCGGCGGCGGCCCCGAAACCAGACTGAGGCAGGCGGGCCCTACGATGGTTACCGTTCAACACCAAGAATCCCGGTAACCCCGTCCCGCCGTCCTTGCGATCCGATATATATCAATAAGTGAGGTCTGACCCGCCCCCTATTTTATTGTTCACGGGAACAACGCGTCGGCGCGCAGCCGAAATCCATAACAGCATTCGAATCATGACAACAAAAACTGCAGCACTCGGTTTCGCTCCTACCCCCTCACGCCTCACCGCCTTAGCCATTGGTTTACTCGGCGTAGTTTCATCGCTCCATGCCCAGGTTGGATCGGGTTGGACGCAATATTACCCGACCAAGACGATCCAACAGGTCAATGGCTCCGACGTTGCCAAATACACCAACAGCGGAGGCGTGGAAACGTTCATCATTCTCCCAGGCAGCAATCGCTGCGAAGCACGCGTGAATAACAACTACACCTCAGGCCAACGGCAGTTTCAGGGCGAGGTGCGCGTGTCCGCGCCTACGGATAGCCAGGCGATCCACCAAAAGTTTCCTCACGTTCTGGTCCGCGGATTTTCGACCAGTGGTGGGCAAATCAGGCTACAGAGCGCCACCACCATGATCTCCGGTTGTTACGGTACCTGGGTGCGGCTCAACTCAGCGCACAACGTCAGCACGCATCTCGTGGATATTTATATCAACGGCTCAAAAAAAGCTACGGCCAACGATGGCGGCAGCGGACTCACACACTACCACAAGTATGGCGTGTATGGTACGCTTCACACCTCTTCCGCAAAGTCCGAATGGCGCTCTGTGAAATTTTTCAGAAAATGATTGGCCGTCGATGAGAAGCGCGAACGGCCGAAGTCTGCCGTTCGCCTTTCAATCCGAGGAATCAGGGCCAGCGCCGTCTGACCCGTTAGACCTGTTACCCTGCCCCCTTTTCTTCTTCACCATTTTTCTTCTGACCTCCCGGTTGGCGCTTTGAGCGGAAGCAGCGGCCGACGATAAGAGTGACCCAGCTAGCTTGGACAGGTTCTGCCGGATGTCGTGCCAGGAGATCTTTTGCCCGCTGTGAAAAACTCCGATCGGAAGAGTTTCAAATAGTCGCATTCCGTGGTGTCGACCGGGTGTCGCACCACGGAGGAACACAGTCCGGCGGAGTGAAGCGAACAGGTTCGCCGTGGGCAGTTGTGCTCTGTCTTGCCTCGCACCAAGGCCAGCGCCGCACCCATCAACGCCGAAAAATCCTCCATGCTGCGCGCAAAAAACTCCTCCCGTTCGGCAAAACGCGGGGGTGGATTCAGCCACGACTTTCCATCTGAAAAACGAATGACGGGCGGGCTGACCCACTGGACGAGTGTTTGTCGCAAGCGCGGGTTGCCGGGAAACACGAACTCCTCCAGGAGCTGCACCTCACGGTCGTAGTCGCTCAAGGCAGGCCATTTCGTTCGCGCGAGGCCCATCATCTGCTGAATGCTCTCCTCGAGGATCGGATGGCCCGTCAGCGGGAAATCCTCCGCAATCAGCCCGGCGTAGTTCATTTTCCAGCGCACGTACTGCCGGTGTTGCCGGACGTACGAACTCATCGGGCCGTAAGGCCTCGGGTATAATGCATCCCAGCGACTGCACGCCACCCACGCATGATTCCACGCGACCTGAAAATCTCCTCGCGGCACGGGGAAACCGCGCTCGCGAAACGACCGCAAGGATGACGCGAAACTTTCCACCGGGCTGTCGGTGCACAGGGCCAGATAGGCGAAGAGGGGAAAGACGATGAACGCCACGCCGCCCACCTGCTCGTCGGCATAGCGATAGGCGGAAGAATAGCTCTCGGAACTTTCCGCGATCAGTCCATCGACCATGCCGCTGGTGGTAAGACCCGAGGAAATGGTGACGTCCCAGTAGCGCGCCAGACCTTCAAAGAGATTGAACGCTGAAAGCTCCGGCAGCGACTCCTTGGCAGGGAAGGCGTCTGCGAGCGACTTGCGCGAAGACGGTGTCTCGAAGAATTCGCGCAGGACGGCGAACGGTTCGTATCCATCGAAGCGCCAGCCGGGGCCGATTTGGCTCAACTCGACGCCTTGTCGAGCGGCGAAACGCAGGGCGTTGAGCGACTTCAAACAGTCGAAGGCGAGCCGGATGCCCTGCAAGGTCGAGATGCTGTGCCAGAAATGGATGCTCTCGTGGATGACATGCTGCATCGCCGGGTAATTGGACGGATTGCCCCAGAGTTCGTCTCGCTTCACGCGCGGCTCGGGGTGAGCGACGAAGATCGTCCAGCTCAGCGGATCGATGCGCGACGGCGAGCTCACAGACCTACACTTTGCGCTGGTTGCTCAGCAGAGTCGCGATATCCGCACCCGACATGTTGGCCGAAATGCGAATCTTGGTGCCGTCGGACTGCTCGAGGGTGATGTTCGCGTTTGGCCTGTTCTTGAGGTAACCCTCGATTCCCTTGGCGACCGCGTGGACGGCGCGAGGCACCTTGACGAATTCGGCCCAGGCTTCGCCGAGAAACTTCAGAATCGGTTCGGAAAAGCCAAACGTGCCTGCCGGCACCGCCTCCACCCGCACCAAATTCGCCGGATCCATCTTCGCCGCTATGAGCGAAGCTTCGATCTCGCGAACGAGCGACCCCGCATCATCGGCGCCAACGCGCATCTGGAAGGCAATTCCCATGCTCATGTGAAATGACACCCGGTACATAGCGATTCCGGCGGCGTTGTTTCAGAAATCTGAAGAATCCAGAACGCGATCGTACCACGCTCCGGATCGTAGACGCTCATGCGACGAAGACGTGTTCCAGCACCGACGAGACAATGCGCGTAAGTGGCGTTTGTAGAGGCAAGGCAGTCCCCCCCCCCGGTTCGGTCGAAGGCGATGAAAAGCCGCCGGAAGAGCCACCACCTTTCCCCGGGAAAGGCGCTCCGGCAGCCATGGGTCCTAACAGTTCTTCCGGGAAGCGTCCGCTCGCAAGCTCTTGAACGTGGCCAACGTATCCGTCGGGCAGGTACTCCTAGATATCAACAAGTAAGGTCTGACCCCTTCCCTCCTGCTCGGTGTTTCCGTCGCCGCCAAACACCGATGCCAACAACTGCGGCCATGAACAACAGAATGTAAGCCCCCACCCCCACCCCAACCCAGAACTGATTCATTGCTTCAGCTCATGCGCAAGCCAAGCAAAGGCGAGAAATTCCTGCGCCCAGCGTTGTCCAGACGGCCGCTTCAGTTTCCCACCTCTCGGACATGCTTGTATTCAGAGTCTGGATTTCAAGAATCACGGTTTGACCCTTTCCGGCCGCCCCAACCGGCCACGTCCGCGCCGCGCTCCATGCGCGGCGGGCGAGTCCGGGTCGGGCCGCCGCTCGCAGTGCCCGTGCGGCTCGGCCCGCGAGGGGCGGCCAGGGATGCCGCACCGGTCACGGAACCCACGGGGAGGCGCGCCGGGTGCGGCCGGCGCGGGTTCCGGCCGCCTGGGGGCGGCCGGTCTCGTCGTATCCAGCGCCGAGATACATCGTCAATGGACTATTCAGCGTCACGGTATGCGCTCGGGGCTAGGCCGAGCGCAAGGGGCCGCTCACAAGCGGCCCGGCTCGCGCCCTAGCGCGAGTAGGCTTCTAAGCGGATGCCAGCGAGGCACGAGCAGGCACCGCGACACGCGGCCCACGCCATCCGTGGCTGCGCGCACAGCAATGCGCCCCGACATTTCGGGGCGAGTGCGCGGGCCACCGCGAGCGCCGGGCTACACGGACCCGGCCGCAGGGAGCAGCGCGACCGCAGCCGCTGGGCGAGACACGGCCGCCGTGGCTCGCGGGTGCGCCGACCCGCTGCCGCGCGGATCCCGCGCATGCGGGAGACGCCCTTTGACGGCAGCGGTTGAGGCGCGCCCGGTACCCAGCCGGGCGCAGCTTAGGGCACGGGCACTCCTCGCTGGACGCGAAGCGAGTGATAACGAGCGGCCCGAGGCGCGACCCCTCGCGCCTCAAGCGCCTGCGCCGCGCCCGTCGCTAACTACCGGACGGACTGAGCGCATGCGAAGGGAGGAGGAAGCAGGGCGAGTGACAGATCGTAACGTAGTGGAGAGCTGGCGCGAGACGTGCCGCCTGGGATTCGTTGAGAGGATGCAAACGGCATCGAAAGCCGGCGTTCAATCTACTTCGGGCATCACTTCCAGTTCGGTCCATTCCCCCTTGAAGCCCAACGTTCGAAGATACGCGGCCATGTCTTCAAAGTTCGTTTCCTGAACGAGGCGATCATCCGGCCACAAAGCTTCGCACTCCTCACACACTCGAACTATTTGTCCGTTCACACGGGTACAAGCCGTGATAACCCAACCCTGACTGCAACGGGGACACCAAGTTTTCATGGCCATTTTCTCGGGAAAGATGTGATTACTTGATTTGTTCCGGGTCGGACAACGATCTGAACAGCGTTCTCTCCTGCAGTACCCACTACTCTGCCCATCGGCGTAACAAACGCTCCAGGATTGTTCGGCAAGGGGATCCGCGCTGCTGAACCCCAGGCTTCGTCGACCAAACCCAAAACCTGATTGCGCGGCACACTAAAGACACTGTGAATCGGCTTCGTTGCATCCGGAACGGTATGTTGCAAAACGTGCTGGATACGATTCAGTCCATTTTTATCGAGCCCGGAGTAACGAAGACCTCCTGAAGAGTCCCAAACGTTTTCTCCAGCTCGCGTTACCGTGCCGAGTCTGCCCTCTGCGCCGACACGAGGCCGCAGGGCCATTCCACCCACCATGCCGCCGACAATGCCGGCACCAGCATCCCACCTAGCCTGATCCGACAATTGAGCGCCGGTCGAGAAGTCCCTTCCCGAGGCAATGCCGTAGCTGCTCTTAATCAGCTCCCCAACACCCCACGTAACGGCAACAGCGATGGCCCACGGGGCGATTGCTGGCGACATTGCTGCAATCGCGGCACCGATTGCAATTCGTGCCGCCAGTCCTGTAACCATTCCTTCCGCAAAAGACTGTGCTACCCGCCCGACAGAGACCTGAGATCCATAGACCGTGTAATGCGGAAGGAGGTTAATCCCATCAGGGTCAAATGGAGTCGGCTCCCTTTTCATCGGTCCGACATCGCTCATGGATGGGTCCCACAAGTTTTCAGTACTAGGCCCAGAGCTCCACGCGTATGACGAGGCGTAACCAAGACCGGGAATAATAACGGTCGACGAGCCTCGAGAGGCCGTGACGGTTTGTCCGGGCAATACTACGGGCGGCTCCCTTTCGTTAAACTCGAAAGTCAAAGAGGGAAGGCTCGGTCCAATGCCCCCGCCTAGGTTCGGGAGCATCCCAACGCCCACGGACACGGAGCCGCCACCCCCGAATCCTCCGCTGTTCACCACAAACACGTCGCGCAGAATCGTGTCGAAGTCGGGTCGGCTCGTCCGATCTGGTATCTGTTCACTATCGCCATCGAGTCCAAGGTAGTCCCAGTAATTCACTGCGTCGTTGCCGCAATACGCGTACAGATTCACCCCGCCCATTTCCTCGATGGGGTCGCGGTTGATGAACCTCCCATGCTTGGGGTTGTAGTAACGGTGATTGTATTGGACCAAGCCGGTTTGCTGATCGTGGACTTTGGTGGCGAAGCGGAAGGTGGCTTGGTCGGCGTAGGTGCCGGCGGACTGGAGGATTTCGCCGAAGGCGGAGTAGTCGTAGCTTGCTACGATTGTTCCTCCGGTGTTCACCATGCCGTGGATGTTGCCGTTGGCGTCGTACAGGGGCAAGACGGTTGTGCCGTTCTCGAGGTCCTGCGTCAGGAGCAGTCCTCCGACACCGCCGGCTCCGCCGATCGAGCCGGATAAGTCGAGGCCCCAGGCGTGGTTGCGGAGAACATTGGTCGGATTGTTACCATCGAGTTCGGCGATGATCTGGTGTCCCTGGTAGACGTAGCGGCGTTTAGCCCCCGGGGCGTAGCTGCTGCCGTTCCAGGTGAAGGTGTGCTTTTCCACGCGGCGACCGAGGTAGTCGTAGCGGAACTCGAGCTTGGTCTTCTCCGAGAGGTACGCGTGGCTTGTGACCGAAACCAGCCGGTTCTCCGCAT
>CAZJLP010000074.1:0-22397 GCA_964546955.1 uncultured Opitutaceae bacterium | reverse complement strand
CGTGACCACCGCCGTGGCCAACGGCGACTTGTCCAAGAAAATCACCGTCGACGTGCGCGGCGAAATTCTCGAACTGAAGAACACCATCAACACCATGGTGGACCAGCTCTCTTCCTTCGCGGCCGAAGTGACGCGTGTGGCCCGCGAAGTGGGCACCGAAGGCAAACTCGGCGGCCAGGCCGAAGTGCGAGGCGTCGCCGGTACGTGGAAGGATCTGACCGACTCGGTGAACTCCATGGCGCGCAACTTGACCGGTCAGGTGCGCAACATCGCCGACGTGACGAAGGCGGTGGCAAACGGCGACTTGTCCAAGAAAATCACCGTGGACGTAAAAGGTGAAATCCTGGAGCTGAAAAACACCGTTAACATCATGGTGGACCAGCTCAACTCGTTCGCGTCGGAAGTGACCCGTGTGGCCCGCGAAGTGGGTACCGAAGGCAAACTCGGCGGTCAGGCCGACGTGCGCGGCGTCGCCGGCACGTGGAAGGACTTGACCGACTCGGTGAACTCCATGGCGCGCAACTTGACCGGTCAGGTGCGCAACATCGCCGACGTGACGAAGGCGGTGGCAAACGGCGACTTGTCCAAGAAAATCACCGTGGACGTAAAAGGTGAAATCCTGGAGCTGAAAAACACCGTTAACATCATGGTGGACCAGCTCAACTCGTTCGCGTCGGAAGTGACCCGTGTGGCCCGCGAAGTGGGTACGGAAGGTAAACTCGGTGGTCAGGCCGATGTGCGCGGTGTATCGGGCACCTGGAAGGACTTGACCGACAACGTGAACTTCATGGCCGGTAACCTCACCTCGCAGGTGCGCGGTATCGCGAAGGTCGTGACCGCCGTGGCGAACGGCGAACTGAAGAGAAAGCTGACCGTGGATGCGAAAGGCGAAATCGCCGAACTCGCCGACACGATCAACAACATGATCGACACGCTCGCGACCTTCGCCGAACAGGTGACCACGGTGGCGCGCGAAGTGGGTGTCGACGGCAAACTCGGCGGTCAGGCGCTCGTGCCAGGCGCGGCCGGTACCTGGAAGGACTTGACGGACAACGTGAATCAGCTGGCGGCCAATCTGACGACCCAGGTGCGCGCGATCGCCGAAGTGGCGACCGCCGTGACCAAGGGTGACTTGACCCGCTCGATCAAGGTCGAGGCGTCGGGCGAAGTGGCGGCCTTGAAGGACAACATCAACGAGATGATCCGAAACCTCAAGGACACCACGATTAAGAATAACGAACAGGACTGGCTGAAGACCAACTTGGCGAAATTCTCCCGCATGTTGCAGGGTCAAAAAGACCTTCTGACCGTGGGCCGCCTCATCTTGTCCGAACTCGCCCCCGTGGTGAGCGCGCAGCACGGCGTGTTCTACATGATGATCAACACGGGCGAAGAACCGAAGCTGCGCCTGCTCGCCAGCTACGCCTTCCGCGCCCGCAAACATTCGCTCTTCGAATTCAAGCTCGGCGAATCGCTCGTGGGCCAGGCGGCTCTCGAAAAGGAACGCATTCTCCTGACCAACGTTCCGGGCGACTACGTGCAGATCAGTTCCGGACTGGGCGAATCCGCTCCGCTGAACCTGATCGTGCTGCCCGTCATCTTCGAAGGTCAGGTAAAGGCGGTCATCGAGCTCGCCTCCTTCGAACAGTTCAGCCCCACCCACCAGATCTTCCTCGATCAGCTGACGGAATCGATCGGCATCGTGCTCAATACGATCGAAGCGAACATGCGTACGGAAGACCTCCTGAAGCAGTCGCAGTCGCTGGCGAAGGAACTGCAGTCGCAACAGGAAGAGTTGCAGAAGACCAACCTCGAGCTGGAAGACAAAGCGAAGCTGCTGGCCGAGCAGAACGTGGAAGTGGAAAAGAAAAACATGGAGGTGGAACAGGCCCGTCAGGCGCTCGAAGAAAAGGCGTCCCAGCTCGCCCTCACCTCCAAGTACAAATCCGAGTTCCTCGCGAACATGTCGCACGAATTGCGCACGCCGCTCAATTCGCTGCTCATTCTTTCCGACCAGCTCTGCGCGAATCGCGAAGGCAACCTCCACCCGAAACAAGTCGACTTCGCCAAAACGATCCACTCGTCCGGCCAGGACCTTCTCCGCCTCATCAACGACATTCTGGATCTCGCGAAAATCGAATCCGGCACGGTCTCGGTCGAACTCAGCGACCTGCGCCTCAACGATCTCAAGGACTACGTCGAACGTACCTTTCTGCCCATCGCAGAGCACAAGAAACTCGAGTACATCGTCTCGGTGGCGCCCAACCTTCCCCGCGCGATGCGCACGGACTCGAAACGCCTGCAGCAGATCCTCAAGAATCTTCTGTCGAACGCCTTCAAGTTCACCGAGCGCGGCCGCGTCACGCTCGGCATGGAAAAGGCGATCGTCGGCTGGAATCCCGAGAACAACGCGCTCAATGCGGCGGACGAAGTCATCGCCTTCCGCGTGAGCGATACCGGCATCGGTATCCCGAACGAAAAGCAACAGATCATCTTCGAGGCTTTCCAACAGGCCGACGGTTCCACGAACCGCAAATACGGCGGCACAGGCCTCGGTCTCTCCATCAGCCGCGAAATCGCGCGTCTGCTCGGCGGCGAAATCCAGCTGGTCAGCGCGGTGGGCGAAGGCAGTACCTTCACCCTGTACCTGCCGGCCACGCTGTCGCCGGGCGACAAGATCGAGCCCAGCCGCAGTTCGGTCAACAATGGGGAGGGAAATGGGTACACGGGAAAGAACGTACAGCGCATTACCCGCGAACTCGCTCCCGCCAGCGACACCTACACCCTGGATGACGATCGGCTTCATATCGGGCCGAACGACAAGAGCGTCCTCATCATCGAGGACGATCCGGCCTTCGCCACCATTCTTCTGGAAGTGGCGCGCGCGCAGGGGTTCAAGGCCGTGGTCACACCGCGTGGAAGCGAAGCGCTCCACCTCGCGCGCTCCCTGCCCATCAGCGCCATCAGCCTCGATATCAAATTGCCGGACATCGACGGACGGCGCGTGCTCAGCCGTCTCAAAGACGATCCGGCCACGCGACACATCCCTGTCCTGATCGCGACGGTCGACGAAACGATCGAAGCCGGCACGAAGTACGGCGCCCTCGCCCACCTCACGAAACCCACCCAGAAAGAAGGGTTGGTCGAAGCCTTTGCTTCCCTAAAGCGCTTCATCGATCGTCCCGTCAAGAATCTGCTGTTGGTCGAGGACAACGAAGTCCAGCGCAAGAGCACGATCGAGCTGATCGGCAACTCCGACGTCCACACCTATGCCGCCGCCACCGGCGCGGAGGGCCTCGCCATGCTGAAAGAGACGATCTTCGATTGCGTTGTGCTCGATCTCGGTCTTCCCGACATGAGCGGTGCGAAATTCATCGAGGAAGTGAAGAACGCGGGCCTGCAGAATCTGCCGATCATCGTTCACACCGGTCGCGATCTCCCGAAGGAGGAACTGGATCAGATGAAACGCGCCGCGAGCACGGTCATACTGAAGGACGTACAATCCCCGGAACGCCTGTTTGACGAGACCGCCCTGTATCTGCACCGCAACGTAAGCAAGTTGCCGGAGGACAAACGCCTGCTGGTCGAAAGCCTCCACCGGGACGGCGAAGTGCTCGCTGGAAAACGCGCCCTGATTGTGGACGACGACATCCGAAACATCTTCGCGATGACGAGCTTCCTCGAACGTTACGACATGGGCGTCGAGTCAGCTGAAAACGGGCTGGCCGCACTCGATATCCTTCAGAATGACAGTCACTTCGACGTCATTCTAATGGACATCATGATGCCGGACATGGACGGTTACGAAACCATGCGCCGAATTCGGGCGCTGGCGGAGTTCAAGGATCTGCCGATTCTTGCCCTCACGGCCAAAGCCATGAAAGGCGACCGCGAAAAGTGCATCGAGGCGGGCGCCTCGGACTACATTGCCAAGCCCGTCGACACGGAACATCTTCTCTCCCTGCTCCGCATCTGGCTGTATCGTTGATCGGAGTCGCCCATGGCTCGCAAATCCATCCAGCCCCGAGCGTCCGCGTCAACGGTGACAGAAGCGCCGCTCGGGGAACTTCGACCCGTTTCGATTTCGATTACCGATCCCGCCGTGTCCACCTCGCGCACCACCACCCACCTCAGTGTGAGGAAAGACCTGAAGACGCCTGAGAACGGTTCGCACGCGCCGTTCGACGACGAGAAAGTGAATATTCTCCTGGTCGACGACACGCCGGACAAGTTGACGGCGCACGAGGCGGTGCTCGTCGATCTCGACCAGAACATCGTAAAGGCGCGCTCGGGGCGGGAAGCCCTCCGCTGTCTCCTGCAGCAGGAGTTCGCGGTCATCCTGCTCGACATCAACATGCCGGGGATGGATGGCTTCGAGACCGCGGAGCTCATCCGCCAGCGCAAGTCCACCGCCCATACGCCGATCATCTTCCTGACTTCCTTCAGTACAGGCGATACCGATGTGTATCGCGGGTATTCGCTCGGCGCGGTCGACTACCTCTTCACGCCAATCGTGCCGGAGGTCTTGCGATCCAAGGTTTCCGTCTTCATCGACCTCGCACGCCAAAGCCGCCAGCTGCAGAAGCAGGCGGAGGCGCTGCGCCGGGCGGAACAAGAGAAACTAGAACGCCAGCTGACCGAGACCACGGAGCGCCTCGAATGGGAAACCCGGCGCAATCATTTTTTCCGCCTTTCCATCGAATTGCTGGCGATCGCCCAATACGACGGGACCTTCGGCCAAATCAATCCGACTTGGGAGAAGTCGCTCGGTTACAGCGCTGAGGAATTGAAAGGCCACTCGTTCCTGGGCTTTATTCATCCCGAGGACGAGTCGACCACGCGGGACTGGTTGACGCGCATCACCCAGGCGGACACTCCCCTCTACTTTGAGAATCGTTTTCGCGCACGAAATGGCGAGTACCGCTGGCTGGGTTGGACAATCGCTCCCTTCGCGGCCGAAGGCTTGCTGTACATTTTTGCCCGCGACATCACGGAACGCTACGAGCGCGAGCAGGAAATTCGCCAGCTCAACGACGACCTGAAAAAGCAGGCGGTCACGCTCCAGACGGTCAACCAAGAGCTCGAGTCATTCTCGTATTCGATCGCACATGATCTCCGCACTCCGCTCCTGGCGATCACGGGCTACTCCGAGATGATGATCCAGGGCGAGGCGGGCAAAGTGGCGGCGGATGGCCTCCAGATGCTGCGTGCGATCCACCGCAACAGCGGGCACATGTCCCAGCTCATCGATGACTTCCTGGCCTTTTTCCGCGTCGGACGCCAAGAATTAAGCAAGGGCTATATCGACATGCAGAAGATCGCGAGCGAAGCGATCACGCAGGTTCAACCTATCGACGGGAAACGCCAGATCGCATTCGGCATGAGCGATCTCCCCGCCGCCCGCGGGGACGCCGCCATGGTTCGACAGGTGCTCGTGAATCTTTTGGCCAACGCGGTAAAATTCACCTCCACCCGCGAAAAGGCGACGATCCAGCTCGGCTACGAGCAAAAGGACGGTCACTGCGTTTATCATGTCCGGGACAACGGCGTGGGCTTCGACATGCGACATTACGGAAAGCTCTTCAATGTGTTCCAGCGATTGCACACGCGTGAGGAGTTTGACGGCACGGGCATTGGTTTGGCCATCGTGCAGAAGATCGTCCAGCGCCACGGCGGCAGAGTCTGGGCCGAGGCCAAGCTGAATAAAGGCGCGACGTTTTTCTTTTCGCTGCCCGTGGTGGAGAAGCGGTAGCGCGGCGGGGCCGCCGCCGGAACAGTCGTTCTCTTACTCCTACTCGTTCTCGACCCACAAATTCGGGCGTGGAGCTGATACAATAGCGCCCATAAAATCCTATTGCTGGGGTCGAGAACGGGTAAGAGTAAGATTGTCCCCCGTGGGCTAACGTTTCTCAGTCAAACCACTCGTCTGCCGGGTCGAAGGCGGGAACGGGAATATTGACGATCTTCAACTTTCCCACGGCTCGGTGGCGGCAGCCGGGCTTGATTAGGATGGTGCTCATCGGCTTCACCGGATGCAGCTCGCCGTCGAGCTCCATGAACCCCTCGCCTTCAAGCACCAGGTAAATTTCCGTGAGCTTCTTGTGATAGTGCGTCTTCGCGTCCTCCTGGATGTCGACCAGGTGAATCGTGGCGACGGGATTGTCGGGCGTGGTGAACGCGCGGCGGGTGAAGCCGCACGGGCACTTCTGCGGCGGAATTTCGTTGAGGTGAACGACGCTGTAATTGCGGGCATTACTCATAGGATGGTTGGCGAACGATCGGGACGGAGGCCTAGTCGCCGAGCAGGGCATTCAACTCCTCGTCGTCCCAAGAGTCCTCCCGGTGGCCGACCTCGCTGCGGATTTCGGCGACGGTCCGCCGTCCGATCGACTTCGCTTCGTGCCCCCAGGTGTTGCGGACAAAGGTCAGGATATTGGCAATGGTGTCGTCATCGAGGCTCTTCAGGGGCGGCATGACCCGGCCTTCCTTTTCTTTTCCATTAAGGATGATGCGCACGAGAGTTTTCTCCGGCCCCAAAACCCATTTCGAATAGAGAAGCGGCGGAGCCAGTCCCGCCACGCCCTCGCCCGAGGGCTGATGGCACGCGGCACAGATCATGGCGTATTGCTCTTTTCCCTTTTCGAACCGCGCCCGTTCGCGCTCGCTCATACGGGCGAGCGCGGCGGCCTCGGCATCTTTCTCGACACCGGGCTTCCCCGGCCAATACAGCAGGGGTCCCAGCTTCTGTGCGCGCTCGGTCAGAGCATTACTCTCTTTGTGCGCGGCCAGCCCGAGAAGTCCCCGTGGTTCGGTTGCGACCGAAGTCGGGACCAACTTGCCCTCGGGGGTCTTGGACAGGAACCGTTCCACTCCGTTCAGCATCGCGATCTTGATCCATTCGGGGAGCGTCACGTCCGGCATCAGCGGCGCGAGAATCGCATCCACACGCACGGCATCGCGCGACTTTAGGGCTGCGCTCGTGGCCATCTCGATCAACGTGGACAGCGCAGGCGCCGGTTGCTTCGCGGCCTCGGCGAGTCGTTTGACAAATGCCGCTTCGCGACCGGCGATGCCTGTCACGATCGCATCCGGCACGTAGGGCAAATCGGCAGCGCTCATCGCGCAGGCGACCAGGGCCGCGTCTCCCTCCGTCCCCACCTCCCCAAGTGAAAAAGCGAGCTGCAATTTGACCTGGGATTCAGCACGCTGGGTCAACGCCACCAGGCGCGAAACCAATTCGGCGTCACCGGGGGAGCGAAGCCATTTTTCCGAAAGGCGAATCGCTGCGGCGCACACCCGGGCATCCGAATCGCCCAGGGCGCTGAGGATCGTGTCGCGATCGAGCGCCTCCATCCCTTCGAGCGCCCAAAGCGCATGCAGTCGAGCTGACGGGTTGACGACCGCCGCGGGGATCTGACGCTTCTGTAATTCCTCGGTATTGAAAAAAACCTTCAGCAACGCGGCCGCCGCCGGATCGCGCTTTTCGACCAGCAGGCGCTGAGCGGTATCGCGGATCCACCCGTTGCGGTGAGCCAGGGAGGCGGCCAGTTGCGCGCCGGAGGCCCCAGCCAGGCTCTTGAACGCCGGTCGTTCGACCTTCTCGCCATTGGGTCCCACCGGAACGATGCGGTAAATGCGTCCCATGCCCAGCCCTTCGTGAAGCTTGCGCGACTCCACTTCCTTGCGGAGGTAGCTCGTCATATAAATCCGGTGCTGGATGATTCCCCGGTACATATCCACCACGTACAATGCTCCGTCCGGACCGTTGGTGAGGTTGACGGGTCGGAAACGTTCGTCGGTCGACGCGAGAAACTCGCGCTTCTCCTCTTCATGCGGATTGTAACCCTTGATCTGGCCATCCTTTTCCAGGAGTGCAAAGCGCCGCACGAAGTTTCCGGCGGGTTCGCAAACGAAGGCGTTGCCGGCATAGTCCCGAGGAAACCAACCCCCGCGATAAATCAAAGGCCCGCAGGCCGCGGTGAACGACGTCATCTTGCCCTCCTCGTCCAGTGACTTGTAACCGCGGTTGATTCCGGTCGTGACGCGAATTGGGAAAACCGGAGCTTTGCTGCCTATCTGTACATTGAGTCCGCTCGCAGAAGTGAGCCCCGGATTGCGACGATAGTACGCCGCGGGAACCAGGTCGGCGCGCAAGGGGTCGCTGTTCGTGTTCACAAAGAGACGTCCCGCGCTATCCTGCGTGATGCCCCACTGGCCGGCGGTGGCGATGGGCTCGCGAATGAACTTTCCTGCTCCCTGGTAACGAAAGCGGTGAGAGAATTTGGCGTTGTACATCCAGTTGTCCAACGCCCGCATCAGGCCGTTTGCCGTGTGCTCGGGGTTGTTCTGGCTGCCGTAGTCCTGTGCCACGGAGACCTTTTCGTCCGCCACTCCATCGCCGTTCGTATCGCGGCAGAACCAAAGGTTGGGCGGTTCGCCCACCAACACGCCGTCGTCGACCAAGGCGATCGCGCGTGGCATGACCAGTTTGTCGAGAAAGGTCGTGCGTTTGTCCATGCGTCCGTCGCCGTCGGTGTCCTCCAGGACGGCGATCGATCCGACCTTCTCGTCATCTGCCCCTTCGATGCTCCGCATGAAGCCGCTCATCTCCACCACCCACAGGCGGCCGTCGGGCCCGAAGGTGGCGGCAACCGGGTCGTGGACCAGCGGATCCGCGGCGGCAATTTCGATTCGGAATCCCGGGGGCAACCGAAACGTCTTGAGCGCTTCCTCCGGGGAAAGGACCGGCGCCGGCGGAATCTTAAGCCAGGCTGGCGGCGGCTCCTGCGGCTTATCGTTTTCACGATCGCCGCGCTGCGCCAGCAGCGGCACTGCTAGCAGCGCGCTCAGAACAAGGAAATAAAGTCGCATAAGGGGGGCTGACAGTAAGGAGGGCAGAGTCACAAAAGTTTCAACTGACCGGCGCGAATCGCCGCCTCGAATCATTCCGGCAGCGGACGATCCTTGGTTTCAGGCAGCAGCGGGAGGACGAGGATACCCAGGAGTAGCACGACGCTGACCCACAAACCCGCGGTTCGGAACGCTTCCATATCCCCGCCGTACCGGGTGGTGATACGACTGAGCGTGAAGGGCCCCAGCGCAGCCACCAAACGACCGACGTTGTAGCAAAAGCTCGTGCCGGTGCTGCGCAGGCTGGTCGGGAAAAGTTCGGGCAAATACACGGCGAAGACGCCGAACACTCCGAGCTGTCCAAAACCCATCAGCGGAAGCATCCAGTAAAGGTCGGAGGTCTGACGCATGAACTTGAAAACGAGGAGGGTGCTGAGGAACGAGCAGAGTAAAGCCAACGCGAACGCGGGACGGCGTCCCCACGTTTGGGCGAGTTTCGCCATGGACAGCATACCGAGAAAACCGCCGACGTTCTGGAGCAGCAATCCCAGCGACCGCCAAAATGACACGTGACTCTCCATCGCGCCCTGCGACAAATTACGCGAAGCCGCCTCGGCGCGAACAATGCTTCCCACGATCTTGGGGTGGAAGTTACCGATGCCCCAGAGGCCGATGATCCCCGCGCTGCACGCCAGCAGTCCCCACCACGCGTTGCGGGACCACCGTGGATGCGTCAAAAGCGTCTTATAGGACCCCAACTTTACTCCGGTCCGCACTCCTTCATCGCGAGCTTTGATCCACTTCTCCGGTTCCTTCAACTTGGCCAGGACGAAAACTGAAAGCAAAGCCGGCAGAGCACCGACGATGAACATGGCTTGCCACGGCCGCAGCCCCAGCGGGAGGACTGCCACCATGCCGATTCCCATGCCGATCAGCCCGGCGGTCAAATTGCCCCAGGTGGAGACGGATTGCAGCATGCCGAGGGCCGGTGCGCGCGCTCGGTCGGGCACGGAGTCGGCAACCAGCGCGACGGCCAAACCGAATACACCGCCCACGCCCAGGCCGGTGATGAATCGATAGACGCAGAAATCGACAAACCCGGTTGCGAAGGCGTTCAACCCCGTGCTGAGCGAATACAAAAGGATCGTGAACGTGAGCATTTTGGCTCGCCCATAACGGTCTCCCAAGGCCCCGAAAATCAGCCCGCCCACGGCCCAACCTACGAGGAAAATGGAGGTCGTGTACGGGCCATTGACGGTCGCGTTCTTCGGGTCGAGTTGCTCCATGGCGCCATCTCGCGCCAGATTGAAAAACTGCTGATCCATGCAGTCGAACATCCACGCCAGCGATGCGACGATAAAAACGAACCAATGGTCGCGATTGAAGGTGCGCCACCAGGGTTGTGGGGAGGGGTCGGTCATAGTGGGGTTGGTAAACGAGGTCGGCCTGAGTACGAAAAATGCGGGCAGTCTCCCGCTCCTACAACTTGACGGGCGCTCCTTGTTCCGCCGAGGCATAAATGGCCCGGATGATGGCAACCGCGTTGCGCGCCCCGCGGCCGTCCAGCGCGAGGGGCCGATTGGCGCGGATGGAATCGATCAGATCCTGGATTTGCCGCAGATGTCCGTGATGACTGATGGCGTTCGGGGCCGACGCGCCCGAACGCATCTTTTCGTCGGTCCGCGCGGATCGAATCGCCTCGTCTCCCGCCTCCTCCTCGCGAAAATCCCAATGCACCAGCCGGTCGTCCTCGAGTGCGGCGGAACCCTTTTCCCCGCTGATTTCCACGCGTCGCTGCCAGCCAGGATAAGCTCCCGTGCTCGCCTCGATCACACCGAGCGCCCCGTGCTCAAAGCGGAGGGAAGCACACACCGTATCTTCAACCTCAATACCGGTATGCACGCGGCGAGTGGACCACCCAAAGACTTCCTCCGGCATCCCCGCGAACCATTGGAGAAGATCGACGGCGTGGATGCCCTGGTTCATCAACGCCCCCCCGCCGTCCATGGTGCGCGTGCCACGCCAGCTGCCTACGTAGTATTCCGGCTTCCGATACCACTTCACGTACGCGCTGCACAACACCAGGCGGCCGAAACGACCCGCGCTCACCGCTGCTTTCAGCGTCCTGGCGCCCTCACCGAAACGGGCCTGGAAAATCGGCGCCACCCGCACCCTCGCCGCATCCGCCGCCCGCAGCAGCGTATCGACGCGATCAAGGGTGATTTCGAGCGGCTTTTCCACCACGACGTGCTTTCCCGCCGCGACCGCGGCGGTGGCGGGCTCCAAATGGGCGCCGCTCGGGGTGGTGATACAAACGACCTGAACGGCAGGGTCTGAAACCAAGGCGTTCACATCGGCAGTCCAAACCGCGATCCCATGTTTGGCCGCGAACGCACGGGTCTTCTCAGGCGACCGACCGGCAACCGCAACCAGCTGCCCGCCGGAAGCTTCCCGAATCGCCTGGACGTGGAAGTCCGCGATCATGCCAGTACCGACCAGGCCGAAACCTAAAGGAGGCGCGGGAATCATGCTAAGGGGGAATGATTTCGGTGCCGACGCCACGCCGTTATGTAAAGGCTATTAAGAGGTGAGGTCCATCGCCGGCCATCTCCCTTTTGGAGGAGGACGGCCGCCCCTGGCCGTCGGATCGCTCACTTCTTATTTCTTATTGCTCATCGCTCATTTACAAGCGTGGCCTTCGCGTCGTTCAACACCCCATCGTGCGCATCATCGCGGGCGCAATGGGTGAAGCGTTGGGCGACGGAGAGTGATCCCCGTCGCGGTCCTCCGCACTCGGTGCCAACCGTTCACTCGCGCCACCTGCCACCTGCGTGCATCACGCTCTTTCTTAACCCTTTTACTCCCTCTCGTGTGGTTTTTACCCCGCTGCACATCAACAACTAGGGAGCTACCTGCCGCCCGCTACGGAGCTTTGACCCTCTGATGCGTGTCGGTCTTTATCGACCTTAACACCGCCGCATGACCGAGCCCACCCGTCTGAGCCCGTTGCCCTACCATTGCTCCGTGCGCGACTACCTGAAAAGTCAGGAGCGCGACCTGTGGCGTTGGTTCGCGTCGGCGCGAGCAAAGGAGGACTACGCCGAAGCGCTGCGGCTTCATCTGCTGAAAGCCACGTACCGGCTGGGGCCGACGGACCACGCCGACCTCTATTCCCACGTTTCCGCCGCGCTGCGCGGTTTATCGCTCGATGTCCCCGTCACACTCTATCAGGCGCAAGGCACCGGTGCCGCGTTGCCCAACGCCGCGCTCTACCCGCTGCCCCGCGAAGCGCACATCGTCCTGAGCGGGCCGATTACCTCGTTGCTGGACTCCGCGGAGCTGACTTCGATTTTTGGCCACGAGCTGGCCCATTTCCATCTCTGGCAAACACAGGAGGAGGATTTTCTTATCGCCGACCGGGTTCTGGACGCGGTTTCAGCCGAACCGGGCGCGCATCCGGTGCATTTGGAAACCGCACGGCGCTATCGCTTGCACACGGAAATATTCGCGGACCGCGGCGCCTTTCAAGTCACCAACAATCTGCTCGCCACGGTATCCGCGCTGGTCAAAGGAACCACTGGTCTCAGCTCGGTAAATGGAGCGAGCTACCTCGCCCAAGCAGCCGAGGTCTTCTCGCGGTCCGCGGTAAAAACCGCCGAGCTCTCCCATCCGGAAACATTTGTGCGCGCCTACGCGCTTGATCTCTGGAGCCGGCAGGGAGCGCAGGCCGATGCGGCGATCGAGGCGATGATCGCGGGTCCGGCGAATCTCGATGAGCTCGACCTCGCGGGGCAGCACCGGACGACCGCCCTGTCTCGCCGACTCATTGCTCAGCTTGTTCGGCCCCGTTGGTTCCGCACCGAAGCCGTTCTCGCCCAAGCGCGACTGTTCTTCCCCGACTTTGCGCCCGCGGAAGTCGACGATCCGACATTGCTGGACGAGCTGCAAGCGACCGGCCCGCTTGTTAAGACCTATTTCGCGTATCTCCTGCTCGACTTCGGACAGGTCGATCCCGACCTCGAGGACCTGTCTCTCGCCGCCTCCCTGCACTGGGCCGAACGCCTCGGCATCGCTTCCGATTTCGAAAAGATGCTGAGCAAGGAACTCGGCGTGAAACCGAAAACCCTCGCGCAATTAAAGCCCCGCGTCTCCGAAATGCTGGCGACCGCCGAAAAAATCGCATGACCGCGCCGCAACACCATGCCACGCCATTTTTGGCGTTCCTCCGGCGCGGATTCGAACAAGGCGGATTTCAAACGGACGATGCGTTGCGCGCGCTTCTCCCGCTGTTTCGGCAGATTGCAGCCGCTCACGAGCAAGGACAGATCGCTCCATTGCGCGGGACCGAATCGCTCCTGATCGACGACGCCGGAAGCGTCACCGCGGACAGGGCGCGTTTCACCGTGCCGCAGCGAAACCTTGGGCGGGTGGAACCTCTCTTGCGCTCAAAAGAGAGCGGAGTGGAGGTGGTCGGGGAATTGCATCGCTCGAAGGACCTGATCGACGGCCATGCCGTCTCTCATCCCGAAGTGGGCCCGCACGATGCGCCGGTCACAAAGCCCCTCTACCTCATTGGATACCATTGCTGGGAGCATGCCCTCGGACACCATGACCCGCTCACGGACGTTTTCTCCCTTGGTCTTCTGCTCGCGAGTTTTTCCTGCGGCCTCGATCTCACCGATCCGTCCGACGTGGAAGCTTTCGTCGAGCATCGCGAAAATTTGTTCGCGCTAAATGCACGCCTCCACCCGGTCATCGCGAACATCATCGTCCAGATGACCGAGTTGGATCGCCACCGCCGTGCACCAGACCTGGGGCAGGTAGCGAAATGGCTCGATAACTACCGCGACCAGCCGGCCGTCGTCGATTGGTCGAATCTGGGCCCCTCCACCGTTCCCGAACGGCGCAAGCTCATCCAGTCGCACCTCCGCGACCGGTTGTTCGAGATTTCGCGGCGCAACCGGCTCATCTATTTCAAGCCGACGCTCCAAACGCTCAATCTCACCGTCGCCTCCGTGCCCCTCGTGATGGACGTGCGGAGCATCCGTGTGGAGCAGCTCTTTGTGTGGCATCCGGAGCTGGCGAGCGCGCTTTCTCACGGCGAGACCATCTCGCTGGGGAAATATCTCCGAACCGAAGACGCGCCCTACATCCCCGCGGTCCTCGACAAAATCATCGCCGAGGCCCGCCGCGACCGAGCCGAATACGGTTTTGCCCAGCTGAGGCTCGTGCTCTGCTTTCTGCGCTGGCATAACTTGAAGGAGGAATCCGCCGAGCGGATCCATTCCCCTCTCCTCCTCCTGCCGGTCGATGTGGCGAAACGCAAAGGCGTGCGGGATCACTACACGCTCACCCCGAGCAGCGCCGACGCGGAGGTCAATCCGGCGCTCCGCCATCACCTCAAGACATTGTACGGGATAACGCTGCCCGAGCGAATCAACCTGCAGGATACGTCCCTCGAGGAGGTTTACCTGATGCTCCAGGCGCAGATTCGCGCGTCCGAGCCCGGCGTAACCCTGGAGAAAATCGATCGGCCGAAGATCGAGCTGATCCATGCTCGCGCCCGCCAGCGGCTCGACCAGTGGAAGCAGCGGCAGCGCGTTCGCGCTCCCGCGCAGCCGCAGACCGCCACCGACTACAGCTACGATCGGGCGAATTATCGTCCGCGGGGATTGCGACTGTTCCTCGAGAAAGTGCGGCCACGCCCCTGCCCGCTGGCCGACCTGATCGGCGCTCCTGCGCGGCCGCGGCAATTGGAGTGGGTTGCGAATCCCGGCGGCGGCCCCCCGGGGCCGCCCGACGAATCGCCGAGTCCCGACACCGGCGCCACCCTTGAAGTGCAGCGCGATTTTTATGCCCTACAAGAGGGCGAAACCCGCAATCCTTACCGCTGGGCCTTCGACCTGTGCAGCTTCACACTTGGGAACTTTCACTATCGCAAAATGACGTTGGTGAGCGATTACGCCAAGTTGAGCGAAGTCGAACTGCCGAATCCCGCCTTCGACGCGGTTTTCTCGCGCGACCCAAAGCCGTCCGAACAACCCGCGACGAAGTCGCTTCCGCTCGGGGAACAGTTTCCCGTCATTCCTTGCGACGCGGCCCAGGCCGCAGCCGTGGCGCGCGCCCGCGATGGAGGAAGTTTCATCATCCAGGGTCCGCCGGGGACGGGAAAATCCCAAACCATCACCAACTTGATCGCGGACTACGTCGCACGCGGCAAACGCGTGTTGTTTGTCTGCGAAAAGCGGGCGGCCATCGATGTCGTCTTTCATCGTCTTCGGCAGCAGGGACTCGATGAACTTTGCTGCCTCATCCACGATTCCCAGGCGGATAAAAGGAGCTTTATCCTCAATCTCAAACAGACCTACGAGCAGTGGCTGGCCGCCCCGCCCGACGACGGTCCGGCTCGCATCCGGCAGAATGCGCTCCGCGCCCTCGAACAGGACCTGTCGGCGCTCGACCGCTTTTCGCGCGCCATGACGCAAACCCCAGCCTCGCTGGGCACGACCACGCGGAAACTGCTTCATCGACTGGTCGAACTCCGTCCCCGCTCGCCCCAGCTCACGCCGGAAACAGAAGAGGAACTGCCCACCTACGATCTCTGGCTCAGTCACGGCGCGGTCGTCGAGCGTTTGCGCGATGCGCTGACGCGCACTCGCGCAAACCCCTGTTTCGCCAACCACCCGTTCCGCCATCTCAGCCGCGACGCCATCCTGCATCCAAGACCGCTGGAAAACCTGCAGCGCCGGCTGGATCGAATCGAAGCTTTGGTGGACTCGATCGAAAGCAGTCTCGAGCTGTCCGGCCTGCCGCCCGAATTGTGGGAGACCCTGCCCAAAATCGAAGGAGTCGTTGCCTTCGCCGTGCAGCTCCGGCCGCTCGCGCAACGGGACCAGCTTTCACTTCTGGACCGGGCCGCGCCGCTTTCGAAAACCCTCGCGGAAAAAACCGCCGAATTGGCGGACGCCGAAAAATCGCTTTCCGTGGCTCGCGAACAAAATCGTCATTGGCGTGAACGTCTTTCCGCCGGGGACACTGCCGCCGCCTTGGAAGCCGCGCGCGGCTTCGAAAACTCCATTCTGCGGGTTTTTCAGCCGTCGTATTGGCGCCTGCGGAAGACGATCCGAACCCGCTATGATTTTTCGGCGCATGCAGTCGAGCCGGGTCTGGCCAAAGTGCTCGCCGACTTGCAGGTCGAACACGACGCGCAGCTGAGATTGGCGCAACTGCGGGAAGTATTCGAGCGCCATTTCGGCGGTGCGCGCACCGCTGACCTCCTGCTCCTCGTGGAGTCGGTAAGGAGCTCAGCCGCGCAAGCTGATTTGCGGCGCGCGATCGCGGGAGCGAACACTGCAAATGCGCTCGTTCTGTCGCTGGCGGATCTTCACCCGGCATTCGCGACGCTGAAAACAGAGTTGTCCTCGCTGCTCGGCCACGCCCTTTCTGCAGCGTCGATCGACGCCGGCTCGGCTCCGACCCCCGATAGTACGTTTCGGGCAGACCGGTCCGCCTTGGCAGACTTGAAGCGTCTCCTTGACGATCTCCGGCGCGATGCGCCTCTCTTGCCGGAATTGATTCCGGTCTTAACGGAACTGGCGGATGCTCCCGCTCCCCTGCGGGAGGCGCTCGCGGTATGTCCCTTGCCCCTGGATCATTTCGAAGCCGGCTCGGCCCAGAAGAGCCTGCAGAGCCTTTATCGGACGGATCCCGCGCTGGCCCGCTTCAACGGGCTGCTGCTGGACGCTTACCTTGCGCGGGTCGACGAGAACCATCGCGTTTGGCTCAAGAGCAACGCCGGGACGGTGCGCGCGGCTGTTCGTCAAAAGTTTCGGGATCACGTTCACCTTTCAAATTCCCCCGCGGCGCAGCTAGACGAAGGCCAAAAACTCTTCAAAAGGGAGTACTCCGCCGGGCGCCGGGAAGTGGAACATGAGTTCGGGAAGACGATGCGGTACAAATCCATTCGCGACCTCGCGGCCGGCGAATCCGGACGGGTGCTCCGGGATCTCAAGCCCATTTGGCTGATGAGCCCATTGAGCGTTTCCGACACGCTGCCGCTCGATCCGGAGCTGTTCGACGTCGTCATTTTCGACGAAGCCAGCCAGATCCCGGTGGAAGAAGCGGTGCCGGCCGTCTATCGAGCCCAACAAGCGATCGTCGTCGGCGACGAAATGCAGCTTCCGCCCACGAGTTTCTTTTCCAGCGGCCGCGAAGACGAGGACACTCTCGTGGCCGAGGAGGGCGGTGAGCGCATCGAAATCGACCTCGAGGCGGACAGCTTTTTGTCGCAATCGGCGCGCAACCTTCCGGCCACCCTGCTCGCCTGGCACTACCGCAGCCGCTCCGAGAATCTGATCAGTTTTTCCAACGCTGCCTTCTACGGCGGCAATCTCTTCACTATCCCCGACCGGTATCTCCCCTTCGAACAGCTGGGCGAGATAGCGATCAAAGCGCCGACCGACGCCGCGGATGCCGCCACGGAACTCCTGAACCGCAGTGTCAGCTTTCATTTTGTGGAAAAAGGCGTCTATGAGCACCGGCGCAATCCGCGCGAAGCCGCCTACATTGCCCAGCTCGTCCGGGAGCTGCTCGGCCGCGACACGAAATTAAGCATTGGGATTGTGGCCTTCTCCGAAGCGCAGCAGTCGGAAATCGAAAGCGCCCTCGATGAACTCGGCGACGAGGACGAGACGTTCGCGGCGCGACTTGAAGCGGAGATGAATCGCGAGGAGGACGATCAATTCTGCGGCCTCTTCGTCAAGAACCTGGAGAACGTGCAAGGCGACGAACGGGACATCATCCTCCTGAGCATCTGCTACGGTTACGATCGCGGCAAATCGATGCTCATGAACTTCGGCCCCATCAACCAGCGCGGCGGCGAGAAACGACTGAACGTGATCTTTTCTCGCGCGCGCCATCACATGGCGGTCGTCAGTTCGATCCGACACGACGACATCACGAACGACTACAATGATGGCGCCCGGGCCCTCCAGAATTTTCTTCGTTACGCGGAGAACCTGTCGAAAGGCGAGCTCAAGACCGCGCGCGCCGTGCTGGAAAACCTCAACCCCCTCAACCGCCGCGCGCTGTCCCCAGCCACCACGCGCGACGCGGTGATCGAGGAGCTGGCCGCCGCCCTTCTCAAGCGCGGACACCGCGTGGATCTGAACGTGGGGCAATCGCGCTTCCGCTGCGATCTGGCCATTCGTTCAGCCGACGCCCCGGAATACCGCCTGGGGCTCTTGATCGACACGGATGCTCATTATGAAAATCAGAATCTGGTCGATCGCTATCTCACCCAGCCCTCGATCTTACGGGCGTTTGGGTGGCACGTGCTGCTACTTCTGACCAAGGACTGGCTGCACGAACCCGACGCGGTGCTCGATCGCATCGAGCGCGCGCTGCGAGGAGAGAAACTCCAGAAAGCGGAAATCTCCGAAACGCCCCTGGAGCACCCCAACGTTGCGCTTTCATCGCCGGTCGCACGTTCGCCCCATCCCACCTCGCCCGTCGCTGCACCCGCTCCCGCTCAACCGCCAGAGACGGGAAAAAAAACAGTGGCTGCGGGGGTTCCCTCTACGGGTGCGCGGCGCACCCTCGAGTACTCCGAGGGAAATTCCCGCAAATTCTGGGAGCTCACCGTGGAAGGGGCCGCTTTTACCGTCCGGTTCGGCCGGCTCGGCACATCTGGGCAATCCCAGGTAAAATCCTTCAGCTCGGAAGCCGAGGCGCGTGCGATGGCTGAGCAATTAATCGCCTCGAAATTGAAGAAGGGGTACGTCGAAAAAGTGTAATGATCGCAATGTTTGGCTCCGGCCCCGATAAGCCGAAAGCATCGTGCAAAGGCAGCGGCGGACCGGTGCCGACAATCGCCGCTCCTGAACCAGGCCTTCCCCGACACTCTTTACCCTTCCGCTTCCGCCAAAAAGCTGTTCCCAATTAAACATGCTCTGGGTCATCTATCGCCACCTCCTTCGCTCCGTCGTCTTCACGGCAGCGTGGTCTGTGACGATTCTGGCCTTCATTTTCGCGACCGTGCATGTCTTCAAGGATCTCCTGCCCTATCTTCTGGACGGGCGGATACCGCTGGAGATGTTCCTGCATCTGTCCGGGCTGTTGTTTCCGTATGTGCTGACGTACACACTTCCGGTCGGAATGCTGCTGGGGGTGCTCTTGGTCCTGGGGCGCCTTTCGGCTGATAACGAGATTCTGGCGATGCGGTCGTCGGGCCTCAGCCTGATGCAGATCATTTGGCCGGTCCTCGCCCTTTCCGCCGTAGCCGTCGGTTTTGGCCTCTTCACCAATTTCTCCCTTATGCCGAAGGCGCGCGTGGCCTACCACGACCAGCGCGATTCGGCCATTCGCAACAGCGCCCTGAATATTATCAAACCCCGGACCTTCGTGCGGGATATCCAGCGCGTCGTCTTCTATTGCAACGAGCGGGTCGGCGATCTTCTGAAAGACGTCTGGATTTGGCGCTTGGACAACAAGGGCCGCGTGACGGAGTTCGGTCACGCCGCGATCGCACGCCTTATGGTGGACAACGACAAGGCCGAACTCACCCTGGCGTTGAAGGATGTGCGAATGGAGACGCGCGACTCGAAAGATCCGGAGGATTTCTCCCGCGGATTGCGCATTCCGCGTTCCTCCGAAGCTAACTACACTTTTCCCATCGAGTCGCTCCTGGGAAAATCAACCCGAAGGCAGAACCTCGACTGGATGACCCTGGACGAATTGAAAGCGGAGCGCGAAAAGCGGGCGGCGGCGGGCGCTCCCCCGACCGAACAGATCAAACCCAGTCTGGCCCTGCACAGTAAGATCAACTCCGCGCTGGCGATTTTCACCTTCACCCTGGTGGGCATTCCGCTGGGAATCCGCGTGCAGCGCAAAGAGACCAGCGCCAACTTCGGCGTCGCCCTTCTCCTCGTGATGGCGTATTACTTTAGTACCAGCGCAGTCGGCGTACTCGAGGCCCAACCGGCGCTCCGCCCCGATTTGCTCCTGTGGATTCCAAACGTCCTCTTTGTGATACTAGGGCTTCGTTTGATTCAGCTGGTGCAACGGGTGTGACCAAGCGCAGGCCTCTGAATCTTTCTCTTTATTCTTTATCTTAATCCTTCTCTCGGTCCACAACCCGGAAGAAAAATTTGGGCCCTTTTGAAAACGGCCCCGAGGTGGGGCCGGGCCTCTGGACCGGCCCTCGAAGCCCAAATCGTGTATAACGCCACCCGTTCTCGCGCTGCAGGGCAAGGGTTTGGGAGAGCTGCTCGCACCCAACGGCCTCGCCCTACCTTCCGATCGTCTACGCTTTTCAGAAGCCGCTTAAGACAATGCGCAAAAGAGGAATATCCTACCTTCCCTGACACGCCACCAGCCCGGACCTTCCGTCGATCTCCGCCATTGTCATCTCCCGGCAAGGCACCCGCTCGCGATCCTTTAGAAGGCCGCGGGCGGCGTCGTCTAGTCTCACAAACTGCACGCCTCGATCGGCACAGGCCTTTAGCAGCGCCCTAAACAAAGGGGCTTTCATCATGCCCTCGATTTCGGCGTGGAGCGTGAAGACATTCAGCCGGTCCTCGCGCAACAAACTGAGGTAGTGCGCGACGATTCGTTCCTCCGGATATTCAGGGCGGCCCAACAACTCGTCGAACGTGGGCCAGGTAGACGGAATCTCTAGGGTGCGGAATTGTCGCCCTTCCACTCTGGGAAAGAAGGGCGACTCGCCCCGCGTGTCGCTGGCGTACAGCAGGTCCGCTTCATCATACACCTGGCGACTATCGGCGCTAGCCTGCCAGCCCGCGGCGCCAGCGGTGAGCGCCTCCGTGCCGAATACTCGGCGAAACTCGTCGCGAGCACGGCCGAACTCCGACCGAATCTGCTCCAGCGGCATCGTGCGCACGTAATCCTGCCAGCGGAAATGATCGTAACAATGGATGCCCACTTCAAAACCGTCGTCGCGCACACGGCGCAGAATATCCGCATGGCGCCGTCCGATGTGTGGCGCCGGCAGCAGCGTGCCGTTGAGAAGCGTGCGCAAGCCATACATCTGAACGACGCTCGTGCGACTGACTTTTTTGAAAAAACCCGGACGGAACACCCGCCGAATGGCTTTCCCCGTATTGTCCGGCCCAAGCGAAAACAGAAAACAAGCCGGCAACGAAAACTCGCGCAACAGCGACGCCAAAGCCGGCACGCCGATCCGCGTGCCGCGCTCGGTATCGACGTCGATTTTGAGGGCGAGAGAGAGGGCCATTTTTTAACCGCGAATGGACGCAAATGGACACGAATGGGAGAACGCAAAGGTCGGACGGATTGTCTCCATCCGCCGTTTGCGTCCCCGGTCAAAACCCGAGAAATGCGGGGGGACAACGTCGAGACGGGCGATGCGGAGCATCGCCCCTGGCTCTCCGTATTCGCGTCCTTTCGCGTCCATTTGCGGTTCAAAAACCCGCCCGCGACCCGCCATTTTTCGGCACCAACTCGTAATCCTTGTGTTTCAGGTGATAATCCAAGGTGAGTTTGATCGCGGTGCGCAAATCGGTGGTGGGCTTCCAGCCGAGAACCGTTTCGGCCGCTTTGATCGACGGAACGCGCGTCTGGATGTCCTGGTAGTATTTTCCGAAATACTCTTGGGAGGAAACGCTCACAATTTTAGCCTGCTCGGCATGCTCGCGGTACTCGGGGTATTCTCGAAACACCTCCACTATGATCGACGCGAGGTCCCTGACCGACACATTATTCGCCGGGTTTCCGATATTGAAGATCCGCCGCGACGCCACGCCCTCCTTGTTCTCGATAATGCGCAAAAGGCAGTCGATGCCATCGTCGATGAAGGTGAAGGATCGGCCCTGCGCTCCGCCGTCGACCAACTGGATCGGCTTCTTGAAAATAACGTTGCTAAGAAACTGGGTGAACAATCGCGAGCTGCCCTCCTTCGGCTCGAAGATATTATCCAACTTGGGTCCGATCCAATTGAACGGGCGAAACAACGTGTAATCGAGCCCCTCGGTCACACCGTAAGCATAGATCACACGATCGATCAGCTGCTTCGAACACGCATAGATCCAACGCTGTTTGTCGATCGGTCCATAAACCATGGCGCTGGATTCCTCATCCAACACGGCGTCGGGACACATGCCATAGACCTCGGAAGTCGAAGGAAAGATGACCCGCTTCTTGTATTTCACGCACTTCCGCACGATCTCGATGTTCGCCTCGAAATCCAATTCGAAGACTTTGAGCGGCGCCGTCACATACTGCGTCGGGTTAGCGATAGCCACCAATGGAATGACCGCATCGCATTTCTTCACGTGATACTCGATCCATTCGCGGTTGATCGTGATGTCGCCCTCGACGAACTTGAATCGCTCCTCCTTCAGCAGGCTGCCCAGTTTGTGACTTCCCACGTCCATCCCATAAACCTCCCAGTCTTTCTGGTTAAGGATCGCGCGGGTCAGGCTGCTGCCGATGAAGCCATTGGCTCCGAGAATGAGGACTTTGAGGGGCATGGGGAAATTAGACAAATCTGATAGGGGGCTCGAGGTGGG
>CAZJLP010000073.1:0-23628 GCA_964546955.1 uncultured Opitutaceae bacterium | reverse complement strand
ATTTCCGCTTCCTGTTTGTTGAAATCCTCGATCGCCTTCACCACCTCGGGCGAAGCGATGAGACGATTTCCCTCCGTTTTTTTGCCTTGGAGCTCCGAAAGTTTTTGCTGCACCTGCGCCAAGCGGCCGTCCAGCGCGTCGAGTTGCTGCTGATACTTTTGCTGCGCCTCAATCTCCATTTCGCGCACCACGGTGAAAGGCCGTTGCGAACTGCCTTTGCCGCGAAGGCTGATGAGGTCCTCCGAACCCGCGAGAAATTCGAGGGAATTGCCCGCCAGCGCATAGTTGTCGTTTTGCGGCGCATAAATCCGCATGCGCAGGTACTGGGGATTGAAAATATATTCATCCATGATCCAGTCCGTATCCGCCACCACGATCAGGGTCGAGGTGGCCTTGGATTCGGCTAGGCCCGCTGGCTTTGTGTCTGCCGCGGACTCCGCTTTTGGCGGCGGCGGCTCCGCTGGCTTGCCCGCATCGGCCGGATTGTCGGCTTTTTTCTCTTCGGAAGGTGCGCCGCCGGGGAAGGCGGTCTTGAGTTTTCCTTGGACCATCGCAGCGAGCAGTTTCTTTCCTGTCGGCGTGACTTGGCGGGCGACTTGATCCGGTTGGGTCATGCCGAGGACCATCGAGGACACATCGCCGCTGCGCGGTGAGGATTCGACCAGGGGCGTCACGGTCAGACCCTTGTCTCCCGCCACGCTAAAACTCCCGGACTCGACGAAGAGCAATGAATTCAGCTGCGCGGTCGCCAGCATCTTCGGGTTGAATTCGGTCTTCGCGAGCGAGAGCCACGTGACGTAGCGGTTGCCCGAATTGTCGGACAGCGCGGTTTCCAGGTCTCCGACGACGTTTTGCGTGGAGTAGGTGATGCCGTAGGCTTTGAAGAGCTCAGGGAGGTCGCTCGATCCATTCGGCGCAGGTCCGCCGAACATGCCGGACTGCTGGGATTGCCGTTTGAAGAAGTTCGAGGACGGGTCCACCGCCACGAACACCGGTTTGCCGCCGAGCAGGAATTGATCGATCGCATACAGCAGCTTTGGCGACAGATTTTGCGGGTGCACAATCGCCAGGGCATCGAGGTTTGCCGGCAATTCGGTGGCATTCGCCTCGACTGAGCTCACCTCGAAGGTTTTTTCCCACTCCATGAACGAGAACTGGCTCGGTTGGCCGGGCTGGCGCATCATGGGCATCCCCGGTGTACCGCGCAGCGGCAGACTCGTGATCAGCCCGAGCTTCTTCTTGTCGAATTGCTGCACGCTATAGACGATCTGCGAGATGTCGTACTCCAGGAAAGGCTCGCGGACATACGGATTGCGCGGATCGGGCGAGAAATTCGCGACGGTTTTCTGCTGATCCGCCTGAGTGGCCACCAAGCCGAAGAAGAACTGCTCGCCGGAACCCAGGCGATGCGGAGTGAGGCCGGCCGCGTTCGCTTTTTCCTCCTCGGGCGTATCGGGCCGCGGATCGATGACTTTGAGCTGTACCTTTCCCCGCGAAGCACGGACGTACTGCCGAAGCATTTCCTCCACCCGCGCTCCGTAGTTCTTGAACGTGATCGGCACTCCCTGGGCGCTGCGCGAGAAATAGAAGTCGAGCTGGACCGCGTCCTCCATCTTGCCCAGCAGGGCCTTGGTTCCAGCCGAGAGCGTGTACAGATCCTCGGCCGTGGCGTCGACCCGCACCGGCAGGCGGGAGGCAAGGTAATTGACCAAAACCAGGCCGACGAAAAGCAGGGCGACCACAAGTGTTTTGCTTCCGATTTTCATGGGTGGAGGAAGGGATTAGCGCTCCAGCGCCAGGACATTCAGAAAAAGCGCGAAGCCCGCGAGCGAGAGAAAGAAAACAACGTCTTTCGGATCGATGATTCCTTTCAGGAAAGGCTCGAAATGCGTCATGAAGCTAAAATTGGAAACGATATCCACGAGCCAAACCGGGAAGCCTGCCGCTCCGGACAAAAACTCGGAAAATACATTCAAGCCGAGCAGCAGGATGACAAAGCACACCAGCACGCTCAGGACGAAGCTGATCACTTGGTTCTTGGACAAAGCCGAGGTGAAGCTGCAAATGCCGAGATACGCTCCCGCCATGAGAATGCTGCCCAGATAGCTGCAAACGAGGATGCCCCAATCCGGATCGCCCAAAAACGCGACCGTGATCGCGAGGGGAAAACTCAGCAGGATCGCCGCGGCGAGAAAGGCCCAGCTGGCGAGGAATTTTCCGACCACCGCTTCGAGGGGCGTGATCGGGAGCGTGAAAAGCAGCTCGAGTGTGCCCGCGCGCTTCTCTTCCGACCACAAGCGCATGCCGGCGGCGGGAATCAGAAAAAGGAAAAGCCAGGGAAGGAAGGTGAAATAACTTTCGAGCGTCGCGATGCTGCCGCGGAAAAATCCGCCGACGAAAAAAGCGCAACCGACGGAGGCCAGCAGAAACACGACCAGCACCACATAGGCGACCGGAGTGCGAAAGTAGCCGAGGAACTCGCGTTTGAAGACAGGAGCGATCTGAGTCATGAGCGCGTCGAAATGGATGATCCTGGAAAGTGAGAGTCAGCCCTTAACCGTGAGATCTCGGAAGATCTCGTCGAGCCGCGCGCTTGGCTTCCGCGCGTGAAGCTGCTTCGGGGTTTCGTCGACGACCACCTTGCCGTCGGCAATGATGATGACCCGATTACAGATTGCGTCCACCTCCTCGAGAATGTGGGTGGAAAGAATGACGGCTTTCTCCACCGCCATCGCCTTGATGAGCGAACGGACTTCGTTCTTTTGGTTCGGGTCCAGTCCATCGGTGGGCTCGTCCAATACCAGCACCGGTGGATCGTGCAACAAGGCCTGGGCGAAGCCGACGCGCTGTTTGTAGCCCTTGGACAGCGTTTCGATCGTCTGTTTTCGGACGGGCGCGAGGTGCGTCAATCCGATTGCCCGCTCGACCGCGCCGCGCTGGGCCTCGGACGAACGAAAACCGCGGCAGTCGGCGACGAAGCGCAGAAACTCCTCGACCGTCATTTCTCCATAGGCCGGAGCGCTCTCCGGGAGATAGCCGATTTTGCGCTTCACCAGAATGGGGTTGTCCACGACATTGTGGCCGTCGACGACCGCCGTGCCCGCAGTAGGGCGGAGAAATCCCGTGATCATCTTCATGGTCGTAGACTTGCCGGCGCCATTCGGGCCGAGGAAGCCCAGGATGTCTCCGCGCTTGACCGTGAAGGTCACTCCGTTGACCGCGCGTTTCGTACCGTACGTTTTGACCAAGCCTTTGACTTCGATCATGAAGGGGAAAGCAAAGCGGAAGTTGAAGGATTTCGCCAACCTGCGAAAGCCAGCAGGCTGCAAAGCTTGCCGCGGCCTCGAGGGTAACGGGAGCGCTCAACAAAAAATTTTGGCGGGAGCGGGCAAGAAAAAAATAGAGGACGGATCAGCCGTTAATTTCTGCTAATTGTCGACTGCAAATCCCCTTACGGTCAGGCAGAAGCCCTCATTTTACGCGTCGTTGCCAAGTGGCGATGAACATTCCGTTAGCTTGGACCTCGTGCGGCCAAAGCGTCAGCTGAGGCGAACGATCGAGGACGGCGACAGGCTCAAATTCGGGATGGGCTGCGGAGAAGGCGTCGGCGACAGCAGTGGTCTCGGCCCGGGTAAGCGTACACACCGCGTACACGAGTCGCCCGCCCGGCTTGAGCGAGCCGCACACATTCCGGAGAAGTGTGGCCTGGATGGCGGCAAGCTCACTCACGTCCTTGGGTGAGGTGGTCCAGCGAGCATGCGGATTTCGCTGCCAGGTGCCGAGGCCGCTGCAGGGGGCATCGAGCAGAATTCCATCGAACTTTGTTTTCGTCGGCAGTTTTGCTGATCCGTCCCAGGGTGCGGCGCGGAAATTAAAAATTCTGGCGCGGGCTGCCCGGCGCTTGAGGTTGTGCAGCCGGCGCTCCGAACGATCCGTTGCCCAAAGGAGGCCTTTGTTCTGCATGAGATCGGAGAGGTGCAGCAACTTGCCCCCTTCGCCCGCGCAGGCGTCCCACCACGTTTCCCCCGCTTTTGGCGCGCACGCGTGCCCCACGAGCTGCGACGCGAGATCCTGGATCTCAAACGCTCCTGCGTGAAACTCCGGGGTGAGAAACAGATCCTTTGCGCCGGTATAGCGGAGGGCGGAAAGTTCGGTCCCCGCGGCCCCAAACCCAAGGTTTAGGATCGACGGAGCAACGCCCTCCGTCTGGCCGAGCTTCTTTGCGAGATCTGCCGCGGTCCCTGGCCGCGCTCGCAGCCAAAGCGTCGGTTCCCGCTGCAGTTGCCGAAGCGTATCGACCGGAAAATCGACTTCGGACCGCGACCATTCCGGCACGGCTCGCACCGCGAGCGTCTCGGCCTTTACACTGCGGGGATCCGCGCTGAAGCGACTTTGCAAGGCCAATGCCTGCTCGACCTGCTTTTGAGCGGACGCTTTTTCGTCCAGCCACTGGAGCCAGCGAAAGTAGGCGAATACAGCTTGGCTGACGGAGCGTTTTTCGCGCGCACCCAGCCGGCGCGCGTCAGCCATATACCGCCGCATCGCTTGATCCGCAGGGGTATCCGGCGAAATGGAGGCAAGAATACGAGCAGCGTGATTCAGCGTGGCAGAGTCGGACATGCAGTCTCATACGCAACCTACTGATAGCCCGAAAAGCGAATGGAAACCGCCGGGGGGCAGAGGAGGAGTGTCGGCATGGCGGCTGCTCTGTGCCCTCAACCCTTCGTGGTTGGTTACGTGCTGTAACCTTCTTCCTCACATGACAAAAGTATCCATGATCGAAGCCATTCTCGCGGCCAAGAGCGCGAGAAACGTCACCTGGGCCGCCATCGCGCAGGCCGCCGGCCTTTCCGAGGTGTTCACCACCTCCGCCTGTCTCGGCGAAAACGCCCTCGATCCGGCCCAGGCTGAAAAGGTCGCGACGTTTCTCGCCCTGGGACCCGAGGTCTCCCAAGCCCTCGCGCAGTATCCGAACAAGGGCGAAGCTGCTCCGACCGTTCCGAAGGAGCCGCTGCAGTATCGCTTTCAGGAAATCATTTATGTCTACGGGCCCACCCTGAAAGCCCTGATCGAGGAGAAATTCGGCCCCGGCATCATGAGCGCGATTGATTTCACGATGGACATCGAACGCGTGGCCGATCCCAAAGGCGACCGCGTTAAAATCACCATGAACGGCAAGTTCCTGGGCTATAAGAAGTGGTGAGGGCGCCCCCGGATGACAAGCCGGGTAAGGATGGGCCAGCGCCATGTGGCCTACCTGCCGTCGGTCTCGAATTTCAAATTTCAAATCACCCGCGCCCGCTCAGCCGCCTTTCTTCGCCCAGCGTCGCGTCTCTTTGATTTCCAGCCGCTTTGTCTCGATTTCGACTCCGGCCACCGCGGGGTGGCCGCGCAGGGCCTGGAAGGTCGCGGGGTTTAACTTCCAGCCGAGAGCGGTGCTGGCTTCGCTCACGGCGGTCACTCGTCCCTCGAACACAAAGCCGATGGAGATCTTGGTGTCGCCCACGTTCTTGTTCAGAATTTCGCGGAGCGTCCGCAGGAATTCATTGAGTTGACCGTGTTGCGGGTGCACCAGCCAGGTCACGCGCTTTACGATGCCGCTGACGTAGTTGTCGAGAGGATAGGCCTCCTTGACGTTGATGCGCGGGCCCTCTTGCCCGATGAGAATGTTGCCCTGCACCAGGACGAGCGCGTTTTCGGCCAGGTTCTGGCCGTAGGACGCATAGGCATCAGCAAACATATTGAGACCGAGAGACGCTCGTTTGGTCGCGAGGGTAAAGGAGGCCCAGGGACGGTTGTCTTTTTTGGAGAGACGCTTCGCGATCGTACCGGCGATTCCGCACAAGCGAAACTCCGTCCGATCGGGTTGATTCAACAATTGATCGAGGGGGAAGGTGTCGATCGACTGCGACAATCCCTCGTAGACGTTCATCGGGTGACCGGAGACGTAAAACCCCAGGAGTTCCTTCTCGAAGGTCAGCCGTTCCGTCGGGGCAAAGTCGTCGGGTTCCGAAGAGGGAGCGGTGTCCTGAGTTCTCGGTTTTGCCTGTTTCGCCGGGCGAGCTGCGGGCGCGGGCTCCGCCAACATGTCGAGCAGGCTGAACTGCCCGGCGGCGCGGTCCCGGGCGTGCGAGGCGGCACCCGCTATGGCCGCGTCAATTCCATCGAACAGCTTCTTGCGCGACGCCCCGCTGAAGTCGAAAGCCCCTGTTTTCACGAGGTGCTCGAGCACGCGCTTGTTGATGGCCCGGCCATCGACTCGCTTCACCAGATCGTCAAAGTCCGCATAGGGCCCGTTCTTGTCGCGCTCCTCGATGATCTTGATCGCCGCCTGCTCGCCGACTCCCTTGATTCCGGCGAGCCCGAAGCGAATCGCGGCTGACGCCGCTGAATTTGGCGTTTCTGCTTTGGCGTTTGGGGTCGGGTTTCCGGAACGGGAAACACCCGGCTCTAAACTGGAAGCTGCCCGCACGACGGGCGTGAAATCGCTGCCCGACTCGTTCACGTCCGGACCCAGGACCTGGAGCCCCATCGCTTCGCATTCCGCGATAAAGTGGGACACTTTTTCGGCGTTACCCAGCTCGGTCGTCAGCACAGCGGCCATGAACTGAACCGGGTAGTTGGCTTTCAAATACCCGGTCTGGTACGCGATCATCGCGTACGCCGCGGAGTGCGATTTATTGAAACCGTACTGAGCGAACTTGTTGAGCAAGTCGAAGATCTCGTTCGCCTTCCGCTCGTCGATGTTATTGTGCTTTTTGGCGCCTTCGACGAACTTGACGCGCTCCTTGGCCATGGCTTCGGCGTCCTTTTTGCCCATGGCGCGGCGCAGCATGTCGGCGCCGCCCAGCGTGTAACCGGCGATCACGCGCGCGCATTCCATCACTTGCTCCTGATAGACGATGATGCCGTAGGTTTCCTTGAGCACGGGCTCGAGCAGCGCGTGCGGATAAGAGATCGCGGCCGGATCCTTTTTGCCGCGCGCGTAGTCGGGGATGAACTGCATCGGGCCCGGGCGGTACAGCGCGGAAATGGCGTTGATGTCGTCGATATTCGAAATGCCTACGAGCTTCGAAGCGTTTTGCATGCCCGCCGATTCGAGCTGAAATACGCCAACGGTTTTGCCGACGTTCAATAGTTCGTAGGTTTTCGAGTCGTCGAGGGGGATCGACTCGATGTCGAAGTTCTCGGCCGCTTTCCGTTTTTCCGGATCGGCGATGTCTTTCGCCGTGCGTTTGATGTTTCGAATGGCGTCGTCAATGACGGTGAGCGTCTTCAGCCCGAGAAAGTCCATCTTCAGCAAGCCGAGTTTGCCGACGGCGTTCATGTCGTACTGCACCGTGACGTCGCCTTCCTGCAGGGTGAGGGGCACGAAATCGTCGAGCGGCTTGTCCGTGATGATGATGCCGGCCGCATGCTTGCCCGTGTTGCGCACCATGCCCTCCAGCACCAGCGCCTGGTCCACGATTTTCTTCGCGATGGGATTGCGCGCGACTTCGGAGTTCAACTCGGCCGACTTGGCGATCGCATCCTCCAGCGAGATGTTGAGCTCGTCGGGGATCATTTTCGCCAGGCGATCCGCTTCGGCATAGGGCAGGTCGTGCACGCGGGAGACATCGCGAATCACCATTTTGGCGCCGAGGGTTCCGTAGGTGATGATGTTCGCCACGCAGTCCCGACCGTATTTTTCACGGACGTAGTTGATGACCTCTTCGCGGCGCCGCATGCAAAAATCGATGTCGAAGTCGGGCGGGGAAACCCGCTCCGGATTCAGGAAGCGCTCGAACAGAAGTCCGAAGCGGATCGGATCGATATTCGTGATGCCGAGCAGATAGGCCACCATGCAGCCGGCGCCCGAACCACGGCCCGGACCGACCGGAATGCCGTGTTTTTTCCCCCACGCGATGAAATCCCAGACCACCAGAAAGTAGTCGACGAAACCCGTCACATTGATGATCGAAAGTTCGTACGCCATTCGCACGACGAGCAGTTCGTCGGGCGCCAGACCGGAATAATCCGGAGGTTGCGGTTTCTGCCCCGCGGGCAAGTTCGTGAGTTTGGCCAGGCGCTCCGCCACGATCGGCTTCACCGCCACGGTGTCGTGATCGACCTGATATCGCGATTTGAGCCCGCCGATGCACAGATCCCTCAGGTAGCCCGCGCGGTCTGTTTTAATCTCAACCGGGAGAGGGTAGCGGGGGTAACGCTCGGAACCCTTGGGGAAAGGAATGGAGAGATCGCACATTTCCGCCACGAGCTGCGTGTTGATCAGCGACTCGGGAACCTCGGCAAACAATTTCTCCATCTCGTCGCGAGACTTCAGGTAAAATTGAGTACCGGTGAATTTCATCCGGCTTTCCTCGGCGATCTTCGAACCGGTCTGGATGCAGAGCAGGGCGTCATGCGGCCCCGCGTCCTCCGCACGAACGTAATGAACATCGTTCGTGCAAATCACCTTGAGGTTGAATTCTTCCGCGATTTTGAGGAGTCCCGGAATGATCTGGACCTGTTCCGGAATGCCGTGGTCCTGGATTTCGACGAAGAAGTTCTCCCGCCCGAAAATGTCGATGAAGCGGGCGGTGGCTTTCCGGGCCTCTTCGACTCTATCGTTCAGCAGATGCTGCGGGACAATGGCCGCCAGACATCCGGTAAATGCAATCAATCCCTCGGAATACCTGGCCAATGTTTCCCAATCCGCGCGCGGTTTGTAGTAAAAGCCGCGCAGGTGGGCGTCAGACACCAACTTAAGCAGGTTTTGGTAGCCCGTCAGGTTTTTCGCCAACAGTCCAAGATGGTAATAGCTCTTTCCGTCCTCTGCCCGTCCGTTTTTCTCTAAACGGTTGCCTTCCACCAGATACATCTCGCAGCCCACGAGAGGTTTGATATTTTTGGCTTTGGCTGCGTTGTAGAACTCAATGGCACCAAACATGTTGCCGTGGTCCGTTAGCGCGAGAGCGGTCATGCCGAGGCTTGCGGCGCGATCCATTAGACGGTCGATTCGGCATGCTCCATCGAGGAGGCTGTAGTCCGTGTGAACGTGAAGATGGACGAAATTCTTGTCGGAGCCGGGCACAGGGTTCAGGCAATGGCTGTGAGGTTGTTTTTCAATGGGTAAAATACGTTTGACGAAGGAAAATTAATTTTACCTAGTCATCGTTTTTCCCGTTCCCATAAACGTCCGTAAACATGTCCATCGAAATCAGAATCCGCAAAAACGAGCCGGTTGATCGTGCGCTGCGCCGCATGAAGAAGAAGCTCGATCGCGAGAACATCATCAAAGGTGTCCGCGCCAAGCGTTACTACGAGAAACCGTGCGAGAGGCGCCGCCGCAAGGAGAAGGTCCAGGCCTTCACCCAGATGCTGCGTCGCCGTTACGAAAGCTAAGCGGTTCTGCGTGTCCCTTTTCACGACCGCGTTCCGGTTCGATCGGAGCGCGGTCGTTTGTTTTTGTTTTTGCGTCGGATCCCCTGCCGCGGGAGAAGTGCGTTGAGTCTACCGTGAAACCCACGCTCGCGCTGTCGACCAGTTGGTGTTCGTCCCGGCATATGGACGGCTATGCGATGCTGCGCGAGATCGCGGACCTGGGTTTCACTCACGCCGAATTGAGCCACGGCATTCGGATTACCCTCGTGCCGGGTATTCTGAAGGCGGTCGAAGAGGGCGTGATTAAGGTCAGTTCGACCCATAATTTTTGCCCGCTTCCCACCGGCGTCACTCAGGCGGCTCCCAACCTTTTCGAACCCTCTGCGGCCGACCCCAAGGAGCGGGACCAATGGCTTCGTCACACCAAACGCTCCATTGATTTTGCCGCACAGGTCGAAGCGCGCGTGCTTGTCCTCCATCTCGGAAGCGTTCGATTTTTTTGGATGAATCCGGCTCGCCGACTCGAAGCATTCTCCGAGAAGCATCCGGGGGTGATCCTCGCGGAAAAGGCCGACTATTGCGCCTTGCGAGACAAGGCCCTCAAGAAACTGCGCTCAAGGGTGCGTCCGTACTTTGACCGCATGAAGCAGTCCGTGGAGGAGGTGCGAACCTACGCGGCGGAGAAGGGCATCGCGCTCGGCTTTGAGAATCGGGAGAAATTCGAAGAGCTGCCGATCGACGGCGACTTCGAAGATTTACTCGCTTCTCTCGCGCAGCCGAACACCGCCGGCTATTGGCACGATACCGGCCACGCGGACATCAAGGAGCGATTCGGCCTCCTCAATCACCGTTTGCATTTGGAAAAGAATGCCGCGCGCTTGATCGGTTTCCACCTGCACGACGTGAATGCGGAGGGCAACGACCATCAGCCGGTCGGCTCCGGCAAGATCGACTTCGCGATGATCAGTTCATTTTGGAAACCGCATCATCTGCTCGTGCTCGAATTCGGGCCGCGTATCCAGGTCGAGGACGTGAAATCATCGAAGACGCGAATCGAGGCCCTGATTCGAGGTTGAGTGCGCCCCAGGGGAACGCCGGGAGTACGCCGGGGTCGCAGAGTGTGCGGGGCGAAAGTCTTGTTTTTCGTCGTCCGCTCCAATTCATTTTTCGACCCTCATCCCATGAAAAATTGCCTCTCTTTCGCGCTTTCCGCGGCGGCTATCGTTTCCGCTTCGTTGTTTGTTTCCGCGGCCGAGCCCGCCGGAGCTGCCGCCGTCCCGGCCGCGAGCGCCACGCCGCCCGCAGTGGCCGACCTAAAGACGGAGCTGGCCGCTCTGGTGTCGAAGGTGAACGAAAAGATCAAGGCGGGCAAAACGACCGCTGAGGCATTGGCGGACGAATTGAAGGAGTTCGATGCGTTGCTGGCCCGCCACAAGGACCAGAAATCGGAGGAGGCCGCGGAAGCCGCGGCGATGAGAGCGATGCTTTACGCGGATGTTCTGGAGGATTTCGACCGCGGCGAAGTGTTGCTCCGGGCGATCATCAAGGACTACCCCGGCACACGCATCGCCGAGCAGGTCGAAAAATCTCTTCCTCAACTGGCAGCACAGCGCGAAGCCGCCAAGGCACGCAGCGCGCTCAAGAGCGGCGCGACCTTCCCGGCTTTTGAAGAGAAGGACCTCGAGGGCAAGACCCTCACTCTTGCCCAATATAGAGGGAAGGTCGTGCTCGTCGACTTCTGGGCAACCTGGTGCGGCCCCTGCGTGAACGAACTGCCCAACGTGATTGCGGCGTACGAGAAATACCGCGCCAAAGGTTTCGAAATCGTGGGAATCAGCCTCGACCAGGATAAAGAAAAACTCACCTCGTTTCTAAAAAAGCACAAGATGGAGTGGCCCCAGGTTTTCGATGGAAAAGGCTGGGACAGCAAGCTGGCCGCTCAATACGGTATACAATCCATTCCCGCCACGTTTCTCCTGGACGGAGATGGCAAAATTGTTGCGTCCGGCCTTCGCGGTAAACAGCTGGACGAGGAACTGGAGAAGCTTTTGGCGAAGAAATAACTCCGCGCGCGCGCCCAGGCGGCCGGAGAAGCATGCGCTTAGCCTGTCGTTCAGGCCCTTTGGCCCGGGGCGCGGCTCGCCAGGATCTCCGTTGCCCAGCGTCGATGAGGCCCGGAGAGCGTGATCCGATCGAGGTCGTCGAGGGCGATCCAGTGTAGATTCGGCCGCGACGACAATTGCTCCCGCGAAGCGCGATCCGCGTCATAGGCGAAAATCGTCTCGGTAATCTGAAAGCGGGTGATTCCGCGTTTTCGGCGCGCAAGCTCCCGGCCCCGCTGGGCCGCGCGTTCGGTCAGCCCCACGTCGGCCGCCGTGGGCAGTTCGTGTAGGTCGGCCAAACGACGGGCGCTGGCTTCTCCGCGGCGCAGAAGCAATGCACCTTCCGCTTCACACCAGACGCGAGTCACCTCCACCTGCTCCATTTTTTTCGGGGCGAGACGCGGGAAGCGTTCCGGCTCGCCGCTGCGCCCCGCCGCGCAAAACGAGAGTACCGGGCAAACCGTGCACAACGGATTGACGCGCAGGCATACGGTGGCGCCGAGCTCCATCATTGCCTGGTTGTGATCTCCGGGGCTCTCCAGCGTCAGGAGCGACGTGGCCAGCGCCGAAAAAGTTTTGGCCGCAGTGGCCGAATCTCGGAATTCGGTCGCGTCCGCGGTCAGACGGGCGAGGATCCTCACCACGTTGCCGTCGACGCACGCCGCCGGCGCGGAAAACGAAATGCTCGTGATCGCGGCAGCGGTGTAGGGACCGACGCCCGGAAGCTCTCGCCATTTATCCGGCTCCTGGGGTGGAGAAGGCAGACCTGCCACTGCCTTAGCCAGACGGTGCAGATTGCGGGCGCGCGAGTAATAGCCCAATCCTTCCCAGAGCTTCAGCACGCGATCCTCTGATGCCGCAGCTAGTTCCGGAAAATCGGGGAAAATCGAAAGCCAGCGGGCAAAGTAGGGCAGAACCGTCTTCACCTGCGTCTGCTGCAGCATGAATTCTGACACGACTGTCTTGTACAACGATGGCGACTCCCGCCAGGGGAGCGCTCGCTGGTGCTTCCGAAACCACGCAAGCAGGGCGGATTGAAACTCGGATCGGTGGGCGAGAAGCGTCTGTGCGTGCGTAGACAAGAGGAGGGGCGAAACCGTAGGGGAGCAGCTGGGGATAGCCAGACCGAACGATTGGACAGCCTTCGTAACTTGGGCGAGAACGATCAAGGAGGAGGCGCTCTTCCTACCGCCGAACCGTCGTCCGGACGCGCGCTAACAGAAGAAGAACGAACGGCGACAGGCACTCACTTGCTTTTTGCCCCAATTCCCGCCAATCAGACCCAATTCCCCATGGCCAAGAAGACAGCGGACGACGAAGAAGAGAAACCCAAGAAGCTGTCGACCTACACAGTCAAGCTGGACGACGTGCAGTTGGAAAAATTGCAAACGGTGCTGCGGCAGCGCGGTTGGCAGCCGTTTGACGTGCCTTACGCGCGGTATGCGTTCCGGGGCCAGGACTGCAATGTGACGGCCTACGATAAGCGGAAAGTCGTGGTGATCGCCGGCAAAGGCACGGAGGAGTTCGTCTTAAACACGCTCGAGCCCGAAATCACTCAATCTGCCAAACTGGGTTACGATGAAGTCTTGCACCCGGACTGGTTTGAATCGCACGCGGGCCTGGACGAGAGCGGCAAGGGAGATTTTTTCGGCGCAACCGTCACGGCCACGGTGATCGCGGACAAACCCGCAATCGAGGGATGGATCAAAGCGGGCGTGAAAGATTCGAAGAAAATGGCGGAGTCGCAGATCATCAAATTGGATGAGATGATTCGCGGCACGCCCGGCGTGGTGGTCGAGGTTTTCCCGTGGACCATGCCGAAGTACAATGAGCTCATGTCGAAACCCGGTGCGAATGTGAATCGTTTGCTGGGCTGGCAGCATGCCCAGGGTCTGATCAAGGCGCTCGACAAAAAGTGGGTGCCGTGGGGCCTTTTGGACCAATTCAGCGAACAGCCGCTCGTGCAACGCGAACTCGCCAAGAAGGACGTCAAGAATTTCGAACTCAAGATGCGCACCAAGGCGGAAGAGGATCCGGTCGTCGCGGCCGCGTCCGTGGTCGCCCGGGCCGAGTATGTGCGTCAAATGAACCTGCTCTCGAAAAAGTTCGGTTCGAAGCTGCAAAAAGGAGCGAACGCTTTGGTGAAGCAGCAGGCACTGGATATCATCAACCGCTTCGGAGCCCGTTCTCTGGCCGAATTCGCAAAGCTCCATTTCCGCACGGCTTATGAAGTGGTGTCCGCCGCCGGCAAACTCGACGAACTGCCGCTGAGGGAACCGCCGCCCAGGACGGAATGGGAATAGCCTCCGCTATTCCCATTCCGTCCTAGAGGTCGAGGATAGAAGGTAGAAGATAGACGCAGGCGTTTGCGTGCACGGCAGGTCGCGACGGACATCCTGCGCTGGCCCTCGATCAAGGCGAGCGCCTTCCTCTACCTTCCACCCTCCACCTTCCTTCCGCCGCCCTCGGATCGGGTCAGGCCGCCGGCCGGGCTCGTTCTGAATCGGCTAGCTTGGCGATGTACTGGGTGAATTCTTCGTCCTCGCCTTCGAGGAGCTGGGGTAGGGCGTCTCGGAAATCGGCGCGTCTCACCCATTCGCGCATGTAGTCCTCCCAGGACTGCCAAAGGCGGCGGGCCTTTTTATCCATATGGTCCTCGTAGACTAACAGGTAGGCGCGCTCGAAGAGGGAAATCAAGATGCCGAAAATCGCGAAACGGCGCTCTTTTTGCTCGTCCGTCAGATCTTGCCTGACCCCGTCGCGGCGGAGCAGGTTCAGGTCGGCGTTGTCCAGCACGAGTTTGAGGAACTCGCGGTATTCGTCCGAAAGTCGCTGAAAGATTTCCTCCTCCTCGTTCTCTCGCTCCTTTCGCTGTTCCCAGATGAACACGATGATCGCGAAAGGGAGGCCGACAACGGTCACCACGTAGCTGAGAAACTCGAAGGTCTCCATTATGGTCATGCAAAGGATCGACGCCATGGTCATAACGTCCGCTGTAAACGCGGCCTTGGCAACTCGCGCAACGTCCGCGTCCGCGGTTAGCGAGCTGTAAAAAAAGGAAGAAAAACGGCGTATCCACCGCAGCGCGACTCGTGAGGGAACGACGCGGCTGCGGTATGAAACTACCTAGGGAAAAACCTCTGTCGGGCCGGAGGCGGCTCCCTTGTGCAAGCGCCGAGCGGGAGCCCGCTTGCGGCCCGGCCTGTTGACTTCGAAAAGCCTTTCTGGTGTTTGTAGCGGAACGATCCGGGATGGTCGCGACGCTTCGAACAGCTGAGGGAGGATACTCAACTGCCACAGCTGGCTGAAACGTCGCCCGCCCCGACCAATTAACACCCAATAACCACGTCGCCGATCGACCCCAGGATTGTCGCCGCCTTTTCGTTCCGCCTCATGATGAAGCTCTTGATTCGCGTCCTCGCGTTCGCGGCTACGGCGTTTTCCACCGCCGCCGCCGAATACGATCTGGGCGCGTACGGAAAGTTATCGATGAACCACCCGCCGTCGTGGTCGGGGGCCATGCGCGACACGCGTGAGGGTGGCAAAGCCATCGTGCTCGAACCCAAGGAGGGCAATGCGCGGTGCTCGATTGTTTTTTCATTTCTGAAGAACCCGACGCCGATCGATCGCGACAAGCTGGGGGAGGCCGTACTGCGGGCGGGCGACAAATTGGTCCAGAGTTCAGTCGAGAAAAAGAAGGTTCTCCACGATATGGAACTCACCCAAGGTTACGGCGTGTATTCGCCGTTTCGAGACGCAGCATTGGTCGGCAAGCCGTCAAAAAAAGGAGACTTCAAAACCATTTCGGTCGGAAAATTTCAATTGAACGACACGGTCACGGGCACGGTCACGATTTTGGCGGACGAACTTGATGGAGACGACGCGATCGTCATGTGGCACATTGTCCGCAGCATGGCCCTGCAGGCCGCCGGCAAACAGGAAGCGACCGGCAAAAAGCAATAGAACGGGGCCGGCAGCCGGCCCGATATTCCGAGGGTAGGGCGAGCCTCTGGACCCGCCGTCGTCAGTAGGAATGGCTACTAGCCTTCAAGTTTCCGCCGCGCATAGGGAACTGCAGGTCAGAACGTCTCGAGATCATACCGGCGAGTCGGGACGCCTCGCACCAAACCAAAAGCGCCGAACCGGATCGGCCGTGCACCGCGCGCTTGCGCGAACCGCCGTCACCGTTTGGACTACGGGAAAGGATTCGAATGAAGCGCCGCCAGCTCCGCGGCTTTGACCTTAAGCATATCACCGGTTTTGGCAGTCTCATCGGAGTCGATGAGGTCGGCCGTGGCGCGCTCGCCGGGCCGGTGGTCGCGGCCGCGGTTCTGGTCAATCAGGACTTTCTCGAGGGCCGATGGGCCGTGACGAAGGCCAATCGGGTCAACGATTCGAAGCAGCTGACGGCCGAGGAGCGAAATGAACTCTGGGCCGAATTCGATAGCCTGGTGAAACAAGGAATGATCCACGCCCAGTTCGGAGTGGCATCGGTGGAAGAGATCGAACAGTTCAATATTCTTGGGGCGACCAAATTGGCGATGCGCCGCGCGCTCGAAGCGATTTACCCCGTCACGGCCTTCGAGACCCAAAAAGAACCCGACCTGTTCTCGAGCCCGGAAGAACTCGCCGCGTTCCAGCCGCGGGTCTCTTGCCGCATCATGATCGATGGGCTGCCGCTGCGCAACTTCGCCTACCCGCATTTTTCCGTAGTCAACGGCGACGCCCGCTCTCTCTGCATCGCCATGGCTTCCATTGTGGCGAAGGTCGCGCGAGATCGCCTCATGACCGAACTCGACGAGCGTTTTCCCGGCTATGGTTTCGCGCAGCACAAGGGTTATGCGACCGAAGACCACCGCGAGGCGGTCCTGAAACTTGGCCGCTGCCTCCAGCACCGCGAATTGTTCCTGCGAAAGCTGATGACCCAGCGCATCGACCCTGGTCAGTTGGATTTTTTCGCGGAGGAGACGGCGGGGGAGTGACGGGGCTGGGTTCAGGGATCTTTCTCTCTATTCTTTATCTTCATCTTTATCTCGAAACCAGGGTGTGGAAAACTCGGCGGGCCGAGAGAACGATTGAGATAAAGGATAAAGAGAAAGATCGTCGCGGAACGATCAACGAGCGCTAACACCCCAGTAGATAATTCCCGTTGCACGGTTTTGTGTCATGTGTCGTACATACTTTGTGTCGTACACATTACAGATTACACACGTAGGACACCATGCCCGCGAAGAAACACACCTCCCTCGATAGAGTGCTGGGACGGCTGGATACCCTCGATGCCGTCAATCTGACCAATTTGGTCCAGCGTCTGGCGCGTGAACGCGGGCTGTTCGAGGATATTTTCAATACTCTCCAGGAGGGCGTGCTCGTCATCAATGCTGACGGCCGGATCGAATACGCCAACAACGCCGCGCATCGTCTGATTGGCCTCCGCCCCCAGGAACTCGACGGCGCGATCCTTTGGCGCCTCGTCCCTGGTTTGCGTCCCTCGCTCGAAGCGTCCCTGGACGACTCGGCCCCCACGCTGCCCGTGATGGCCCGCGAATTTGAATTGAGCTATCCGGAGCCGCGAACGGTCCGACTCTATATGGTTCCCTTTCACGGCGAAGGCGAGGGCACGGATCGACGTTTTGCCGTGATCCTGGCCGATATCACGCGGGAAAAGCAGTCGACGGAGGCGCGCATCGAGAGCGAGCGCACATCGTCTATCCTTTTGCTGGCGGCGGGCGTCGCCCATGAGCTGGGGAATCCCCTGAATTCTCTCACCATCCACCTGCAGCTGATCGAGCGACGTTTGAAAAAGCTGAAGTCGGCGAAGGACCGCGACAGCGCCGCCTTGGCGGACTCGATTCGCGTGTGTCAGGACGAGGTTCGTCGTCTCGACGGGATCATCTCGAACTTCCTCGAGGCAATCCGGCCGCGTCCGCCGGATCTGGTCGAGACCAACCTCGCCGAGGTGCTCGATGAAGTGCTGCATTTCCAGCAGCAAGAACTCGCCGACCGAGGCATCACGGTGGAGGCGGAAACCCCGGCCGATTTGCCCGTGATCATGGCGGACCGCAATCAGTTGAAGCAGGTTTTTTTCAACGTCATCAAGAATGCGATGGAGGCCATGCAGCCCGGCGGATCTCTTCGCATCAAAACGCGCGTGGACGACGACAACGTGTACCTCTTGTGCGGCGATTCCGGCTCGGGAATCAAACAGGAAGATTTATCGCGTCTATTTCAGCCTTATCACACCACGAAAGTAGGCGGCACGGGTCTTGGTTTGATGATCGTGCAGCGAATCATGCGCGAACATGGCGGACAGGTCGGCATCGAAAGCAAGGAGGGCGTCGGTACCGTGGTTACTTTGCAATTCCCCCAAAAAAACCGCCGGATCAGAATGTTAGGTCATTGATCAGCGGCTTCGGTGAGCGACTGCCCCGCCACGTCCTGTAGGGGAAACCCGCAAAACGCGGACAATTCCAACGAACCCTGAGATATTGGCCGCGGGTTTTCTATATCTCCCAGGTACCGGGGCACGCCCTTGTGTCCCGCTTTGATCCTGTAATGACCATGAAACTCCGCATCAAAATCGCTTCACTCGCGCTGGCTTTGGCCAGCGCATTTACCGCCACTTCGCGTGCGCAGATGGTGGACCTCGAGCTCGTGCTCCTGGTCGACGTCTCGGGCAGCGTAGACGCGACCGAATACACCCTGCAAAAGCAGGGTTACGTTCAAGCCTTCCAAAACGCCGGCATCCAAAGCGCTATCGCTTCGGGCGCCCTCGGCCAGATCGCCGTGACCTACATCGAATGGGCCAGCGCGGGCCAGCAATCCATCGAAGTGGGTTGGACGCTGATCAACAGCGCTGCCTCTGCCAACGCATTTGCCGCGGCCATCAATGCCTCGACCCGAGATTTCAGCGGTTCGACGGGTGTCGCTTCGGCGCTGACGTTCGGCGCCGGTCAGTTCGGTCTGAATACGTTTACGGCGGCTCGCCAAGTCATCGACATCTCGGGCGACGGAGCGGATAACCAGGGTGGGAACACCCTGGCGGCCCGCAATGCCGCGCTCGCTTCGGGCGTCGATACGATCAACGGTATCGTGATCCTGGGCGAAGCCGGTCTGCAAACGTTCTATCAGAACAACGTTGTCGGCGGCACGAACGGCTTCCTTGAAGTGGCCGATAACTTCATCGACTTCTCGGCCGCGATCGACCGCAAGCTGATCCGCGAAATCCGCGATCCCGGCGCGGTGCCAGAGCCCTCCACCTACGGCCTCATCGGCGCTGTGGTGTTGCTCGGTGCCGTGGCTTATCGCCGCCGCAAGGCTGCGAAGGCCGCCTAATCCGCGTTTCAGGTCAGTTCTCGACCCGCGCCCTCTGCCGGGCCGCGGGTTTTTCGTTTTTGTCCCTAGCCTCTGGACTGGCAAGTCCCTGCCGCCTACCCTGGCCACAGACTGCCGCGAGCTTGACCGCCCGCAACCTGGAGACGTGAATGTATCCATGGTGCCGAGCGTTCTGATCGTCGATGACGAGAAACACACCCGCGAAGGCCTGCAACAGGCCTTGGAGGAAAGTTATGACGTTTCGGTGGCATCGAGCGCGGACGAAGCCTTTAACCTGCTGGATGCGCAGGAATTTGACGTCGTCCTGACCGATCTACGCATGCCTGGAAAGTCGGGGCTAAAAGTCATCGACAAGGCTCTTTCTCTGCCGAACAAGCCGGCGGTCCTGATGATGACCGCTTACGGAAACATCGAGACGGCCGTGGAAGCGATGAAGCGCGGCGCCGTCGATTTTCTCACCAAGCCGGTCAACATCGAGCGCTTGGAGGTTCTGATTCAACGCGCGCTGAAGACGAAGACTCTCGAAGTGGAAGTGCGGCATTTGCACGAGAGACTGGATGAAAAGTTCAATTTCGAAGGTATCATCGGTCACTCGGCGAGCTTGAAGGAGGTCATTGACCGGGTGAAGTTGGTCGCACCCTCCAAAGCGACCATCCTGGTCGAAGGGGAATCCGGAACCGGCAAGGAACTGATCGCTCAAGCCGTCCACCAGGCAAGCCCCCGCGCTCGGGCCCCCTTCATCGCCGTGCACTGCGCCGCGTTGTCCGAGAGCCTGCTCGAGAGCGAAATTTTCGGTCACGAACGGGGAGCCTTCACCGGAGCCACCGAACGCCGAATCGGCCGTTTCGAATCCGCGGATGGCGGCACGCTTTTTCTCGACGAGATCGGCGAAATCTCCGCCTCCACCCAGGTGAAGCTGCTGCGTTTTCTGGAGACAAAAGCGATTGAGCGCGTGGGCGGCTCCAAACCCCTCACGCTCGACGTGAGGCTGGTAGCGGCGACCAATCGCAGCCTGGAACAGATGGTCCGCGACGGAAAATTTCGTGAGGATCTTTTCTTCCGGTTGAATGTGGTGCGCATCGCCATGCCCCCGCTTCGGCAGCGAACGGAAGATATTCCGCTTCTGTTGAATCACTACATCAAGGCGTTCAGCGACGAGAACAAAGTGCCGCCTCTGACCGTGGAGCCGGGAGCGCTTCGGTACCTGCAAAGCTATCCTTGGCCGGGCAACGTCCGCGAACTGCGCAACTTTGCGGAGAACGCGGTCGTGCTCCATCGGGGAGGGAAACTCACCGAATACGAACTCGAGCCGAAGTTTCGGGGCGAAGCCACCTGGTCTGCGCCGAGCGCGAGCCTCAGCCCACAGGTCCAGGCGGCCAGCAACGCGGCTGCGGCGGCCGGGGGCGGCCAAACGCCTCCGCCTTCCTCCTCCAATTCCGCGCCTACGTATTCGGTCGCGGAAAACGAAAAGCGTCTTTTGCGGGAAGCCTTGATCAAAGCCCGCGGCAATCGTACGAAGGCGGCGGAACTGATGGGCATCAGCCGGCGCACGCTTCATCGCAAGCTGGCCGAGTGGCCCGAATTGGACACGATCGACTAGTCATGAAGTTAAAGTTGAGAGCCTGGAGTTTGGAGCTGAAGGAACTACCAAATTCCCGTACACGCCCTGAGCTAAACGTTAGCCGTTCCACCCTCTAACCAGCGCCACGTGCCAAGACCTCAATCGCCGCAGGAATGGGTTCACTGGCTCGAAATGGGAGCCGGCGCCCGGTGGACGCGCCGGCTCGCTCTCGCTCTTGGCATCCTGCTGCTCACGGCGCTCATTGGCTACAAGCAGTTCAGGGGGCCCATCTCCGAAAACACTTTGGCGCAGGCCGTCGCCGGGCGACAGATCGCCGCGGGGGAGGGCTATACCACCCTGATCAAATACCCGCAAACAGCGGCCTGGCTCAAGCAACGCGGCACCCATTTTGAACGCATGAACGTCTTTCCCGAGCTGCATCAGCCTCCGCTGTACCCCGCGATGATCGCGGGTGCGCTTTGGATTTTGCCGGATTCTGTCCAAAAGGAATTGTTCACACGTGCTACCGCCACGGGCAGCTTTGGCGCGGACTATGTCTTGCTCGCCTTGAATATCGCGTTGTTTTGGCTGACCGCGTGGTTGACATTTCTCCTGGGGCGGCGGTTGTTCGACGAGGCGGTGGGTGCGTTCGCCGCAGTGGCCGTGCTGCTTTCGCTCGGGCTCTGGCGTGTCACGTTAGCTGTAAATGGCATGCCGCTCTCGATGGTGCTGCTGCTGGGACTCATCTATTGTGTCGTACGAGGCGACACGGCTGCGGACGGAGAACGGGGCAGTGCCTCCCTGTGGTTGTTCCTCGCCGGTCTGTTGTCCGGCCTGCTGTTCTTGTGCGAGTATTCCGCGGCGGCCGCGGTGCCCGTGGTGCTGGCCTTTGCGCTTGTGCGGTTTTCACGCCAACGGTGGCGGGCCTTCGCGTTCGTGACGGCGGGCTTCGCGGTGGTGGGCACGCCCTGGGTCCTCAGGAACATGGCGGAAACTGATTCGCCGGTCGCCCTGGCTTGGCATGGCATCGCCCTGAAGGCCGGCGACCCCACGGCGGAGCCGTCGGCCGCGCGCGGAGCGATGTCGCACGCCGCGCCACGAATCGATATTTTCAAGCTCGGCAACAAGGTCCTGACCGAATTGCAGAACGCCCTGCATGAGCAACTCTGGGCCGGGGGCTTCCTGCTGGCGGCGTTCTTTGTGGCGGGATTGCTTTATCGTTTTCGCTCGGACCGCGTGAACCGGCTGCGCTGGTTTGCCGTGGCGTTGATCGGTGTGTTGATTTTGGGCTACGGTGTTTTCGATTCGGGGGAAGGGGAGCGTCATCCGATGATTTACGCCGCGCCGCTCATCGTGATTTTTGGCGCGGGATTTTTCGCGGTGCTGATCGCGAGCAGCGAAACCTGGGCCGCCCACACGCGGGGTGCGATGGTGTTGTTGCTGGCGCTGCAAGCCCTGCCGCTCGCGCGCGACGCGCTTGAACCTGCGCGCCGGCATTTCAGCTATCCCCCTTATTATCCTCCCTTGTTCGTCGGCCTTCGCCACGAACTCACACGGCTGGGCGGTCCGGCGCCGGCCTGGATGGCGGACATCCCGGCCGGCGCCGCTTGGTACAGTGGCCAGCCGGTCTGGGGCCAGCCCACCGTATTGCGAGATTTCTATCGGATTGGATCGGACCAGCCGATGGTGGCCTTGATGCTTACCCCGCGGACCCTCGAACGCCCATTATTCGCCGATCTCGCGCGTTCGACGGACACCTCGGATCGCCTCGGGGAGTGGTCGCAGGTCTACCGCGGTTTGATCACAGGCCGCTATCCCATGGCTTTTCCGCTGACCGGAGCGCAGAAGATTTCCGACACCTTTTATCTCTTGATGGATCCTGTCGCTGCTCTTCCTCGGGGAAAGTGATTGATTGCCGCGTGGCCGGACCTAGCGTTTGCCCGCAAACGACCCCATGAATTTAAAGCGCGCGTTCTATGCCGGGCTCTGCCTCTGGACTTGTCGCGCGGCCGCGGTTTACGCGCCCATCCCGGAACTGGAGAAAGGCAAGGCGATCACGGTGTACGCGGGGGCGGGCGTGCAGTACGACTCGAATATTTTCGGCGCGGCGACGGACGAGGTCGACAGCATCGTCTACCAATTCGCCCCGAGCTTGGCCTTCAACGCATCCGTCGCGCCGCGCACGTTTGCCTCCGCGGCGTATCGTTTGTCGCTCGACTACGTGGCGGATCGACCCGGCTCGAAGGCGTTGGATAGCCACGAATTCGCCGGGAGAGTGGCGCACACGTTCAGCCCGTTGACCGAGCTCGATCTCTCCGACACGTTTCAGCTCTCGAAGAATCCGGAGTCGCTCCTGCCTGGAATCGGCACCGTGTTGAGCACCGACCAATCGTACCGGCGCAATCAATTCGACCTGCGCTTTGCCCATGGGCTGACTAAACGCACCGGGATCACGACGAAGGTGCGACACAGCTTTTACGCTTACGACAATGCCGCGCTCGCGTCGGAACTCGACCGGTCCGAGTACCTGCTCGGTCTCGCCGCAAGCCACGCCGTCCTTCCCGAAATCCTGGCCAGCGCCGAGTACCGCTTCCAAGACATCGATTACGACACAGACGGTTCGGGCCGAGATAAACGCTCTCACTTTCTACTCGCCGGTTGCGATTATGTCTTGAACAAACGCACCGGTTTGAGCGCGCGAGCCGGCGTCGAGCGTCGAAACCGCAAACAGGAACGCACGAGCACATCGCCCTTCATCGAGCTGGCCGCCAAGTATGACTTCGGCCGCGAATCCTATGTAGCGGCCGGCTACGCGCATGCGACGGAAGAAACGTCGAATGTGGACCTATACGTGGATCGGGCCGTGAATCGTTTTTTCGTGAACCTTCAGCAAACTCTCACGCCGAAGTCGCTTGCCTCCGCTTCCGTCACCTGGGAGCCGGGCGTGCTCCGCGGCCGGCGCGGCGTGAGCCCCGATCGCGACGAAACGAACTTCAAGGCAGGCGTGGCGTTCCAGTACAAGCCGGCAGTCAATTGGTCGGTTTCCGCCACCCTCGATTACGACCGCATTCGGTCGGACGACCCCAATCGCGGATTGAGCCGTATGCGGTCGGGCGTGTCGGCTAAGTTCGTGTTCTGACAGCCCGTTGACTTCTTCGTGGGTGACAACGCAAGCCATTCACACCTAGGTCTTTCGTACAAAGTGCTTGCTGCCATCCGGTGGCGAACGTTCGCTAGGGTAGTCCAATGGCCCATTTCTACGCCACT
>CAZJLP010000072.1:0-23775 GCA_964546955.1 uncultured Opitutaceae bacterium | reverse complement strand
GGAGCCCACCTTCCTGAACTTCCAATCGACCACGTGGCGGAACGAGGGCGTGGGTCGGATCGATGGCTTCGAGTTCGACGTTCGGCAGAATCTCGACGCTTGGGTGCCGTCCATCGTTCGTGGGTTCACTCTGACCGGCAGCTTCAACTATAACGATCTTCGAAAGTTCAATTATGCCGGTGGCAACATCGGCACCGATTTCCAGAACTTCTATGAAACGCAGTACAAGGCATCGCTGGGATATCGCCGCGGCAAGTTCGGCGCCAATGTAGGCGTGATCCGCAACGGGAAAGTCTACCGTCAACGCGACGATGCCGCCGGATTCGTCGGCCATCGTTATTATCCGCCTTACACCACGGTCGACTTCAACGTCGAGCTCGCCATCACTCGATGGGCCAAATTGTTCCTTTCGGGGCGCAACGTTACCGATGCGCAAAAAATCCGGCTCCGCAAAGTGGAAGGTTCGCCTTCTTGGAGCCACTTCCACATAGCGAACAATCTGGGCGTGACTTATACTGCCGGCATCACGGGCGAATTCTGATCGCCTCCGCCAGATCCAGTCTCGAGGCGCGGCATTTTGCCGCGCCTTTTTCTTTGCGACCCCGACAGCCCGGCGGGCGCTCACCCGCGACGTAGGGTATTCCCAGGTCGTGCTGTCGGCGGGGCAGCAGCTCCCGAAAGCTTTCAATAGTTTTCAACTCGTAACTGCATCAGCAGCAAGAGCGACCGCGGTTCGGCTGCCCTGTAACCGAAAACTGACGACGCTCTAAGCGCGCCCAGATTGCTGTGCGCGATGACTGAAGCGGGAACTTGAATCCTCTCAGGAAGCCAACCTGCAGATGATCGACCTCGTCGAAATCGTTTCGGACACCGAGACGCGCTACAAGCTGGCTGCACGGGGCCGACGATTTGAAGCCGCAGCTACGTTCCGGCTCGGGCTCCTAGGACCGAAAGGAACGGTCACAAGCGACGTTTCGTTGATAATGGCCCGGACCTGGGCCCTGCCCATCGCTGGATGCGGAGGCTCAGGCCACCTGGGTATGAGCGCCTGCAGCCGCGAACAATAGCACGCCCTCCGCGTCGGCTGCTGCCAGCGCGGCAACGGGCGTCCACAGGTCGCGATCGAAAGCCGTGGGGAAGCCTCCCCGGTACCGGTACGCGGGCTCTCCCGTGTTGCGATCGAAGAACGTAAAGAGCCAAGCGCCGTCTTCCTTCCGTGCTTCGAAGGTCCGGTCATTGGCTTGATCGAGTGAATATTCCTGCCCGTCCGGGCCGATGAACGTGGTTTGCATGCTGCGTACAACCACAACGAGCGGTCACGGTTCCGTTAGGAAAGCCCAGCCGTGTAGAACCTGCCGCTCCGCGTCGCTCCGCGCCGCGCCCACAGGGCATTGGGATTGAGATGGTTAGGACATAGGTTCGATTTTACTTAGCGCTGTTGCTGCTAAACGCGGCCTTCATATTCCGGAAACTCCCCCAGAGCCGTCTGCCCAAAATTATTGTGTGGCTTTCCGATTTTGCGGATCGCCAAAGTCCGGAGCAGGCTGCGAAATCGGTGTGGATCTTCGCGCGCGGTCGCGTAACGCTTCTTGTTTCTATTCTCGTGACGACTCGCGCCCCCTCTCCTGACGCCCCGCAACCCGGTCAACCCTGTCCCTGTGGCAGCGGAAAGATTTTTGACGCCTGCTGCAGCCTGCTCCTAAGCGGGAGCCGTGCGGCCGAAACCGCGGAGGAGTTGATGCGGTCGCGCTTCACGGCGCATGTGGCGAAGGACTACCGGTATTTGCATCGCACCTACGCCGCCACGGCTAGCCAGCCATTCGTCGAGGAAGAGGCATCCGACTTGAAGTGGACGAGACTCGTCGTTCATTCGCACGAGGCCGGCAAGACTCCCGAACAAGCGTTCGTCGATTTTTCGGCGTATTTCACGGACGGCCAGGGGGAACATGCTATCCACGAGAAATCCGAATTTCGCCGCACCGCCGGACAATGGCTCTATACCCGCGCTGTGCGGACCGGTCCCGCGCCCTTCAAATCGGCCACACCCAAAGCGGGCCGGAACGATCCGTGCCCGTGCGGGAGCGGCAAGAAGTACAAGCAATGCTGTTTGGTTTGACCAACGGCGCCCCCGCTCGCGCTGCGGTTCTACGGTCCAACGCTCCGTTGCCAGCGGGCAAGACAGGGAGTGTAAGTGAGAACCAGTGATGGCTTTGTCCGCCGACGTTGCCCTTGCAATTGAAACCCGCCAGAGTTCCCCGCGTGCGAATTAGCCAGTTCCTCCTGTCGGCGTGCCTGGTCTGCCTCGCTTTCGCGCCGTTTCCCGGGGTCAGGGCGAGTGAAACGCCGTCGATCCGGGTGTGGCAAACGAATCATGGCCTGCCGGACAACGTTGTCAGTGGATTGGCTCAGGCGCCCGACGGATTCATCTGGATTGCTGCCGGGTTCCAGTTGGCGCGGTTCGACGGCGTGACGTTTGAGGAATTTCCACTCAAAGCGCCGCTCGCCGATGGAGCGGTGCCCCGGGTGCGACAGGTGCTCAGCGCCAAAGGCGGTGGCTTTCACATTGGCACCGAACAAGGTATCGTCCTTCGGGTGCAGGAGAACGGGGTAACGGCAGCCGTGGGGAACATCCCGAGCACACGCGTGGAGCTGATGTGCGAGGACGCCGAGGGCACGGTCTGGGCGACTTACCGCGCGGGAGCGCTTTACCGCGTGCGCAACGGAGTTTCGGAGCGGTTGACCGACCGACACGGATTTCCGGACCCGTCGGTTCCGGCCGGATGCACCTTGGGCCGCGACGCTCGCGGACGCATTTGGATTATCAAGAGCGATCAACTTTCGGTATTTCGCGGCGAACGGTTTCAGCCCGTGAGCAAGGTGCCCGTCGGCACCACCCGCATGACCGCCGCGAGCGACGGGGGTCTTTGGCTTTGCATCGAGCGCCAGTTTTTCAAGTTCAGTGAAGAAAAAGGACTGGTGCATTATGCGGACATTCCCACGGGTCGGCACAATATCAAGCCGTCGGTTCTCCTCGAGGATCGAAACGGCCGCGTTTGGATCGGTACGTCTTCGAGCGGATTGTTTCGCTGGGACGGGAAACAGGTGGAGGGTATACCCGTCACTCAGCGCGAGGTGTGGAATCTTCTGGAAGATCGGGAAGGCAATATTTGGGCGGCGACCAACGGCGGCGGTTTGAATCGAATCCAACCGCGGACGATGGAAATCGAAGGGGCTGTAACGGGGTTGCCGATCGAGTCCGTTCAGTCGGTTTGCGAAGACCCCGCCGGCACATTTTGGGGCATGACGCAGGACGGCTTTTTTGTCGTGCGCACTGCCGCGGGCTGGAAACCGGCTTTGCCGGAGGGTGTGACTCTGCCCGGGGAAGGAACGGTCGTCGCGGCCGGACTCGATGGCGCGATTTGGATCGGCACCCGCGGCTTCAAACTTTGCCGGTGGAAAGACGGCGTGCTTACCCAGTGGGGGAGAGAACACGGTATCGTCAGCCGCAATATCCGGGTGCTTCACGTCAGCCGGGAGGGCGATGTCTGGCTTGGCGGAGAGGGCCCCTCAGCCTTGCAGCGGGTGAGGAATGAAAAGATTCAATCGTTTCGCGCGCAGGGCGAAGGGGTCTGGGCCATCGCGCAAGACGCGGGTGGCTCGATCTGGGCGGGCACACGCCGCGGCGAACTCCTGCGTGTGGAAGGTGATCGCGTCGTCAACGAAACATCCCGGTTGCTCCCTGGCATCCGCTCCGCGATCCGCTGCCTTCATCCGGCCAAGGCCGGAGGTTTGTGGGCGGGCTTCGATGGAGGAGGGGTCGGCCGCGTCGGGGGCGAGACAGGCGGCACGATAACGCGAAATCAAGGGCTGCCCGACGACACGATTTACATGCTCATCTCCGATCGCGGGGGTTGGCTTTGGGTGGGCTCGCGCCGCGGGCTCTTCAAGGTGAGAGAGCAGGAGATGGAGGCCGTCCTGAAAGGCGCCGCGTCGCGCGTGCAGGTTGTCCGCGGGGAGGGCGACAACGCGTACGGCCTGCCCGCGGCCTTTGGAGACCCGGTTAATCCGCTGCTCAGTCGCGATGGACGACTGTGGATCCCGTTGACCACGGCACTCGTGGTCGTGCATCCCGACCGTTCGCGACAGAACTTCGAGCCGCCTCCGCTTCAGATCACCGCAGTGAGTCTGGACGATGCCGTGGTGGCCGCCTACACCGCCCCGTTGCCCGGCGCGACCGCGTCAAACCTCGCGAAGCAGCCTCGTCTCACCATTCCGGCGGGTCACCGCCAGCTGGAGTTCGCCTTTGCCGCGCCCAGTTTCAGCGCACCGGAGAACGTCGGCATCCGCTATCGGCTCGATGGACGCGACGACCGCTGGACTGAATCGGACCGGCAGCGCCGCATCACCTACACTGGATTGCCCGCGGGGAACTACACGTTCCGCGTCTCGGCGCGCAACAGCGGCGGCGATTGGAGCGAAAAGGATGCAACGGTCGCGTTCCTGGTGGCTCCTTTTTTCTGGCAGACCTGGTGGTTCCATGGACTCGGCTTGCTTGGTTTCACCTCTGTGGTGGTAGGGGCCGTGCGTTATGTGTCGTTCCGGCGCCTAAGAAACCGCGTGGCGGCGCTGCAGGCGGAGTCCGCTCTGCACAAAGAACGCGCGCGGATCGCCCGGGATATTCACGACGACCTCGGAAGCCGTTTGACGAAGATCGTTTTGCTGAGCGGCCTGGTCTTGCGCGACAAAGCGGCACCCGAAAAAGCGAACGAACGAGTTTCCGAAGTGGCTGACACCGCGCGGCAGCTCATCGGTTCGTTGAACGCGACGGTCTGGGCGGTCAATCCGCGCAACGATACGCTGCCTCACCTGGTCGATTATATCGGCCAATACGCGGTCGATTTTCTACGCACGGCTGAGATCGCCTGCGCGGTCGATTTGCCCGAGGTCACGCCTAACCTGCCGGTTTCAGCCGATGTGCGCCACGATTTGTTCCTCAGCGTGAAGGAGGCGCTCAACAACGTCGTACGCCACGCCCAGGCCACGGAGGTGAAGCTCCAGATTATCGCGTCGGCGGAGCGCCTCACGATTGTGTTGCTCGACAACGGCCGGGGCTTCGAAAAGAAGGAGCACGAGCCGGAAGCCGACGGACTTCGCAATATGCAGCAGCGACTGCAGGAGATGGGAGGGCTCTTCACCATCGAAGGGCTCAAGGGAGGCGGCACGCGGGTGGTTTTCACGGTGCCGTTTCCGGCCAGGCGTGCGGGCACCGATTCCCCGATTGCTTAAGCCGGCGAACCCGGACAGGATCCGCGTGCATTCCTGCATGGCCATCACTGTATCCATTATTGAAGACGACCGCGGCACGCGCGAAAACCTGGTGGCACTGCTGAACGGCGCCACTTCGCTGCGTTGTATCAGCGCTTTTCCAACCGCGGAAAAGGCGTTGGAGCAGCTGCCGATCGACAAACCGCAGGCCGTGTTGGTGGATATCAATCTGCCAGGCATGAGCGGCATCGAATGCGCCGCCAAATTGAAATGGATGATGCCGGATCTGGCCGTGCTGATGCTGACCACCTATGAAGAGACGGACCTGATCTTCGATTCGCTTCGGGCGGGCGCGAGCGGATACCTCCTCAAGAACATGCATCCGGAGGAATTGATCGAAGCGCTCGAGGACGTACACGCCGGGGGGGCCCCCATGTCGATGCAGATTGCGCGCAAAGTCGTGCACTACTTTCATCAGGCCAAGCCGGCGTCCGACCTCGGCAAATTGAGTCCCCGCGAATTCGAAGTGCTCGGCCTCCTCGCGAAGGGCTGCCTCTATAAGCAGATCGCGGATCAGCTTGGAATTTCTCTCGGCACCGTGCGAACGCACCAGCGGCGAATTTACGAGAAGCTGCACGTCCAGTCCCGCACGGAAGCGACGCTGAAGTTTCTCGGAAAAGGGTAGACCAAACGTGTGAGTCAGGTAATGCCAGCGCCGCGTGCAGGACGTTCACACTGTTGAATAATCGCGGCGGGCGTTTTGCGCTCTTTTTCATTTGGCTCGGACAACGGGGCTTGTGTCGTCGCCGAAGCGAGAGAGTGAGCGTATCCCCCAAACGGCAGATACCCGGCTCACGGGGCATTTTGGTAGGATGCTGGCTCGTCCGCGTTCGGTCGGCCCGCACGCGGCATCCGCCTCACCGATTCGGCTTTTCCGCCGATCGGCAAAGAGGATCCCTTTGTTCCACTCGATCAGCCCTCCATTCGAAAGAAGCCAAAGAGAAATTAACGATCAGTGCGAACCTTCCACTTTTGGTTGGTAGCATAGGTAGCCGGCCGGCGAGGGCGTGGGGCTCTTGCCGGCCGGCCTTTTTTTTGCGGTGCTCCCTTGCCACGCTCGCAGACGGGATTCAGCGCCTGGTCAAGCGCTCAGACGGAAACCGAATAGACCGGCGCTGGCCGGCTTCTCAGCCAACCCAAACGTCTCGTCACATCGCACGATGCGGTACGCGTAGCCATAGGCCTCCGCTTGGGCCTGCAGGGAACGCAGGTCGTTTCCGTCGTGATAACGCGCGCTATCAAAGCATTCATAAACATCCGTGATGGCGACGGCCCGCCAGCCCTGTTCTCGCAGAATCGATCCCGCGTCGCGCGCGCCGTCCCACCCATTGCCCTTCCGGAACATGAACACTGCGACCGCCTTGGCCGGGTGAGCCCCTGCGCACACGGCGAGAGAACTGAGGGAAAGTCGAAGGTAAACCATGTGCGATATCTCCGGTGTAATGACGTGGTTGTCGGCTCTTTCTTAGTAACGGCGCGATTACAGCCTGCAGGGGGCGAGACGCTTTTCGGATGAGTCGCCATCCCCCGTTTATGGGAGATAGCCCGACCATTTCGCCCTCGTGTCCGAATAACCGCCTGGATCAAGCTCGAGGTCCCCCTTCATGAAGTCATCATCGTGTTTTCATCGCGCGAACAGCGCGGCGCTATCCGTCTTCCTCGCCCTCGTTTGTAGCGGATTTTTCGTTACGCCAGGGTTCGCCCTGGAGCGCGCGCAAAGCGAGTGGGTGCGGATCGGCGCGGAGGGAAAATTGATCTACAAGCGCACGGAGAAGGGCGACCGCATTATGGATTTCTCCACCGCTGGCTACATGGGCGGGGGAGTCCCGCTTCCGGCGGTCCCGGTCAAAAAGACGATAGTTCCTTCGGGCTCGGCTGACGATACGGAACTCATTCAGGCCGCGATCGACGAGGTCGCGGCCTTGCCGCTCGAAGGGGCATTTCGCGGGGCGGTCTTGCTTGCGCCGGGTGTTTTCACCTGCGCGAAGACACTTTCGCTCTCGGCGAGCGGAGTCGTCCTGCGCGGCAGCGGAAGCCGCGAGGGGCCGAATCGCACCACGATCAAAATGACGGGTCCGAAGCACGCTGCGATTGTCGTGGGCAATCGTCGAGGCCGCTCCGGCGGACAGCCGCCGAGATCCGACGAAGCGGTCTCCGCCGTCGACCCAAGACCGACCAGCCTCGCCTCCACGCGGGTGACCGATGCGTACGTGCCTTCCGGCGCCCAATCGTTCACAGTCCAGAACGCCTCGGGCTTCGCACCAGGCGACACGATCGAGATCCGCCGCCCGATCACCGCCGCGTGGGTCGAGTTCATGCAGATGCACGACCTGGTGCGCGACGGGAAAGCGCAGCGGTGGATTCGCGCCGAAACGCTGCCAGTCGAAAGGCGTATCGCCGCTGTCGCGGGCAACACGATCACCCTGGAGGTCGCGCTCTCCGATTCGATTGACGCGCGCTTTTTCGACCCGCCCGGCACGGTGGTGGCAAAAATCGCGCCGCCCAGTCGCGTCAGCCAGGTCGGCGTCGAGTTCCTGCATATTCAGTCGCCGCCTCAGGCGATGAATCATACCCAATCCCTTTATTCCGCGCTGCGCATCAGCGGCGAAGATTGCTGGGCGCGCGATTTGGTGATCGAGGAGACGATGGACAGCGTGAGTCTCGGCGGCCGCCGGATCACGTTGGAACGCGTCGCGGTCATTCGAAAAGCGCTCCACGAAGGGGCGTCCAAACCGGCGGAGTTCGCGCCCAACGGCGATCAAGTCTTGCTGGATCGCTGTTCCGTCGAGGGCGACAACATTTGGTTTGTGGCGACGGGGGCGGCAAAATCCGGGCCCATTGTTCTGTTGAACTGCACCTTCGCCGGAAACGGCAGGATCGAAGGCCATCAGCGATGGACGACCGGCATGTTGTTGGACAATTGTTCGGCCCCGGGGGGCGGCATCGATTTCAAAAATCGCGGGTCGATGGGATCCGGCCATGGGTGGGGACTGGCGTGGGCCGTCGCGTGGAACTGCGTCGCGGACTCCTTCGTGATCCAGCGTCCCCCGGGCACCCACAACTGGGCGATCGGTTGCATCGGCGAGCGCCGCTTGCTTGCCCGTCCCTTTGCGCAAGAGCCCCTGCTGCCCGAGGGCACCATCGATTCGCATGGCCAGCCGGTGATGCCGCACAGCCTCTATCTTACCCAGCTGCAAGAACGGCTGGGAGCAGAGGCCGTCGCCGCGATTGGGTATCCGGTCCATAAGGACAAAGCGGTTGCCGCGGGTCCCTAGCACGGCAGCCGCCCGGGAATGCGAAGGTCGGCCTTCAGCTTAGACTCGCCTCCTGGGGACGAACCCGTATGACAGCACTATGCGCGTCAGCCGGGTCGTAATCGTCATTAATCAAGGCAAAGCCCACGCCCGTCGGACGGCGTCGGTCCTGAAGGCGATCCTGGACCAGCACGGGGTCGACCACGAGTGGCGGGACGCGCTGACGCACGGGGCCAAGACTTACAAACAACTCACCGACATGAGGGAGGTGTCGGCGGATTTGATCATCGCTTGCGGCGGCGACGGCACGTTGCTGCAGACCGCGCATCGCAGCCGGGGCTCGGGCGTTCCGATCCTCGGAATCAATATCGGCTACCTTGGATTCATCACGTCCGTGCCGCAGGCCGAACTGAAAGCTGCCATGCGCCGGATCCTGAAATCGGAATACGTGATCAGCCGGCGAACTGCGCTCGATCTTGAGGTTCAGCACAAGGGCAAAGTCGTCAGCGGTTGGGCGCTCAACGACGCGGTGATCGTGCGCGCCGCGAACCCGCATCTGATCGATATTACTGCTCGTGTAGGCAAAATGCCTTTTACCAAGTATCGCTGCGACGGATTGATCGTTGCGACACCGACGGGAACAACTGCTTATTCCCTGGCGGCGGGCGGACCGATCGTCAGTCCGGAATGCAACGTCCTGACGATCACGCCGATTTGCCCGCACTCGCTCACAAACCGCTCGGTGGTGATCAACTCGACCGAGACCATCGAATTGCGCGTCGATCACGGGTCGGGAAATGGCGAAGTACAGGTCGACGGCATGACCCTCAGTCCGGTCACGTCCGACAGCGTCCTTCGCGTCAAAACGTCCTCCGACTCGGTTCCGATCGCATTTTTGCCCGAGATTAATCATTACGAGACCATCGGCGAAAAGCTCGGCTGGAGCGGCGACGGTCTGCGAAGGTAGGTCATTTTCGGTTTTGCGTTTGAGGTGGAGCGCGATCTCCGAGCGCGCTGGTTTGGATCCGCGTCCGTCGCAAAATCGCGTCCAAGCACGCGCTCGGAGAGCGCGCTCCACCTCATCCGTCCCTTGCCGCAATTTTTCAGCGTCCGTAAAAAGGTAGGGCGGAGTGCGTTCCCGCCGAGCCGTGGGTGGTCTCGATGCGAAAGCACTCGGCGTTCGCGATCGGTTGCGTTTCTCAGGTTTTTTCGTTGGCGGCGTCGCTCGTGACGACGGCTCGGCGAGGACGCGCTCGCCCTACCTCAGAAAGAGTCGACCGGTTCGGCTGTCCACAACCTAAAACCCAAAACTCGATACCTAAAACCGCTGAGCGCGATGCGCTCAGCTGTGCGCGATGCCGTCCTCTTCGTAAACTCCGAGGTGGCGGTAGCGCTGGTATCGGGTTTCCAGCAATTGTTCGGCCGACACCGCCCGCAAATCGTTGAGGTGTTTCTGCAGCGCGTACTTAAGGGTCTCGGACGCTTGTTTCCCATCGTTGTGCGCGCCGCCGTACGGCTCGGAGATGACTTCGTCCACAATCCCGAGTTTCTCGAGATTCTCGGCGTTGAGTTTCAAGGCATCCGCAGCCTTCGGCGCGGCCGCGCGATCTTTCCACAAGATTGCCGCGCAACCCTCGGGCGAGATGACTGAGTAGTAGCTGTTCTCGAAAATCAGCACGCGGTCAGTGACTCCGATGCCCAAGGCTCCACCGGAGCCGCCTTCGCCGACCACGACCGCGATCGTGGGTGTGCGAAGCATGGCCATTTCGCGCAGGTTCACCGCGATTGCCTCGGAAACATGACGTTCTTCCGACTCGATGCCGGGAAACGCCCCGGGGGTGTCGATGAACGTGATCACCGGCAGGCGGAATTTCTCCGCCATTTTCATCAAGCGGAGCGCTTTCCGATACCCTTCAGGCTGGGGCATCCCGAAGTTGCGCATGATGTTTTCCTTGGTGTCGCGGCCTTTTTGCTGGGCGACCAGCATGACGGGCTGACCCTGAAAAAAAGCGGTGCCTCCGATGAGGGCGCGGTCGTCGTTGTACTGGCGATCCCCGTGCAACTCCTGGAAGTTCTCGAAGAGCGCGTTGATATAATCGAGCGCGTAGGGTCGTTTGGGATGACGCGCGATCTGTACCTTTTGCCAGGGAGTCAGGCTGGAATAGATTTCGCGCTGGGTAGCTTCTATCTTGCGTTCGATGGCGCCGATTTCAGTCGACAGGTCCAGGTTGTTTTCCAGCGATCGTTGCCGCAATTGGTCCAGCTGGGCACTGAGCTCTCGGAGGGGTTTTTCGAATTCCAGCGTATAGGCGGGTTTTTCCATCGATTTAAGGTCCCACGTTAGGTGGGGGCCCCAAACCGTGTCAACTGGTCGCCTTGGGGTTCATTTTGCGTTCGCCGACCTTTCGGTCGCGGGCAGAGTGCTGGTCATGTCGGTCAGGTTGCTGACAGTCTTCCTTATTGTTTCTCTCGGCGGCACGGTGCTCCGGTGCGAGGTTGTCGTGAACGCAGACTTCGAGAATGGCTCGGCCCGCGTGCAGGAGATCGATCACGAGGGACAACGTGTGCGGATTTCTCCCGGAGGCGATCCCAAGCGCGGATGGCCGAATTGGTGGTATTTTCGCGTCGAAGGTCTCGATTCGACGAAGCCGCTTATCGTGGAGGTCGTGGCGCGAGACGCCGAGGTCCCCAATGATTCTGGCGAGCTTCGCCGATTAAGCCCTTCGTGGACGCTGCCTTCGTCCGCCGCCCTGTCCGTAGACGGAAAAACGTGGGTTCACTCGCCGCCGGGCGACCGGGACGGAGCCATCGGGCGCTACCACCTCGAGACCGGCGCAACCGTACTTTGGGTCGCCTGGGGTCCGCCTTTCACGCACTCCGACAGTTTGGCGTGGATCGAGGAATCGACTCAGCACCCCGCCGCGAAGCCGTTCGATCTTGCTCGGTCTCGTGAAGGGAGGGTGGTTCGCGGGCTGTCGGTTGCGGAGGGCGAAAAGCCCTCCTCGGAACGGCCCGCAATCTGGATCACCGGCCGTCAACATGCGTGGGAGTGTGGAGGCAGCTGGGTCGCGTTAGGTTTTGTGCGCTGGCTGCTCAGCGCGGCACCAGAAGCGGTATGGTTGCGCCGCAATGCGGAGGTTTTCGTCGTGCCCGTTTTGGATGTCGACCACGTAGCGACAGGTGACGGTGGCAAAGGAGCGGTGCCGCAGGACCACAACCGTGACTGGTCGGACGCGCCCCACTGGCCCGAAGTGGCCGCGGTACAGTCCCATATTCGCCGCTTGTCTCTCGACAATCGCATGGCCGTGTTTCTGGATTCGCACAATCCAGGTGCGGGGGCGCGAATTCAGACGTTCTACGTTCAATATCCTCCTTATTCGGGGCCGGAAGCGGCGGCTGCGCAGGAACGTTTTCTTGCGGCTGCGCGAGAACAATTCGGGGAGATTCGATTGCTCGACGGGAAGCCTTCGGTTCCCGAACACCTGCCGATCTGGAAAGCGATTGCCGCTTCATGGGTCTGCGAAAATGCAAACGCCAACACAGTATCGCTCACGGTGGAAACGCCTTGGAACACCGCCGACGGCACGGTCCAGGGGTATCACGCGGTCGGGGCTAAGTTGGGCCGTGCCACCGTGACCTATTTGCGAGATCGTGAGGACAATCGTTAGAACTCGAAAACAAAAGTCTTCGGAAAGTCAGTCCTGGTTCATTGAATGAAGGTTACACGACGGCTCTCATGCCGATCATGAAACTCGACATCGCGAATTCGGGAAAGCCTGCTGCGGCAAGCAAGAAGCACAGGAGGCGCGCCCCGGTCATGGTCCGGATGCTTTGTGGATTGCTGTTTGGTCCGCGGCAGCTGACCGTCCGGAGGCCATGCACCTCGTCTGCACGCTGCGATCAGCTGTTTTCGCTGAACTTTCCGTTTTCTTTTGTTTCCTCTGTCTTACGACGTCGGTTATAGCCTCCGAGTCGTTGGCCTTCGCGCTGGAGATTCGCCGCTCGGAAGAACGGTTGGTGAAAATCGCGGTTTCGAGCGACGGGACGGTCTCCACCATTCGCTGTGTGGTGCTCCCCGCGAAAACCGCGCCCCAAGGTTCGGCCGCGATTCGCGATTCGCAGCGCTCCCTCACCGCGGACGAATCGGCGCGGCTGGCCGAGTTGGTGGCGGCGCTGAAGCCGCCGGTTCCCCGCCGCGAGACCATGGCCGAGGGCTCCGTTTGGGTTTTCAAGAATATCGCCCCGAGTGCTTCGGACGACGTTTGGTCGTACCGCAGCCCCACGTTCAAACCGAAGGAACGGCAGGTCGACGCGGTCCGCGCGCTGGGGGAGTATATCTGGACGATCGAAGCTCTTCGCCGCGATGCGGGCAGGCTGTTCTGACCCGCGAGGGCAGAAAGGCCGAAAGCGGAACACCGAAAGCGAAGAGCCGACGCCTACAAGCGTAGGGTAGGTGCAATGACTGAGGGTGAGGATCGAAGCGGGGAGCGTATTACCGGGTCGCTTTGACCCACTCTGCCGCAAGCGTAAATGCCTCCTGGAACGGGACCGGTCCGCCATCCGCCGCGGTTTGAGGCGTCCAATTCAAATCGTGGTCGTGATCAGGATAGATTTTGACAATCACATTGGATTTTCCGGCCGCTCTTAACGCGGCTTCGGTCTCGCGAACTCCCTCAACGCGGCACGCGCCGTCCATTTCGCCGTGAAAGATCGCGATGGGAACGGTGAGCTTTTGGAGACGGACGTGAGTGGGCTCGCCTTCCCAGCCATCCAGCAGGTAGGCAGACGAAAGGTTTACGACATGCTGCCAGAGGAAATTATCGTCCTTCTCTTCCACGGCCTTCAAAATCGCATCGAGTCGCGGCCGAACGAGCCGGGCCATTTCCTCGGTCGTCACTTTCCCGTCCTTATCTTTGTCGAGGTGCTCAAAAGGCAACCGCTTGCCCAAGGCCTCGTCTTTTTTCACCGCCTCCCCGTGCTCTTCGATGGTCAACGTGCCATCGGCTGCCGCGGGTATGAGTTTTTGCACGTTTCTCCATGGACCCACTGTGTTTTGCCAGACCACGGTATCTTTCTGATTGTCCGGAGCGTAGCTCATCAGGAGTACGCCTGCCACGCCCTCAGGGGACTGTTGCGCGAGCAGCGGCGCGAGTTTTGTTCCTTCGCTCGAACCGAAAAGCACAATCCGGCCCGCGTCGATCTCGCCGCGGCCACGCAGGGTTTCGAGCCCCTTTCGGTAATCATCCAACAGAGACGTGGGCGTCGTTTTCGAGAATACAGCCCGGTCGACCTTCGGAAAGCCCGAGGGTTCGCTCCTGCATCCCCGTTTGCTCATTCGAAAAAACGCGACTCCGCGCTGGGCCAGCTGGTCGGCATGGTAATCGTAGTAATTGATCACCTGGCGTTGTCCGTCCTTGTCGCGAATCCGAAGCGCATGGTCGAAGTTTCGCGGCCCAGCGCCATGCAAATTGAATACGACCGGGACTGGTCCGGAGCGATCGACCGGCAAGCTGAGTTTGGCTTCCAGCGGTGTACCATCCGTCGCCGTGAAGGTGATGACAATGTCCTCGAAGCGTCGGACCGCGGAGGCATTGGGCGCCTTGGTCGCGGTCGTGGCTTCCGGAGTGGCCGTTGGCGTGGGTTCGGCGGCAGAAACCGACGCCGTGAGGGCCGCGCAGAAAAGAGATGCAACGAAGGGCGTGTGGTTCATCGGTGAGTAGGATTACGCACGGCGATGTTCGCAGGCAAGGCGGGAGGGGGCCGATGCGCTGCCTCGGATCGCCGACCTACCTGGTCGATCGGCAATGCACCCTAAATCCGCAATTTTGTTGTCCGGTTTCGCCTGCGGGCGGCTAGTATCAGGTGAAAGGCCATGAACGATGATGCCCAGCTGCTATGACGGTTTGTCGACTCCCGAGATCAAGATGCCTTCGCCGAAGTCGTGCGAAGACACATTAGCTGGGTGTATCGGGCTGGACTTCGGCGCACGGCAGGCCGAAGGGACGTTGCTCAGAACGTGTTCACTGCTTTGGCGCACAATGCGGCGCGTATTTGCAGCCGCGACTTGATCGAGGGCTGGCTGCATGTCACCACGCGTTTCGCGGCCTGCCAGGTTGCCCGCGCCGAGGCCCGCCGGCAAAAGTACGAGACAGCGGCGAGCCAAAACCCATCGGCAATGGCAGGACCTTGCCCAACGAGCCGAACCTGCGCGTCAGGCGACCCTGGCCATGGCGAGGTCTATAAACGCGCGCGCCGATGCTCTCTCCCTCGATCAAATGGCCGCACTGCATCGACTGGTGTGCGACAACAGCGCTGAATACCAGTCCGGCGGGAAGGTCAAAGAGTCTTCAATCAATTGGCCTTCGGTCATTGAACAAGCGCGTCCGGTCATGACTGAGGCGCAGTGGAGGGAGGTACAGCCGTGGGTACTGAGGCGCGTTGCCGCGCACGCCCTCGAAGCCCATGTCCGCGCCGAAAGAGAAAACAAAAACGAAACAGCGGCTGCCAACAAGCCATGACAAAAACATCTGTCACCGCCGTCACCCTGAGTGTGATCGTGACGGGAATTTCCGCCTGGCACTGGATCAATCAGCGCCAGCTCCTGGCCGAAGCCGTCCGGGCGCAGGCAGCAGACACGCAGCGCACGCAATCTGCCGCTCAAATGCGAATCAAGTTCGAGCAAGACGCGGCTGAGGCGGAGCGCAAAGCAGCGACACTGCTCGCGGCACAGCAACGTCTGCGGGACGAAGCCGTCAAATCGGCGCCTCCACCCAAGCCGTCCGCCCCCGCCGCGAAAACCGGGAGTTCTCCCGATGTCAGCAACATCGTCGCTAAAGAACCGCGCATTCGAGCTCTGTTTGAGAAATCGTTTCGCGCCGCCTACGCACAGACCTACGGTGACACGTTACAGGGGCTCGGGGTCGCACCCGAATTACGCGAGAAAGCCTACGGACTTCTGTTCAATCACGAACAAGACGACTTGGATCTCAATTGGACCGCTCGGGCGCAAGGGCTGCGGATGACCGATCCGGCGATCCAGGAGATGCGCCGGCGCAATCGCGAGGAGTTGCGCGCCGGCCTGGAAGCAACGCTTGGCCCGACGGCCGCGCAGGCCGTGCACACAATGAAACGCGCCGAGCCGGCCCGTGATTTTGTCATGGGCCAGGCGCAAACGCTTGCGCTCGCCGGCGAGCCCCTCAGTCCCGTCCAAATCCGCGGTCTCACCCAAATCATCGCCGAGGCGACGCCCGGTTTCGACAAGGGCGGGCAAGCTGATCCGTTTGGAGCGAATTGGGATGTTGTCATGGCTAAAGTGCCTTCGCTCCTCACCGCCCGACAATTGGCGGAATTTCGTCGTGGTGGAGAACAGTTTGCCCGAGTGGCCGCGCTTCTCCCGGCGTTTTTTACGGAGGAAAAAGGGCCGCAGACAGGGAAGTGATGGGTCATTCGAACGTCACAGGGGCCAAAACTTGGGGACAAGCCAGATCGCGATCCCAAATAAAAGAAACACCAGCGGTCCTCCTATTCTCAGAAAATCGACGAAACGGTAGCGACCGGGGCCGTAGACCATGAGACAGGCGGGCTCTAGAGGCGTCAGATACGAACAGCTCGCAGCGACCGCGATCATCATGGTGAAGGTGCGAGGGTTAAGCTGAAGGTGGGTCGCGGTTTGAATCGCTATGGGCAGAATGACCGCCGCCGCGGCTTGATTTGACATCGGTTGGGTCAAGAGGACGGTCAGAACGAAAAATCCTCCCAGCAAAGCGACGGGGGAAAGACCTTGAGTTAGGGCGGCCACGCCCGAGGCAAGATATTGCGCCGCGCCGGTTGCGACCATGGCTTCGCCCAGGGCGAGCATGCATCCGATTAGAATCACCGCTTGCCAGGTGAGATCTCGATAGGCATCGGCTGGAGTGATGCAGCGCGTCGCGAACATGAGGAAGGCGCCGAGCAGGACGGCTACGCTCAAGGGCATGATGTTGGCCGTGGCCACGATCAGCGCCCCGCAGAAGATCAACGTCGCGCGCCACGCGCGAGGCCTGTCCAGGCGCCGTTCGTTCACGGCATTGAGGACCTGGAAAACGTGCTCGTCGCTGAGTGCGGTGATATTGCTTTTTCTACCCTGTACGAGCAACACATCGCCGGGGCGAACTCTCACATGTCCCAATTTGCGCAGGACGTTGCGTCCATGCCGGTTGAGCCCGAGAACCTGCACGCCGTATCGCTCGCGGAAGCCCAACGCTTTCAAGGTGCGTCCCGCGAGCGGCGAAACTCGCGAAATCAACACTTCCACCAGCGCGCTTTCGTCGCTCTTGAGGTCGGGGTCCGAGAGGGCAACGTCCGGCCTGATCTCGATCCCCGTCGTGTCCTTCACTTTCAAAATCTCCTCGCGTGCTCCTTTGACCAGCAGCACGTCCCCGGCGGCAATTTTCAAATGCGGCCGCGGCAATAGAAGCTCTCCCGGCTCTCTGGCGATGCGGACCACGCTCAGATCGAGGTCGCGGCCCAGATTGGAATCGGCGAGCGATTTACCCACCAGGGGCGAGGCGGGGAGGACCAGCACTTCGGTCAAATACTCCCGAACACCGAACTGCTCGATCAAGTCCGCGGACTGGGCGCGTTCCGGGATCCATCGTCGACCCAGGTAGAACATATACAGCAGCCCCACCACCGCGATTGGCACGCCGACAGGTGCCAGTTCGAACATCCCCATGGGGGCGAGGCCAATCTGGGTCATGATGCCGTTCACGACGAGATTGGTGGACGTGCTGATCAACGACACGGAACTGGTCAGGATCGAGGAGAATGCCACGGGCATCAGCAGCCGGGACGGCGAAATCTTGGCTTTTGCGGCGATTCCGAGCGTGACCGGAACGAAAAACGCCGCGGCGGCCGTGTTGCTGATGAACGCGCTTAGCAGCGCTACCGACAACATTATGACGAATAACAGGACGAGTGGCCGGTCGCCCGCGCGTCGAACAATCGCTCGCCCCACGACGTCGACCAAACCGGTTTTCATCAGGGCCGTGGTCATGATGAGCAGCCCCAATATCATGATGACCGTGTCGCTGCCAAAGCCGGCAAAGGCTTTCTTGGCCGGCAGCAAGCCCGTCAATACGAGCGCGAGCACCACCCCCAGTGCCACCACGTCGGCCGCGACCCATTCGAACGAAAAAAACACCAGCGCAGTCAGCACGATGACGAGAAGCAGGCCGATTTCGAATGTCACGTCCGCAGCGTAACACTGTATCCGGAATGCGCGATACACGCAGACGGATTTGCGTGCGTCCCGGATGACGATGCTCAGGGTTTTCCGGATAGACGGTAGGGGCAGGAGCGGCCCCCCCGTCGGGAGAAAGGGAGAAAGCGCAACTCGCGCTCCGATCAGGAAGCCGCCTGTCGCGTAGGGGCAGCGGAGGGAAAGGGGATCACCTTCGCCGGGGGCGGCAGTTCCGCAATCAAGGGAATCGTCTCGCCTTCGGGCGACCGAAAGGCGGCGCGGGGCAGGGAAGAGGGCCCATCCCCTTGGCGGTTCTGAAAAAAACGGAATTCGTTGTACTGGCGAAGGAGCGCGTGGGACCGCCAAACTGAAGTAGACATACACAGAGTATGTCAGGTGGGGTGGGACACTGGCTGTCTCATGGTGCAAAGATCCCGCGCCGGTTAGGGGGGCTGACGTGTCCCGCTGCTTCCAGAGAACCTGCCGGGACGGCAGGGTTCCAGCGGCTCAACGGTCCTATCTCGCCGCTGCATCCAGTTCCGCGTGCGTCAATGTCTCCCAAACCATGAACGTAGAGACGCCGGTGGGGCGTGCTTTCGTCGCGATCAGTTTGCGCGTCTTTGGAAGATCGAGTCCGCGTCGATTGTAGTAGTGATTGTAGGCGACCTCCCAGGTCGCGATCGTGTTGAGGTCGAGTTTTCCGCCGCCCAACCATTTCGGGACCGGCTCTCCCAGCAGGAATCCCGCGTGGAATTCCATCGCGGCCGTGATGCGTTTTTCCTGCTCCCCATAGAGATCCACTCCGTGAATACGCGCGGTCTCGGCTGTGTTGATCATCGCGGCGAGCCCCATTTGCAGGTGGCCGAAGTCCCGGCACGTCTCCTGCCCTAGGCCGTCCACAAACGTTTCCTGGCCATACCAGTATTTGATGATCTCTTCGCGCGACGTACGGGGGGAAAGCGGCGCGGGCACGGGCAGCGGACCGTCCTCTTTGAGGTAAAAATAAGCAGGCACCCGGAGCCGCCACATCGCGACCGCTTTTTCGAACAGCCTGGTATCCTCCAGGAACACGCCACAGCTGATCATGGCCTCGATAAACGAAAGCTCCCAGTTGCCGTTGTAAAACGGACGCCCCTCTTCGATGAATGGCAGGTAGGCGGTCCTGAGCATGGCGGAGAAACGCGCGATGTCCTCGGGCGCCCAGCCGTCGTAGGTATGTCGGATGATCTCAGCGGCGCGGGGCAAGATCGACGCAACCCACGCTGCCTGAAGAGGGGCGTTGTGGCCTTCATGGCGGCGCACCACCGCCGACCAGGCATTCATCACGTCGATCGCTTTTTTGGCGTGTTCCGCCTTTCGGGTGAAGTGCCACAGTAGGGCGTGGGTGTAGGCGGCGACCGCGTCGTTTCGTTCCTCGCCGCAACCGAAGCTGGGCTTCGAGTAGGGGCCGCAGCTCACGATCTCTCTGGGTTTTGGCAGGTAGTCCAGCGCTGCATACCGGCTGGCCGACATCTTTTGGTAGGCGGACTGCCACGGCTCGTCACCTGCCCGCACACGGGTGCGAACGTGTTCGAGCTGCTCCAGCGTCACGAGCACGCCGGGATGCTTGAATACCCTCGGCTCGGCGGCGGCGGAGGACGAAACGAACCAAGGAAGTGAAGCGAGGAGCGCTGCTGCGAGCAACGCGCGCGCCCGGACGGGAGTGACCATATTGGAAAAGGGGGGGCCGAACACATACCTGGTCCGGGCGGGATCGCAACGCCCAGATTTCCAGGTACGGGGAGGGGGCTCCCTGCCAGCTGCGCTTTAGCTGGGAAGGCTGCGTCGATTGTCGGTTGCAGGCGCCGGGATTGCCTCCTACGAAATAACCTTTTCCCGATGATTCTCGTCATTTCGTGCAGCCTTAACTCCGATAGCAACAGTCGAACGATGGCCCGGGAAGCGCAGCGGGCGCTTCAGGTTGAATCGGTTTCGACCGAGTGGCTGGATCTCCGTACGGTGACCCTGCCGCTCTGCGACGGGGAGACCGCCTATGGCGATCCGAACGTTGTACGGGTCGGGCAGCTCGTGCGGGCCGCGGACGGTGTGATCCTGGCTACGCCCATCTACAATTACGACGGTAACGCGGCCGCCAAGAACTTGATCGAGCTCACGGGCAAAGCCTGGGAGAACAAAGCCGTCGGCTTTCTCTGTGCGGCCGGAGGAATGAGCAGTTATATGTCGGTCATGTCGCTTGCGAACAGCCTGATGCTCGATTTCCGCTGTGTGATTGTGCCTCGGTTCGTTTATGCGACCGGCAATGCTTTTGCGGAAGGCAAGCTCGTGGAGAGCAAGATCGCCGAACGCATTGCCGATTTGGCCCGCTTTACGACGAAGCTGGCCGGGGCGGTGAAGTAAATCACCGCAAGCCCCGATATAAGTCGCTAGTCACGGCCGGGGTGTCATCGTCAGCCAGCGAGCACATCCTCGCATCGCCGCCCTCCGCGTTTTCGTTGCGGCGATGCGTCGCCGCGATCGAGCCATTTATAACCTTGTCCCTGCCCACCATGGAATCCACCCGCGCCAGTGAATGGCTGTCTCGTACCACGCGACCCACGCTTGCCAGCCAATGCGCCAACGTCCTCGTCGTGCGCGGATATGTTACAGCTGATAAGGAAAGTGTTGTTGCGACGATGCTGCTCGAAACCGACATTATCCCCGAGGCCGCCACGAGCCGGCTTTTGCAGCAGGGGTTGGTGGCGCCGGAAAACCGCGCGGCTGTGTCAGAGTTCATCAAGAGAACCCTGAGGCGATTCGGTTGACCTCCGCGCAAGCTCGACCGCGTTAAACTAGGCGCGGCTTTGCGTTCGAGCGGCTTTGGGCGGCACCCCGAGCCAGGGGCAGGAGGAGCCCGTGTCACACGATTTCCGCCGGGTAGCCGTTTGACCAGCCGGTGGCAAATCATGTAACCTGGAGACATGAACGTCACTCCGTATTTCTTCCTGAAAACCAGCACCCTGGTCTGGCGGCTCGAGCAACTCGCACCGGATGCTTGGCAGTTGAAGTGGAAGCGAGGCGAGGATATGACCCGGAAGCCGCCGATCCCTTACGCGCTTGCGCGCAGTTTTTCCACCCCCGAGCAGGCAGTCGCGGCAATCGTGGAGAACCGGACGGGCGTACCTGATTGGGATCGTACCGTGCGAACGGCGCCGCGAGAGTTTTATAATTTTAGCGGCTGGCAAAAGAAAGAGCCTCTCTAAATCGCTATACGCCGTAGATTGTATATCTACGCGGCGTGTGCGAAGCTGGCCAGCAGCGGGATTCGCTGGATTTACCGAGCGGGGAATTATCGGAGAACATTTTTTTCCGCAAAGGCATTATATATTGACGCCGGTTGCGTCCGGGCAGCTCATGGAAAGCCGACAGCCTGCAGCGCTTGTCCAGCCGCAAGCGTATCACGCGCAAAGCCTTCCCGCATGAACACCAAAACCTTCGCGACCTGTGGTCTTGTATTCGGTTTCGCCCTACAAGGAAGTGCTCAGCTCGCGGCGCTCCCGCCTCTTTCCACGGTTGACGGCGTGCCGGTGCGTCCGATCGGCCCGAACGCGGGCGCGTTGCGTTGGGAAAGCGCGGCCACGCTCGGAGCCTATCGTTCGGCTTTGGGCGCGAACTGGGCTGTGCCTGCGCCCGGCGCTCCGGACGGCGTGAGTGGCTTGACCTGGGCGGCTTCCGCGCCGGCTTCAGCCTTGGCCGCCCGAGACGCGATCGAGGATTCCGGCGGCACGATGAGGATCATCTTTGTCGGGGGCACCACGTCGACGCCCAACGACCTTGGATACAGCTATGACGGCAATCCCGCTTCTAGGCAGTCGTTCACCGCGTTTCAATCAATCCAGAGCGGCTCCAATCTCCGGTTTGGCGACTTTTTCGATCTCAATCTGGCGGTAGGCGAAGGCAGGACTTTCGATTTCTGGTTCAACGGCAATGGGAGTTCTGGTACCGGCGGCACCTATACCCTGTTTGATCCACTGAGAAGCGCGCCGGGCCTCGCGACCACCAATGCCCGTTGGTCCCAATCGCCGCTGCTGGTGAGCACGTGGATTCCGGCGCTTGGAACCTACCGCGAGGAAGCTACATACCTGGTAGGATTCGAAGAGGGCCCGCCCGGTGGCAATGGCGATTTTTCAGACCTGGTCGTAGCGATTCAGTTCTTCCCTCAGACAAGCGGCGCGTTCGTCCCGGTACCGGCGCCGGAGCCCTCGACCTACGGATTGATCGCTGCAGGAGCCTTGTTCGGTGCCGCTGCATTTCGCCGGTGGCGGCGGGCACGTCCGGTGCTTTAGCGCTGCGAGGAAGAGAATACGGGCGAGGGCGTCCTCCCGGCGGCCATCTTGGCGACGGAATCGCCTTGATGGGGCCGTCAGGGCCTTGCATTTGAGGTCATGGTTTCGCCTGAAAATCGCGCTTGGATCTGGCCCGTCGCGTTGGCCGGGACGATCTTTTTCGGCTCCGGTCACGGCATTGTGGCAGGTCCGCCTATCGTCGGATTCGATAAATTCGCCCATTTTTCCATTTTTGGCTTGTTGGCCACTTTGGTGGCGCGCTGTCCAACGGCGGTCCGGAGGGGGACCAAGGGATTGGCCGGCGCAGTGGTTGCGACCTCTCTCTATGGGGCCCTGGACGAGTGGCACCAGAGCCTCGTTGCCGGCCGTTCCGTCACCGTATCTGACTGGGTTGCGGATACATTGGGGGCGATCGTGGCGGTGATGCTTTACGCGCGATGGAGATCCTACCAGCGGCTGCTGGAATGGCCCGCCCGACCTGCGATTGAAATTTCCGGAGGCAGCCTTACCAATCGCGTCCGATGAATACCGCCGAGGCTTCAACCCGTATCGCCACTCTCCGCGCTGAGATCGCGCGCCATGACGAACGGTACTATCGCCAGGCGCAGCCTGAGATTAGCGACGCCGATTACGATCGGCTCAAACGAGAACTGGCGGACCTGGAAAAACGCTTTCCGGAATTCGCGTCTGAGGCTTCGCCGACCGCTTCCGTGGGCGATGACCGCACGGAAGGGTTTGTCGCCTATCGTCACCGGGAGCGGATGATGAGTCTGGACAACACGTATTCCGAAGCGGAATTGCGCGAGTTCCATGCAAGGCTCGTGCGCTTGCTCGGCCGCGAGGACCTTTCCTATGTGGTCGAACCGAAAATCGACGGGCTTGCCGTCAGTCTGACCTACGAGCGTGGGCGGCTGGTGCGCGCGGTGACACGCGGAAACGGCGTCGAAGGCGACGACATCACGGTCAACGCCAGGACAATTCAGACTCTTCCGCGCGAACTGAAGTTGGCCGGGGCCGACTCCTTCCCGGAGGTGATCGAGATCCGAGGGGAAATCTTCATGACGCTGGCCGAGTTTCAGCGGATCAACAAACAGCGTGAGGAAGCGGGGGAGCTGTTGTATGCGAACCCGAGAAATCTCGCCGCCGGCACCATCAAACAACTCGACTGGCGCGAAGTCGCGCGGCGAAAACTCGAAATTGTTCTCTACGGATTGGGCTTTGCCGAACCGCCTGGAGCCTTGCCTCCGACTCAGAGCGGTTATCACGAACAGATCCGGGCCTGGGGGCTTCCGACCGTGGAAAAATTCTGGGCGGCCCGGGGCATCGACGATGTCTGGCGTCATGTGCAGGAGCTCGATCGTATGCGCGACGATTTTGCCTACGCGACGGACGGCGCGGTGGTGAAGCTGGATTCCATCCGCTGGCAACGCGAGGTGGGTGCCACCTCGAAAGCGCCGCGCTGGGCCATGGCCTACAAATTCGCGGCGGAGCGTGCGGAAACGCAGTTAAAAGCAATTACGATTCAAGTGGGACGTACCGGGGTGCTTACTCCCGTCGCGGAACTTGAGCCCGTTCAGCTGGCGGGCACCACGGTTGCCCGCGCGACGCTCCATAATCGCGACGAGATCGCGCGAAAGGACATACGCGTCGGCGA
>CAZJLP010000071.1:0-24330 GCA_964546955.1 uncultured Opitutaceae bacterium | reverse complement strand
CCTCCGGGCCGACCGGTTCCGAGAGAAGACCCGCGGCGGACATGAATTGCCCGCTGGTGCAGCCGCCGCATTGGAAACCGTCGTGATTGATGAACGCTTGCTGCAGCGGGTGCAGCTGATCCCCTTGGGCGAGGCCTTCGATGGTGGTGACGTCGCGCTGTTCGCACGTGACGGCGAGCGTGAGGCAGGACAAGACGCGCCGGCCGTCAATCAGGACGGTGCACGCGCCGCACTGGCCGTGGTCACAGCCTTTCTTGGTGCCGGGCAGGCGGAGACGCTCGCGGAGAAGGTCGAGCAGGACGACTCGCGGCTCCAGTGAGACCGTGCGGGCCACGCCATTCAGGCGGAACGAAAGCGGAATCAGATCGGAGGCGGGGGCCGCGGAAGGCGCAGCTTCGGCAACGCTGTGATCGAGAGCGGAAGAAATCATGAACAGAACGGGTCAGGCGGCCGGGACGGGCGTGAGCGACTCGGAGCCTTCGTCGTGGCCGGCAGAAACGAATTGGCGGTAGAGGCCGTGGTATTTGCCGTGTCGCGCGAGCAGTTCGTGGTGAGTGCCGCGTTCGACAATGCGGCCGCGCTCCAGGACAATGATCTGGTCGGCGCGAACGATGGTGCTCAGGCGGTGGGCGACGACGAAGCTCGTGCGCCCTTCGAGCAGTTTGCCGAGGGCGTGTTGCAGGCGATGCTCGGTCACGGGGTCGACCGCGCTGGTGGCCTCGTCCAGGATCAGCAAACGCGGATCAGCCAGCAGGGCGCGGGCGAAGCAGACGAGCTGACGCTGGCCCAGGGAAAGGCTAGTGCCGCCCTCGCCAACGGGCGTGGCGAGACCTTGCGGAAGGTTTTCCAGCAGATCGAGGCAGTCGAGCTGCCGCGCGGCGTCGGCGACTTCAGTATCGGTCGCGTCAGCTCGGCCGAAGCGGATATTCTCCAGCACGGTGCCGGTGAAAAGGAAGTTGGTCTGCAGGACCATCCCCATCTGTCGCCGGAGGGAAGCCGAGGTGATCGTGCGGATCTCCCGGCCGTCGATCAGCACCTCGCCGCTGGTGGGAAGATAGAACTTCGCGATGAGATTGACGATGGAACTCTTCCCGCTGCCGGTCGCGCCGACGAGCGCGACCGTCTGACCGGGCGCGGCTTCAAGACGGATGTCGTGGAGCACGAAGCGCCCGGGTTCGTAGGCGAAGCTGATGTGGCGCAACTCGACGCCTGCGCCGCGCCCGGTCAGCCGGTCGCGCTCGTCGGAGTTTCTGGTTTCTGGTTTGGAGTTTGGAGTTGGTGGAATTCCTGAGTTGTTTGTTACGCCGTGGAAAGGTGTAGGCGTCTGCTGTGCGCGGGCGGTGGGTCCTCCGGGTGTCTTCAACTCCAAACCAGAAACACCAAACTCCAAACTCCGGCCGCCGCCGCCTCGCCGCGGATTGGGCAGGTCCGTGGCGGCCGGGTCGTCCGTCCAGTCCGGCCGCAAGTCGAGCATCTGGAAGACGCGCTCGGCGCCGGTCAGGGATGCGATGCTTTGAGTATAGAGATTTCCCAGGTGTTGGAGAGATTGGAAAAACAGGTTGGGGAGGAAAAAGAAGGCGATGAGGCTGCCGATTTCCATGCCGGCGAAACCGTGGAGTGCGCCGTAGCCTCCGATCAGGAGCATCGAGGCGATGAAAACCTGGCTGTTGAGGTCCAGCAGGGGGACGTAGAGCGCCGACTCAGACGCGAGGGTCACGTTGTCCTTCGCGAGCTTTTCGACGTAGGTCTCGAAAATCTGCTCGCCGCGTTGCTGCCGCGTGAAGCCCTGGATGATGCGGATGCCGCGGACGGATTCGGCGAGATTGCCGGTCAGACGGCTGCTGCTCTCGGCGGCGGCGCGCGACGAGCGGCTCAGGCGGGGATGGAACCACCGGTTGATGCCCCAGATCAGAGGGCCCAGCACCAGGAGCACGCAGAACAGCGCCCAGTTGTAGTACAGCATCAGCGCGGCGGCGCCGGCCATTTGAAGAATGAGCAGGAGGCTGAAGAAGAAGACCTGCTGCACGCCGCGGCGGACCGCCTCGATGTCGGTGATCATGCGGCTGAGGATCCGCCCGAGCTTGGTCTTGTGGAAATAGCCGAGCGGCATGCTCTGCAGCCGGGCAAAGAGATCGTTGCGCAGGTCGTGCACGACGGCCTCCCCCAACTCGAGCTGGTTGCGCTGACGGAGGTGGAAGACGACGGCGGTGAAGACGACCAGGGCGGTGAAACCGATGGTCTCGAGCACGGTGGCGCGGAAATCGCCCCGCGTGATCGGGCCGTTGATGATGGCGGCGAGGGCCCAGGCGAGCGCTGGCTTCTGCAATGCGCGCAGGACGGTGAGACCGAAGCAGAGGTTGCGTTTAGCGGCGTGGGGACGGGTGTACGCGAGCAGGCGCTTGATCACTTTCCAATCGACGCTGCGACCGACGGGCCTCTCCTGGTCGAGGCCGCGGAGGGGAGAGCCGCGCAGGGCAAGGGCAGGCACGGTGCTCATGGCTGCACGACCACTCCTTCCTCGGTCGCAACGGGGAGAGGCGACTCCGGAATCTCGAGGCGGGCCTCCGGATGCTCGAGCATCCGCCGGCTTTCCGGATCGATCATCTGATGCAGGGCGGCGCCGCGATAGGGACCGTCCTCGCGAAGCAGGTCGTCGTGAGTGCCCATCTGGACGATCTGCCCGCGTTCGAGCACGATGATGCGGTTGGCGCGCCTGAGCGTGCTCAGCCGATGCGCGACGACGAACGTGGTCCGGCCCGCCAGTGCGCGTTCGATGGCGGCGAGAATTTCATGCTCGGTCTCCGGATCGATGGCGGCGGTGGGATCATCCAGGAGCAGTATCGTGGGATTGGCCACGAGCGCGCGGGCGATGGTGAGACGCTGGCGCTGACCACCGGACAGATCGACGCCGCTTTCGCCGAGCACGGTGTCATAGCCCTGGGGCAGCGTTTCGATGAAATCGTGCGCGCTGGCCGCCTTCGCGGCCGCCACAATCGTTTCGCGCGAGGCGTCGGGCTGGCCGAAGGCGATGTTCGCGGCGACGGTGTCGCTGAACAGAAAGCCTTCCTGAAAGACGACGCCGACGCGTTGCCGCAGCCATTGCAGGTCGAGGGTGCGCACATCGTGGCCGTCCACGAACACCCGCCCGCCGGTCGGATCGTAGAAGCGCGGGATGAGGTTGAGCAGCGCGCTCTTGCCAGAGCCGGTTTCGCCGACGATGGCGATGCATTCGCCGGGTGACACGGAGAACGACACATCGCGCAGCACGTCGGGACCGTCCTGCTCGTGGCGAAAGGAAACCTGCTCGAAGCGCACTGCGCCGGCGCTGTTCGGGGGAATCACGGGCTGTGCGGGAGTCGGTAGGCCGGCGGGCGCATCGAGGATGTCAAAGACGCGCCGCGCCCCCGTCAGACTTTCCTGAACTCCATTGGCGATCTGGGCGATGTTGGTGACCTGGTTGGCAAACTGCTGGAGCAGGCCGGCGAACACCACGAGGCCGGTGCCCAGCGGAAGCGCACCGTCGATCACGAGCTTGCCGCCGTAGATCAGCAGGACGATCAGGCTCACCTGCGTCAGGGCGTCGATGCCGGGTGTGAAAATGCTGTTGCGCCAGAAAATGCGGTGCTGCTGCGTCTTCACGTCGCGGTTGTGCGATTGAAATCGTGCGGTGACCTCAGGTTCGCGGGCAAAGCCCTTGATGACGCCGATGCCTTCGATCGATTCTGCGAGCGTGAGGATCATTCGGTCCACGAGCGCGCGGGTCCGCAGACTGAGCGGATGTACCATCCTGGAGAAGAGCACGCAGGCGAGTCCGAGGAGCGGAAGCGTCGACAAACAGGCGAGGGTGAGGCCGACGTGAATCGTCAGCATGTAGGCCACGAAGACGATGACAGTCAGGAGCGTGACGATGGTCTGGAGGAGCACCGTATCGACGAACGTGCGGATCGCCTGAATGTCGCCCGTCGCGCGATTGATGATCTCGCCGCGACTGTGCTGATCGAAAAAACGGAAGTTGAGGTGTTGGAGTTTCGCGAAGACCGACTTCTGCAGCTCCGAGATTACGCGCCGGTGTACGAGCTTCGCGAGGACCACGCCGGACGCCCACGTCAGCAGCCCGCGCAGCAAGGCGGCGACGAGGACGACGGACGCGATTGCGCCGAGCACCGCCATGGGCGTCCAGTCTGCCGGCGGGGCAATAGCAAAGGGCCACTGCACCGGGGGCGCATCGGCCTGCAGGACCGAGCGAAGGTAATCGATGCCCAGGCCCGTGGAGCCCAGCCCGGCCAGGCTCAATGTCAGCAGGGCGATCTGGAGAAAGATGACCTGCAGCGAGCGAGCGCGTTCACGCCAGCACAGGGCGAGCAGCCGCAGCAGGACGGACCCTTGGCCGGTGCGGTCCGCTTTCGCTGACTCCCCCAGTTTTTGAGGCGAGACATCCGATTCAGTCTTCACGCGTAAAGGCCGTTCTGAGGGTAGGGCGAGGCCTCCGGCCGAGCCGTCGTGTGCGGGAGATAAGACTGGTGCATGGGGGGCGCCGCGGCGGCGGGGGTCTGGTGGCGTTCGGGTATCCATGGGCGCGGCCGCCGACGGCTCGGCCGGAGGCCTCGCCCTACCTTTGACCGACCTCGGTGGCGAATGGGGGTTCATTCACGCGTTTCATCTTCGGCGGCGAGCCGGCGCGCGGGCTTCGCGGGCGCGACTTGGTTAAGGAACCAGTTCCCTGCGGCATAATATCTCCACTGATTCGCGTCGTGGATCGTGTGAACCCGAGCGTTGCGCCAGTGACGATCCAGCCCCAGGGATTCGTCGGACGCACTGGTGCCAAGGAGGGCGAACAGGTCGTTGGCGATTTCGACCGAAACGTCCTCGGCGTACGCTTTCGCTTCGCCGACGGCCACCGCCACCTCTGCGGCGCTGGTGGCATCGGGCGTGCGGCCGGCGGCATCGAGTCGGCGCGCGGCACGCAGGAGGAGCGCCTCGGCGGCATGAAACTTGGCGTAGAGCTGTCCCAGGCGGTGGAGCAGCAAGGGATCCTCGGTCGGCCGAATGGCAGGGGCACCCAACCGCGGACGTTTCCGGCTGCGCACGGATTTCACCGTGTCATCGAGGGCGTTCTGCGCGATGCCCACGTCGATGGCGGCGTGCAGCAATTGGGCAAACGCATGAAACGTGCTCGGTCGTTGGAAGAGTTTCCAATGCTCCACCACATGCTCGGCGGGCACGGCGACCGCGTGGAACTCCGCCGTGCCGCTAAAGGTGGCGCGCTGCCCCAAGGCATTCCAGTCGTCGTGCAGTCTCACGCCTTGCGCCAATTGCGGCACGTAGGCGAGCACCAGGCGTTGTTCGTCATCGATGGCGGCGACCGGCAGCCAGTGGGCGAACAGGGCGCCCGTGGTGTAATGTTTGACGCCTTCGAGCACGAACTGACTGGGGCGAGCCGGATCGCGGTGCAGGCGGGTCTTGAGATCGAGTGGGGACGACGATCCGCGCTCTGCCTGGGCATTTCCCAGACGGGCCCCGGCGAGGACCTCGGCGAAAAAGAAACGCTTCTGCTCCTCCGTGCCGTCCTGGCGCAAGGCGTCGAGGAAGACAAAATGGCTTTGCGGCAACTGCGCGACCGCCGGATCCGCTGCGGCGATGATCTGGAAAACCTGCACCAGCGTTTCTGCCGAAACATCCGCGCCCCCGTGCTCGTTTGGAACGGTCAAGGCGAGCAGTCCCTGGGCGGAAAGGAGATCCAGTTCCGCGAGAGGCTTGCTGCGGTTCCGGTCGCGTGCGATCGCGTCCGCGGCCAGCCGCGCCGCGGCCTCGCGAGCGGTGGCGAGCGCCTCGGCTTCGCTGCGAACGATCTTTCCGCCGATGCGGGTATTGGGTGATTCGACGAGGGCGGTCATGGAGAAGGTTCAACTGGCGGCCGCGGCCTGCAAGGGCGCGCGGGTGGCGGCGGGAGAGAAGGGAATGTCCACGTGGTTCGAGTCGGCCACCGCAGGCTCGCCGCGCGGGTGACGCCAGAGGCCATCCTTGCGGAGGAGCGGCAGCACGCCCTCGGCAAACCAGTAAGCCTCTTCGAGATGCGGCACGCCCGAGAGGACGAACTCATCAATGCCGATGGCGTGGTAGGCTTTAATCTTGGCGGCGACCTCGGTGTGGCTGCCGACGAGGGCGGTGCCGGCGCCGCCGCGGACCAGCCCGAAGCCGGCCCAGAGATTCGGTTCGATCTCGAGGTTGGCTTTGGAACCATTGTGCAACGCGAGCATGCGCTTCTGGCCCTCGCCCTCGCTGCGGGCGAGCCCGGCCTGCACCGACCGGATTGTCTCGGGATCGAGCGCGCCGAGGAGTCGCTCCGCTTCGGCCCAGGCCGCCTCGGCCGTGTCGCGGGTGATGACGTGAAGTCGGATGCCGAAACGTACCTGCCGGCCCGCTTTCGCGGCGAGTGCGCGGACGCGCGTGATCTTTTCGATCACGGCCGGTGTCGGCTCGCCCCAGGTCAGGTATACGTCGATATGACGGGCCGTGACCGGCCCGGCGCCCGCGGACGAACCGCCGATGTAAAGCGGGGGCAGCGGGTCGGGCCGGGACGGGAGAGTCGCGTTCTCGACCTGATAGTAGCGTCCCTTGAAACTTACGTTCGTTCGTTGCCAGAGCTCGCGCACAATGTGCAGGAATTCATCGGCGCGTTCGTACCGCTCCGCCTTGTCAGAGAAGTCGGCGTAGGCGCGCTGCTCGTGGGGCTCGCCTCCGACCACGACATTTAGCAGGAGACGGCCGTTCGAATAGCGTTGGAAGCTCGCTGCCATCTGCGCGGCCAGCGTGGGCGAAATAAGGCCGGGCCGGATGGCAATAAGGAATTTGAAGTGCTCGGTCACGGCCGCGAGCATCGAGTCCACGACAAACGCGTCTTCGCACCACGCGCCGGTGGGCGTGAGGGCGCCGACGTAGCCGAGCTGCTCGGCGCTGCGCGCGATCTGCGTCAGATAGGCCAGGGTGGCGGGACGCGAGCCGCCGGCGACACCGGCGGGCAAACCGTGACCGCCGCCGACGATGTAGCGACTATCGCCGTACGTGGGGAGGAACCAATGAAATTGCAAAAGGCTCATGGCGGGTTCGGTTTTGGGTTTTGCGTTTTGGGTTTTGGGTTGCGCAAGCGCGCTGGCGGAGCCGCTAAATGTGGATGGCGTTGCCGAGGAACTCGGGGAAGGGGATGGCGGAGAGGAGGGTTTGCGTGTAGGGGTGCTGTGGAGACGCGAAGAGGTTTCCGACGCTGCCGGTTTCCACGATTTTGCCGTCCTTCATGACGAGTACGCGGTCGCTGATCCGCTGGATGACACCGAGGTCGTGGGAGATGAAGAGGCAGGCCAGGTTGAGCCGCTTCTTGAGGCCGGAGAGCAGGTCGAGGATCTGCTTCTGCACCGAAACATCGAGGGCCGAGACGGGCTCATCGCAGACGAGGAGGTCAGGGCGGGGTGCGAGAGCGCGGGCGATCGCGAGGCGCTGACGCATGCCGCCGGAGAGTTCGAGCGGGCGACGGGACAGAAGCGCGGGATCGAGCCGCACCAGCTCGAGAAGTTCGCGGGCGCGGTCGAGGCGTTCGCTGGCCGACAGCTTATCCGCCACCTGGATCGCCTCGTCGAGGACGCGGGCGACGGTGTAGCGGGGATCAAATGAGCCCAGTGGATCCTGAAAAACGACCTGCATGCGACGGCGGGACGCACGCTGTTCGATCTCCGACAGGGTTTCCCAGTAGCGGCCCTGGAGGAGGACGTTGCCCGTGTCGCTTCGCTCCAAGCCCAGCACGATGCGGGTCGTCGTGGTTTTTCCGCAGCCGGATTCTCCCACGAGGCCGACGGTCTCGCCGGCCCGGACGGCGAACGAGACTTGGTCGACGACGGTGCGCGTCTTTCCGTCGGGGCCGGTGTAGCGTTTTGAGATGGAACGTGCCTCGAGGACGGGCGTGCCGGTGGGAGCGGGTTGCAGGGACGGCGCGGGTTTGCCGCGTCCGCGCACGTGGACCGTGCGAACGGCATCCAGCAGTGAGCGCGTGTAAGGATGTTTCGGGTTGCGCAGCACGGACTCGATCGGGCCGAGCTCGACGATCAGTCCGCGGTGCATCACGGCCACGGTGTCCGCGAGGCGGGAGACCACCGCGAAGTCGTGGCTGACGACAATCATGGCATTGCGATGCGTGCGCAGAGAACGGAGCAAGGTAAGGACCTGTACCTGCACGGCAGCGTCGAGCGCGGTGGTAGGCTCGTCGGCAATGAGCAGTTCGGGTCCGCAGGCGATGGCCGAGGCGATCAGCGCACGCTGGCGCAGACCGCCTGAAAGTTGATGAGGGTACTGCCGGGACCGCAGTTCGGGCTCGGGCACGCCCACCGCGCGAAGAAGATCGATGACCTTGCGGGCGCGCGCGTCGCGGTCGAGGGAAGTGTGCAGCCGAAGTGTTTCCGCGATCTCCGCACCGACGGTGCGCAACGGATCGAGCGAGCCCAGGGCATCCTGCATGACGAAACCCACCTTGCCGCCCCGAAGATCACGCCAGCATCGTTCCGAAGCAGCGCTGAGGTCCTCGTCGCCGAACGAAAGACGATCGGCGGAGACGGTGGAGCCGGCGCCGGCCAGGCCCACCAGGGTGCGCGCGGTGACGCTCTTGCCGGAGCCGGATTCGCCGACGAGTGCGAGGCATTCTCCGCGGTGCAGCGTGAAGGACAACCCACGCAGGACATGCCGTTCGGGGCCGAACCTGACGTGGAGATTTCGCACATTGATGAGAGGCTGGTCGACTGGGCGCACGGGCTTGGCTGGCCGCTGCAAGGCAGTGAGACGGGCCAGTTCGTCGGCCTCGGCCTCCAGCGTGGTAAAGGCGTCGCTCATGCCAGGACCTTTCCTTCGCTGCGCCGCAGGAGTGCGCGGCCGAGGGCGGTGATGGAAAGGACGGTCAGGGTGATCGCGACACCCGGGGCGGCGGTGAGCCACCACGCGTTCGCTAGATAGTTGCGTCCGATAGAGAGCATCGAGCCCCATTCGGGAGCCGGCGGTGGCGTACCCAGTCCGAGGAAGCTGAGGCTGGCGCCCGCAGCGATCTTTCCACCGATGCCGATGGTGGCGAGGATGAGCACCGGTTTGATGGTGTTTGGGAGCACATGGCGAATAATCACGGAAACACGACGCAGTCCGAGAGTGGTGGCGGCCTCGACGTAGCCGGCGTGGCGGATGACCTGAGTCTGGGCGCGGACGAGACGCGCGTACCGCGGCACGTTGGCGATGCCTACGGCCACGATCGCGTTGACGGCCCCCTGTCCCCAGAAAGTGATGATCAGCAGGGCGAGCAGGAGGTCGGGGAACGCCAGGAGCACATCGATGCCGCGCATCAGAGCGCCGTCGATGATCCGATGATTGAGACCGGAGAGCAGACCCACGGCGATGCCGAGCGTCAGGCTGATGGCGGATGCGGCCACGCCCAGGACAAGAGAGGGACGGACTCCGTGAATGACGCGGGTGTAGACGTCGCGGCCGTTTTCATCGGTGCCGAGCGGGTGACTGAGGCTGGGTGCGCGAAACGCCTTGCGGGCGTTGGCCTCCAGCGGATCGTTGCTCGCGAGCCAGGTCGGCTGGATCGTCGCAATGACCAGCATCAGTACGAAGAGCCCGGCGAGCAGAAGTCCCGGTCGAGAGAACAATCGGGCTAGCCGCGAACGTCGGCTAAAGGATGCCCCCGCCTGCGCGTCCGCGATGGGCGTGTCTGCAATGACGATGTGTTCCTTGACGAAAGGAACCGCGCTCGAAACACCGGTGGGCGAAAGGGCGATGGTGGTTGACTGGCTCATGGGTGCTGAACCGTGGAAAGTGCGTTGCGCGAGGCCGGGCTGGTCGCCGCGGAGGGGATGTCCACCGCCCGCGACGGAAGACCGGCTTCGCTGTGCGTGATCCGCAACGTGACGTCCGCATGGGCATCCGTGTCCGGGAGGTCCAGCAAGTGGCCGAGCTTCTGTTGCTTCGTGCTCAGGTACCGGCGGTTTTCGCAGGTCGGCTTGGTGAGGAGAGGGATGCGCTCGACGATCCGCAGGCGGTACGATTCGAGGCCCGTGATCTTGGCGGGGTTGTTTGACATGAGCCGGATGGTCGTCAGTCCAAGATCGGTGAGAATCTGCGCGCCGACATCGTAGCTTCGGGCATCGACCGGCAGACCCAGCCGCTCATTGGCCTGGACGGTGTCCAAGCCTTCGTCCTGGAGGGCATAGGCGCGGATCTTGTCGGCCAGGCCGATGCCGCGGCCTTCCTGGTTTCGGAGGTACAGGACCACGCCCTGTTCCTCTGCCGCGACGCGCGCCAGGGCCTGGTCGAGCTGCTGTCCGCAATCGCAGCGCAGCGAGCCCAGGATGTCACCGGTCACGCATTCGGAGTGGACCCGCACCAGGACATTGTCGCGGCCGTGCACATCGCCCTTCACGAGCGCCAGATGCTCGGCGCCGTCGAGGAGCGATCGATACACCGTGGCCGTGAAATCGCCGTGACGGGTGGGCAGGCGGGAGGTGGCGGCCTTGGCCACGATTTTTTCCTGTTGGCGGCGGTACGCGATCAGCTCGGCGATGGAGAGGAACGGCAGACGGTGGCGGCGGGCAAAAGCCTCCAACTGGGCGCCGCGCGCCATCGAACCGTCGTCGTTGACGATCTCGCAGAGAACACCGGCCGGGTATAAGCCGGCGAGGCGCGACAGATCCACGGCGGCTTCGGTGTGGCCCGGTCGGCCGAGGACCCCGGCGGGATGGCTACGCAGCGGGAAGATGTGTCCAGGACGGGCGAAACCAGCGGGATCCGCGGAAGGATTGGCCAGCGCGCGGATGGTGGCCGCGCGGTCGGCGGCCGAGACTCCCGTCGTGGTGCCGTGCCGCCAGTCGACGGTGACCGTGAAGGCCGTGCGGTGGGCCTCCGTGTTATCGCGTACCATCAACGGCAGCCGCAACTGCTCCAACCGCTCGGATTGCAATGCCACGCAGAGAATCCCGCTGGTGTGCCGCACGAAGAAGGCCGCCAGCTCGGGCGTGACCTTCTCGGCGGCCATGATCAAGTCGCCTTCGTTTTCGCGATCCGGATGGTCGGCGACGACGACGGGTTCGCCACGGGCGATGGCAAGCAGGGCGATTTCGATGGAGTTCATGGCGGGGAGTAGCGCGTAATGAGTAGCGGGTAGCGAGTAGACAGAGGGTCTGCTCTGTTCAGGAACCGCTGGTGGCCAAGGCCGCGGCGGTTGCAGGCGTGGCGACGAGGGTCGCCAGCTGGGCGATTGCGTTCTCGAAGCGGTCGCGGAGGTCATTGCACGACCAGACCAGCTCGCCTGCTGGGCCAACGGACAGGAGTTTGTCCGTCACATACACGCCTTGCAGCAGGTCGGTGGCTCCGAGAGCGGAGAGGACCGGCTTCAAAGCGTAGTCGATGGCCAACTGGTGAGCGGGCGAGCCGCCGGTCGCGACCGGAAGTACCGTTTTCCCGCGAAGCGCGGACTGCGGGAGGACGTCGAGCAGCGCTTTGAGTGCGGCGGTGAAGGACGCTTTGTAAATCGGAGTGGCCACAACCAACCCGTCCGCTTGGTCCAATAGCCGGATCAGAGTGTCAAAGGACGGACTGTCATACTTGGCGTAAAGTAGATCCTCGGCCGGGAAGGCGCGGACGGTGAGGGTGTTAGCATCGAGTCCTGCCGAGACAAAGTAACGGCGGGCGTGCTCGAGCAGCGCGTGCGAGCGGGATTGGACAGAAGGACTGCCGGAGAGGAGGAGGATGGAAGGCATGATTGCGGAGGCCTAATGGTGAATGATGAATGCAAAATGAAGAATGAACGGTCGGGAGGAGGACCCGGCGCTAGGCGAGGTGTGTCGCGGTAATTGACGCCGGTTTGGCTGCGTACACACTTTCGGGCCGTGGCAGCCCCAGGTGGTCGCGCAGGGTGGTTCCGGTGTATTCATGGCGGAATACGCCGCGCTGCCGCAGGAGGGGGACGACGTGATCGACAAAGATCTCCGCGCCGGAAGGGAAGTAGTCGGGCATCAGGTTGAAGCCGTCGGCTGCACCCGCGAGGAACCATTCCGTCAGCGTGTCGGCAATCTGCTCGGGCGAGCCCACGACGTTGCGATGCCCGCTGCGAATGCGGCGTGAGAGTTGCCGGACGGTTAGGTTTTCCCGCTTGGCCAGCTTGATCTGCGCCTCAAAGAAGCCGTGGGACCCTTTTTCGGGGGGAGTGAGGTCGCCCAGCCGATGCCACGGCAGCGGCCCGTCAAGATCGAGCTCCTTGGCTGGAATGCCGAGTCGTTGGGCGACCTGGGAGACGGCGCCGTCGGGTCCGAGATACGAGTCGAGCTCGTCGCTCCGACGGTTGGCCTCTTCCTCCGTGCTGCCGATCACGGTCGAAAGCCCGGGCATGATCTTCAGGTGGTCGGGATTTCGGCCCCACGCGCGAGCCCGCGACTTCATCTCGTTGTAGAACTCAATGCCGTCCTCGAGCGTTGTCTGGGTGCAAAAGATCGCATCGGCATACCGTGAACCCAGGGCCTTGCCCCCCTCGGAGCCACCGGCCTGGACCAGGACCGGGCGGCCCTGCGGGCAGCGGGGGAGGTTCAGGGGACCCTTTACCGAGAAATGTTTTCCCATGTGGTCGATCGCGTGGACTTTCTCCTCATGCGCGTATTCGCCGCTGGCCACGTCGCCGATGATCGCGTCGTCTTCCCAGCTGTCCCAGAGCTTGATCGCGACCTCGACAAATTCAGCCGCGCGTTCGTAGCGATCGACGTGCAGGGGGGCGCCGGCCAGACCGAAATTCTGCGCAGCGGCATCGCCCGCATTGGTCACGATGTTCCAGGCGGCGCGACCGTTGCTGATGAAATCCATCGAGCCGATGCGCCGCGCGAGGTTGAACGGACTATTGTACGTGGTCGAAGCGGTGGCGATGACGCCGATCCGCTCCGTGGCGAGAGCTACGGCCGTGAGCAGCACGGTTGGCTCGAGGCGGCCCGCCGGCTGGCGGGCGACGCTCATCCCGAGGGCGGGGCCGTCCGCGAGGAAGATGGCATCGAGCGTGCCCCGTTCGGAGACGCGCGCGATGTGCTGGAAATACTTCACATCCTGCAGGGCGCTCCACGGCGCTTCGCCGATGCGCCACGCGGCCTGGTGGCCGCCAAGGCCCAGGATGTTCATGCCGATACTCATGTGACGCGGGCGATTCATTTGTTTCTGGTTTGGAGTTTGGTGTTTGGAGTTGTCGCCGCAGGCTGTCTGCCGGTCCCTCGTGGTTAGCTCGCAGTTTGCGGCGCGGCGGAGGGATCCTTTTTCTCATAGGCCTCGCGCCAGGCGCGGTCGGGGATGGTGCCGTTGAGGAGGTAGTCGCCGATGGCGGCTTCGCGGTGGATGGCGGGGTTGTGGGAGGCCGCGGTGCGGGCGTTCCGCCAGTGGCGGTCGAGGCGGCGGGTTTCGCTGGTGGCCGAGGCGCCGCCGACTTCGAAGACGAGCGTCGCGGCCTCAAGGATCTGCGGGAGCACGATCTGTTGCGCCTGGTAGGCCTTGATCTCGGTCGCCACAAAATCCGCCTCGGTGGCTTTTCCGCGTTGCGCGAGCTGGTAGAGTTCCTCCAGGTGCTGGGCGATGCCCAGAACGAGGGTTTCGGCGGAGAACGCCAGGCTCGAGACTTTGCCCAGCACGCGCTGGACGAGAGGGTCGGCCTTGGGACTGGATTTGCCCGGGATGCCAAACGCACGGGTGCGGGGCTGCACGAAGGCGGTGCCTTCCTTGACGACCGCGCGCCCGATGCCCGCGGCGCTCGCGAGAAGGACCAGCTGCAGAAAAGCCTTCTGGTAGTTCTGCGTAAACTCGGCGGGATTGAAACGGCGGATGATCTGGTCGGGCGCGATCCGGACCCGGTCGAACTTTGTCGTTCCGCTGCCGGTCAGGCGCTGGCCAAAGCCGTCCCAGTCGTCGAGTCGCGTCACCCCCGGAGCATTTGTGGGCACGGCGACGCTGACGCGCTCTTCGCCGTCGAGCAGCGACACGATGATCCAGTCGGCGTAGAGCGTTCCCGTGCTGTAATACTTGGTGCCATCGACGAAGGTGTCGTCGCCTTCGCGCAGGAGCCGGGCCGAGCCTCCGCTGTGCTCGGTCCGCTCCGCCATGGCGTATCCGAAGATCGTCCCTTTCGCCACCAGCGGAAACCATCGCGCATGCGACGCCGGGTCGGGAATATTCAGCCGCGCCTCAAGGAAGGAGAAATGGCCGCGGAAAAGATGCGACACATTGGAGTCGGCTTCGCCCAACTCGAGCAGGAGCCGAAAGAACTGCGGAATCGTTGCGCCTAGGCCGCCGTAGGCCCGGGGGATGCGAACGGCGCCGAACCCGGCCTCGCGCAGCCAGGCCACTGGCTCGTACGCGAGCGTGCGGGATTGCTCACGCGCCACGGCGCCTTCCGCGATCCGGGCGAAAACGGGCCGGAAGCGCGCCGCCAGCTCCTCCCACACCGGAGCGGACTCCGTGGGAATATGGGCGGCGGGGGCGACGTCGCGTGGCGGGACCGCCGGCGGCTCGTCGACCTGAGGCGGCGTCAGCACGGAAGCCGGCGGCGAGGCGTGACGAGCTTCGAGGGCGGAAGCTTCGGATGACGTGGGTGCTTCGACGAGTGAGAGAGCCATGGCAAAACGGTGTCAGGTGATGCGCGCGCGTGGGTCGACGGCGGCGTTGATGAGGTCGACGATCAGGTTGACGATGACGTAGATGGTGGCGGCCAGGAGCGTGACCCCGATGACCAGCGGCACGTCCTTGTTGATGGTGGCCTCGGCCACGAGGCGGCCGACGCCTTGCCGCGCGAAGAGCGTTTCGCCGATGACCGCGCCGCCGAGCAGCATGCCGAAGAATGAGCCGGCCAGGGTGACGATCGGAATGAGTGCATGCCGGAGCGCGTGGCCCAGGCGAACGCCGGCTTCGGACAAACCGCGGGCGCGTGCCGTGGTGATGAACGGCTGTTCGAGGATGTCCTCCAGCTCATGGCGCAGCACCTGGGTCAGCATCGCCGTAATGGGCAAGGCAAGTGTCAGCGTCGGCAGGATGAGGGACTTCCACCCCGCCTGGCCCGAGGCGGGGAGCCAGCGCAGTTGAAACGAGAAGATGAGAAGGAGAACGATGCCGAGGACAAACCCGGGCACGGAAGAGACCACGAGCTCCGTCCCGGACGCCCAGCTGGAGACCCAGCGAGCGCGGCGAGCAGTGACGATGGCAATGACGATCGAGACGAGAAGGGCGACCGTGCCCGCGCAAAGCGCAAGCTGTACGGTGGACCCGAGCTGCTGGCCGATGGCGCGAGCCACCGGGATGCGGAGCCGGTACGATTCGCCGAGGTCCCCCTGCACGAGCTTGCCCAGGTACAGCAGGTACTGCACGTGCAGCGGCTCATCGAGGTGGTAGTCGGCCCGCACGCGAGCGAGCGCCGCAGGAGTGGGCACGGATTCGGTGCCGCCCAGGATGGCAACGGCCGGGTCGCCGCCCGTCACGTTGATGGTGAGAAAGGTGAGCGTGGCGGCGCCCCAGAGGACGCCGAGGCCCGCCAGCAGTCGCCAGAGAATGCGTCGAGCGATGGATTTCATGAGCGGTCCTCCTCCGCGAGCCAGACGCACGCGAAAAACGGAGTGTTGTGGGACGTGTCGTGAACCAGACCGCGGACGTGACGGCGGTAGGCCACCAATGTGTGGTTCTCATACACCGGCACGGCGGGAACGAGTTCGACGAGACGCTGCTGCGCTTTAGAGTACAGCTCGCGCTGCCGCGTCGCATCGTGGGTTCGCCGCGCCTCGCTCAGCAGGCCGTCGAGCACTGCATCCTGGAGCCGCGAGCTGTTCTGTCCGGTGTATCGTGGCGATACCTGCGCGCCGTGGTAGACGATGAAAAGCCCGTCGGGCGTGTTGGTGTGCCAGTACCCGCCGCCGAGAAGCTGGTAGTGGTTGGCCGCGCGCCGGTCCAGGATTTCCCCCTGCGGCAATTGCACGATCCGGATCTCGAAGCCGATGCGTTTCAGATCCGACTGCACGGCGATCATGGTCGTGGAGGGGGAAGTGGACGCCTCCGAAACGAGCAATTCGGCGGACAGGCGCACACCGTCCTTCACGCGGTAGCCGGCAGAGTCACGGGCGGTCCAACCGGCCTCGTCGAGCAGGCGCTGGGCGGCAGCCGGGTCATGGCGCAACACGCCGGCAAAGGACGGATCGTAGCAAGGCGTTGTGGCGGAAAGGTAATCCGTCTTCACGCGGAACTCGCCAAACCCGGCGAGCTGCGCCAACGCCTCGCGGTCAATTGCACGAGCGACCGCCTGGCGAACGCGGACATCGTCGAAGGGCGGCTTGGTGACATTGAAGGTGGGGTTGCGCACGGGGTTCCCCAGGTTGACGCGACTCGAGACCGCGAACCGCCTGTCTGCACGCATGGCCGCGGTATTCTGGGGCGGCGCTTCGGTGATGAAATCGTGCTGGCCGGAGCTCAGCCCCGTGTAGCGGAGAAGGGCTTCCGGTACGAAGTCGACTTCGATGGCGTCGAGGTAGGCGGGACCCGCGCGGCGCTTCATGAAGGGAGGCGGCCACCCGTAGTCGGCCCGCTTGACGAAGCGAATGCCCTTCTGGCGAGTGTAATGCTGTACCACGAACGGGCCCGTGCCCACGGGCCGCTCCGCCAAGGTCTTTGGGTTCTTCAATGCCTTGGGTGAGACGAGTCCAAACCAGGATTGCGCGAGCACATGGAGAAAGGCGGAATACGGTTCGCTCAGGTTAGCCTGGAAAGTCGTGCGATCGATGACCGTCCCGTCCACATAAGGGGCGATATAGGCCGTGGTCATCCGCGCGCGTGTCGCTGGGTCGCGAATACGCTCCAGGTTCGCGCGAACGGCTTCCGCGTCGAAAGGCGCTCCGTCACTGAAGGTGACCCCTTCCCGCAGTTTGAAGACGTAGGTCTTGCCATCTGGCGAGACGGTCCAGGACGCGGCGAGCCAGGGGGTGATGTTTCCTTCGTGGTCAAGGTAGACCAGGTTGTCGAAGATCAGTCGTCCCAGCCATTTGGTGGACGTGTCGGCCAGCAGATGCACGTCGAGGGAGCCATTGTCCGTCGGAGTGGAGACCCGGAGGATACCGCCATCGCGGCCGATACTTTGCTCCTGATAATCGGCTGCCGGGTAGGACACCGTCGGGCTGCCGTCCACGGCCGTGGTGCTTGTTGGAGCCCCGGCTTCTTCGCTGTTCGCCGAAGGGGAGCACCCCGCTGCGAGCACAGCGAGCACGGCCACGAAGATAGAGGAGCCTAAAAATTTCATGACTTCGCGTCGGAGATCCATGCGGCGGTGAAGATCGGCGTGTTGTGCGATGTGTCGAAAAGCACACCCTGCAGGCGCTTGCGGTAGGCCACGAAACTGTAGTTTTCGTAGAGCGGAATCGCGGGGACGACCTCCGTGAGCCGCGCCTGGGCTTTCGAGTACAATTCCTGCAGGAGGACCGGGTCGGAGGACTGCCGTGCGCGGGTCACCAGGTCATCGAAGATCGGGTCTTTCAGACGGGCGTTGTTCTGGCCGATGCGGGCGGAGTTGGAGACCTCGTCGCTGTGGTGGAGGATGTAGAGGGCGTCGGGCGTGTTGGTGTGCCAGACGCCGGCGCTGACGGCCTGATAGGCGCCCGCATTGCGGCGGTCGGTCAACTGCGTCTGGGGCAGCTGGACGATGCGCAGATCGAACCCGACCTTTCGCAAGTCGGACTGCAGCGCGACAGCGAGCGCGGTTGGAGTGGCGGTTTCGGAAACAAGGTACTCCGCGCCAAGTCGTTCACCGTTGCGGGTGCGAAAGCCGGCGTTGTCGCGACCGGTCCAGCCGGCTTCATCGAGGAGCCGATTGGCCTCGGCTGGATCGTAGCGCAACGTGTGGCGGAACGACGGATCGTAGAAACGTGTCGTTGCAGCAAGGAAATCGCCCTTCGGGCGGTACTCGCCGAAACCGACGGCCTGCGCGATGCCTTCGCGATCGGTGGCGTGCGCCAAAGCGCGCCGGATGCGAAGATCGTCAAAGGGCGCCCGTTCCGTATTGAAGGCGAGACCGCGCCACGGAATGCCCTGCCGTATCCGCCGGTCGAGCACGAGTTCGCGATCGGCGCGGATGGCCGGGGCGTTCTGCGGAGGCGCCTCCAGCAGGACGTCGTATTGTCCGGAGGCGAGGCCGCTGTAACGGGTGAGGGCTTCGGGGATGATGTCGATCTCGATACGTTCGATGTAGGCGGGGCCTTCATGGCGCAGGAAGGCGGGAGCCCAAGCGTAATCTGGACGACGCACCAGACGGAGCCCCTGTTGCCGCGTATAACTTTCGAGAATGTAGGGGCCGGAACCGATTGGCCCGGCGGCAATGGAGCGGGGGTTCTCGCGAATCTGCTTGGGCGAGATGATCGCCAGCCAGGATTGGGCGAGAACGGAAAGGAACGGCGTGTAGGCATGGCTGAGCCGGGCCTCGAACGTGTACTCATCGAGGATGCGGCCCTCGACGTACGGCGCGATGTAGCGCGCCGCGAGCGGGGAGCGCGTCGCGGGGTCGCGCATGTGCTCGAGGTTCAGTCTCAGTGCTTCCGCGTTCCATCGTGAGCCGTCGCTGAAGGTCACACCCTCGCGCAGCCGAAACGTGTAGAGCTTTCCGTCCGGTGAGATCGTCCACGAGGTGGCCAGCCACGGCTGGGGCACGCCAGAGGGATCGAGATAGACCAGATTGTCGAAGACCATCCGGCCGAACCACTGGATATAGACGTTGGAGACCCCGTGCGGGTCCAGGATCGCGGTGTCCGTTTGGGTCGACAGGCGAAGAACGCCGCCCGGACGGCCCGTACCGTTCTTGACGTAGTCGCCGTCCGGGTACCGCACGAAGCCGGCCTCATTGGCCTCCGCAGTCGCGCTCGCCGCGGCCTCATCCGGATCGCGGCGCTGGCAGCCATTGAGCGCCAGCACCAGAACCGGGAGAAGAACCAAGGGGAGACGGGATAGCGGCGAGGCGATCATGGGATCTCGGCAGGTCAGAACTTGAGCGTGATTCCGCCGGTGACGGACAGGCCGTCGCCGGACTGGAAGAGCGGATTGGCTTCGCGTGCGGCCTGCGTGGTGCCGGCAAGGAAGGTCGGATTGGCGCTCGAAGCGAAGGTCTCGTCCGTTAGGTTTCGGACATCGAGGTAAACCTGCCAGCCCCGCTTCGGGTGTGTGTATCCCAGGCCTGCCCCGTAGAGCGTGTACTCGGGCGCTTCGAGCGTGTTCGCGAAGTCGGCGTAGTACGACGAGGCGTATTGAGCGGACAACGACAGGTAGAAGCCGCTGGTATGATCAAAAGCCAGTTTCGCCTGATAGTACTGACGCGGCACGCCGGGAAGCTCGTTCTTGCCGAAGGTCGGGTCGTTCTCGTAGCCGAAGTCATTCAGGGTCCAGGATTGTCCGAAAACGAGGCGCGAAGGATTGCCTTGGCCGGCGCGGCGGAACCAGCCCTGGGACGTCCATACCGTCGTGTCCAGGCCCACTTCGAGGCCGCGCTTGTACGTGTCGCTGCCGTTGAACGTGCGACTCCCCGCGCCCGGGTTGCCCGGGATGAGAGGGACGACCAGCAGCTCGTCTTCCACGTCGGACTGGAATACGCTCACGCCGCCCGAAAGCGGCCCGGCGGCGAAGCGGCCGCCCAGTTCGTAGGCGATGGCCTTCTGCTCCTGGATGTTGTCGTGATCGAAGAACGCGCCGTTGGCGCCGCGATTGGGCTGCCAGGAGTTCGGAGCCTCGATCGAACGGGTGGCGTTGGCGAAGAAGGTGAGGTCGGGCGAGACATCGTAGCGCAGGCCGATACGCGGGGCCAGGTAGAGATTCTGGCGATCGATGGCACTGGTGACGCCGGTGTAGGAATAGGTCACCTCACTGGCGCGCCGAATGTAGGCGAGTATGACGCCGGAATTCAGCCAGAGCTGTTTCGTGAGCCCCAGCTGATTGCTAAGCCGCAGTGAGCTGTCGTTGGACCGATCATAGTTCGCGGTTTTAAGCAGCCGCCCAAAAGCGCGTGGACCCGTGGTCACGTTTGGATTGTTGGCGTATGTATTCACGTCGGCGAAAAACTCCTCGCTGAGGACGCCCGCGACCGTCGTGTCGCTGGTCAACCCGAACAGGCTGTGCCGCAGGCTGAACTTGGCCTGAAGGGTGAGATCGCGGAAGTTCCAGATGCTGCGGTCGCGGTCGGCATTCGGATTGGTGGCGGTGCCGGGCGAGACGTTCGGCGCGATGTCGATCGGTGCGTCGTGGAAGACGGCGCCCAGTTCGAGCCTGGCGTCTCGGCCAAGTTTGATGTCCGTGCGGTTGCCAATCCAGGTGGAGCCCGGTTGCACGCGGTTCACCTTGCCGACGATATTGTCGGGGTTGGCCTGCCGCGAGTTGGCGAGGAGCTGGACCAGGGAAAGAGTGCCCGGATTCTCGTTGGCCGTGGTGCGGTACCGAACGAAGAAACGCGTGTTGGCGCGATCGGACAGGCGGTAGCCGAAGTTTCCGGCGAAGCCCTCCGCCCGGCCATGACCGTTCGGCTGATAGCCGTCTGTTTTCAAGGCGGCCGCGCTGACGAAGTAATCGGCGGCGCCGGACTTGCCGCTGGCGGCGAACTGGTACTTCCGGTAACCGAAGCTGCCGACGTCGATGCGGACCTCGAAAGGGGCGGCCGTGGCGGCGGTGCGCGTCACGTAGTTGATGGCGCCGCCCAGGTGAAGGGCGCCGTAGTCAAAGGCGTTTCCGCCGAGGAGGACTTCCGTGTGACTGAGCCCGTAGGTTTCGAACAGCTCGTAGGGCGTGCCGCCCGGTCCGGTGACGGGCAGTCCGTCGAAGGTGAAGAGCGTCCCGGAGCGAAAGAAGTTTCCGGCGGCGCGCGCGATGGCGGAACCGCGAATCGAGATTTTGATGCCGTCGCCGCTGCCGGCGGGTGGGGCGGCAAAGACGCCGGGCTGGAAGGCGAGCACGTCGGCGGACGTAGCGACTTTGCCGCGTTCGATCGCCGTGTTGTCCACGACCTTCACGGCTCCGGAGATCTCCGAAAGCGTGACTTGCGACAACTGCACGCTGGGCGGTGCATCGGTGATCGCGACGTCAGAGACGACGGTCTTGCTGAGGGCCACGGGGTTGCGGTTCGCTTCCTGTGCGCACAGGGAGACGGCCCCGGCGAGGGCAGCGAAAGAGAGTCCTCGGGCGAGGAAGTGGAGTGGTGTGGCGGTGGTGGGATGACGGTGCATCTGAAAAACGCTGAACAAAAAGGTTACTTCGCGGCCGCGGCGGCGGCTTCGCGCTCGGCCTTGTACTGGGTGGCGAGCGTGTTGTAGCGGGTGACGACGTCCTCGTACTTCTTCGTGAGATCGTTGTAGGCGGTGATGGCCTCGTTGGCCTTCTGGGCGGCCTGGTTCTGCGCGGTCACGAGCTGCTCGCGTTGGCTGAGGAGGGTTTTGATGTTCTCGTCGCGCTGTCCGATGGCGGCCTTGTGTTCCTCGACGGCGTGTCTCCACGTTTCGAGCTGCCGGTTGAGCCGGGTGCTCTCGTTCTCGAGTTCGAACACCCGGGCCTTTTGATGACGGATCGTAGACTGTTGCTCCTCCGACTGGGCGTTGAGGTTGGCGACAGTCTGCTTGAAGCCCGCGACATCTTCCTGCGTGCGCTTGAGCTCGTCCGCCTGGGTGCGAAGTTCCCCTTGCTGCCGATCGGAGAGCGACTGCAGGCTTCCCAGCCGCACGGCGTAGTCGCGTTCACGGGTCCATTGGACGACGCAGGTTCCGCCGACGAGGAAAAGGAGGAAGAGGTTGAGAAACGAAAACGTGCGCATGGCTCAGGAAGGGAAATCAGGGAGTGCGGGTGGCCGAGGGCCGCTGCTCGTCGGGCTGCACCTGGAAGGCGATGTGCTGGATGCCGGCGGAGCGGACCCCGTCGAGGACGGCGATCATGTTGCTGTGGCGCGAATCGCCATCGCCCGAGATGACCACGCGGGTGGAGGCGTCACGGCTCCGCTCGCGAGTAAGCTCGGTCTTGAGCTCGTGCTTTCCGACGGGGCGCTTGTCGAGGAAGATGCCCCCGGCGGCGGTGACGGAGATCGCGACCGTGTTGGGCTTGTTTTCGGGATTTCCCGTCTGCGCTGTCGGCAGGCTGACCTTGACGCTCTTCGCGTTAACCAGGGTCAGGCTGACCATCATGAAGCAGGCCAGCAGAAAGAACATGATGTCGATCAGCGGAACGATCTCGATCCGGGCTTTCCGGCGGGCGCCTTTTTTGCGTGAACCGTGCATGGCGGAGGCGTCAGTCGCGTTGCTCGGCGAAGGCGTAACCCGAGTCGGCTCGCTGCCGTGCTTTTTCCTTCAGCAGGAGCAGATTGTTTCCGACCGTATCGAGCTCAGCCTCAAGCTTGTCGGCCTTAGCTCCGAAGAGATTGAAGGGGATGAGCGTGAAGATCGCGATGCCCAGTCCCACCGCCGTGGCGATCAGCGCTTCGCCGATGCCTCCGGAGACTTTTGCGGCCGCAAGCTCCTGATCTCCGCCGACGAATTTAAAGGACTGCATGATGCCGGTGACAGTACCGAGCAGGCCCAGCAGCGGTGCCAGCGTGATGGTCGTGTCCAGCGCTCCGAGGAAGCGCTGTGCGGGCCCCAGCTCCTCGGTTGTGCTGACCTGGGTGGCGATCTCGGTGGTCGTCTCCGGGTGCTCGAGCGCGTAGGCGACGACTTTCAGGCGCGGGTCGCGGGTCCCGTGGGCGAGCTTGAGGGCTTGGTCGCGGTCGCCTTGGGCGATCGCCTGATAGGTTTGGCTGAGACGCGACTGATCCCGGTGTCGGCGAAATGACGCCCAGTAGTAGGCGCGTTCGCCGACGACTCCGACCGCGAAGAGCGAGAGGATCAGCAGCGGCCACATGATGAGCCCCCCATGCAGGAAGGTCTCAACGAGGATATTGGCGAGCGAGAGATGCATGAGATGTAAGTAAAAAGCAGATACAGAATTTTATTTGAGCGTGAATTCGAAGGCCTTCACGTAGAGTCCAGGCGCGCCTTTCCACCGCCCGGCCTGGAGGTTTTCCTCCGCCGCCTGATCGAGCAGCGCATGGCCGGAGCTCTGGTGAACCCGCACGTCGAAGATACGGCCGGTAGGGTCTGTGCGGAATCGGACCAGGACGGTACCGGTCAGCCGCTGCTTTTTCGCGCGCAAGGGATAGGAGAGGGGAGGCAGGAGCAAGTTGCTCTCACCCGCGAGATCGAGCGCGATTGGCTCGGTCGGTCGACGGACCAGCCCGCCGCCGGAGGCATTTGCCGCGTCGCTAACGAGGCGAACCGGACCCTTGGGTTCGATCCCGAAGGCGACCGGAATCGTCGAGGGTACGGCCACAATCGCCTGCACCTGGGGTAGTGAGGGAAGCTCGGTTGCGGCGGGTGGGGGAGGCAGGTCGGGTACCGCCGAGTTCGGCTGAGGCGGAACAGGCTCCGACTCGAGCGGCGTCGGTTGCTCCTCAAGCTGGACAACGTCCACGATCGCCGCCGTCGTTGAATCCGCAGTTGCGAGCGCGGGGCGCGAAACGGGAAGAGGAATACCGGCGCCCATCCAGCTCACGATCAGAAGATGAAGCGCGACTGAAGCTGTAATGATTGGCAACACCTCGCCGGAGGCCTCCGAAGGAGGCGCGGCGGGCGCTAAACAAATATCGAGAGGCCCCGCAAAAGCGGTAAGGGCGCTTGAGGAGAGCGAAGCATCCGTGAGGTGAACAGCAGGCATGATTCGAGGCCGCGCAGACTGCGTGCGCAGGCGAGATTTAGGAGGGCCGCAGCCTGCGAGCTCTCGCCGTGCTGGCGTCGAACTCGGAAGGAATGGCCTTGGGTGTGAACGGAAGGAACGAGTGGCTCGATCTCCTCCAGTTGCCTGGTCGGCCAGCGGAAGTTGTCCGCTTGTACGCTGTTACTTTTGTATTTAACTTAAGTTAGTCAAGATAATTTAATGATAGGGCGACAAAATGCATAAATGTCTTTACATCAAAAGTAAGAGAGGGATTTGTTGCCTCCCTTTCGCAAAGTATTTTGGCGCGAGGATACAGGTCCGGGAGAGGCGCGTTATCACCGACAACAGGGCGGCCGGGGGGGGCCAGTGACGCGAACCTTATTGCGGAGGGCACTATTCGGCCGAGATGCTGGCTTCGACGGACAGGTCGCGCGGGGCCGCGCCGGTGATTTTCACCTGGGCGTGAATCGTGGCGTTGATGGCCTTGCTGGTCGAACGCGGTTTGACGTGGAGGCGGTACTTGCGGCCTGTCTCCAAAACGGCGATACG
>CAZJLP010000070.1:0-25613 GCA_964546955.1 uncultured Opitutaceae bacterium | reverse complement strand
GCGGTCGAAAAAGGGGATGCGCTGCGGTATGGCGGCTTTCAGGACCTCATGATCAACAAAGCCGATGCGCTCACGTACAGCGGCGATTGGACCGGAGAGTTGCAGATCTGCACTGCCTATCAGGATGCCAGCGGTCGCCGCTTCCATCATGTGCCTCGCAACGACGCGCTGCGCAAGACGCTCCGACCCGTTTACGAAAACCACCCCGGCTGGTCCGAAGATATCTCGAAAGTGCGCCGTTTCTCGGACCTGCCGCGCAACGCGCAGCGCTATGTGGGCGCGATGATGCGCTCCATTCTCAACGTGGCCTATCACGGGGAGACCTGGCCGGCGGCCCTGCCCAATCTACGTTACCTCGGAGTGGGACCCGATCCGTCGCAGATCATCAAGGACGTGCCGCAGACCGCCGATTTGGTGAAGGTTTAGGTCTGTTCGGAACTCGCCCAAAGCCATCCAAGCAAAAGGTGGAGCCCGCCGTTCCGGCCGGCTAACGGCGTCGATACCGGGCAATACCGCAGCAGAGGCAATCCGCACGTGCGGATTCCACCCCCACACCTCCTAAAAGTCCTGCAGGCGCCCCTCGCCCGCTCCGCGCTCAGGTTCGATTCGCGCAAGCACTTCCCCAATCAGGTAGATTGAACCAGTCACGATGACGCAGTCCCCCGCTTCTCCAATCGCGCACGACTGGGGGGTTGGAAATAAGTCCTCTACGCGCGCGCGGGCAGTACGCTTTGTCTCCGCAAGGGGCACGACCGCTTCCAACTCTTCGAAACTGCATGCTCGCGATTGATCCGGACGGACAAAATGAATCGCCTTGGCGTGCCGGCTCACGACCTCGAGCAAGGCGCGGGCACGGTTCAAACCGAGCGCTCCCACCACCACTATCGGCGCCTTGCCTGTCTCCGCCCTCAAGCGCGTCAATTGAATGTCGAGCATCGCCGCGCCTTCCGGGTTATGCGAGGAATCAAGGATGACTTCACGACCGCTCAGATTCATCCGTTGCCAGCGGCCCGGCCATTGAACCGACTGGAGACCGCAGCTCACGATGTCATCTGTCAGCCTCCAGCGTGGCTCGAGCACCCGGGCGGTCAACGCTGCCGTGCCGGCGTTCCATCGTTGGTAGTCGCCTTCCAGGGCGGACCGCGGATAAGCGTCCAGTCTCGAGCCAAAGGAGTCCCTTGTACTCCAGACAGGCGAAGCTTTTTGTTCCGCCACGCGCCTGATCTCAGCCTCCGCAGCCGGAGGAACCCGCCCCACCACGACAGGTCGGCCCGGCTTGATGATCCCCGCCTTTTCGTAGGCAATTTTTTCGATCGTGTCACCGAGCAGATCGCAATGGTCGAGTCCGATCGAGGTGATCACGGACACTTCCGGCTGCACCACATTCGTGGCGTCGAGCCGCCCACCGAGGCCGACCTCGATGATGCTGATGTCGCATTTCTTGCGCGCGAACTGGAGAAAGGCCATCGCGGTCATGAACTCGAAAAAGCTGGGGTGGTCGTCCGGGGAAGTCCGGCTCGCCTCCTCGGCGATTGGCTTCAGCTCCTGCGCGTAAGCCATAATCTCCCGCTCGGAAAGCGGAACCCGATCCACCTGCACCCGCTCGCCTAGCCTGACGAGATGAGGCGAAGTATAAAGACCGGTTTTCCACCCGGCGGCACGAAGCATTGCCTCGAGCATGGCGGCGGTCGAGCCCTTGCCGTTGGTGCCCGTCACATGGATACAGGGGACCGCCGCTTCGGGATGACCGATTTGCGCCAGCCACAGATTCATCCGGTCAATACCGTACCGAACACCTTTCGCCTTCAGGCTGAAAAGGTAATCCTGCGTTGCAGCGTAATTGGCGAACCGGTCCATGATGAGACAGCAGGCTAAATCGGATATCTCACCCGCCGGGCAGTTCAATCTTTGAGACCCGGATTCGGATCTTTCTCCTAGGGGACGGTGGAAAACGACGAGAACCGGAAGCGGTAGGGCGAACCGTCCCCGGTGAGCCCTGGCTGGTCTCGACTTTGCATGCATTGCAACCCACGCCTGTACTGCGCCGCAACGCCGTCTGTTTGACGCGAGAAACGTGCCGACGGCTCGGCGAAACGCCCTCGCCCTACCTTACGATCCACTTTGAGGCTTTGGTCCGCAAGCCCCACTCAAGCCGTCGCCATCGCGACCGGTTTTTTCTTCGTGTGCAAAGCGGAAAGGAGATCGCGCAGCCGGTCGCGCATCTCCAGTCGGCTCACGATCTGATCGATCAAGCCGTGCTGGAGCAAAAACTCGGCGCTTTGAAAGCCTGGAGGCAACGCCTGCTTCGTCGTCTCTTTGATCACTCGGGCTCCGGCGAAACCGATCAAGGCGCCCGGTTCGGCAAGAATAATATCGCCCAAGGTCGCAAAGCTGGCCGTCACCCCCCCCATGGTGGGATCGGTCAGCACCGAAATGAACGGCAGACCCGCTGCACTGAGCCGTCCCAGCGCCGCGCTGGTCTTCGCCATCTGCATCAGCGAGAATATGCCTTCCTGCATGCGCGCGCCGCCCGAGGCGCTGAAGATGATGCAGGGGATCTGTTTTGCCAAAGCTGCTTCAATTGCGCGGGTGATCTTTTCGCCTACCGCGGAGCCCATGGCTCCACCGCAGAAACGAAAGTCCATTACCGCGACCGACACCTCGATTTCATGGATCTTACCGGTGCCGCAGACCACGGCCTCCGACAACCCGCTTTCTTTCTCGTATTTCTTGATGCGATCCGGATACGGCGCCGAATCGACAAACTTAAGAGGATCACTGGAACGCAACTTGGCATCGGCCTCGATAAACGTGCCTTCGTCAAAAAGGGTCTGGATACGGGCGCGAGAACTGATTCGGAAGTGATAGCCCGACTTTGGGACCACCATCTGGTTGTCCTCCAGCTCCTTGTTGAAGACGATTTCTCCCGAGATGGGACACTTGGTCCACAATCCCTTTGGAATGTCTTTCTTTTTGACGACAACGGTCGAGTACTTCGGCTTGCTGAACAACGACATGGCAGGGTTTAACCGTGACCGAATGTGACGACGTCGAGGTTTAGGCAACCGGCGCGCCGCAGCACGCCAGCACAGCTGTTAAGCGTAGACCCGGTAGTGAAGACGTCATCAACGAGTATGTAATGTTGACCAAGTGTTATGTCCACCCCTGGCAAGAGTGCAAAGGCATTTTTCAGGTTGGCCCGGCGGCTTCGGCGATCGAATCCGGTCTGGGACTCCGTATCCACCTCGCGTCGCAGCAACTCCTTCACTCGCGTGGCGCCCCCAGCCACACGCGCAAGGGACTCCGCGAGGAGCGCGCTCTGGTTGTAACCTCGTTGGCGAGCTTTGCGTGGATGCAGGGGGACTGGCACCACTACGGCCCCGCGAACGAAGTTAACTAAACGCGGACAGCGCCGAAACACCTCGTCGACGTCCTTCAGCACATAGAGGCCGCGCCGGTATTTCAGCTCGTGCATGAGGACGCGGGCCGGCCCTTTCAACAACACTGCCGTCCTTCCGGTGCGAAACGCGGGAGCGAGCCCTTCGCAATGCGGGCACATGCGTTCCCCCGCCATTTCCCCGTAGAACGGGTGGCCGCAGATCGTGCAGGCAGGCGAATCCCCAACAAAATCCAGGCCGCCCGCGCACCGGGCGCAGAGGTGCCGAAAGCCGCTTTGCTCAACCAAGCCGCCGCAGGGCACGCAGACACGCGGAAATACAAGATCCACGATTCCGCGGCCGACCGAAGCGAAGCGATCGGCAAATTTCATCCGTAGAAAACCTTCACCAGGAACAGGCCTTGCGGCGGCGCGGTCTGCACTGCGGGAGTGCGCTGTCCGGTCGTCAATATCTCGCGCAGCTGTCCCAGCGTGAGCTTTCCTTCACCGACCGAAACGACCCCACCGACCAAACTGCGGACCATTTTGTACAGAAATCCGTCCGCCTCCGCTGTCACGGTCACACGCCGTCCGCGTTTCACCAGATCGAAGCGGCGCAGATCGCGCACCGTGTCTTCCTTCGCGGGGCCATTCAGCGCCGTGAACGCGCGAAAATCGTGTTTCCCCTTCAGTATGGCCGTGGCGATCCGCATTGCTCCCACATCGAGCGGCCTCTTGATCGCCCAAGCGTAAGGACGAGTGAAAGGATCGGCATCGCCGAGGAAAAGATGATAGGTGTACCGCTTTCCGGTGGCGTCGAACCGCGCATGAAAGTTCGGGGCTGTCTGCCGCACCGATTTGATCTGAATCGTCGCCGGGAGACCGTTCCGCATCGCGGCTTTCAGCTTTTCAGGGCCATGGCGCCACTCTCCATCAAAGTGGAAAATCTGACCAAGCGCATGCACCCCCGCATCGGTCCGGCCGCTGCCGTGCACGCGCCGGAGAGATCCGAAGATTTTCGCGAGGTGGGCCTCGATGACGTCTTGGACGGCCTTCCCGCCCGGCTGGCTCTGCCAGCCGGAAAATGCTCCGCCATCGTAGGCGCAGACGCACTTCCACCGCTGCGTCGCGCTCGCCAGGGTGGGCTCCTTCACGATTCCTCGCTCCCTTTCTCACCTTCGCCCGGTGAATCGTCTTCCGGCTGCGCGATGTGCTGATTCAAATAATCCTGCAGTATCAGCGTCGCCGCCCGCGAGTCGATCAACCCGCTGGACCTCACCTCGCGCCGCTTGTTTTTCGGAATCGTGGATTCCGCCTCGTAAGACGTGAGTCGCTCGTCGATCAGATGCACGGGCAAGCCGAATTCCGTGCGAAGTCTGGCCGCAAACGTTTCCACTTCCTTCGCTTTGGGGCCGATCGTTTCGTCCATATTGACCGGGAAACCCACCACGATGTCAGTGATACGGCGGGCCCGCAGCAGCGCCGCGAGTGCACTCCATCGTTGCTGCGGCTCTGGCTGATTGAGCGCGGGCAGCGGAGTGGCTACCCCGAGTTCGTCCCCGTAGCTGAGGCCGATCCGTCTCGCGCCGTAATCAATGCCAAGACACCGCATGGACACATGCAGCAGCTAAAGGTAGCGGGCTCCGTCCTTGAGGGCTTCCACCCGCTTGAGGAGTTGCTTGATTTCCTGCGCCTTCGCTTTGGGGGCGACGAGAGTGGCATCGGGCGTGTGCACGACGATCAAGTCGTCGGCCCCGAGCACCGCGGTGAGATGATCGCCCTCCGAGAAAATGATGTTGTTGCGAGCCGCCTCCACGACCACCCGGCCCCGCATCACATTTCCGCCCGCATCCTTTTGATAGTGCTTCGGCACCGCCGGCCACGCCCCTACATCATCCCAATCGAAGGAGGAGGGCACGACCACGACGTTGTCCGCTTTTTCGAGCAATGCGTAGTCGACGGAAATTTTGCTCAAGCTCGGATAGACTTTCTTGAGAATCGCCGCCAACGGCTTCTTTTTGGCCAAGGCCGCCCGGATCGGGGCGAGTCCCGCGTCGAGTTCGGGAGCGTGACGCGACAGCGCGGCCTCGACCACCGGAACGCTCCAGACGAACATTCCGCCGTTCCATACGTAGTCGCCCGAGGCCAAATAACCTTGAGCCACCTCCAGCGCGGGTTTTTCGACAAAACGCTTCACACGATACACGGGCCTCCGCTCGAATTTCTTCCAAAGTTCGCCGCGCTGAATATAGCCAAAACCGATCGCGGGTTCGGTCGGCTCGATTCCGATCGTGACCATCACGTCGCCGGAACTCGCCGCCGCGAACGCGGCGCGCAGGTCCCGCTGGTACGCCTCGCTGTCGTGGATGACATGGTCGGCGGGCAACACGGCGAAAATGCCTTTGGGATCTCTCGCCCCCACCAAGGCGGCCGCCAATCCCACGGCCGGCGCGGTATCGCGGCCCATCGGCTCAGCCACGATGTTTTCCGCCGGGAGCTTCGAACAAACCTCCCGCACGGCCCTGGCTTGAACCGCGCTCGTGATGATGAATGTATTTTTCGGCGGAACCAACGCGCGCACCCTCTCGAGTGTTTGCACCAACATTGGCTTGTCCCCCACGATGGGCAGGAGATGTTTCGGGCGACGGGCCCGGCTTTGGGGCCAGAAACGCTCACCTTTTCCACCGGCGATGATCACGACAAAGTGCTGCGGCATAGAACCCAAAAGCTTGGGTCAACCGATCTTCGCAAGCAATTTCCAATTCTGGCCGGAAGAACCGATTTATGGGCGCGGCCTCAGGCGGGCCAACATGTTACCGAGACCTGACTGCAAAGCCACGGAAGGCATCCCCCTCTATTGCAGTCAACTGCCAGACTCCTAATCCCTAAGGAGCCTCGGAAAAACGGACCGCAAGGTTGGGGGCGGGCCTCTGGACCGCCGTCGAAGAATGGAACACCGCTTAAGAACATGCGGTTTGACGCGGTCCAGCGGTGCACAGATGGTTGCATGCTACGTTGCCTGCACACGACGGCGAGTCCACCGTTTCGAATTCGCTCAAGGCCCCGAGCCTGTCGAGGGGCGGCCTCGCCCCTGCTCTCAAACCGTTTTTCAGAGCTTTTCTAAGTGAACTCGCCCGATGACATCCGAATCGTATCCTTTGGAGATTTCCGTCCGGGAGGCCAAACGCCTCCTCGACGCCACACCACAGACGACCCGTCTCGTTGACGTCCGTGAGGCTTTCGAGGTTCAGCTCAGCCAGATCGCGGGAGGAGTTCATATCCCCATGCAGAAGATTCCGGAGCATGTAGACCAGCTGAGTCGGGACTGCCACCTCTTGATTTATTGCCACCACGGCGGTCGAAGCTTGCGCGTCACGCAATTTCTGCGCGCCCGCGGATTTACCAACGTCTCCAACGTCGCCGGCGGCATCGACGCTTGGTCGATCGAAATCGACCCGACCCTCCCGCGCTACTGAACAGATCGAAGAACCCCGATCGGAGCGAATCAGGGCGCCGTGAGTGTCGCCGCGCGCAGCTTGCTGAGCTCGCGTCCGACGACCGACCGTGCGAGACTAAAAAAGCCTGAGCTCCGGGTGCTTCTTGGCGTAATCGCCGACATAATTCGCGAAAGCCCGTTTGAGTCGCATCGTGACGGAATCGTCTCCCACCCGAAACCGGTGGTCATCGATCGCGCCCACAGGCGTGATGTCCTTGGTGGTGGAGAGTAAAAAACATTCCTGGCATTTGGGGAGATCTTCCATCCGCACAGTTCTTTCCTCAATTCGAACACCCGCGGCGCGCGCCACATCGGACAGCAATAATTGTCGCGTAATCCCCCCGAGTATTCCGGCGGCCATGGGCGGGGTGATCACGGCGCCCTCTCGGACGAAACCAATATTACTCACAGCCGCTTCGGTCAGCTCACCGCCCAGGTTGGTAATGATCACTTCATCGGCCCCGCGGAGACGAGCCTCCCGCAGACAGAGAATATTGTTCAGGTAATTTCCCGTCTTCCACGCCGGATTCAGGGCGAGCGGCGAATTGCGATGGAGCTGCCGCGCAATCGAGAGCGTCAGGCCGCTTCGAAGTTTTTCTTCGGCGTGCGGCCGGTTTTCCTGTACCAGAAGAACGAAGTCAGTCGCGTCAGCCAGTGCGGTGTCCAGGCCGATCGCCCCTGCACCTCGGGTTATCTGCAGGCGAATATACAAATCGATCGCGTTCGAGCTGCGGGCCCGGAACGCATCCACTGTCCGCTTGATTTCAGCCAGAATGCGCCCCGCTTCGAAAGGCAGCGCGAGAAACAGCGCGGCGGCCGAGCGTTCCAAGCGGCGCCAGTGCTCCTCCCAGGCAAACATCACTCCGTCGTACGTGCGCCACACTTCATAGATTGCATCCCCGTAGAGAAAGCCGCGGTTCAACGGCGAAATAGACGGCTCGTCGGCCGCGTGAAGACGTCCATTGGTGTTAGCTTGGATAAAACCCAGCATCGGTTCTGCCAGCGTATGGATGTGGGCACGGGCGCAAGGACGAAAAAAAACCTCCGGGAAGCCCGGAGGTTTGCTCAATAGAATCGGATGTCGGCTTACTTCTTGCGCGCCTTGACCAAGCCCAGCTCCTTTTTGATGTTCTGCACGCTGGGCACGGAGATGCCGAGTTCCTTCGCGATCTGCGCGCCGGTTTTTCCGGCGTTCACCGCGGCCTTCACGCTGCTCTTCGTTTCAGCCGTGATCTTCGCGCGACGGCGGCGGCCTTTGCGGCCCGCAGCAGACGAGCCGCCCTCGCCCTTCGGCGGCCGGCCGCGGCGTCCGCCGACAGCTTCGCGCACCGCATCGATGAACGCAGCCACGGTGTCGAAACCGAGCTCGGCCGGCAACGATGCCAGCTTCTGCTTGCGTTCTTTTAAAAGCGATTGCTCGAGTGCTTCCACTTTAGCTTTCGCTGCCTTCAATTCTTTAATGACTTCGGTAACCATACGATACCGATCAGACGGCGCCCAGATAGTAGAGGCAAGAGGATACTATGAACCGTTATGCGTACGCATATAGCGGTAATGTCGGCGTCACTACTTGACAGTATAACTGCCATCCTCCCGGCAATGCCTGCTGGGGCCGCTTCTCGGGCATCCAATCTCCCTCACGCCACGCGTTATCCACCAACACAATAGCCATCATATCCACAGAAAGTGTGGACGCACTATAGCGCCTCCAAAGTACAATAGACACGACGGGGGTTTAGCTCAACACCACCCGTCCAGGTCGATTTTTGTACAAATAAAAAGGGCGGCGCGGAGGCCGCCCGATGCAACAATGAGAAACTTCGCGGAAGCGGATCAAATCGTCATGGCATGATAACCGCCGTCGACGATGATTTCAGATCCGGTGATAAAACTCCCGGCGCCATCGCTCGCGAGAAGGAGGGTCGCTCCCACCAATTCGTTTGCTTCGCCAAAACGTTTCATCGGGGTATGACCCATGATGCTCGCGACGCGATCGGGGGTCAGGACCTTGCGGTTCTGTTCGGCGGGAAAGAAACCGGGAACCAGCGTGTTCACCCGAACGCGTTTTGGCGCCCACTCGCGCGCGAGATTCTTCGAAAGATTATGGACCGCCGCTTTCGTGGCCGAGTAGGTGAACACCCGGGATAGCGGCACCACGCCGGACATGGAGCCGAGATTGATGATGGAGCCGCCTTCGCCGCGGTCGACCAGGTATTTGCCGAAGACCTGACAGCCGAGAAAAACGCCCTTCAGATTGATCCGTACAATGCGGTCGAATTCGTCTTCCTGAATGTCCAGGTAGGGTGTGGGCGAATTGACCCCGGCGCCGTTGACCACGATGTCGACGCGGCCGGAGCGCTTCAGCACCGTATCCAGAAGCCCCTGCAATTCCGCTTTGCTGCTGGCCTCCGCCGAGAGGAAGTAAGCCTTCCCGCCAGCCGCGGCAATCTTGTCCAGGCGAGCTTTGGCCTTCTCTTCATTGCGCCCAACCAGAACAACTTCCGCCCCTGCGCTGGCCATGCCTTGGGCCATGGCGCCGCAAAGTTCGCCCGTGCCGCCAATGACGACTGCGACTTTGCCCGTGAGTGAAAACAGGGAGGAAAGGTAATCGGATTTGCTCATGAGAAGCGTCTAGCTAAGCGTCCGGATGCCTCCGGTGGCAAGGAGCAACGCGCGCGCAGATCTTATTTTGCCCGGGCGGCGAGCGCGCGGGTTTGGAGTTCAGAGTTTGGCGTGACCGATCAACCAATAGCACGAGAACAGCGTTAAAAGAATCCCAGGGATCGGTTTCCGAACTCCAAACTCGAAACACCAAACTCTCTCCGCGCGAGGCTTGCGCCGAGCGCGGAGCCGGGCTCTATTGCCCCGACATGGCCCGCATCCCTCTCGAGGACAACTACGAAGACGTCATCAATAAGGCCCAGCGAGGGTTTGGCCTTTCAGATGAAGAACTAGCGCGGCGGGCCGAAATCTCGGTTGAAGACCTGCGCGCCGTGAAGTCGGGTACGTTCAACGAAGCGGTAGCCCGGCGCGCGGCGACACATCTGAAGCTCAACCGGGATGCCGTCGTTCAGCTGGCTGAAAAACGCTGGTATCCCACCCACCCGGTCTTTAATGCGGGCTTCGGCGTCTTCAACACCGTTTTCGGCGACATGACGGTGAACAGCTACGTCGTCTGGGATCCTCGCTCGAAACTCGCCGCGGCCTTCGACACCGGCAGCACCTGCGAGCCCATGCTCGATCTGATCAAATCCGAGCAATTACGACTCCGTTATATTTTCCTCACACATACGCACGAGGACCACATCGCGGACCTGCCGCGCCTGGCGACGGAGACGAAGGCGGAGGTATGGGCTTCCGAACGCGAGCCGGTGAACCTCGCGGGCGCGAAGTCGTTTGCCGAAAATGCTTTTTTCCATCTCGGAGGTCTGGCCATCAAAACGCTGGCGACATTCGGGCACTCCCCCGGCGGGACTACCTTCTATATAACAGGACTGTCCTATCCCCTGGCCATCGTCGGCGACTCGCTTTTCGCCTCCTCCATGGGTGGCGCCTCTCAGGAACTGTATGAAACGGCGCGCGACAATAACTTCAAAAAAATCCTGACCTTGCCTGCGGACACGGTCCTCGCCTGCGGCCATGGCCCGCTGACCACCGTCGCGCAAGAGCGTAAAAACAACCCGTTCTTCGTGCGGTGATAGATCCCTTTAGACCGGAACGTTATTTCGCGAGAGGGCGCTTCTTCAAACCCGAGCGGATCCCGACAAACCGCAGTGAGCGAAGAGCAGCGCTTCCGTTCCCAACTCCTCAAGACTTATGAAACCGCGGATTGGCTTCGTTGGCCTCGGACGCATGGGCGCCAATATGGCGCGCCGCCTTCGGGATAAAGACTACGCGCTGGTTGCGGTGTACGATCTCAATCAGGCCACGGCCCAAGCGGTCGCGGCCGAACTCGGCGCCGCGGCCGTCTCAACGCTGGCCGAAGTCACCGCGCTGTCCGACATTGTTTTCACTGTCGTGACCGACGATGCTGCGCAATTCGCAGTTTTTTCAGAAAATGGCGCGGCGGATTCGCTGCTCGACGGCGCGGCGGGCAAGATTTTCATCAATTGCGCGACGGTCGGTCCGAGTGTTCATATCGAGATCGAGCGTCGCGCGCGCAAAGCCGGCGCCGAAACGCTCGAAGCCTGCATGGCCTCCAGCATTCCGCAGGCGCGAAATGGCACGCTTTATCTCATGTGCGGCGGCGACGAGCGCGTTTTCGAATCCGTGCGCCCTGTCCTCGCTGTACTGAGTTCGGCGTTGCGCTATATCGGACCGGCTGGGCGCGCGGCCGAGGTGAAAGCGCTCGTCAATATGGTAATGAACATCAACACGGCGGCGCTGGCGGAAGGGCTCGGCCTGGGTCGGGCTCTCGGGTTGGATCTCACCGTCCTGCGCGAAGTCTTTTCGCAGACCGGAGCAGCGTCTCAGGTGCTAAAAACCGACGGAGAGGACATGCAGAATCGGGACCATGCCTGTTTTTTCTCCGCCGCCCACGCGGCGAAAGATTCGCGTATCGCGCACGAACTCGCCCTGGCTTGTAAACTTTCTCTGCCTCTCGCCCAGGCTACCCGGGAACAATACGAGCGGATGGTCGCGTCGGGCCTCGGTGACCTCGACAAATCCGGCATCGCCGAGCTCACCTTTCCGGATCGCCGCGGTGCCCGATCAGGCACGTAAGGCTAGGCGTCTTAGAAATTGTAGCTCCCGGGATCGAAAGAAGGAGTGTCATCCTCGAGCGAAGCGAAGGATCCAGCTAGACTGCGTCGGCACGATCGAACGGGGATCCTTCGCTTCGCTCGGGGATGACAAGACAAACGAGGCCAACTCGGCGCCTTGAGAGGCTAGCGCTCAGCTCTGGATTTCCGCTCTCAGCAACTCCCCGCTCAAAAGCTTTTCACCCCGGGCCACCACGTGGTGTTAGTCGTTTGCATGGACGCGTTTCCATCGTGCCAGAAAACCTGTAACACGGCGGCGGCGAATTCGTATTCATGGGCAATGTGTGGAAATCACGTCCATTTCCCGCGGCTCGATGCATTGCCCGCTTACCCGTGGCGATGCAGCGTATCGTTGGCCAAGGAACTCGGACGTTTCCGAACCGCCCGCTTTCGTTACGATCCTGTATCGTTTCGAAGGCGGGCGCAACCTCCACGCACGTCATCGCAGTCTCGTTCGCACGCCATGCCTCGTTCTCCACGACTCGGGCTACCCTGCGTGTAGGCGCCGACCCGCTCGCCTGCCGTCTCCGCGTATCCGCCCCTCCCGGCTGCGCTTCCCCGCTCCGTCCCGATTACCTTAGCCCGTCCCAACATGTCCGCTGTCGCTACTGTTTCCTGCCTGGCCGACTTCCCGCCGCCCTCGGCCGCCTCCCCCACGCATCGCCCAAGTCGTTTATCGACATTGGACCGCCAACCTTCCAAAGTTGTACGCGTGGAAAACAATCCGCCTCCCGCCGCCACCTCTACCCCCGCGTGGTTTGAACCCACGCGTTGGAGTGTGGTTCTCGCCTCGGCCCAAACCCAGGCGCCTGGCGCGCGCAACGCCCTGGCGGAGCTTTGCAAAACGTATTGGCAACCGCTCTACTCTTTCGCTCGCCGCCGTGGCTATGATCATCACCGTGCACAGGATCTGATTCAGGGCTTTTTTCTCAGCCTGATCGAAAGCAAATCGCTCTCCCGTGTAGACCCGCACAAGGGGAAATTCCGCAGCTATCTGCTGGCGTCCCTCCAAAACCACATGGCCAGCGAACATACCCGCGAAAATGCGCAGAAGCGCGGCGGCGGCATGCATTTTGTGTCCCTGGACGACGACGACGCGGAAATCAAGTTCACCAACAGCGGCACGCCCAAACAGCCGGCAGAAGCGGTATTCGAACGCGAATGGGCCGTGGCCGCAGTCGAAGTCGCCATCACGCACCTGGAAGAGGATTTCAAGAAGCGCGGCAAGAACGACATCTTCCAAGCGCTGAAGCCCTATTTGCTGGGCGATCAACCCGCCGGAGCCTACGAGCAGACCGCCGCGAAGCTTGGCTTGAGCGCCGGCGCCGTGCGCACCGGCGTCCACCGTCTTCGGCACGATTTCCGGCTGCATTTGCGCCGCGAGGTGGCCAAAACGGTCGATTCGCCCGATCAGATCGACGAGGAAATGCGCCACCTCCGCGCCGCGCTGGTCGCCCGCAGTTGACGCCGGTCTCGTTGAACCAAAACGCTGATCCTCGCTAATCTCCGCTCATGATAATCAGGTCGGCACTTCCGAGATTAGTGATCATTAGCCTGGATTAGCGTTCCCTTCTGCCCAGCTCCGCACTGCACTTTCAAGCGGTTTCACCTCGTAATTGTTGATTTCCCAGCGGTGTTCCCTCCCACCCCATGACGAAGGTCGAGCGCACGTGCAACCGCTGCGGACTGGTCTTTGCTTCGGATAAACTGGACGGGTTGTGCCCAGGTTGCCTCCTGGCGAACACCTTAAACGGCGACGAGAGCGAAGATGCTCTCGCCTTTTGGGAAGACACCGAGGTCGTTGAGCTGCGCGAAACGACACGCAAGTTTTCGCACTTCGATCTGCTCGAGGAGATCGGTCGCGGCGGCATGGGCGTAGTCTACCGCGCGCGCGATCTCAGCACGGAGCGGATTGTCGCGGTCAAAGTGCTGCAGTCCCAGCACCTGACCGTGCCCGATTTAGTGCAGCGCTTTCGCGCGGAAGTGCGCGCGGTCACGAGCCTCGATCACCCGCACGTCCTGCCGATCCACGAAGTCGGCGAATACAATACGGTTCCGTTCTTCAGCATGAAGCTGACGACGGGCGGAAGCCTCGCCCACCGCCTCGGCGATTTTCTGTCGCGGCCGAGGGAGGCGGCAGCGCTGCTCGCGAAGGTCGCGCGCGGCGTTCATCACGCGCACGAACGCGGCATTCTTCACCGCGACCTCAAGCCAGGTAATATTTTGCTGGATTCGGTCGGAGAACCTTATGTTTGCGACTTCGGCTTGGCCAAATGGCTGGAGGACGACCGCAACCTCACCGTCACTGCGGCCGTGCTGGGAACGCCTCACTACATCGCGCCCGAGCAGGCCTCCGGCACCAAGGGCCTCACCACCGCGGTCGACATCTACAGCCTGGGCGCGATCCTTTACGAACTCCTCACCGGGCGGCCCCCCTTCGTCGGCCAATCGATCATCGAGACGCTCCGCCAAGCCTCCGAAAACACGCCGGCTCGGCCCTCTTCGCTCGTCAACAACGTGCCGCGCGATTTGGAGACGATCTGTCTGAAAGCACTGCAGCGCGAACCCGCGGCGCGTTATCCCACCGCGGGCGCTTTCGCCGACGACATCGAAAACTGGCTCGCGGGACGCACCATCAATGCCCGCCCCGTCAACGCCGCGGAACAACTCTGGCGCTGGGCCAAGCGAAATCCACTGCCAGCATCGCTCATGGCCTCGGTCGTGCTCGTGCTCGCGATCAGCACGGTCGTATTGACCCTCTCGTTGCGGATTCAACGGCAGGAAGTCTACGCGTCGCGGCTCGCTCAATCGCGCGCCTCTCAGCTGACCGGACAAGCCCGTCAGAGGTTCGACGCGCTGGACGCGATCTCACAGGCGGCAAAGATTCAACCGACTCTTGAGCTGCGGAACGAAGCCATTTCCGCCCTGACGCTCATGGATCTGCGGATCGCGGCGAAGCAAACCGTGCGAGAATCGCCCCGCAAACAGCCGCTTTCCTTCAGCGACGATCTTCAATGGGTCTTCGTCGCAACCGTCGCGGGGGACGTCGAGGCGATGACATTCCCCGGGCGCAAACGACTCTTTTTGTTGCCGGGCTCCAAACAAGGGCTGCAATCGGTCAGTCGGGCCGGCCGAAAATTCATCGCAGGACGCGCGGACAACGACACGTTTCTTGTTTGGGATCTGGCGACGAGATCGTTGCGTGCCTCATTTCCGACCGCCTCCCTCGCCGGGAGGCTGGACTGGCGAACATTCGACTATGGCTTTTCGCCAGACGAGAGCCGGTTCGCCTTCAGCGCCCAGGCAGAAGGTGTCTCGATTGTGGATACGCAGGACTGGAAGTCTATAGTGACTATCCCGACCAAACTGCAGGTAAGCGCGCTCACCTTCAGTCCGGACGGAAAGAGCGTGGTTCTATCGGACCATACGACCACCGCGCTAGAATGCTGGGAAGTGGAGCCAAATCCGCTCCTAAGATGGCGAACCACCCTGGATTCACAGGCGCGGAGCCTCGCTTGGAGTCCACATGGACGCACGATCGCCGCCGGCACGCAGGGATACTCAATTCATTTGATTCACAGCCACAATGGAGTCACGGCCCACTCTTTGAACGGTCACCGCCAAGACGTAACCCAGGTTCTTTTCGACCACTCTGGCGACCTGCTCGCATCGACTTCGCGCGACAAATCAATCCGGCTCTGGGATCTTCACACGCGTTCGGAGCACGTCGCCCTGATGGGCTATGGATCGGAGCCGACCATGAGGTTTTCGCGCGACGACCGGCACCTTTCCGGCACGGATTTTGTAACCGATGCAATTGTCCTGGAACTCTCGGACCGCGACAAGATCCTGGAGGCCACCGCACCCTTCGAGTCGCCCAACTACGCGACTTTGGTGAGCAGTCTGGATTTCTCTCCTGACGGCTCACTTCTCGCGACTGCCAGCTATCGCAGCATTGATATATGGAATGCGGTCGGTGGGCGCCACCTTCAGTCATTTCCGATCGATGCCAAAGAGAAGACAGTTCGGTTTGGGCAGGACCAAAGCGTACTTTTTATCGCAAGCCGGGCGTCTCCGGCCGCCGAGTACAGCCTTTCATTGGGAAAAACGCCCCAGCTTACGTTAGTGCGGCAGCTGGAAACGAGCGCGGGGTATATTTTTGGCTCAAACAGCGCTGGTCCGGCCAGTTCGCTGAGCCTGACTTCAATCGAGCATCGGAGTGTACGAATTCTTCCCCACGCAACGGAGCCGTTGCTCGAACTGAAGAACCAGAGCGAAGTATGGGACGTCCTGGTTCACCCAAAGAGAAAGTGGATCGCCACCAGCTATTCCACAAAGGGGGAGGACGTCACAAGGATTTGGACCGAGAATCCTTTAAAGATGGTCGCAGAACTTGCTAGCGGCACCGCCACGATCCTTTTCGGAAGCCCGGATGGAGACCTCTTGATCACAATCGGAAATCGAGGATGTATCCTTTGGGACGCTGCCACTTGGACGCGCGGACCCACGCTACCTGGCGAAATCAATCCGATGCTGGTCAATACAGCGGCATTTTCTCCGGACAAACAACTGTTGGCGCTGAGCGTAGGTGACCAAATATTCCTGCTGCAAACGGGATCCTATCGCATCGTCGCCGTTCTCGAATCAAGGATTCTCAGCAACCAGAAATACCGTATAAAGTTTTCTCCCGACAGCCGTTTTTTGGCGGCGCAGGGCGAAGACTGCTCCGTCAGGATCTGGAATATTCGCAAACTCCAAGAAAAATTATCTTCCCTCCATCTCGCCTGGTAACCTCCAAGCGCAGTTACAACCACAAATACACACACCGATATGCCCGAAAACGATTACCCACCCGAATGCGTAGAAAACTCGTTTGCCTCGTTCGCAGGCGAACTCAACGGCTTTGCCGGACTGAGCGACTCCGGAGAGCGGAGCGTGAGCGGCGGAGCCGAAAAAAGCGTCGCCGGATTCAGCGCCGCGCTCGGGAATATCGTGCCCCCGATCCCGGTCGTGCTGACTGGATCCCGCGGGCCGCATACAGATCCCATTCCAGGCCTGCGCGATGCTATGATCGCGTCGGCCATCATCCGGATGGCCTCACTGCTCCCGAAAGCAAGTGGCGATCATGCCGACGAATTGCGCGCGGCAGCTCTGAAGCTGTTGCAAACCGGCGGTCAAAAGATCGTCGATTACAGCCGCAACGGCGGTCGCCCCAAGAAGAAGGGTCGATAAGCTATCCCGTTCAACCAGCATCGTGCTGGTTGAACTCCAGCAGCGGGTCCGCGGCGCTCGCCGCGAACCCGCAGCCCCGGCCAAAATCGAGGTCGAGACAGCGATGTGCTCGGCCCACTGCTCAACCGGTCCGCGCCCGCCGCGCGACATCGAGGCGGACGGCACAGTCAGAGTTTGACTTTACAGTACAGCCTTGTCGCTCACACGCTTATATCCAGTCCCACACCGGCCGTCGTGGGTGACTCCCGCCGCTCGCTGAGGAGTGAGCCCTACGCGGATGGGATTGCCCGCCACCCCTCTTTTGCGCTGAACTCGGCCTGCACTGCCCTGTCGACCGACGGGCTGCCAAAGTGAGTTCCCAGCCCTTTTCATCTTCCTCGCATCTTTCACCGGGTGCGCCACCAGCTCTCTGTCGCCTCTGCTTCCGAGCGACGTTGGTGTGGGGACTTTTTCTCTGTGCGCAGTCACTGGTTTTGCGCGGACAAGAGGCGGTCGACCCCGGAACGCGTCGCACCCTGCGCGTCGGACTGGAACACAACGCGACCTTCTTCTCTTCACTCGATTCCAATGGCAAGCCCGTCGGCTTCGCGGTCGATCTGATCGAAGCGGTCGCGCGCGACCGCGGGTTTGCCGTCGAACTGAAAGCCCTTCCGTGGCATGATGTGATGGAGCAGTTCCGGGCCGGAAAACTCGACGTCCTGGCGAACGTGGCCTACCTGCCCGAACGCGAAGCGTTTCTCGACTATTCAATTCCTCACGTAAAACTGGACGCCGCGGTCTTCGTCAGAAAAGGCCGCAAGCCGCCCAAGCAGTTGTCCGACTTGAAGGGGCTCCAAATTCCAGTGGTTCGCGAAAGCGTGCCCCACACGTACCTCCGCTCGCGCAACGTGACGGACAACTTTGTTTTCACCCACTCCCTTCTAGAAGGGCTGCGCCTCCTCAGCCAGGGCCGGGTCGACGCCGTGATCAGCATCAAGGTGATCGGACAAAAACTGATTCGCGACGAGAAACTCAAAAACATCGAAGCGTCCCCCTTGGCACTGAGCGATTTGTCATACGTGATGCACATGGCGGTCCAGGACGGCAACGCCGCGTTGCTCGCTCAGGTGAATCTCGGCCTGCACCGCACGCGCCTAGACGGCACCTTCGACGCGTTGTACGAAAAGTGGCTCGGACCGATCGAGGCTCGGCGCCTGCGCTGGCAAGACATCCAACCTTACCTGCTGCCGGCAACCTTCGTTCTTCTCGTCCTTGGGTTCGCTTTCTGGCGGCAGCGACGCCTGGTGGCGGACCTGCAGAAACAGACGGAGGCCCTCAAACGCAGCGAAGAGCGCCTTACCCTTTCGCTCGAGGGAAGTCTCGACGCCTTTTGGGATTGGGACGTCACGAGCGGACGAGTCGAACGCAGCGAACGCTGGGCCGAAATCCTCGGCGTAAAACCGGAAGACATCCCGCCCCAAATTGACGCGCTGAGGGCTTTTCTGCACCCCGACGATCGGGGTCCGTTCGATCATGGCGGACCTCAGCAAATCGTCCATCAGGGACATGGACGCGCCGAGTATCGGCTTCGCGCCAAAGACGGTACGTGGCGCTGGATATTCGATCGGGGAAAGGTGGTCGCCCGCGATCACATGGGGAAAGCGCTGCGGATCACCGGCGCCGCCACCGACATCACCGCCCGTAAACACACGGAGGAACAGCTCGCGCGCAGCCAGTCCCTTCTCGCCCAAAGTCAGCAGGCCGCTGAAATCGGAGGCTGGGAATACGACCTGCGCGCCGGGAAGCTGTTTTGGACGAGCGAAACTTTCCGGATGCACGACCTGGAGCCGACCGGTCCTCCGCCGAGCCTGGATGAAGCGCTGAATTTCTACACGCCGAGCAGCCTGCCCATGCTGCAAGCCGCGCTCGAACGCGCCTCGAACCTGGGCACTCCCTTCGAATTGGAACTCGAACTGATCACGGCCAAAAGCCGCCTGATCTGGGTGCGCACGATCGGCCGGGCCGAGAAACGCGGAGACAAAGTGGCGCGGCTCTATGGCTCGCTCCAGGATATCACCACGCGAAAACGGGCCGACGAGGAGCGACAGAAGCTACAGTTGAAAATGCTCGAGGCTCAAAAACTAGAGAGCCTGGGCGTCCTCGCCGGCGGCATCGCCCACGATTTCAACAATCTCCTCACCGTCATCATCGGCAACGCCTCGCTCGCGCGGGAGGACCCCGCCAGCACCGCGGAAGCGCTGTCCCAGGTGGAAACCGCCGCGCACCGTGCCGCCGACTTGTGCCGGCAGATGCTGGCCTACGCGGGAAAAAGCCGCTTCTCGCTGGAAACTCACGACCTCAACGCAATCGTCGACGACACTGTGCAGTTGTTGCGTTTCTCGATCAGCAAGAATGCGACACTGGAATTCGCGCTCTCGCCCGAGCAGCTGCCGGTCGAAGCCGACGCCTCCCAGATCCGGCAGGTCGTGATGAATCTCGTGATCAATGCGTCCGACGCCCTCGCTTCGTCCCCCGGTCGTATCCGTGTCTCAACCACGCGCCAGACCCTCTCGCGCGAAACGTTTCGCGAAGCCCGGCTCGGTCAGGATCTTCCGTCCGGCGATTATGTGCTGCTCGAAGTAAACGACAATGGCTCGGGCATGAGCGGCGAGACTATGGCTCGCATCTTCGATCCGTTTTTCACCACCAAATTCACCGGCCGCGGCCTGGGACTCGCGGCCGTGCTTGGCATCGTCCGCGCACATCGCGGCGCCTTCTTCGTCGATAGCACACTGGGACAGGGTTCAACCTTCCGCATGGCGCTTCCGCGCACAAGCTCGGAAACGTTGAAAGCACCGGGCAAACCCATCGCCCGCCACGTGCTCACACCGGGCGAGAGCAATAGTTTGCTCGTGGTAGACGACGAATTGAGCGTGCGAAAAATCGCAAGCTCCATTCTCGAACGGCAGGGCTACGCCGTGGCCATGGCCTCGGACGGCTACGAGGCCCTTGCTCTAGCTCTGGCGCATGGCGCCAAATTCAAAGCAGTCCTCCTCGATCTGACGATGCCGGGACTCGACGGTCCGGCCACTCTGCGCGAACTCCGAGTTCTCAGCGACACGCTCCCGGTGCTCCTCATGAGCGGCTACAGCGAGGCCGACGCCCGCAAACACGTCGCCAATGACCCGCTCGTGGGTTTCCTGCCGAAGCCCTTCACGACCGAACAACTCCTCGAACGGCTGCAGGAATTATTGGAGAGAGCGAAGGGAGTCGGGTGAAGGAATCGCCGTTTGTCGCGCCGGCCGTGGCGCACTGGCCTGGGCGGCCCTCCGCCATCTTTCTTTTTATTCGTTATCTTAGGAGAGCTTCTGCAAGCGGATCCCATGGTAGGGGCGGGCCTTTGGACCGCCCGTCGAAGGGAAGGACCCCGCGTAAGAACAAGCGTTTTGACGCCGTCCAGCGCTGTGCGGATGTTTGCAGGTTACGCTTCCCGCACACGACGGCGAGTCCACAGGCCTCACCCTACCCCCGTCACAGCACAGCCCCCGGCTGAATCTCCAATCCGAGGCCGGCGCGAGCCTCGATTCCGCCTCGACCAATCCAAGCGGCGAACGCGATCATTCCCGCATTGTCGCCGGTGTGTTTAGGCTGGGCGCACAACACGGGCAGACGCGCGCGCTGGCCGACGCGCTCCATGGCGGCTCGCAGCGTGCGGTTATTCGCGACGCCGCCGGAAAGTCCGAGGCTCGCGTATTCCCGCTGCCCCAACGCGGCGGCGGTTTTGCGCACGAGAGCGTCGACCACCGCCTGCTGATAGCTGGAGCAGAGGTCCGGCTTCCGAGCTTCGATTTCCGCCGGACTCATTTTTTCAAGGAGGTAACGCAGACTCGTCTTCAATCCGGAAAAGCTGAAATCCAATTCGTTGCGCGGTCCGATCCCACGAGGGAAATCAAATGCATCCGCCTTACCCGCCGCGGCGAGTTTCTCCACAATCGGTCCTCCTGGATAACCCAACCCGAGGAGCTTCGCGCCCTTGTCGAGGGCCTCTCCCGCTGCATCGTCACGCGTGGAGGAAATAACCGCGATCTCCCGCGTTTTTTCGATCCGAAAAAGAAGCGTGTTGCCGCCGGATACAATGAGGCCGAGATGAGGCAGCTTTTCCCGAAAGTTCGCTTCGAATGCAGCCGTGTCTCCCAACCCGGCCGCGTCGGCATGAAGCACGATAAAGGGCGAAAACGCATGCGCGCGGAGATGATTGACGCCCGCAAGCGGCACGCGCAGTGCGAGTGCGACCGCCTTTGCCGCGGCCACGCCAATCGCCAAGCATCCCGCCAAACCGGGGCCATGCGTCACCGCGATCTGAGTCACCGCGCGAAAATTGTCGCAATGCGGCCTCGCGAGACTCAACAGCGGTCCCACCGTCTGCAGATGCTCCCGCGTCGCCAGATCCGGCACGACGCCGCCATACCGTTCGTGCAAGGCGATCTGGCTCGTCACCCATTCACCGACCAAACCCCGCACCGGATCGAAAAGGGCGACGGCGGTTTCGTCGCAGGAGGATTCGAGGGCAAGGATCATCGGCGAACCAACAGGTCAGTCCGCCGCTCAACGCAAGACTGCCGCCGATTTCGCCGACTGCGGCGCGCGCGCTTCGAGCACAACGATGCCGCGCAAGACATCGATGCCAGCGGCGAGCTGCCGGTCTTCCGTGGGCTCGATGCCAAAGCGTTCCTTGAAAGCCTGGGGATCGGTCACGTCGCGGCGCGAGCGTTGAAGCCGCACGTTTTGATCGTCCTCCGGTGTCATCACGATCTCGACGTTGGGCGTCACCCCTTTTTCATGGATGGTGACCCCGCTGGGCGTAAAATACTTCGCGGTCGTCAGTCGCATGCCTTCGCCATTCTTCAGCTTGAAAATGGATTGGACGGAACCCTTGCCGAACGACCGCTCGCCCACGATCACCGCACGATTCGTGTCCTTCAATGCGCCCGCGACGATCTCCGATGCGCTCGCGCTGCCGGAATTGATCAGTACAACGGTCGGCAGCGTCATGGGCGGGTCGTCGGACTCCGCCTTGTAGTCGTCCCGGTCCTCCGGCCGCCGTCCCTGGGTATAGACGATGACCTCGCCTTTCCGAAAGAACGGTTCTGCCACCTGCACCGCCGCGTCGAGCAAACCTCCGGGATTATTGCGCAGATCGAGGATCAATCCCCGCACGCGTTGCTCGTTGAGCTTGTTCAGCGCCTTGACGAACTCCTCGCCCGTGCGCTCGGTGAACTGCGTGATCTGCACATAGCCGAAACCGCCATCGATGACGCGCACGTCGCGCACGCTCTCGGTCTTGATCAACTCGCGCACGATGGTGACCTCGAAATCCTGCTTGGTGCTCGGGCGATAGAAACCCAGTTTGACCGGAGTTTTCGGTTTGCCGCGCAATTTGCCGATGACGTCGTCCATCGACGGCTTGTCGAGGCGTTCGCCGTCCACTTTCACGATTTCATCCCCCCGCCGAATGCCGGCCCGGTCCCCCGGAGTGTCCGCAATCGGCGCCACCACAATGATACGCTTGTCGCGCAGCTCGAGCTGAACACCAATTCCGCCGAACTCGCTGCTCATCTCTTCCTCCAGCTCCTTGAAATCGCGCGCTTCCATGAACTCGGAATGAGGGTCGAGCGATTGCAGCACGCCGCGCAAAGCGGCTTTTGTCAGCGCCGGGTATTCGACCCGTTTGCCATCGACATAATGCTGATTGACCAACTCCAGCACTTCCCGGGTGTAGCCGGCAGAGCGCAGCGCTTCGCCGCCAAAAAACACCCCGCCACGAAACAGGACATGAGTCACCGCCAGCGCGAGGCAGCTCCCCAACATCACGCCGATCGTGACAGTAAAGATCCGTTTAACCATGAACGAACACTCTGAGCGATCCGCGGCCAATTGTAAAACGGCTTCTAGCCGGAAGTTGAAATCGCTGATGTCCACCGACTAAAAAATTGGGGTAGAGCGAACCGCCCTCGATGAGCCGTCGAAGCAGACGTCGTCGCCGAACATAAGCGTTCTAACGCTTGTTGGAGCGGCAAAACTGAATGATGCGTGACATTTTCCGGACAGGACGGCTCAACCGGAGGCTTCGCCCTACCTTTCTCGCACTCCGCTCTTTTCACCTCAGGATTGCCCAGCCCGCGTCAAAACCTCAAAACTCTCGGCATGGGAAAAAAGGATCCTCGGATTGACGCCTACATCGCCAAGTCGGCTGATTTTGCGAAGCCCATTTTGACTCATCTGCGGAAGCTGGTGCACCAAGGCTGTCCCGAGGTCGTGGAGACCATCAAGTGGAGTGCCCCCCACTTCGATTACAAGGGCATCCTTTGCAGCATGGCGGCCTTCAAAGCCCACTGCGCGTTTGGCTTTTGGCGGGGACAACTGATCTTTGGAGACAATGGCGGCAAAGCCGAGGAGGCCATGGGACACTTCGGACGCATCGCGAGCACGGGCGACCTTCCGGACGACAAGACCATCCTCGGCTACATCAGAAAAGCCGTGGCATTGGCCGACGAAGGGGGAAATGGCCTGGCCAAGAAAACGGTCCGCACACCCAAACCGCCGGTGAAGGTGCCACCCAAGCTCGCCGCCGCCCTCAAAAAGAACAAGCAGGCGCGAGCAACCTTCGAAGCTTTCAGTCCCAGTCATCGGCGAGAGTACGTCGAATGGATCACCGAGGCCAAAACCGGGGAGACGCGAAATCGCCGCTTGGAAACCGCAATGCTCTGGCTGGCTCAAGGCAAGTCGCGCAACTGGAAATACCAGAACTGCTGACGCGGATGGAGGCCGACTATCCGTCACCCGCTCCGCTCTCAGCCGACGCTCTGGTCAAACTCGGCCTGCAGCCTGGCGAACCTGTGCGCTTCGATCGTTTCGTTGCATCCGCGTTGTACCATCCGGAGCTCGGCTACTATCGTCGCAATCGCTTGCGCATCGGTCGGGAACGCGGTTCGGATTTCTATACCTCGACCGCTCTGGGCACGCTCTTCGGCGAACTCGTTTGCGCCGCCTGCGCGACGTTGCTCCCCTATGAGGACCTGAAAACTTACACGTTTGTCGAGGTCGGGGCCGAGCCCGCCGGCGGCGTGCTGCGCGACGTCGCTCATCCTTTCGGGACCGTTCGCACGATCGGCGTGAACGAGGCCCTCCACCTGGGCGCCAGGTGTGTCGTGTTTTCCAACGAGCTCTTCGATGCACAACCCTTCCGCCGCTTCGTTGCCTCGAGCGGCACGTGGCTGGAAACCTATGTCGTGAACGATGGCGCACAGCTCCGGGAGGAATTGCGGCCAATCGATTCCTCCTTGTTCGAGAGCCAGGTAGGGCAAACCGGCCCCGGTGAGCCGCCGGCAACCGATGCGTGTCGTACCTGCAGCCCGGTCGGCGCAGCCCTGCCCGCGAACAACGCTGGAGCCACCGACGGCTCGGCGGACCGTTTCGACGGGCTCGCGGTCCCGAGGTCATCGAGAAAGACGCCTCGCCCTACCTTTACATTGCCGTCTGACGCGCCCGAGGGCTACCGAATCGATGCTCCGCTTGCCGCGAGAGATCTCGCACACACCATTGCCGCGCTGCCGTGGAACGGCCTATTCCTCGCTTTCGACTACGGCAAATCCTGGCGCGAATTGATCGAGGCGACGCCGCAAGGCACCGCCCGCGCCTACGCTCGACACCGCCAATCCAACGATCTCCTGGCTGCGCCTGGTGACCAGGACCTTACCTGTCACGTTTGCTGGGACTGGATCGTCGACGCGCTTCGTGTGCAAAATTTTCACGACGTTGCGCTCGAGTCCCAGGAAGCGTTTCTCGTAAAACGCGCCGACACCTTCATCGCCGCCATCCTGGCCGCCGACGCAGGTCGTTTCAGCGCGCGGAAGCAGGCCTTGATGCACCTGATCCACCCGGGAAACATGGGGCACAAGTTTCAGGCCCTGTCCGCGCGACGGCTGTAGCCGCCGCGCGGACATTGCTCATTTGTTATTTTCGAGCTTCAGTCGAACTGTCGTAATTCCAGCGTCGGTCTTTCAGCCCGCAGCTGTCATCCGAGAAATCATTAGCGCCCCACTTCGACAGCAAACCGCTCAAACCAGCAGATCGTCGCAAAAATAGGCCTTGCCCGAAACTCCGCGGGGCCAACGACAACGCCAGCGGTAGCCATTTTACACCGCCCCAACGCAATGCCTTGCGACAATGAGAAACGAGCAATTCGCAATGAGCATTGAGAAATCCATCAGCCGCCTTAGGCGACTGATGGAATCCGCTTGCTTCGGCCAAAGACGGCCCTTTATCGTGGACCCTTTAACCAATCGAACCATGGCCAGAATTTGTGCGATCACAGGCAAGCGTCCCGGCAAGGGCAGCATCATCAACCGTAAAGGTCAGAGCAAGAAGAGCGGCGGCATCGGTACGCACGTGACCAGCATCACGAAGCGTAAATTCCGCCCCAATCTTCAGCGCATCCGCGTCAAACTGCCTAATGGCGGCACCAAGCGTATGTTGGTCTCTGTCAAGGCGATCAAAGCCGGCTTGGTCCAAAAAGCCTGAGGTTGTAAGTCAATCGACACCCTTTCGCCCGCGGCTCCGCAGCCGCGGGTTTTTTTGTGCTGGGACCGTTACAAGCGGTAAGCAACTTGTCGGATCGGGGTGGAACGCGACTTCCGGGCGCGTTGGTTTGGGAAAATCCGGTCCAAACCAACGCGCCCGGAAGTCGCCTTCCACCTCGGAAAGCGGCCGA
>CAZJLP010000069.1:0-25844 GCA_964546955.1 uncultured Opitutaceae bacterium | reverse complement strand
CGGAAACTTGCGGCTTAACACCGCCGCTTTCACCTGGCCGCTCGCCATAAGTTTTTCTCGCAAGGCGTACAGATCCAGCTCCATCAGGTCCACGGCCTTGGGCAGCGCGAGGGTTTGCTCAACCCAGGTGAGATCCAGCACGCCATTCGTGCGCGTTTCGATTTTCTGAAGAGGCGAGTTCTTGACCGGCGCCCGCAGTTTGGCCGGATCGTCCTGCCACATCTGCCAGATTTCATAGCCGACGAAAGCGCTGATGCAGGTGGCGGCGAGAATCACGACGCTCTTGATCGTGGCCATGGCCATGCGACGACGGCCGGTGGCCGACATGGCGCGGGGGGCGATATTTTGCGGAATGTCGCGCCAGGAGCGCGCGGAAACGGGAGCGGTGCTTGCACTCATGGTGTCGACATGATCTTCGAGGCCCGCAGGCGGCCGATTGCAGGTGAGACGAGTTCCCGCACCAGCGAGGTGAAATCGAGTCCGGCGCACGAAGCGCTCATCGGCAGGAGGCTCGTTTCCTTCATCCCTGGGAGGGTATTGATTTCAAGCAGGTAAGGTTCGTTTTTCGCCGTCAGAATAAAATCGACGCGCGCGTAGTCGCGGCAGCCACACGCGGCAAAGGCGATCTCGGCCGCGGCACGCACTTTGGCCGTCAGCCCGTCATCGAGCGGCGCCGGCGCGAAATACTCAGTCAATCCCTTCGTGTACTTGCTCGTGTAGTCGTACAATCCGGACTTGGGGCGAATCTCCACCACCCCCAGCGCTCGGCCGCGAAGGACGCCCACCGACAATTCCCGCCCGACGATCCGCTGTTCGATCAGCCAATTGCCTTCCACCACCCCGGCCAGACCCGCCTCCAACTCGGATCGTTGCGTGATCATGCGCAGACCCACGCTGCTGCCTTGGTCGTTCGGCTTCAGGACGACTTGATCGCCTAGCGCGGAGACGACTTTCTCCGCCGCGGGCTTCTGTTTTGCTTCGAAGGTGATTCCCCGGGCAACCAGGACACCTTGGCTGGCCACGGTTTCTTTGGTCCGGGTCTTGTCCATGGTCAGCGCGCTGCTCGCCGCGTCGCAGCCCGCATAATGAATGCCCGCCGCATCGAGCAACCGCTGCATGCCGCCGTCTTCGCCAAACGTCCCATGGAGAGTGGAAAAAACGACGTGACGCTGTCGGTCCAATCCCGCCGGCAGAGCGTCGGCGTTGATCTCGAACATTCGGGTGGGGAAGCTGCGCGCGAGGGCGACCACGCAGGCCGCGCCCGACCCCAACGAGACGTCCCGTTCAGGAGACGTTCCGCCCGCGAAAACAGCGATGATAGGTTCAGTCATGACGGTTCCTCCGAGCCGAAAGGTAGGGCGAGGCCTCCGGACTCGCCGAACCACCGTGAGAATTGCAATGCGAACGAGCACGCGGATTCGCGCCCTCAAACGAAAGCGAACCGGACCCTCCTTGAGTCGAGACCATCCCCGGTTCATCAAGGACGGTTCGCCCTACCCCCGATCCGCTTTGCGGCGCGCGGACCACCAAGCAATCCGCCGTAAGCGACAAGCCAGAAACAACGGGCTGGGCGGCTTCGAAACGGAACCCATGCGCCGATTGGCCTGGGTTTAATCGAAATTCACAAGACATCCTTCCACTCCTTCCCATAAAGCAACACCTCCGGCTCGAGCTTCACTCCCTTGACCTGCTCGACGCGCGCACGAACTCGCCGAATGAGCTCGATTACGTCCGCGCTTGTGGCGTGACCCCGATTCACGATAAAATTGGCATGGACCGGCGAAACCTCTGCATCCCCCACCCGCTCGCCTTTGAGCCCGGATTCGTCGATCAACTTTCCCGCCGAATTTCCGGGCGGGTTCTTGAAAATGCATCCGGCGCTGGGTTCGCGGGGCTGCGACTTCTGGCGTTTGTCGCGATACACATCGATCTGCCGGCTGATCGCGTCCGCTTCCGCTTGGGCCGCCGGTTTGAGCAATGCGCCCAGTGCGATCGCCTCGTGCAACTCCGCGCAATGGCGGTAGTCGACATGCATTTCAGACTTCTTGAGCGTCTTCACTTCGCCCGTTGCGGTCATGAGTTTGACCTCCTCGACGACGTCGAACATCCAGCCGCCCATCGCGCCCGCGTTCATTCGCAGCGCCCCGCCGACATTTCCGGGGATTCCTTCGAGAAATTCGAAACCGACCAACCCCGCTTTCGTTGCGAGCCCGCAAAGGTTTTTCAGTCTCAATCCGGCTCCCACCCAGACTTTCCCGTCGGGCCGAGGCTCGAATACCTGCCAGGCGGCGTGGCCAAGGCAAACGACGATGCCCTCCACGCCATCGTCGGGAATGATGAGATTCGACCCACGGCCCAGCAAATGGAGGAACACGTCCTCGCGCCGAGCTTCCTCCAGAATCGCCTGGAGATCTTCGATTGTGCCGGGTTCTGCGAAGATGCGCGCCGTTCCTCCCACCCTCATGGTCGTCTTCTCCGCCAGCTTTTCTTCGCGCTTCAAGCGAGTGGCGGCGGTCAGCCGTACCCGCAGCCGCGCGGCCAACTCGTCCCAACGCCGGGAAGCCTGCTGCTTCGCGGCGATGAGCGAAAGCCAGTCGCGCGCGCGCTGGTCGATATCGCCCGCACCGACGAAAACGACGAGGTCGCCCGTCGAAACCTCACGCGCGAGCGACTGCAGCAAGGCGTCGGGGTGGCCAGGGCAGTACGCCACCGGCAACGCCGGCGCCTTCTGTCGGAGTTCGGCATAGAGATCCGCGGTCGTGCCTCCCTGCACGTGCTTCTCGCCCGCGGAGTACACATCGAGGAGAAAAACGCGGTCGGCCAAACCCAGCGCCGCCGCAAACTCGGACTTAAACTGCGCCGTGCGGCTGAAGCGATGGGGTTGAAACACGGCCAGCACCCGCTTCGCGTCGCGCCGGCGGAGACTGGTCAGCAGCGCTCGAATTTCGGCCGGATGATGAGCGTAGTCTTCGAGAACGGTGAGTCCCTCCGTGGCGTGCAGCACCGCTTGTCGGCGCCGCACGCCCGGGTAGTCAGCTAGTAGCGCTGGTAAAATCTCCGCTCCCATCAGGTGCGCCGCGGCGAGGGCCGCGGTCGCATTGCTCGCGTTGAACTCGCCTTGCGCTCGCACCGTTGCGCGGGCGATCGGAAAGCGGCTATTCAAATCCAGCTCGATTCCCGCGGCCGTTTCGGCGCGAGGGGTCGAGCGATAGTCGCCCGATCGGCCAAAGGTCAGAAAGGGCACTGACCCGGGACGAGCCGCCGTGCGCGCGGAAAGCGGACAGGCGTCGCTGATCAGCACGGCGCGGCGGGTCCGGGAAAACAACGCGGCAAACGCGGCTTCGAGATCGCCCGGCTGACGGTAGTAATCGGGATGGTCCCAATCGAGATTCACCACCACCGCGATCTCCGGTGAAAATCGGTCGATCGTTCCGTCGCTCTCGTCGACTTCCGCCACCACCCATTCGTTCGACCCGATGCGCGCTGGAGGCACGGTCTCGTCGTTGAAAAGTCCGCCCAATACATATCCGGCGGGAAATCCGGCGCGTCGAAGCGCGGTCACGAGCATCGCCGTCGTCGTGGTTTTCCCATGCGAACCGCAGATCGCGACCAGCTTCTTGTCGCGCACGACCTCGGCGAGCAATTCGCCCCGCCGCACCGATGGAATTTTGCGGGCGGCGGCAACCTGAGAGGCGGGGTGCGACGCCGTGATCGCCGAAGAACACGCCAGTAGATCGCAGCTCTCGGGAATCTCCCCGGACAGCGTCACGCGAATCCGCTCCTTTTCGAGGTGCAGCCGCATGGCGTCGCTCATGGCGTCGTCCTCTCCGCTGACCGCGTAGCCTGCCTGCGCCAAATAGATCGCCAGAGGCCCCAACCCCATGCCGCCAATGCCGACGCAATGGATCGCCGCCACGGGACGGTTGAAAAGGAGGGACAATGTCGCGCTGCGTCTCATCTCGTTCACGCCGCGCGCCCCAACGGGGGCGGCGCAGCTTGCGTTTCTTTTCCGGCCAACTGCTCCAGATCCTGCAGCATTTCGTCGAGCAGCTGCGGCTGGTCCATTCTTCGAAGGGATTGGCGCATCTTCTCCAACAGTTCGGGGTTCGAGATCAGCGCCTTCACCTGGGGGGAAAGATCCGCCATACGATCCTGTTCGATCACGATGGCGCCCCCTTGCTGGGCATGAAAATCAGCGTTCGCTTTCTGATGATTGTCCGCCGCCTGGGGAAATGGAATCAAAACCGCCGGAGTTTCGCATCGCGCCAGCTCGGCCAGGGTTCCGGCGCCGGCCCGCGAAACCACAAGATCCGCCGCCGACAACAACGTGCCCATGCGATCGCAAAACGGCGTGAACACGGCTTTGACCGCCCGCCCCGAAAACTCAGCATATTCCTGCACTTCCGACTCGCCCTTGCCCAAGCCGGTGACGCAGTACAGCTGCACCCCTTCCCGAGCCAACGGACCAGCCTGCTCGCGAGCCCACGTATTCAATGCGCTGGCCCCCTGACTTCCGCCCAGAACCGCGAGGACGGTCAAGTGCGCATCCAGACCCAGCGTCTGGCGCGCGGCGTCGCGCGGCTCGCGCGCGATTTCACGACGCACGGGCAGGCCGAAAGGTCGCGCCACGGACGGCGGCAAACCTGGCAGTACAACTTGAGTCGGCAGATAGACGCGGCGCGCAAAGCGGCGGAGAAGTCGGATCGCCCGTCCGGGCACACGATTGGCCTCGTGCAGCGCCACCGGTACGTTGAAGAACCACGCCGCCAAAATAATGCTGGCCGTGGTAAATCCGCCGAAACCGACGATTCCGTGCGGCCGCGTGCGACGGACAAGACCGAGGCTGTAAAGCAATCCCTTGGTCTGGCTGGCAATGAAACGCGCCAGGCCGACGGGTCCCCACGCAAACGGGGCACCGGGAATACGGAGAAAAGTCAGGTGCGGGTATTTCTCGAGCAGCCGGGCATCCACCTTCTTATGGCTGACCAAAAGCACGGCCTCGTGCCCTTCATCGAGAAGTTTTTCCGCCAGTGCGATTCCCGGCGAAAGATGGCCTCCCGTGCCGCCGCAAGAAATGAGAAAGCGGCTCATGACACGACCTCTTTCATCATCCGCCGCTGCCGCGACAGAGCGGGACGCGGCCAGGAACGTTGTGTATTGACCAAAATTCCGACGAGCAGGCCCATCAGCAGCAGGTTGGACAGTCCCGCACTGATGAACGGGAGCGACATTCCCTTGGTCGGGAAAATCCCCGTGACAACGCCGAGATTGATGATGGCCTGCAGACTGATCAGGAGCAAACAGCCGGTCGCGAGCAGAAACTGATAGAGATTCGGCGCCCGCCGTAGGTGCAGGACGCCGACCACAAAAATCAGCATGAAGAGGGCGACAACGCCCAAGGTGAAAATAAGACCCAGCTCTTCGCCCACGACCGCGAAGATAAAGTCAGTGTGCGCTTCCGGCAGGAAATTGATCTGCTGCCGGCCCTGGCCCAGACCCGCTCCGGTCGTGCCGCCAGCCGCGAACGCGGCGAGCGACTGGTACAATTGGTACGTGCCGGCGCTCTTGTTCCCCTCGACATCCAGGAAAGCCGTGAAGCGTCGCAGTCGGTTCGGATTGTTGATCACCATGATCGCGAAGGCGAACACCGCCATCCCTAGCGTGGGCAAAACATACCGCCAGCGCGCTCCGGCGAGAAAGAGCAGCGTGACTCCGATGGCCAGTGACAGCGCCGCCGTACCGAAGTCCGGCTCGAGGATGATCAGTCCCGCGAATCCTCCAATGATCGCGAGAGGAATCAAATAACCCCGCTTGAAATCGTCGATTTTGGTCTGGTTGACGGCCAGGTAGTGCGCGAGGCAGAAAACCATGGCGAGTTTGGCGAACTCGGATACCTGGAAACGAATCGAACCCAACCCCAGCCAGCGCCGGCTCCCTTTCACGGAGATCCCCAAGCCGGGAATCAACACCGCGATCAGCAGCACGGCCGACACGATTCCGATCACCCAGACATATTTGCGGAGATACTCGAGGTCGACCCGGCTCACCACCAGCGCCAGGACGGACGCGAGCAACACCCCCACCATCTGCTTGTTCAGATAGTAATACGGTCCCTGCTTGAACGATGCACTGGCGCTAAAAAGGATGGTCAAGCCGAGGATCGCCAAGGCGATCGAGCACACCACGATCAGGGTCGCAGTATTGACCGTGAAACGGGGACGCGCCAAACCGGCCGGATCGCCCGCTTCGGCGCGAGACCGAGCGGGCGCCTTCAGGAAAGCGGCGGCGGCTTTGTAGTTGTTTTTCAACGACAGATCAAGGGCGAGGAGGCGACACGGGCGCGTCGTCTACCCGGTTCACCGGGGGCGGCGGCTCGGCGGACGGCGCGGAAATCGGACTCGGTTCAGGCGCGGGCGAAACCGGACTGACCGGCTCAAGCCGCTCCGGCTGCTGCGGGGGCGGTGGCGCGGCCACGGGCGGTTGGGCGCCGGAAACCGGAATCGTGAGTTCCTGGCCCGCGCGCAGAGAGCGCGGATTCGCGATATTGTTGAGGGCGGCGATGTCCGCCATTTTCACTTTGAACTTCGCCGCGATGGCCCCGAGGGTCTCCTGCGGTTTTACCACGTACTTGATCGTGGACTGCGTCTGCTTCGCCGTCTTTTCGACATCGGGACTGGCGGCCAGCGCCGCGGCGGAATTCTGATGCGCCGGCAGCATCAATTCCTGATCGGCGCGAACACTGTTGCTCGTCAGCTTATTGAGGGCCTTGATCGCCGCCACGGTGGTTCCGGAGCGCTTCGCGATCTGGTCCAACGTCTCCCCTCTCTTGACCTTGTAAGTCAGTGTATCCGCGCCGGCATGCTGGGTCGCGGTCGAAGGCACCGGGGCCGATTTTGCCGGGATCAGGAGGGCTTTTCCGACCTTGATCGGGTCGTTCACGGCCATGTTATTCGCCACCGCCAATTCCCTCGCGGAAATGCCGTTTTTGTGGGCGATTGAGCTGAGGCTATCGCCTTTGACCACCGTGTAGCGCTTGGCCGCAGTCACGTCGACCGGAGCCGGGGCCTGGAGTGCGGTCGCCTCGGGTGTCCTGGGACGGGTCGGATTGTAACGACTTCCGCCGCCTGAGCCATCAGGGGCGAAGGAGATCGGCTCCGGCGAGATGGGTGTCCCGGGGTTGAGATCGGCGTTGCTCATCGAGGGAGAAGCGGCCGCGCTCCCATTAGAAGGGCTCGCGCCCTCATTAGCTGCCTTGGCGGCGGCATCGGCTTGGCGCGCCGCCTGGCGCGACTGGGATTTGCGGCTCGTGGCGTGGCATCCAGGGATGGCAAAAAGCAGCAAGAAGCCGGTGAGGTGCACCCCCAGCACGATGCCTAAAATCTTCAGGATTTTCATAGAGCGAAATGGATTACTAAAAAGCGGTTAAATCTTACCGAGAATTGGGGTTACCCCCAAGTTATTCACAAGCTGCTCGAACTGGTCGCCGCGATCCTCGTAGTTGCGAAACATCCCGAAGCTGGCAAAGCCCGGGCTGAGCAACACATGGTCGCCACCGACTGCGGTTTGAGCCGCGCGTTTTACCGCTTCGCCGAGGCTCCCACAGCGGGTGTGAGCCACATCGTTCTCTGCGCACGCGGCAGCGAGGGCAGACGATGTTTCGCCGAGCAAGTAGACGTGCTTCACTTTGGAGGCTATCCGGCGAATAAATCCAGCCAGATCTCCACCTTTCGATTTCCCGCCAGCGATGAGCAATACGGGGCTGGGAAAATTGGTCAGCGCGGCTTCGACCGCGTGAAAATTTGTAGCCTTGGAGTCGTTCCAAAACGTCACCCCTTCGCGCGAGGCCACGCGCGCGAGTCGGTGACGGCCCAGTTGGAAATTCTGCGCGGCGGTGTACAGCGCAGTTTCGGGCAACCCCGCGCGCTGCCACCAGGCGGCGGCGAGAATAAAATTTTCCCGCTGGGGATAGTGGTCGAAAGCGGTCCCCGACAGAAGTACGTCGGCCGGCTGCCCATCGCTGGCCACGCAGGCCTCGGTTGGCAGGACGCGACCGAGCTCCGCCGCCCAGCGTTGCACGGAAGATCCGGCCAAAATCACGCCGCCCACAGTCCGATCAAACAGCCGCCACTTCGCTTCGAAATAGCCCCGCATGCTCAAGTGACGCTCCAGATGGTCCTCGGCGAAATTCGTCCAAAGAGCCGCGTCCGCCCGAAAGTGCGAAAAGGTTTCGGCCTGGTACGAGCTCACTTCGCACACCGCGACGGTGTCGAACACGCCTCCATCGAGATCGAGGACCAGCCGCGAGAACGGGTAACCCACATTGCCGGTCGCCCGGACGGTCCGACCCACTTCGCGCAAGGCATGGGTCAGGAACTCCGTCAGCGTCGTTTTCCCATTCGTTCCGGTGATGGCGACCACCGTCCCCCGCCAGAACAAGCTGGCGAAGTCGAGTTCACCGAGGCACAGGCAGCCCGAGGCCCGCGCCAGTTTCAGCCAACCATGGTCGGGCACAAAGCCGGGACTAAAAACCACCAGGCGGTGGACGTGCGCATCCGCCGAGGAGAATTCCCGGCGAGCTTCGGCGCGCCCTTCATCGAAGAGTTGCCCGCGTCCGCCGACCTTCGCGATCAGCGCCAGCACGGCCTGCCCGCTCACCCCGCCGCCGAAAACGGCGATCGGCTGGCCGAACTGCGGCTTGAGCAACTCTGGAATCCGCAGCGACATGGTCAGCAGGTTCCTTTGCTAGGAGAAGGGCGACTGTTCCCAGCGGCCACCCGTTTGGTACAAACCGAGTGCGCGCCGTCGAAGGAGTGGAGGAGATCGGTCGTCATATCACCGCAATTTCAGCGTGCCCAGCCCAGCCAGGGCACAGATCAAGGATATGATCCAGAATCGCGCCACCACTTTGGTCTCAGGCCATCCCAACTTCTGGAAATGATGATGGATCGGCGCCATTTTGAAAAAGCGCCGTCCTTCCCCGTAGCGTTTTTTCGTCGTTTTGAAATAGCTCACCTGGATGATGACCGAGAGGGCTTCCATCACAAATACGCCGCCGACGATCACGAGCGTGATCGGCTGCTGCACCATGAAGGCGATCACGCCAATCAAGCCGCCCAGCGCGAGCGAACCCGTGTCCCCCATGAAAAGTTCCGCCGGATAGGAGTTGTACCAAAGGAAACCGAGCCCCGCGCCCACCAGCGCCCCGCAGATCACCGCCAGCTCGCCCGTCCCGGGCACGAAGCCGATCAAGAGGTAATCGGCCAACTTGATGTTGCTGGCCACGTAAGCCATGATCCCGTAAACGAGCGCTACCGTGATGGTGCAGCCAACCGCCAAGCCATCGAGACCGTCCGTCAGGTTGATCGCGTTGCTGAAGCCGACGATCCAGAAAAAGATTAGGACGAAGAGCGAGATGACGCCAAAAATCCCCACAAACTGGAAAACGGGTTCTTTGACGAACGGCAGCCAAAACTCTCGAATTTTCGGCTCGCTCTGCGGGTGATAGAGCAGCGCCCCGAGCGCCGTCACGGTGACCAGCGTCTGCCAAAACATTTTCTCCCGCGATGAGATGCCATCGCGGTTCTTCTTCACGACCTTCAAGTAGTCGTCGCGGAATCCGACCGCGGTCAGTGCGGTGTAAACGAGCATCGACACAAACACCCAGATATTGGGCTGCGCCCAGAGAACCGTGCTGAAAAACACCGAGGCGAAGATGAGCAACCCGCCCATCGTCGGGGTATTTTTCTTGTCGAACTTCGCCGCGAGATCGCCCGTCCGATCGTCATCGTAGTGCTGGCCGAACTTCAGGTGACGGAGCTGCCGGATCAGCCAGGGCCCGAGGATGAAGGAGATCATCGCCGCCGTCACCGCCGCCAAAAGTCCGCGCGGCGTGATGAACCGCAGCAAGCGCAGCGGCCCGAAGTGTTCTTCGAATTCGGCGAGGTAACTCAGCATCGGAGCAGAAGTTCGATGAAAACGTCGTCGTCAGGCAAAGGGGTTTGCGCTCACACGGAGCGAACGCGCCGCGGCGCGGGGAAACTGCCAGTTCAGCGCGGCAAAGGCATCGTATCGGCGCGAAATGAACGCGCTTCCGCCGCCGCCGGAAGGGGTGGAGCCCAATCCGCCCGCCTTGGGAGTTTCGGACTCCGTGGACGGAAGCGCTTTCTCGAGTTCGTACCGGCGGCTGCCTTTCATGAAAACAGCGCCCCGGAATTTCCTCAAACGATTCGCGATCGGGACAAGGGTATGCACGACCTCAATGCGATCCCCCGGCAAACCGGCGGCAATCGCGCCTTCTCGGACCGCCTGCGCATCCGTGCCGATCACATAAACGTGGTCGCGCTCTTTCATCTTGAGGAGCGCTCCGAGCTCCCGGTGATACTTCACCGAGTCCGCTCCGAGTTCCTCCATGCACCCGAGGATGAAAAGGCGCGGTTCGATCGAACCGATGGTCGACTCGAACGCCTCCAGTGCATCCGCCATCGAGGCGGGATTCGCATTGTAGAAATCGAGATAGAGCGTGAGATCGCCTTCCTGGCGCAGCTCGCCGCGCCATTTGGCGGGATGCCAGTCGTCCAGCGCGCGTTGAATCGCGTCGTCGGTCGCGCCGAGTTCGGACGCGAGCGTGATCGCCAGGGCGGCATTCTGCGCCATGCCGCGGCTCACGCGGCGGAAGTCGAAACGTCGTTTGCCCAGAATCACCTCCGTACTCGTGGGCGTGCAGCTCAGTGCGTACGATACGACGCGCGGAGCGTGAACGCGCTCGCCTTCCGGAGCCACCACGATCGTCGTCTGCGGCAGATCCTGAAACGGCGCAAAATCCCAGCACTGCTTGGGCACAACCGCCAATCCTCCCGGCCGCACATGCTGAAGCAGCGTGGCTTTTTCTCGCGCGACGCCTTCCAGGCCGCCGAGTTCCTGGGTGTGCGCGGGAGCGACGAGCGTGACGATTCCATAGTCGGGCTCGATCATGCCGGCCAACGCGGCCATCTCTCCCGGCGCGCTGATCCCCGCTTCGATCACCGCGGTCTCGTGCCCGCCCGGCTCGAGCCGGGTCAGCGTGAGAGGGACGCCAATGTGGTTGTTCAAATTGCCCTCCGTCGCGAGAACCAGCGGTTCGCCCCCGAGAAGTTTGGCCAACAGATTCTTGGTCGAGGTCTTTCCGCAGCTCCCGGTCACGCCCACGACCGGCCCCCGGAACGATCTCCGATGTTCGCGCGCGATTGACTGGAACGCCTGCAAGGGATCGTCCACGACCAGTTGCGGCAACGGCAATTCGAAGTCCGCCCTGCTGACGAGCGCCGCGCTTGCCCCGGCATTCATGGCACCGGCGAGGAAATCGTGGCCGTCGCGCTTGTCAGTCTTCAAGGCGACGAAGACCTGTCCCGCGCGGAGTTTGCGCGTATCCTGGGTGAATCCATTGAGGGGCAGCGCCGGTTTGGAGGTCCAGCGACCTCCGGTCCACGTAGCAAGATAAGAAGGAGCAAACGAGGGCATGCGTTGTGTGGGTATTACGGAACGGTGGGCTGGGGTTTCCTATTTCAGGCCGTCGGCTTGAGGGCCTTGATCCCAATCAACTCCCGCACCACCTGGCGGTCATCGAAGGGAATGACAGTATCGGCAAATTCTTGGTACGACTCGTGGCCTTTGCCCGCGATCAGCAGGCAATCGCCCGGCTTCGCCACATCGAGAGCAAGGCTGATCGCGCGCCGCCGGTCGTCGATCCACGTGATCTTGTCCGCGGCGGTGACTCCGCCCTTCATGTCGGCAAAGATCTGGGCCAGCGGTTCGCTGCGGGGATTGTCCGCCGTGGCGAACGCGTGGTCGGCCATCGCCTGCACCGCTTTCACCATCAAGGGGCGCTTCGTGCGATCGCGGTTGCCGCCGCAACCGAAAACCACCAACAAACGGCCCGGCGTGATCGCGCGCAGCATGCCGAGCGCGTTGCGCAGTGCGTCGTCCGTGTGCGCATAGTCCACTAGCACGTTGAAGGGCTGGCCTTCGTCAATCCGCTCCATGCGGCCCGCCACGCCTTTAAACGACTTCAACCGGGGTAAAAAGACCGCGGGGTCGCGGCCCAGCGCGTAGGCGGTGGCGATCGCCGCGAGCACATTGCTCACGTTATACCGACCGATCATCGGCGAATCCACGTCCACGACTCCTCCAGGCCAGACCAGACGGAACGTGGTGTTCCGGAAATTCAATTTCACCTGCTCGGCGCGCACCTGGGCGTTCGGATTCTCCCCGAAGGTCACCGTATGCGCCGAGGCGGGCACGCGCTCGAGCAATTTTTCCCCGTACGGGTCGTCCAGGTTTACGATCGCATGTTTAGGTTCCGATGCGGCCTGCCCCGTGAACAGCCGCGTTTTCACCTCGAAGTACGACTCGAGCGTCTTGTGATAGTCGAGGTGGTCGCGCGTGAGATTGGTGAACACCGCCGCTCCGAAATTCAGCCCCAGCACCCGTTTTTGGTCGATGCCGTGAGAACTCACTTCCATCACGGCCTGCCGGCACCCCGCGTCCCGCATTTGCGCGAGCATGCCGAAAATGTCGATGGACTCAGGAGTAGTCTTGAATGATGGAACGGTTCGGGCTCCCAGGTCGTAATTGATCGTACCGATCAATCCCACGCGGTGCTCGCCGTTCAGGAAATGTTTGATGAGATGGGTGACGGTCGTCTTGCCGTTTGTACCGGTCACTCCGACGACCGAAAGATCGCGGTCGGGAAATTGATAGTACCGCTGAGCGACCCGGGCGAGCATCGCGCGCGGATCCGCGACTTGGATGAAGGTCACCTTGCCGGGCGCGTGGATCGGCAGCTTCGAGGTCACCACCGCCACCGCCCCGCGATCGATCGCTTCATCGATGTAACCGCTCCCGTCCGTCCGCAGCCCCGACAGCGCGAAGAAGAGGTTGCCCGGCACCACGCGGCGGCTGTCCATCACCAGCCCGGAAATGGGACGGTCGAGGGCGCCCTTGCTGGAGAGGATTTCGTCGTCGCGAAAATAGTCGGAAAGTTTGGGGGCCATTTTGAAGACTCGGTTAGCCAAGATAGTCCGCTTTCGGTCGCGGCCAACTCCGCGGGACTGAAAGGCGTGCACGAGAGGAAAATCGTGGGTGAGATAGCCGACCACTAGCGGCCTCCTTCCGCCACGAGCACGGGCCGGTTCAGTTCGGCATCCGGTTGAATGTCCATGTATTGAATGAGTTTTTGAGCGACGTGTTTAAAACTGGGGGCCGCCACCGCAGATCCGTAACCGGCCCCGCCATGCGCGCCATTGGGCACCTTTCCGTCATCCACAATCACGCTGATCACGACCCGCGGACGGCTGGCGGGAAAGAAGCCCACGAACGAGCCGACGTGGTTCTGCTTCGAATAGCCCATCCGTTTTGTCTCGGGGTCGGGCATCAATTTCTGCGCGGTGCCGGTTTTTCCCGCGATCAGGTAGCCTGGCAGGTTCGCGCTTTTACCCGTGCCATCGGTCACCACCCCGTGCAAAGCCACCGCCATCTGCTCTGCGGTCTCGGGAGTGATCACCCGCCGCCGCACGAAACGATTAAAGGTATAGACCGTCTCGCCCCGCGAATCGCGAATCTCTCGAATGATCTGCGGGCGCAGCAGTTCTCCCCCGCTCGCGATCGCCGCCATCGCGTAGTGCACCTGCAGAGGCGTCGCGCTGACCGAATAGCCGGTGGGAATGCTGGCGATATCGACTCCGCTCCACTTTTTAGGCGGGTTGAGCTCTCCATTGATCTCCCCCCCGAACGGAAAACCCGTGAGCTGTCCGAAGCCGAACTCGCAAGCGTATTTGTAGAAGCGCTCGTCGCCCAGCTTCATGGCGAGCTGCGCCGCCCCGCGGTTGCTGGAATGGCTGATGATCTCCGCCACGGTCAGCGGGTGGTCGTAATTATGATCGTCTCTGAGCAGCCGAACGCGGCGGCCATTGTAGTCGACCACCTCCCGCATGCAGTCGAACGGCGTTTCCAGACGGACCAGATTGTCGTTCAGCGCGCCCGCCGCCGCCACGATTTTGAAGGTCGAGCCGGGATCGATCTGGTCGGCCACGGCAAACGTCTTCTGCACCTCCATCGGCGCCTTGTTGAATTCGTTCAGGTTGAAGGTCGGATAGTTGCCGAGCGCGAGAATGAACCCGGTTTTTGCGTCGCTGACGATGATGGCCGCCTTCTGCGGATTGAATTTTTTTGCGATCTCCTCGAGCTCGACCTCGACCCAGCTTTGAATAACCGAGTCGATCGAAAGCACGACGGAGTAACCATGGGTGGCGCGGGCTTCGCGCGAAATGAACTGAGCCTGTTCCCGCTGGCGCCCATCCTTCTCGGATTCGCGCCAGCCGTTCTGTCCGCGCAGATAGAAATCGGCATAGTTTTCGACGCCGCTCGCGGACTGACCTTCCCAATTGACGTAGCCGACCATGTGCGCCGCGAGGCGGTTATGCGGGTAGATTCGGCGGTAAATGCGATTGCCGTATACGCCTTTGATGCCGAGCGCAGTCACCTTCTCATAGGTGGATTCGGCGATCTCCTCGCTTATTTTGGCCCAGCGGATTTCGCGGTCGGCGTCGGAAAAATCGCTCGCCTGCGCCGGCCGGACTTTCGTCCGGAACACGGTGCGCAGTTCGTCGACGGATTTTCCGATCAACTTGGCCAGCTCCGGCCATTTGGCCTCGTCTTCCCGGCGCAGCATCTGTGGATCCACGCCCAATTCCACGACCGATCGGCTCGTGGCCAGGATGTCGCCTCGCGTGTCGAGGATGTCTCCGCGGCGGGCATGTTCGACGATGATCTGCCTCCGCGCCTTGTCGATGTAGCGCACGAGCTTCGCCCGATCGATCACGTGCAAGTACACCAGCCGGGTCGCAATGCCGCCGAAGCAGGCCATCACGCAAAACGCGAGAACCCAGATTCGGTAGGTGGAAGCAAAGCCTTTGGACACGGAGGGAGGCAGATTTCTTATTTTTTATTTCTCATTGCTCGTTGCTCGTTGCTCATCCGACGGATGCTGTCGCGCGCTTGCGCCAATGAGAAATGAGCATTGAGCGATAAGAAATGAGCAATGGATCGAGTTCCGCTGTCACCGGCTGTTGAGGGCAAACCGCACCGGCGCGAACAGAGGCTCTTCCGCGGGTACGGAGGGGGCTGATTTAAGCGCCGCGAAACGCTCAGCCTGATTCTTGCGGGCGAGACGCTGCTCGGCGTTTTCACGCACCCGCGCGATCTGCATCTCACGGGGCATCATCAAACCGAGGTTCCATTCGGCATTCCGGCGCTCGAGGATCTCGGTGGTCTGTTCGGCCGTGATCGCTGCGCGCGTCTCGTCCAGCCGGCGCTCGATCTCGATCGCGCGCGCGTGATTGGTTTTGATGCTGTTCGCCGTCTGGGCCATCTGCTGGCGCATCCAGACCGTGCCGAGGCCGATCGATCCGCTGAAGCAGATCAGGACGAGCGTGCAAATCAGGAGTTGGTTCACGAAACCGAACGGTTGAGATTTTTTCATGGGGGGATGGCGCGCAACGCCTCAAAGTTTTCGCAGGGCGCGAAGTTTGGCGCTGCGACTGCGCGGGTTCGCGGCGACTTCATCCTCGCCAGGTGTAGCCGGCCGCCTCGTAAGCGGTTCGGCGTGTTGCTCGCGGAATTGCTGCGGCGTCGCATCGTCCGCGCTTTCCGGCTGGCCGCATTGGCGGCGGAAGAATTGCTTCACGATCCGATCTTCCAGCGAATGAAAGGAAATCGCGCAGAGGACTCCACCCGCGCGCAGCTTGCCGAAGGCCGCGGGCAGCGCCCGCTCGATCGCTCCGAGTTCGTCGTTCACCGCGACGCGGATCCCTTGGAACGCGCGAGTGGCCGGATGAATTTTCATCGCGTGCCGCTCCCGGGGCGGGATCGCCTCGGAAATCAGCGTGGCCAACGAGGCCGTGCGCGAGAGGGAGCCGGTTCCACGCGCAAGCATGATGGCGCGCGTAATCCGCCGCCAATTGTGCTCTTCGCCATAATCGCGAATCGCGCGGACGAGCATGTCCTCCGTGGCGGTTTCGAGCCAGCGGCTGGCCGGGACGCCGACGCGAGGATCCATGCGCATATCGGCCGGGGCATCGTACCGGAAAGAAAAGCCGCGCTCAGGTGAGTCGAGCTGGAACGACGAAAGTCCCAAGTCAAAAAGGACTCCGTCGACGTCGGTCTCAGCGATTTCGCCGAGGCGGCTAAAGTCGGAATTTACGAAGCGAAAACGGTCGCCGAACTCGTCGCTCAGAACCTCCGCCCGTTCGACCGCGGAAGGGTCGCGGTCGAATGCGATCACGCGCGTTCCCGGAGCGGACTCCAGAATCGCGCGCGTGTGACCGCCGCCGCCAAACGTCGCATCGAGGTACCGGCCGCCTGGCGCGGGCGCGAGAAACGTGAGCGCCTCCCGCAGCAGGACGGGCTGGTGACCGGGAGTCATCAGGGGCGGTGAGTCGTCATGCAGCGCGGCACACATCGCCTGACTTCCTCCGATCTTGCTCGAACGATTGCGTACCGCGGTCCCGCAGAACCGGCCTTAAAGTGAGCGTTGCGCAGAGACGCGGATGCACGCGCGAGGAAAAATCGCATCTGCCGCGCAACAGGCGGCGATGCCAAAGGCCCGCTGCCGTGTAGCCGTTCATCCGTCCAGTCGCTGTCGTAAAAGAATTTGTCGTCATCGTTAAATCCCGATGCGTCGCATGAGGTCGCCGAAATTCTCGCCGGCCGTCCTCTGCTCCACTTTCTCCCAACGGGTTGGGCTGTAGATACTGAATTTGTTGAGCGAACCGACCAGGACTGCGTCCTTGTCGATCTCCGCGTGCCGCCGCAATTCGTCGGTGAGACTAATGCGGCCCTGTTTATCGAACGTGAACGCGAGCGAGGCGGCGAAGAATCGTGCGAACGCGTCCTGAGCGTCGCGATCGGTCAGCGCTTTTTGAGAAGCTTTTTCGTACAGTTTCTCCACCTCAGCGGGCGGCAGGACGGCGATGTAACCGTCCGGATGCGGTGTCGCTAAAAACGTATCGCTATCTCCATGGGCAGACCTCCACGCCGACGGAATCGTTAAACGACTCTTGTCGTCCAGCGTGTGCCTGAACAGGCCGGTATAAAAAGGTTTGCCAAGTTGGGCCATGGAGGTGCGGATACGCCCCAGAACGCCCCATTTCTCCCCATTTTGACCCCTAGAGGTCAAGAAAACTCGGCCGCCTATTTGTTAAATTGTGGCAAAAGTTATTCACAGTCAGCGGTTGGCGCAACACCCGTTCCCGAGCAAGCAGCCGCCGGAAACGCTGCGCGTCCAGTGAGCTCCAACATTCATAACCCCGGTCGATAAGCCTTTTTAGAGAAACGACTTAACTCCTTCCAGACAGGCCGCCGTCCCCATCGAGAGATTCCTCTCGGAAGCGGAGGACACCGTGTCACGTCGGAATCCGGATGCGGTGGGCGCCGAAAAACACGGAATGCGTAATGCAAAAAACTTTTGGCTCTTCGCACATCCGCAATGAAGGGGTGTGCAAATGTCGAGTCGGCGACACAGGCCCCCGCAGGCCGACCCTATCGCTCCTTCCGATGCCAGCTACACTCCTACTTGCGTAGCCCCGGCCCATTCCTAGCTTCCTCCCTTCCGCACCACCCCTGCGGCTTCGATATGTCCCCTTTCACCCCACGCGTGCTCGCCCTGACCTGCTTTTTCGCGCTGGGCGGTGTCCTGCCGCCAGAGCAATGCCGCGCACAAGAGGCAGGGGAGCTAAGCCCAAGTCTGCCACGAACGGCCAGCCAGGAACAGATCGTAGCGGAAGCACTGTGCGTAGTGATTCAATCGCTGCAAGATTTCCAGAAAGCGGCGGCCTCGGGGGAACTTGAAATCATCCACACCGAGGAACTGACCTTGCACGCCGCGCTGGATGTGCTCACCCGCGAGAATTCCTACGTTTCTCCGGCACAGAGGGAAAGCCTGAAGTTAAGCCTCTCCGGTCTCGCACGGATGGTGGCCGCCTTGCACACCTCCGCTCACGCCGCCGACCTGCCCCGGACCCGCGCCGAGGTCGCGCTGGCCGCCGAAACGTTTGAAACAATCGAATTGCTCTACGACTCGAAAATCCTGCAACGTGCCCGCGGTCTGGCGGACCGCTATACCTGCGCGATGCACGCGACGATCGAGGGAAAGCTCTACGAGCCCTGCCCCCGCTGCGGCATGGCACTCGACCAGCGCGCGCGTCCGTCACCGTTTGAACCGGGCAACCTTCGCATGCCCGCCCGGACGATCAAAGGCGCGATCGATCTTCAGTCCCGGCTCGAGCCCGGACACGAAACCCGGGGTATTCTAAAGCTCACTACGTTTTCCGGCGAACCGGTCTCGCCAAAGGATCTTCACGTCACTCACACGCAGCGCGTCCACTTGCTCATCGTCGACCCCACGCTGACCGACTACCACCACGAACATCCGATCGGCCTGGACCGGCCGGGCGAGTACGCCTTCAGCTTCACCCCGCGAAAACCCGGCACTTATCGCGTGTGGGCCGACCTGCGTCCCATTTCCACGGGTTTCCAGGAGTACGTCGCAGTCGACATCGGCGATCCCGCCTCCGGGGAGACTTTGCCGAATCGCGAAAATCGTTTTTCCGCGGCAGTGGACGATCTTCGATTCGAGTTGCTCCTCGCGAAACCTGCCATTCTGAAGGCGGGTTACCCCCTCTCCGCAAAAGTGCGCGTGACCACCGCAGCCGGGAAGCCCTGCTCCAGCCTCGAGCCGCTCATGGCGACGTTTGCCCATCTCGTCGGCTTCAACGAAGACGGGAAAACGGTCCTCCATCTGCATCCAAAGGGTCCGCCCGTGCTCGATCCACAGGCGCGGGGTGGCCCCGAGTTGGATTTCACGTTCTATACGTCCACGCCTGGCTTCGTCAGGCTTTTCGCGCAGGTCCAAATCGGGGGACGTTCCATCTTCGCTCCGTTCAGTCTGCTGGTCCATCCGCGGAACATGCCGGACGACCTCTGCATTCCGGTGCAAGACACCGACCGATAGCCCTGTCAGGGCCACGCGAATACGCCGTGGCGGAACCGCCCGGAACCGGCGAGCTGACAACGGCGAAGAATCGGCCGCTCCCGCCGGGGTTACCGCCCGCCGGCCGCCCGTTTCTGCGCGACCAACAGTATCGTGAAAATCACCGTTAGGATCACCGGCAGAAATGCCACGCTACCGAGCGTCTCCAATCCGGCCGCCGCCTTGATGGTTGCCGCCTGCGCCGCCAGTTCGGTGCCAGCTGGCGCCTTGGCCAATGCGTCAGCCGTTACTCCCAAAGGGAGGCGAGTCGCCACTCCTTCATCATAAAGGCGCCCCATCAACGGGACGCCAAAACTGACGGCTAGCATTCCTGCACCTCCCATGATCGCCAAACCCACCGCCCCGGTCCTGGGAAACCGCTCGCTCACGTAACCCAACATCGTCGGCCAGAAAAAACAGACCCCGAATGCGAAGAGCGTCGCGGCGCCGAACAAAGCGGCGCCGCTCGATCGGCTCATGGCGAACAGACCCGCCGCACTGAGAATCGAACTGGTCACCAACATCCCCATGGGCGACAGGCGGTGGACGAAGGGGCCCGCGAACTGGCGGCCGACCGCCATCAATCCTGTGATCCAGACGAGCACGAGAATCCCGGGAACGCCGGCCGCGCTCAAGATATCCGGAATCCAGTTCTGCGGGCCGAGCTCGGTTGTCGCCGTGAATAGCATACAAACGACCATCAAGAGAAAGAGCGGATTGAGACACGCTCCGAACATCGCCCGCGTCGTTACTCCCTGCTGAACGCGCTCCGTTTGAGGAAATGTCTGCCGCCAAAACAAGAGACCGTAAACGAGTGCTGGCAAGAGCATCGCGCCAAATCCGGCGCGCCAACCCCAGCCAAAACCATCGCGGCCGAAGGCATACGCGAGCAATCCACCGATCACAATTCCCCCCGGGAACCATACGTGGAAGTGATTCAACTTGGTGGTCTTGTTATGGGGATAGAGAGTCGCGATCAGCGGATTGCAGGCTGCTTCGACCGACCCGTTCGCCACGCCGAAGATCAACGTGCCGGCATAGAGGCTCCCGTAATTCCAGGCGAAAATCGTCAACAAAATGCCGCTCACGTGGCCGAAAAACGCCAGCGCGACAATTCGCCTGAGCCCCAAGGCGTCGCACAGCGGCCCGCCCAGGACCATGGCCAGCGTAAAACCCCAGAACGCCGCGCCATTGATCCAGCCAACCCCGGTGGCATCGAGGCCGAACTCGGCCTGCCACGCGCCGACGGCATCGCCGCGGATCGCAAAACTCATGGCGGTCACCACAAGCGCAATACAACTGGCCGCGAACAAGCGGTCGGATTTCATAGTCGGGGGAGATGCGGGCCGCGGTGGGGACGAGGCGATCTGACGTTGACTAAATTTCAGCCGACCGAAAGACAAAAGCAGTCGACCGGTGTGTACGGCCGCCCTTGGGAACAAACCGTCTTCGAGAGACTTTAAGGGGTCCGCTCCAAAACCCCCGTGATGATCCGCGCGCCTCGCTTGTAGGTTACGTACGAATACATCCACTGGGATAATACCGCGAACCGGTTGCGAAAGCCCACCAGGAAAATCAGGTGCACTCCCAGCCAGGCCAGCCAAGCCAGAGGGCCCGAAAACGTGAACTTTCCCACCATGGCCACCGCTTTCGAGCGTCCGATCGTCGCCATGCTGCCCTTGTCCCAGTAGGCATAGGCGGGACGTTCCCCGGGCGGAACCCTGCCCTCTTTCAGTTCTGCTTCGATGATCCGGCCCACATGCGCCGCCATTTGCATCGCGGAGGGCGACACCCCGGGAACGCTGCGGCCGTTCTTATCGATCAAGGTCGACATGTCCCCGACCGCAAACACCTCAGGGTGACCAGGCAGGCTGCAATCGGGCCGGATCTTCACCCGCCCCGCCCGATCGAGTTCGACACCGAGTTTCTTGGTCAGCGGGCTCGCCGCGACTCCCGCCGCCCAAACGATGTTTCCCGCGCGCACCGTTTGCCCATCGGCAAGCACAACTTCATTGGCTCTCAATTCCTGAACGCGGGCGGCGGTGCGCACCTCCACGCCGAGACTTTCCAACGCCCGCTTGCCCTTGGCCGCCAAGTCGGGTGGAAACTGCAGCAGGATCCGATCGGCGCCTTCGATCAAAACTACCCGTGCCTCCGCCGGGTTGATATGGTCGAAGTCCTTTCGCAAAACCGTCCGCGCGAGTTCGGCAAACGCACCGGCGAGCTCCACTCCCGTCGGTCCGCCTCCAATCACCACCGTCGTCATGAGTTCACGGCGCCGCGCCTCAATCTTCTCGGTCTCAGCGCGCTCGTACGCGAGGAGGATCTCACGCCGTATGCGCAAGGCGTCATCAAGCGACTTGAGGCCGGGAGCGTGCTGGGCCCACTCATCGTGTCCAAAATAGCTTGTGACCCCGCCTAGTCCCAGCACGAGGTAGTCGAAGGCAAGGTCCCCGCAATCGAGTCGGACCCGCTTGTTCGCAAGATCGAAATCGAGCACTTCCGCCATGAGAACCGTGAGGTTGGGTTTCTTTGTCAGGATGGCGCGAACCGGCTGGGCGATGTCGGGCGCGGCCAGACCGGCGGTCGCTACTTGGTAAAGCAGCGGCTGGAAAAGGTGATGATTCTGCCGGTCCACCAGCGTGATCCGTGCGACAGACGACGGAAACTTTTGGCAGAACGTCAGCCCGGCAAAGCCGGCGCCGAGTACGACGATGTGCGGGAGTGTTCCGGGAGCATCTGTGCTCATGCAAATGCATCCTACCGCAATCGCACGGTAACGCAGGCGCTAAAACGAGTTTCCGATATTATGGAGCAGAACTGCGCCGGTTTAGCAGCCGGCCTGCTGACTTCGCTGCCCCGCCGAATTTGCTCCTTTTCCTCCCCCCGGCCGCATAGGCTATTGCCTCCCATTGAACACGCCCGAGAACATTCAGCTGATTGGAAGTGAAGTCGCCATCGCCTGGAGCGACGGCAGCGAGACTTATTTCACGGCCGAACAGCTTCGCGCCGCCTCGCCGAGCGCTGAAATGAAAGGCGAACCGGACCTGCTGGGACGTATGCGCGGGGGCAGCAGCCAGACAAAGTTTCCCGGCGTCCAGGTCCTGAGCTGGGAGCGAATCGGCAACTACGCGCTCCGATTCGAGTTCAGCGACGGCCACCGCACCGGCCTGTACCCGTACGACTACCTGCAAGCCCTCGCTCAACACCTTTCGTGAGGTCCCAGGCCCGGTCCGCCCCTCCGTCATTCTCCATTCGCCATCTCACTTCCATTTGTTGCCATGCCTTTTCCCACTCGCACCACCTCCGCCGAAATCGAACTCGGATCCCTCCTTCAGCCAAAATTTGGCGCCGACGGTCTGATTCCCTGCATCACTCAGGACGCGGCCACGGGCGAGGTGCTGATGTTCGCGTTCATGAACGCGGAGTCGCTCGAGCACACCCTGAAAACCCGCAAGGCCACCTACTGGAGTCGTTCGCGTCAAAAGCTGTGGGTCAAAGGCGAGGAATCCGGAAACGTCCAAATCGCCAAAGAGCTGTACACCGATTGCGACCAAGACGTCTTGCTGCTCAAGGTGGAACAGTCCGGTGCCGCGAACGCCTCCTGCCACAACGGGTACAAATCCTGTTTTTACCGCAAGCTGGAGCGTCTCGACGATCCGTCCTACAAGCTTGGATACGTTAGCCAGCCCTTGTTCGATCCGGCCAAGGTGTATAAAAAGTAAACAGGACTGAGTGGAAGGTGGGGCATGCCGTCCCCGGCGTGCTATTGGGCGTCGATTGTCGAGCTCTGTCGAAACCGAACGAACCTGCCGGGACGGCAGGTTCCCCTCCGTCGCCCGCCCCTCGTTTTCGGCCCCCTCCCTTATCCTTCTCTCTCAGAGGCGGAAGCGACCTGGCAGCTCCGAAACGCCCGCGGGGTTGAAATTCCGTCCGTGCTCGCTCAAGCTTTTCCTTCCTCCTACCCCCCATGTTTTTCAAAGCCCGGACCCCCCTCTTTATTTCCGGAGCCGCTGTCGCGGCCGGTTTTATCCTGGGTTGGTTCACCTCTCACCTTTCACCCTCACGTAAAACGGCGGCAACAGAGCGAGAAACGCGCCCCGCTCCGCTTCCCGTCGCGACAACACCTTCTCCCCCTCCAACCGAGGAGGCGCCGTCGTCCCCGCCGCTTCCTGCGAACGAAGAACCCGCCGCACGGGCCGCCCTCACCTCCGCGGCGGGCAGCGGCGACTTCCGCGCGCAGCTGCAGAAACTTCAGGCCGGTATTCCCAGCCCGCGCCGCGATCAGGAATTAACGCAGCTGTTCGAATCCTGGGCCCAACAGGACCCCCGCTCCGCCTTGGCCGCGGCCGAACGTTTTGCCGAAGCCGGCCTGCGGGAGACGCTGTTGGGCGCAGTCGTGAGCGGCTGGGTGGCGCGGGAACCGGATGCCGCATTTGCCTGGGCCACCACCCCCTCCCGCACAGATCAGTACGGAATGATCGCGATCGACAAGCTCGCGAAATCCGATCCACAGCGAGCGATGAGGCTCACCTCCGCGCTGACCGGCCGCGACGAATCTTTCTATCAGCAGGCCTATGGCACCATCATCGGATCCATCGCCAACGACGGCCGTTATTTGGAAGCGAGGAAAATGCTGGAGAGCGTGGCTTCACCCACCTTGCGAGAGCAGCTTTCCGCCGAACTCGCCGGAACGTGGGGTCGCTACCAGCCGAAACAAACCGCGCAATGGCTGCTGGGCTTTCCCGAAGGGGCCATGCGAGAAGGCGCTTTGGGCAACGTCGCGTACTCCTGGGCTCAGTCGGACCCGCAAGGCGCGGCCGCCTTCGCCGCGTCCCTTCCGCCCGGCGGCAGCCGCAAACAAGCCTTGGTCAACGCAGTGATTGCCTGGGCGGACAAGGACATTGCGGCGGCCAGCGCCTGGTTGGACAAATTCGACATGGACCGAGACAACGATGCCGCGGTCGCCGCCATCGCTACCTCGCCCAAGGTTGTCGGCCGCGATCCCGAGGTCGCCTTGAGTTGGGCGGAGAGCATCGTCGGCATCGACGAACGCACCGAGGCGATCGGCCAGATCGCAGCTCAATGGGCGGAAAAAGATCGGAACGCCGCCCGCAAATACCTCGAGAAAACGAGCCTCCTCAACCCGACCCAGCGCGCGGAGTTGATCGGGCGGCTGGATGCGCCGCACGAGTAAGCAAGCGCCGGAGACGCATTGCTCATTACTTATCGCTCATTTTTCATCGGCCATTATCCAGCCAACCTCGCCGAGCATCAAGGTTCGCTAAACTGCAGGCACCAGCAAGGGTGTGCATTGCGGCCACAACCACCGGCCAAAGGCCCGAGCACTCCGCCTGCGCCAAATGAGCAATGAGCGATAAGCAATGAGAGATGACAAATGCGGCGGCAGCGGCTAGCTGCCGCCCGGCGCCAGACCGCGCTCGCTTTGGCTCGCGAATTTCAGCATGCGCTGAATTTCGTCGGTGGAAGCCTGGGGATGCTGCGCCAGCTTTTCGAGCGCTTGGGTGCGATTGAGACCGGCGCGAAAGAGAATTCGATAGATCTGCTTCACCCGATCCAATTGCTCCGCGGTGAAGCCTTTTCGCTCCAAACCGACTTTGTTCAGGGACCGGATAACGGCGGGCCGCCCGTCCGCGATGAAATAGGGCGCCACGTCCTGGACGACTTTGGCGCAAGCGCTGACCATCGAATACGCCCCTACCCGGCAAAACTGATGCACTCCGGCCAGCCCCCCGAGAGTCACATGGTCCTCGACCACGACGTGGCCCGCCAGGATCACCGAATTGCTCGCGACGATATGATTGCCGACGCGGCAGTCGTGGGCCACATGTCCGTACGCCAGAAAGAGATTGTCGTCGCCCAAAGTGGTGAAGTCCCCGTCGTTCGTCGCAGCGTGGACGGTCACGTATTCGCGCAAGACATTGCGCGCGCCGATCTTCACGCCCGGGCTGCCGCCCTTGTACTTAAGGTCCTGCGTCTTGGCTCCGAGATTCGCGTAGGGGAAAACTTCGCAATTGGGCCCCAGGCTGGTTTGCCCTTCGACGCTCGCGTGGTGGTGGATCTTGGTGCCATCTCCGATCTTAACCTGGCCGCCGAGATAGCAGAACGCGCCGATCTCGACGTCCTGGCCCAGCTCGACCGTGGATTCGACCACCGCAGTGGGATGTATTCGTGTCGCCATGACAACCTGCTTTCTCGAGAGGCGTTTAGGAGTCCTCGCCGGTGTCCATCACGGCGAACATAAGTTCCCCCGACGAGACGACCATGCCGTCGACCGTGCAGCTGCACTCCGCCACGCCGATCTTGTTGCCGCGGTTTTTCGTCAGCTTCGCGTTCACCACCAGCTGGTCGCCGGGGCGGACGGCCTTGCGGAACTTGACCTTGTCGCAGCTCATGAAAAACGCGGTCTTTCCCTCGTTCGAGGTCCGGCGGAGCATCAGGATGCCCGCGGCCTGAGCCATCGCTTCAACTTGAAGCACCCCCGGCATCACCGGTTCGGCCGGAAAATGGCCTTGGAAATATTGCTCGTTGATCGTCACATTCTTGATCGCCACGAGTTCATCCTGCCCAATGAACTCGACCACCCGGTCGATCATCAAGAAAGGATAGCGATGAGGCAGCGTGTCCAAAACACGGCGGATATCGAGCGAAGTCTCCGTGGGAAGCACCATCGCGGGCCTCGCCTTTTTCTTCGGGCCCTTCTTTCGTTCTTCGAGTTTTTCCCAAAGTTTTTTGGTGAGCTCGGACTTGATCGCGTGTCCGG
>CAZJLP010000068.1:0-26965 GCA_964546955.1 uncultured Opitutaceae bacterium | reverse complement strand
AGTTTCCGCACACGCTGGTTGCGACGTTGGATGAGCGGACGCCGGTGGCGCAGATTCGCACGGAGAGCGGCGGGGGCGAATATACCGACTACCTCGTGGCCCGGGATGGCGTGGTTTTCGAAGGCGCTGGCTTCGATCCCGAAATGATCTCGGCGCTGCCTTACCTCGATCTCGCAAGCACGAAGTTGACCCGGACCCGCACGGGCTTCGCGCCGCTGGTCGGAATGGAAACCATCGCCGATTTGCTCAACACCGCGCGAGGGAATGTGCCGAATCTCTATCGGACGTGGAAAGTCATTTCACTGGCCCGCTATTTTTCCGACGGGGAAATCGTGGTGCGCTCAAAGGATGTCGCTGAGATTATCTTTGGCACCCGCGAAATGTTCTACAAACAGATTGCCCAGCTCGATTTCATCCTCGACGAGGTCCGCAATAGACCGGAGAAACCGAAGACGATCAATCTCGCGATCGGCGGACGGGAAGTCCCCGTCGCATTCGAACCGCCCGCGCAACCCCTGCCGCCGCCGCCTGTGACCTCGCGTCCCCGCTCGCAGCCGGCAATCCAGGAACGAAGCGCTCCGATCGAGCGCCAGGTCACGCCCGAGCGCACGGTTACCGCGCGGTCGTACACGCCGGCCGCCACGGGCCTTCGCCCAAACGCGACGATTCAACCCCTTCGGGCGGCACCTCGCCGCCCCACGACAGTTTCCACCCGCCAGCGTCCTACTCTCAAACGTGACTTCTAAGACCAAATTCATCGGTGCCGTCGAAATCGGCACGTCCAAAGTGTCCGTCCTTGTCGGCGAGCTGGCGCACGGCCGCAGCCTGAACATCGTGGGGCTGGGCGAATGCCAGTCGCGCGGCGTGATCAAGGGCGCGGTCATGGATTTTCGCGCCGCCAGCGATGCGACGCACAGCGCGCTTCTCGCGGCGGAAAGCAGCGCGGGGACGCGCATCGACGAAGTGTTTCTCGCCCAAACGGGAGGTCATCTCGAAGGCTTTTACAATGAGGCCTCGGTCAGCGTGTCCGCCGCGAACAACATGGTAAGCGCGATGGATATCGACACCGTCTGCCGGCTGGCGAAAGCAAAGAATCTGCCGGACGGGCGGATGGTGGTGCACAATATCCGGCGCCCATTCCGCCTGGACGGCCGGCTCGTGCCCGACCCCGAGCATCTGGTCGGGCAGCGTTTGGATGTCGGGTACTGGACGGTTCATGGGCAGGAAAATAAAATCGCGGACATCATTCACGTGATTCGCGGCTTCAACGTACCGGTGGCGGAGCTCATCGTCGCCGGGCTGGCCTCCGGCACCATGGTCACCTCAGCCGAGGATCGCCAGAATGGCGTTCTCGCGATCGACATCGGTGCGGGCACGACGGATTTCGCCCTGTATCGCGACGGGTGCGCTTACATGACGGGCGTGCTGCCGGTCGGAGGCAGCCACCTGACCAACGACCTTGCACTGGGTCTGCGATTGACGGAGGGACAGGCCGACAAGCTGAAACTGCGTTTCGGCCGGGCCACGGTGGGAGCGAGGGACCGGACGGAGAAGGTCTGGTTGAATGGCGATTTCGCGATTGGGGACCGTCAATTCCCGCGCCAGGCGATCGAACAGATCATCGCGGCTCGAGTGTGGGAACTTTTCGAGGTCGTGAAGAAAAAGCTGGGACCGATCTTTGCGCCGGAGCGGACTGCAGCGGGCGTCGTTTTGACCGGCGGGACCGCCAATCTCCCGCACATCGCCGATGCCGCCGCCAAGGTCTTCGGCGTGTCGGCGCGCGTCGGCGAAGCGCCGGCTTACGTGAACGAAAACTTGCGCGACCCCGGCTTCAGCACGGTGCTGGGGTTGCTGTACTTCGGCCTCAACTCGAGCACGGAGACCGCCGCCCCCGCCAAACGCCGCACCGGCGGTTTCCTGAAAAAACTCTTCGCCACCGCCTGATCCGTTTTAAACCGATTTGGTTAGCCCTTTTTCCAGCCTCGCATGAATCCTAACGAATTGCCGCTTACGAACGAGATTCTCACCGACCGCAACATAGCGATCAAGCTGGTCGGGGTGGGCGGAGCCGGCTCAAACGCGGTGGACCGCCTCAAGATGGAAAATCTCGAGCGGCTCCAGATGGCGGTGATCAATACCGATTATCAGGCGCTGTCATCGTCGCCGGTGCAGGACAAAGTACTGATCGGGACCAGCGTGACCCGCGGGCTCGGGGCGGGTGGCGACCCCGATCTCGGCCGCGAAGCGGCCGAAGCGGACCGCGAAAAAATCGCGGCGGTGGTCAAAGGATGCGACCTCGTTTTCCTCATCGCTGGCATGGGCGGCGGCACGGGCAGCGGAGCGTCGCCCATCGTGGCCGAGATAGCGTCGGAAACCGGCGCTCTCGTGATTGCATTCGTCACCCTCCCTTTCAGTTTCGAAGGAGGCCGCCGGGCGAAGCAAGCGGAGGAAGGCTTGATCGCGCTGCGGCGCTGCTGCGACGCGGTTATTCCTTTGCCCAACGACATTTTGATCCAGGAGGCGGCGGAGGGAGAAACCGCGCTCGACTCGTTTGCGCGCGCAGACGAATGGATCGGTCGCGGCGTGCGTTCGATTTGGTCGATGCTTTTCCGCACGGGATTGATCAACTTGGACTTCGCGACGTTGAGGCAGGCGTTTTATCAGCGAGGAGGCAAAACGCTGTTTGGGCTCGGCAGCGGATCCGGTGAGAATGCCGTCAGCGCGGCGCTAGAGAGTCTGAAGCTGTGCCCGCTTTTGCATACGCCGGAGTTTTCCCGCAAAGCGGATCGCTTGCTGGTGAACATCGTCGGGGGAACCGATCTGACCTTGCCGAAGGTCAACGAGATCATGACCGCGGTGACCGACCAATTTGGGCGCGAGGCCCACGTGATCATGGGGGCGGTGATCGACGAAAGTCTGCAGAATCAGGTTGAGGTCTGCGTTCTGGGCACGACGGAGATCGGCGGTCGAGGCGCGACCGCTCGTCGGCAAGGGCCGTCCGCCCGCTCGCGTTCGGGCGTGGCGCCCGCACCCCTCGCTTTGGCGGGTGCAAGCGCCCCTTCAGAGTCCAGCGTCCGCCAAACACATACGGCCGCTCCCTCCGGGGCCGTCTCCACCACGGCCACCACCGCCGCGCAACTTCCCCTTGCCGTGCATCCTGCGAAGGTTGCACAAGATGAGTTTACGTTTGGAGAACTCGAAAGCCGCGGGTTTTTCGACAAAACCGACCGCAATCTCTTCGAAGGGCAGGACCTGGATGTCCCCACCTATTTGCGGAAGGGGATTAAAATCTCGCTCTGATCGGCCGATATTAGGGGTGAGAGACGCTTTTAGCCGAAGTCGTAAGACTTTGGCTTTCTTGCATTCGGCAGCCGAACCTTTACGAGTTCAACTTCCGTGCAAGCCGGCGGCCCTCCGCGGCGCCGGTCGATTGTTCGGCCAACCACGTCAGTATCTGTAAATTCCTCATGTTTATCGACGAATGCGTCATCAAAGTTCAGGCCGGCGACGGCGGTCGCGGCTGCATATCCTTTCGTCGAGAAAAGTACGAACCCTGGGGCGGTCCCAACGGAGGCGATGGAGGGAAGGGCGGAAACGTCGTGCTGGTGGGAGATGACGACACGAACAATCTGGTCGACTACAAATACAAGCCGCACTGGAAGGCGGAGCGGGGCGAGCACGGCATGGGAGCGGATTGCCACGGCCGCGACGGGAAGGATTGCATCCTGCGGATGCCGCTTGGAACCGTTGTCATCGATCTCGATACGAACAAGCCGGTCGCGGAAGTGATTTACGACGGTGAGCAAATCGTCCTTTGCAAAGGGGGCAACGGAGGCTGGGGCAACACTCATTTCAAGACCTCCACCAATCGCGCGCCGAAACGAGCGAATCCTGGCCATCCCGGCGAGACCGGTGCTTACCGGCTCGTGTTGAAGAGCATTGCCGACGTCGGACTCGTCGGATTTCCCAATGCCGGTAAGTCCTCGCTCACGACCCAGATCACCAAAGCTCGCCCCAAAACCGCTGCCTATCCCTTCACCACGCTTCATCCGCAGATTGGCGTCATCGAGTACAACGACCAGCGCCAGCCGGATCGGCTCCTGCTTGCGGATGTGCCCGGGTTGATCGACGGAGCGAGCGAGAATCGGGGACTTGGCCACCGCTTTCTACGTCACATCGAACGCTGCGCGGTCTTGATGTTCCTCGTCGATATGGCCGGGGTGGACGGACGCGATCCACGCGAAGACTACGGTACGCTCGTGAAAGAGTTGGGCTTGTACGACAAATCCCTGCTCAAAAAGCCCCGGTTGGTTGTAGCCAACAAGGTGGATTTGGAGAGCGCGGCGGCGAACCTCACGAAGTTCAAGAAGAAGTATAAAGTGGATGTATTGAAGATCTCATGTCTGACGGGCGAAGGCCTGCCTGAGTTGAAGAAACAGCTGTTGCGCCGCGTTCGTGCCGACCGGCCCAAAGCTGTGCCAAAGGTATCGCCAACCGCCCTCGTATAGGTTAGGATTTGTCCATTCTCCCCCAATGCCCTACGCAGAACACCGCTCCCTTTTGATGCGCGCCAACCGGCTCCTCGGCGCGAATCTGGTCGAACTCAATTTGGTCAAGATCGAGCATTTGGAAGCGGCCAACGAACGCCTGCTGGAAGTGGTCGCGAGCGAGAACGCACGGCAAAGCACGGTGTTGGGGATTCTCGCGTATGAAATGAAGGTTGTGCGCGAGGAGGACGTGCTGCAGCACCTGGTGGACGATCACGCGGTGGGACTGGTCGATCTCCGCAACTACGACACGGCGGACGATATCAAAAAGACATTGGATATCGGAGCGTGCTGGGCGACGTGGACCGTCCCCTTCGACAAGGACGAAGATTTTCATTTTTTGGCCACGGCTTACTACATGAGCCCGGCGGTCCGTACCTTTTGGGAAAAGAAGATCGACGGACCTATAATCTGGTATGGCACGACGCTCGAGATGATCGGAGACCACCTGGAAAAACTCGAAGGCGGTCGCAATAAATCGGTTGCCGCGAAGTAACCCCTGCCCCCATGCCACTCGGAAAATTTCAACTGCAGATTCTGGCCAAACTGGAAGAGATGGAGCGTCTGACGGAGGAGCAACGCGAACAGATCGCGGCGACTCCGGATGAGCTGACGGGCGAGGAGTTGGACAAGCTGCTGCAAGACGACTACAAGATTTCGGGCTTTCAGCTGATTGTCGCGAAGGGAAAGGCCTTCGGCCTCGCACCTTTCAATGTCAGCCGGTATCGCGTCAATCCAGCGACGTTCGAGCGGTTGCCGCAGGAGTTTTGCCAGGAGCATTCTGTCCTCCCGGTGGGGCAAGTGGGTGATTTTATTCTGGTCGCATTCGCGAACCCCTTTGAAGTTTCGCTTCCGGCCAAGATCCAGGAAATGACGGGCATGCGGGTGATCCGCTTGCTTGGTCGCGAGAAGGATATCCGGGACAAGTTTGTCGCCTCGGCCCAAACGACGGGCTTCGACGATGTCGTCGGCCAGATCAGCGAGGAATTTGGCGTGAAGGACGACGCCGACGTCGAGTCGGTGGCGGAGGATTCCGGTCCGATCATTCAGCTCGCCAATCGGATCATCGAAGATGGTTATTATTCAGGCACGAGCGATATCCACATCGACCCCTGGGAAAAGGAAATGATCGTGCGCTACCGCATCGATGGCGTATGCAGCGAAAAATTACGCCTCCCGGCGAAGGTGGGTCCGGCGTTGGTCGCCCGCCTCAAGATCATGTGCAATCTCGACATTGCCGAACGCCGTTTGCCGCAGGACGGCCGCATTGTTTTCAAGCAATTCACGAAAAAGAGCATCGACATCGATCTTCGTGTTTCAACCGCGCCCCTGAATCACGGTGAAGGGGTGGTCATGCGTATTCTGGACAAGCAGAAATCGACGTTGCCGCTGCCCATGCTGGGGTTCTCCGAGGAGAATCTGGCCAAGTACCGCGACGTGATCCGCCAGCCGTACGGCATGATTCTGCATTGCGGCCCGACGGGATCCGGCAAGTCGATGACGCTGTACTCGGCGCTCAACGAAATCAATTCGCCGGAGCTGGTCATTCGCACCGCTGAGGACCCAATCGAATACACGCTGCCCGGCATCAGCCAGATGCAGATGCACCGTCAGATTGGCCTCACGTTCGCGACGGCCTTGCGCGCGTTTCTGCGGCAGGACCCGGACATCATTCTGGTCGGTGAAATCCGCGACAAAGAAACCGCCAATATCGCGGTCGAAGCCGCGCTGACCGGTCACTTGCTGATCAGCACGCTGCATACGAACGACGCGCCGAGCACCATCGCGCGGTTGACCGACATGGGCATCGAGCCGTTCATGATTTCGTCGTCCCTCCTCTGCGTCTGCGCCCAGCGTCTTATGCGCCGGGTCTGCAAAACGTGCCGCGTGGAGATCAAGCCGGAGGGACGCGAAAAGGACATCTTGGAGAAAGCGATCGGGTGGAGCGGCTCCATTTACAAGGCCAACCACGGCGGTTGCGGAAAATGTGGCGGCACCGGTTACAAGGGCCGTCTGGGCATTCACGAGCTCATGGTGGTGAGCGAGGAACTGGTGGAGGGCATCAACAAGGAGCTGGAATCTGCCGAGTTAAAGAAAATCGCGATGCGCAACGGAATGAAGACGCTTCACCAGGATAGCATGCTGAAGGTCAAGGAGGGCTTGACTACCATCGAGGAAGCGATTGCCACGGTGCCTCCGGATTTCTGAAATTTTCTTTATGCGAAAGCTAGGTCTCTTTTGCGCGCTCGTCGGCGCGTTCGTCTTAGGTGGCTGCAAAGGCAAGGACAAGGCCGTCTCGTCGGCCGAAGCCGAGGCTGCGGCAAAACGCGCGCAGAACGAAGCGCGCTTGCTTGCGACCGAGGCGGATTTTGCGGTCAAGGTTCGCGATTACGCGGGGGCCGAGAAGGCGCTCGTGAAAGCGGCCGAGCTCGTGCCGGAAGATCACTCCTTGTGGATCGGCATTGGACTCGCGCGCAGCCGGCTCAAGAACAAGGACGGTGCCCGCAAGGCTTACGAGCGCGGATCGGAACTTCTGGAAAAGCTTTACCAGAAAGACCCGGCTGAACCCGGCACGTTGATTGCTCAAATCGAAGTGCTCCTGCTTTTGAATCGGGAGCCCGACGCGCGAAAGGCCTATGACCGGCTGTTGCGCGAGCATCCGAACCATCCGCGGACAAAAGCGTTTGTGGGGGAGAAAGAGTGGGAAGCGATGCTGAGCAGTCCCGAATTGCTGGCCCACCGGGTGTAGTGGGAGCGCGGCCGGGGAGGACGGCTGAGAACGGACACTGCGATGCCTCCGGACATCTTCGCTGACTTTCTAAAGATCGCCGCGCTGCATTTTCTTGCGGTCGCCAGCCCGGGTCCGGATTTCGCGATGGTCCTCAAGCAGTCGATTACCCGGGGCCGCGGACCGGCGATCTGGACGAGTATCGGGATCGGCGCGGCAATCCTTCTTCATGCGGCTTATTCGCTGATGGGCATTGGATTGGTGATCAAGAGTTCGATCGTCGCATTCAACGTGCTGAAGATCGCGGCGGCGGCGTACTTGATTTGGATCGGCTTGAGGGCGATTCGAGCGAAACCCATGGCGACAACGCGGGTTGCGGGCGCTTCGATCCCGGGCGCAGCCGCTCGGCCAGGAGCGTGGGCCGCATTTGTCACGGGCTTCATGACAAATGCGCTCAACCCAAAGGCCACGATTTTCCTGCTTTCGCTCTTCGCCAGTTTCGCGCACCACGCGACGTCTGTCCTGATCGGTTACGGGCTGTGGATGGCATTTGCGACGGCGATTTGGTTTACGGGCGTTTCGCTCTTTTTTACCGTCGAACGAGTGAGAGCCGGATTCTTGAGGCTGGGCCACTGGTTCGAGCGCGTAATGGGAGGTCTGCTGATTTTGCTCGGCGCGAGACTTGCGATGGAGACGGGGAAATAGAAAGGCCGAAGGCTGAAAGCTGAAGGCCGAAAACCAAACGGTGAGCCGCGAAAGAGTGGCCGCGCCGCCGCTGGGCTGTGTGCAGTTTCAGTTTTCAGTCTCTAAACATACACGCCTCCTCCCACCAGTCGTTCACCCTCGTAAAGAGCGAGGATTTGGCCGGAGGCAAGGGCGCGTTGGGGGTCTTTGAAGCGAATCAGAGCGGTGCTCTCGTCTTGAGGAATAAACTCGATTGCGACCCGCGGGTCGCGGTAGCGGACGCGGCCTTCGAGAGCGCACGGCGCGGTGATCGGTTGTTCGATCCACGAAAGGGAGTGCACCTGAACTTCGGTCGCGAACAGCCCGGGCGCTCTTGCGCTGTCGAAAGCGACGAGCAGGGCGTTGTCGGCAGCGCGTTTTCCCACGACCACGTAATTCTCGTGGTCCGCATTCGAGGGAATGCCGATTCCCTTGCGCTGACCTATGGTATAATAGTGAAGGCCGCGATGAGCGCCCAGGGTTTTTCCGTCGGTGGCCCGAACGATCGCGCCCGGTTGATCCGGCACGTATTGGCGCAGAAAATCCTGCATTTTCACTTCGCCGATGAAGCAGATGCCTTGGCTGTCCTTTTTGCCTGCCGTGACCAGACCGTGCTTCGCGGCGAGTTCGCGCAGTTTGGGCTTCGGCAGGTCGCCAATGGGAAAGCGGGCATCGCGCAGCTGCGCCTGGTTGATCAGCGTGAGGAAGTAGGATTGGTCCTTGTTCTTGTCGACTCCCTCGAGCAAGGAGAACGATCCATCGGGATTCGCGCGACGCCTCGCGTAGTGACCGGTGGCGACCGCGGCAAAGCCGTGATCCTTCGCCCACGCGCGGAACACGCCGAATTTGATCTCGCGGTTGCACATGATGTCGGGGTTCGGGGTGAGGCCGCGTTGATAACCTTCTAGCAGGTAGTTGACCACGCGTTCGCGGTAATCTCGCATCAGGTTGACGACCTGAAACTCGATTCCGAGTTGGTCTGCGACGGCACGGGCATCGTCGATGTCCTGTATCCAGGGACAATGGCCGATGACGTTGTCCTCGTTGATCCAGTTCTTCATATACGCTCCCACGATGTCGAAGCCTTGCTGCTTGAGCACAAGGGCGGCGACGGAGCTGTCGACTCCGCCCGACATGGCGACGAGGATCCTTTCGCGGACGGACATGGCAGTCCTAGGACGTGGAGCGGGGCGAAGATTTGTCAACCGATCGTCACGTGAAGCGCTTTACAGGCGGTCGATCCCGGCTACCGTGGGGGCTCCCCAAGGGTGTCGCTGTTGACGGCAACGCTTCTACCTGCCGGCCCTTCTCGCTGTCATGTCCCTCCGCCTTTTTTACGTTCTCGGTCTCGTCACTTTCGTTTTTTCCGCGCGTGCGCAGCTTGGCGTGCCGGTGTCCAAACCGACCCGCCCCATTCCGGCGATCGAGCACGTCCTGATCGTGAGCGTGGATGGACTTCGTCCCGATCGCGCCCTTTTGGCCGAGATGCCAGTGCTCCGCGGACTCCTGAAAACGGGCGCGTACACCTTCTGGGCGAAAACGACGGCGGTCTCCATCACGCTCCCCTCCCATGCGAGCATGTTGACTGGCGTCACGCCGTCGAAGCACGGCCTCGAGTGGAATCGCGATCTGCCGTTCTCGAAGGAGGTCTATCCGAAGGTTCCCACCCTGTTCGAGTTGGCAAGCCGGTCGGGGTACACCACCGCGCTCATCGCGGGGAAATCGAAGATGGCCGCCCTCAATAAGCCGGGGACGGTCACACACAGCGATATTCCTCCGGTCAATCCCAAGGCCGCCCAGCAGGAGGAGGAGGAGAGCCCGGGGGAAATCAAGCCGAGCGACAGCAAGAAGAACGAAGTCGTCGCGGCCAAGGCGGCGAAGATCATCGAAGAGCATAAACCGAATGTCGTTTTTGTACACTTCCCTGAAGTCGATACCTTCGGCCACCGCAAGGGATGGGGCTCTCGCGAGCAACTTGAGAGTATTGAACGCACCGATACGCATCTCGGCACGCTCGTCGCCGCTCTCGAACGAGCGGGAATGCGGCAGTCCACCTTGATCATCATTTCCGCGGACCATGGCGGCGCCGCCCGCACGCATGGAGCCGACGACGCGCGCAGCCGGCATATTCCCTGGATCGTACATGGTCCGGGAGTCCGGAAGTTCTTCGACCTCACCACGATCGCGGCGCTCGAGGTGCGCACGGAAGACACGTGTGCCACCGCTTGCTACGTGCTGGGCCTTCCCCAGTCGCCCAAATTCGACGGAAAACCCGTGATGGAGGCGTTTGAGTTGGACGCGGCCAAATAGCGGTTCCACCTGCGCCGGTGGAGTCCGTGACACAGGGAGCACGGAGCGGTTGCAAGGGGATGGACGCTCTTGGCGAGATTTAAGGGTGCTCAGTGGCTTGGCAGCCGGGCCGAGTCCGATTCTTTTTGTGAAGCGGGAAACGGGCAGGGTGGCTCAAAATGCCTTCGACACTCTGTGCGCCCTCTGTCGGTCCTCTGCGCCCTCTGTGCCACTGATTAAATTCCGTCTTGTCCGCCTTTTGGCATGCGGGATGATGGGGACGAACGCATGCCGACGCGCGACCGCAAACTTGTACAAGCCTGGCTGGAGGGGCCGACGCGGGGAATCGTGGAGCTAGCGCGCGATTGGCGCGCGAAGTACACTCCGCCCATATCGCTTGGTCCGGCCGGACCGCGCTTTGTCACCTTAACAAAGGTCCCGGACTACCTTTTTGGGGCCGAGAGCGGTTATTTCGTGAACCGCAAGAGCGAGATCTTTTTCTTCCTCCGGCTCGAACGCTGGCCCGATTTGGCAAGCAACGACTCCGCGGTTTATCTGGCGGGGGATTTTAACGGGTGGCAAAGTGCGGTCGGCCAGGATGAGTGGCGCTTGCGCCACGCGTCGCTCGCCGGAATGCGGGTTTTGCTCTGGTCGGGAGGGGCCGAGCGGTTTTTCGACAGTCCAGCGCGGCGCTTCAAATTTGTCACGGCAGACCATCGATGGCTGCCGGTCTCGCCCACCGCCCCTAACGCGGTGCGCGACAGCGATGGAAATGTGAACTACTCCATCGAACCCGAACGGACCGGCCAGCATCTCTTTGAGTTTACGGTCGCGGCGCCGTTGGATTTGTCGGTGGCTTCGGCGGCCTACTGGGACGATGTTGAGAATGTCCCTCTGCGTCCTGGCGATTTCTTTTTCAAGCTGAAGACCGACCTGCCACTGGGCGCGTTGGTTCGCGAGGCGGAGACGGTATTCCGCGTCTTTGCACCACGGGCAAATCAGGTCGTATTGCGAGTGACCGACGATAGGGCGCGACAACCGGAGGCCCATCGTTATCCCATGATGCGCAGGGAGGATGGGGTCTGGGAAGTCACCCTCGCGCAGAATCTGCACGGCTGGCTCTATTGGTATCACGTGGACGGACCTCAGAATGCCTTCGGCAAATTCGATCCGGAGCAGCCTGTCCTCGATCCTTACGCGCAAGCCGCGGTGGATCGAACGGGGCCCGGCATTGTCCTCGATCCTGCCTGGGTGGGCAAAGCAGACCGAAGTTTTCCCACGCCAGCATGGCAGGATCTCGTCGTCGTCGAGGCGCACGTGCGGGATCTGATCGCGAAAGCGCCACTCAAACTTCCTGCGGACGATCGTCGCGGTTTTGTCGGCCTCCGGAAATGGGTCGAAAGCCCGGATTTTTATCTCAGCAACCTCGGGGTCAACGCGGTCGAACTGCAGCCGATTCACGAATTCGATAATGTGGCGCGGGAGGATTATCACTGGGGCTACATGACGAATAACTTTTTCAGCCCGGAGAGCAGTTATGCGTCGACGGCCGAAAAAGCTTCGCAGGTGAAGGAGTTTCAGGCCCTGGTCGAGGCCTTTCACCGCCGTGGCATCGCCGTGATCATCGACGTGGTCTACAATCACGTGGGGGAGCCGGCGCATTTGATGGCGTTGGACAAGCTCTACTATTTCGAAGTCGACAATGCCGGGCAGCTCTCGAACTGGAGCGGATGCGGCAACGACCTGAGGGCGCGTTCGGCGATGTCGAAACGCCTGATCGTCGACAGCATGATTCATTTGATCGAGGTGTATGGAGTGGATGGCTTTCGCCTCGATCTGGCCGAGTTGCTCGGGGTCGACGTTCTCCGTGAAATCGAAGCCGCGGTGAAACGAGCCAAGGCCGACGTCATTCTCATTGCTGAGCCCTGGAGCTTCCGCGGACATATCGCCGGAGCGCTGCGCGATACGGGGTGGGCTTCATGGAACGATGGATACCGGAATTTCCTGCGCGATTTTGTGCGGGGGATCGGCACGCGTGAAGGGTATGAGTACTATCTGAAGGGCTCGCCCTGGCATTTCGCGAAGTGGCCGGCACAGACGGTCAATTATACCGAGTCGCACGACGACAAGACGTGGATCGACGTGATCACCGAAAACGCGGATGGAAACGGCGACCATCCCACCGCGAACGATCGACGCCGAACGCATTTGATGGCCGCGATCCTCTTCGCCTCCATCGGCATCCCGATGATTTCCGCGGGCCAGGATTTCCTGCGCTCCAAAAAAGGGGTGAATAATACCTATCTGCGCGGCGATCTGAACGCGCTCGATTATCGCCGCATCTATCGCTTTCCCGCTACGCATGCCTATTTCGCGGACTGGATCGCGTTTCGGCGGTCCGAGGTCGGGCGCTTGTTGCGGCTGTTTTCGTCCCCCAGCGAGACTTATTTCCGGTTCTTTTTCGCTTCGGATTCGAACGCGGCCGCGACGGTTTACAATGCCGACCGAAGCCAGGGGCCGCTCAGGCTGCTGTTTGCGGTCAACCCCACGCTCTCCGACACGATCATTCCCATTGATACCTCGATTGCCGAAGCGCGCTGGCATCAGGTAGCGGATCAGGAGCAATTTTTTTACGGGCGCCACGCGGCCATGGCCGAACGTGTGGAGGCGGAATTGTATGTACCCGCGCTCGGATGCGGGTTGTGGGTGTCGGAGGGGTAGGACACGGCCGCCGAAGGCGGCCGAATCGTTCTCCTACTCCTACTCCTAATCCCAAAGCGAGATGGAGAGAAGGAGGAGTTTGGCCGCCAGCGTTTTGAGGCTCCCAGGGGCGAGAATGAGTAAGTGAAGAAGAACGAGTACGATTTCGCGACCTTTAGGGCGTCTCTTCTCCCCTGTAACGCCCCCTTAAACACCCCGTTGTGGGGCCGAAATCAGCCAAAACCCTTGCCAACGGGGGCTCTCGTTCTTTTCACTAATCCTCCCGTGTGTTCACGCGGGGCTCTCAACTACACAGCAATCCTTCATTCCCTAGAACTGGAGTCTTTATGGCAGTCAAAGTCGCAATCAACGGATTTGGTCGTATCGGTCGCCTCGTGTTCCGCGCACTCGTGGAACAAGGCCTTCTTGGATCGACATTTGAGGTGGTCGCCGTGGGCGATATCGTCCCGGCCGACAACCTCGCCTACCTGCTCAAGTACGACTCCACCCAAGGGAAGTTCAACGGCACGGTCGGTTCGAAGAAATCGTCGCCCGACAAGGCGGAAGACGACGTTCTCATCGTCAATGGCCATGACATCAAGGTCGTGAGCGCGAAAACTCCCGCGGAATTGCCGTGGGGTGCGCTAGGCGTGCAAATTGTGATCGAATCGACCGGTTTGTTCACCGAGGCCGAAAAAGCCAAGGGTCACCTGGCGGCGGGCGCGAAGAAGGTCATCATTTCGGCTCCCGCGAAGGGCGAGGACATCACGGTGGTGGTCGGCGTGAACGACGACAAGTACGATGCCAGCAAGCACCACATCATTTCAAACGCCTCCTGCACCACGAACTGCCTGGCTCCGGTCGCGCACGTTCTCCTCAAGGAGGGTTTTGGCATTGCCGAGGGGCTCATGACCACCGTGCACGCCTACACTGCCACGCAGAAGACGGTGGACGGTCCGTCGAAGAAGGATTGGAAGGGTGGCCGCACTGCCGCTCAGAACATCATCCCGAGCACAACAGGCGCGGCCAAGGCCGTCGCCCTCGTGCTGCCCGAAGTGAAGGGCAAGCTGACCGGCATGTCTTTGCGTGTTCCCGTGCCGACCGTGTCGGTGGTCGATCTGACTTTCCGCACCACGAAGGAAACTTCCCTCGAAGAGATCAAAGCCGCGCTGAAGAAGGCCAGCGAGACCTATCTCAAGGGCATTCTCGGTTACACCGAAGACGAAGTTGTTTCGAGCGACTTCATCCATGACAAACGTTCGTCGGTCTTCGACGCGGGTTCCTCGGTCGAACTCAACAAGAACTTCTTCAAACTGATCAGCTGGTACGACAACGAGTGGGGCTATAGCAATCGCTGCGTCGACCTGCTGAAGAACGTGTCGGGGAAGCTCTGACGCGCTGTGCGGCCGGTAGTGAGTAGCGATAGCGGGTAGCGAGTATCCAATCCGCTACTTTCGCTGCTCACTGCTAGGGCCTTCCCGCCTTCTACTCGCTACTCACACCTATTCAGCCATGCCCAAATTCAAGACGATCCGCGATCTCGACCTTGCTGGGAAACGCGTGCTCATGCGCGCGGACTTCAATGTCCCCCAGGACAAGACCACCGGTGCCATCACCAACAACCAACGCATTGTCGCGGCATTGCCGACGATCAAGCACGCGCTCGAGAAGGGCGCGTCGGTCGTTTTGATGAGTCACCTGGGCCGCCCGGACGGGAAGTCGGTGGCGAAGTATTCCCTCAAGCCTGTCGCGGCGGAACTCGCGAAGGTCCTTGGTCGCGAGGTTGGATTCGTCGATGAATGCGTAGGCCCGGCGGCCGAGCAGGCTGCCTCGCAGCTGAAGCCCGGCGCGGTTATCTTGCTTGAAAACCTCCGGTTCCACATCGAGGAAGAGGGCAAAATCAAGAATGAGGATGGCACGTCGGTGAAGGCCGATCCGAAGGCGGTGGAAGCGTTTCGGGCCAGTCTCAGCAAGCTGGGAGACGTCTATGTGAACGACGCTTTCGGCACGGCCCACCGCGCGCATTCGTCGATAGTCGGCGTCAATCTTCCGCAAAAAGCCGCCGGCTTCCTCATGGAAGCCGAACTCAATGCGTTCAACACGGTCCTCGAGTCGCCCCAGCGGCCGCTGCTGGCGATCCTTGGCGGTGCGAAAATCGCGGACAAGATTCCCCTCATCAACAACCTTCTGGAGAAGGCGAACGAACTCATCATCGGCGGCGGCATGGCCTTCACGTTCAAGAAGGAGCTCGAAGGAATGGAAATCGGGACGTCGCTGTTCGATCCAGAAGGGGCGAAGATCGCGAAGGAGCTTTTCGCCAAAGCCAAAACGAAAGGGGTGACCATCACTCTCCCCATCGATTTCGTTTGCGCCGACAAGTTCGACCCGACGGCCGCGACCCAAGTCGTGACCGACAAGCAGGGAATTCCCGCCGGCTGGATGGGTCTGGACGCCGGTCCAAAGAGCCGGGAGCTCTATGGCCAAGTCATCGCGCGCTCCAAGACGATTATCTGGAATGGCCCTCCCGGGGTGTTTGAATTCGACAGTTTCGCGGGCGGCACCAGGGCCATGGCCGAGTCGATCGCGAAAGCGACTGAAGCGGGATCGATGACCGTCGTTGGCGGCGGCGACACGGCCACTGCGGCGAAGAAATTCAAGATCGACGGCAAGGTTAGCCACTGCTCCACCGGCGGCGGCGCCAGCCTCGAATACCTCGAAGGAAAGAAACTGCCCGGGGTGGCGTTCCTGGAAAGCTAAAACCAGTAGCGAGTAGCGGGTAGCGAGCATGCTCAAGCCGCCCCGTTTTCTACTCGCTACTCACTACTCACTACTCGCTACTACAAGTCATGATTCGCAAAAAGCTCATTGCCGGTAATTGGAAGATGAACAAGACGTCGCCTGACGCGGTGCAGCTTGCGCAGGAGATCGTCGACGTCGTGGGCAAAAACACCGAGGTCGATATCGTGGTGTGCCCCCCTTTTACCGCCCTTGAAAGCGTGGCCAAAGCGGTCGACGGATCGACGGTTAAGCTCGGCGCGCAGAACATGCACCCTGAGGTAAACGGCGCCTTCACCGGTGAAGTATCCGCGCCGATGTTACGTTCGCTCTTTGTCGTGCATGTGATCCTGGGACACAGCGAACGCCGGCAATATTTCGGCGAGACCGACGCCTTCATCAATAAGAAGGTGCTGACCGCCCTGAAGAACCAGCTCCGCCCAATCCTTTGTGTCGGCGAGACACTGGCCGAGCGTGAAGCCGGCTCCACGCTAAAGGTGGTTCAGACCCAGCTCGAAGCTGGACTCGAGGGGGTGGCCAAGGATCAGGCGACCAACGTGGTGATCGCCTATGAGCCCGTGTGGGCGATTGGAACGGGCAAGGTGGCGACGACGGAGCAGGCGCAGGAAGTCCATGCCTTCATCCGCACCCTTTTAGCGAAGATCTTCGGCGAGCAGTCGGCCCAGCGCGTGCGCATCCTTTACGGCGGTTCGATGAAGCCGCAAAACGCGGCGGAGTTGTTGAATCAGAAAGATATCGACGGCGGCCTGATCGGGGGCGCGAGCCTGGAAGGGCGCAGTTTTGTGGATTTGGTGAAAGCCGCCATCGCGGCGAAGTAGGCGGGGGGCGGGAGCCTGCAATGCCTTAATGGACCGAATCGTTTTCGTTCTCTTACTCGTACTCATTCCCATAGTCTCGGCCTAAGGGCGACATTATGGTCGACTACGCCTCCCATTTCGGGGGACGAGAACGAGTAGGAGTAAGAGAACGAGAACGATTGTCTTAGGCGGGCGATGTTTTTCAGCGTTGCCCCCAACGCCCGGGCGCCCTTCGTTCATTCTCCATGGCCAAACCCTCTCATGTGACTTGGGGCGGGCGATTCTCCGCCGGTCCGGCTGAATTGATGCTTACGTTCAGCGAGTCGGTTTCGTTCGACCGCCGCTTGGCTCCGTTCGACATTCAAGGCAGCAAAGCGCATTCGGCGATGCTGACGCATGTCGGATTGATTACGGCCAAGGAACGCGACGCCATTCATGCGGGATTGGATACGATCCTCGGCGAGATTCAGGCTGGCAAGTTCACTTGGGACACCAAGCTCGAGGATGTGCATATGAACATCGAGCAGGCCCTGACCCAGCGGGTTCCCGCGGCGGCCAAGCTCCATACTGCTCGCAGCCGAAACGATCAGGTCGCGACGGACATGCGTCTGTTTTTTAAGTACGCCTGCGCGGCGCTGGGTGAAAAGATCGTGGGGGCGCAGCGGGCGATTCTTCATGCGGCCGAGCAGAACGCGGACGTTTTGATTCCCGGATATACGCATTTGCAGCGCGCGCAGCCGGTTTATCTGGCGCACCACCTCTTTGCGTATCTGGAGATGCTCGAACGCGACCGCACGCGGCTGTCAGAGGTGGCGAACCACGCAAACTGGTGCCCCCTCGGTTCTGGAGCGATTGCCGGCACCACGCTTCCGATCGACCGGGAGTTCACGGCGGTGCAGCTCGGCTTCGTCGATGCGAAGGGCCGGCCGCAGGTCACCCAAAACAGCATGGATACCGTGGCGGACCGCGATTTGTTCATCGAGTTTGCGCATGCCTGCGCGATCTTTGGCGTGCACGCGTCGCGCATCTCGGAAGATCTCATTCTCTGGATGAGCGCGGAGTTCAAATTTGCGGAGCTGCCCGACGCGTTTTGCACCGGCTCCAGTTTGATGCCGCAAAAAAAGAACCCGGACTCCTGCGAACTGCTGCGGGGAAAGTCGGCTCGGTTGCAGGGGAATCTGCATACCCTGCTCACCCTCGCGAAGGGTCTGCCGCTGACGTACAACCGCGATTTGCAGGAGGACAAACCCCCCGTTTTCGACAGTTTCGAACAGACTGCCTTGTGCGCGGATGTGCTGGCGGGGACGATCGGCGGAATGGAGATGAACCGCCAGCGTTGTGCTGAGGCGGTGAACGATCCCGCTCTCCTCGCCACCGATCTCGCCGACTATCTTGTTAATAAGGGCGTGCCTTTCCGAGAGGCCCACCATGCGGTGGGCGGAGTGGTGCGGGTCGCCGAGAGGATGGCGCTCAAGTTGAACGAATTGCCGCTCTCAGAGGTGCAGTCGGTGCACTCGGCTTTCGGCAAAGATTGGGTCGATGTCTTCGATCTGAAGCGCGCGATGGCAAAACGCACCGGCACCGGCATGCCCGGCCCCGCCCAGATCAAGAAGCAATTCGCCCGCTGGAAAAAGATTCTGAGCGAGTGAAGTCGGAGATTTGAACCGCGAATGGACGCGAATGAACGCGAATTAGGAAAAGGCCGTCCCCTTTGGCATTGCTGGCGGTCTCGGCCTCAATTTTTCATCGCGCTCGAATGGCTTGAATATCCGCGTCCATTCGCGTCCATTCGCGGTTCAATTCCTGTCTTTGACGATAGCCTGGGATTGCACTAACCATGGCGAAAGTTCGCGTACTTGCCGATCACGTGGCCAATCAGATCGCCGCGGGCGAGGTGATTGAGCGGCCCGCCGCGGTCGTCAAGGAGTTGGTTGAGAATGCGCTGGATGCCGGCGCCTCTCGCATCGAAGTCGAATTTCGCCATGGCGGACGATCGCTCATGCGGGTCGAGGACAATGGACACGGGATGTCCCGGGACGACGCCTTGCTCGCGCTGGAACGGCACGCGACCAGTAAAATTTGGGTGGCGGACGACTTGAATAGCCTGCGTTCTTTTGGCTTTCGCGGAGAAGCGCTGCCCTCGATCGCCAGCGTGTCTCGCTTTGAGCTGCAAACGCGCGAAGAGGGTTCGGACGCGGGGACCGAAATCGTGGTAAACGGGGGAAAATTCCTGCATGTGAAAGATTGCGGAAGGCCGGTCGGAACCCGCATCGAAGTCACCCATCTTTTTAACACCGTCCCGGCCCGGCGAAAATTCCTGAAAACCGATGCGACCGAGGCGGCGCATATCATCCAGGGTGTGCGGCTCTATGCGCTCGCCTTTCCGCAGGTCGCATTCTCGTTGGTCGAAGATGGACGCATCATCTTCCGTTCTCCGGAATGCCTGACGCTGGCTGAGCGTGTCGCCGGGATTTTTGGCCGGCAAATCGCAGCCGAATTGATCGAGCTCGACGCGCTCGACGGCGGGATGCGGGTGGTAGGCCTGATCGGAAAACCGGGGCAGGGAAGGGCGACGCGGCACGAGATGATCACCTACATCAACCGGCGGCCGGTGGATTCGCGGGCGTTGAATTACGCGCTGATCGAGAGCTATCACGAGTCTCTGCCCAAGGGTCGGTACCCGCTCGCTTTTGTGTTTTTCGAGATCGATCCGTCGGCCGTGGACGTGAATGTGCACCCGGCCAAACGAGAGGTGCGTTTTCGCAACGAAACTGCGGTCCGCGGCTTCGTGATTCGGGCTGTCTTGCAAAAGTTGCGCGAACTGGGCGCGGGTGCGGCCCCTCTCACAGCGGGCACAACACCCTTTCTTTCCGGTTCGCCCGCTTGGCCCGCGCAGGTTTCCCCGACCATGCCACTTACCAGCGGGACCGCCATGCCCTCTGAGATTCGCATGCCGGTGGTCGGCGGGGTGGGGTTGTTTTCGAACCCAGTTCCCACGGGAACGCCACGCGAGGCGCTCTCGCTCAGCGGCGCGCCAGCCTCTTTCTATCCTGCCGTCCCGACGGTCGCGGCATCGCCGACGGGTGAATCGTCGGGACTCCGAACGTGGCGCTTCGTAGGGCTTTCGCATGGCACGTACGCGGTCTTTGAAACGGCATCCGGGATCGTGTTGGTCGATCGGCGGGCCGCGCACGAGCGGGTCTGGTACGAGCGGTTGCGGAAGCAATTTGACGAGCAGCAAGTCGCGAGTCAGGGATTACTTTTGCCCATCGCGATCGAGTTGGACCCGATTGCATCGACCCTTCTGTTGGATCGCCTGGACTTCCTGAATGCCCATGGCTTTGGCCTCGTCGAATTCGGTCGAAACTTTTTTAGAATCGAAGCCGTTCCGGTCTGGATGGAACCGGCCGACGCCGAGCCCTTTGTCCGGGATTTGCTCGGTGCGCTGCGCGACGGACAGCTGCAGGCGAAGGCGATCGACGTGGCTCGCGATGAGCTCGCGCGCCTTGCGGCGGCCAAAGCGATTCGGTTGCCTGAGCACGTGAGCGAAGTGGAGTGCCGCGCCTTGGTGGCAGACTTGTTCGCCTGCCGTACCCCGTTTACCAATCCGGCCGGGAGGCCCACGTACATCGAACTGAGCCACGGTGAGCTCGCCCGCCGCTTCCAGCGATGACGACAGATTGATGAACGCGGCGACGCAGGTGGAACCTGCCGTCCCTGGCAGGTTGGCTTGGGAAAACGACGCGGGAATGCCCGTGACGTCGAATAGCCGCCGGGGGACGGCGGGCTCCACCTTATGGTAGTTCGGCTCGTTCGTGTACGACGGACTTGGGTGTTTTCACCGCCAACAATTTGTATTTCGCGCCAGTTGCGCCGTGGCACGGATTCTGGTTAGCTGGATGTGGTTTAACGCCACTTAATTCCAATTTCCATTTCCATGTCCGTTTCCACCGTCAAACAATCCAACAAACCGGTCGCGCCGAAACCCATTGCCAGCGTCGTTCCTCCGACTCCCGCCCAGGGGCCGGCCGACGATAAAGAGAAGTTCAAGCGCGCCATTCTGCGCCATCTTACCACCACGCTGGCGCGAGACACGGAGACCGCGAAAGAACGCGACTGGTGGATCGCCACCGCCATGGCCGTCCGCGAACAAATTCTCAGCCGTCTGATCGTGACACAGCGTATTCACAACGATCAGAACGTACGTCGCGTTTACTACCTTTCGCTGGAGTACCTGATGGGTCGCTTGATGGAGAACAATCTCTATAATTCAGGCCACTACGAGATCGCGGTGTCGGCCCTGAAGGACTTGGGAAAGGATTTCGAATCCATTCGCGCCCAGGAAGTCGACATGGGCTTGGGCAACGGCGGCTTGGGCCGGCTCGCGGCGTGCTTCCTCGATTCGTTGGCGACCTTGGATTATCCGGCCATCGGCTACGGCATTCACTATGAGTTTGGCCTCTTTAAGCAGGAGTTCGTCAACGGCCATCAGGTCGAGCATCCGGATAGTTGGATGATCTTCGGCACCCCATGGGAGGTGATGCGGCCGGAATACGCCCAGTTGATCCAGCTGTACGGGCAGGTGGAGAACGTCTTCGATGACCGCGGAAACTGCCGTCCGAAATGGGTCAACGCAAAGACGGTGCTGGGCGTGCCGTATGACATTCCGATCGCCGGTTATGGCACCAGCACGGTCAATCTGCTCCGTTTGTGGCGCTCCCGCTCCACCGAGGAATTCGATCTGGCGACCTTCAACTCCGGCGGCTACGTCGAGGCGGTCCGAGAGAAGGCGATCGGGGAGACCATCTCGAAGGTGCTGTATCCAAACGACAAGACGGAAAATGGAAAAGAACTGCGCCTCGTGCAGCAGTATTTCTTTGTGGCCTGCTCGCTGCGCGATATCATTCGTCGCCACGAGCGGCACGCCAGCGGCGCGAACAGCTGGGAGAATTTTGCCGACAAAGTCGCGGTGCAGCTCAACGACACGCATCCGGCGGTGGCGATCCCGGAGCTGATGCGCATCCTGATCGACGAGAAGAACTACTCTTGGGACAAGGCGTGGGAGATCACGAACAAAACGTTCGCGTACACCAACCACACCCTCCTGCCGGAAGCCCTCGAGCGCTGGGGAGTGCCGCTTTTCGGCCGCGTATTGCCCCGCCACCTACAAATTATCTTCGACATCAACACGCGCCTGATGAAGACGATCGAGGCCAAGTGGCCGGGGGATGTGCAGAAAATGCGAGCCTGCTCGCTAATCGACGAGAATGGCAGCAAGGCGGTGCGCATGGCGAACTTGTCGGTCGTGGGCAGCCACGCGGTGAACGGTGTAGCCGCGCTCCACACCGATTTGCTCAAAAAGATCCTTTTCCCAGAATTCGATCAGCTTTATCCGGGCAAACTACAGAACAAGACGAACGGCATCACCCCCCGGCGCTGGCTGCTCAATTGCAATCCGCGACTTTCCGGCCTGATCGCGACCGCGCTGGGAAAAGGCGACTGGGTGCGGGATTTGGACGCCTTGCGCGGCCTCGAAAAGGTCGCGGGGGACGCCAAATTCCAGCGCGAATTCATGGCAATCAAGCGGGCCAACAAGGTGGACCTGGCGACCATCATCAAGGCCGACTGCGGCATCGAGGTGTCCCCGGACGCGATGTTCGACGTGCAGATTAAGCGCCTGCACGAGTACAAACGACAGCATTTGAATTTGCTGCACATCCTGGCTCTTTATCGAAGGCTGCTGCAGAACCCGTCCCTCGATATCGTGCCTCGGGTATTTGTCTTCGCGGCGAAGGCGGCGCCCGGCTACGACCTCGCCAAAAACATTATTCGCGCGATCAATGTCATTGGAGCGCGGATCAATTCCGACGAGCGCATCAAAGGAAAGCTGAAGGTCGCGTTTTTGCCGAATTATCGGGTGTCCCTGGCCGAAAGGATCATTCCAGCGGCCGACCTTTCCGAGCAGATCTCCACCGCCGGTAAAGAGGCCTCGGGCACCGGAAACATGAAGCTGGCGCTCAACGGAGCGCTCACGATCGGGACGCTCGACGGAGCCAACGTGGAAATCAAGGAGGAGGTGGGCGATGAGAACATCTTCATTTTCGGCATGACCGTGGAGGAAGTGGAGGCATTGCATGCGCGCGGCTACAATCCTTGGGACTTCTACAATCGCGACGAGGAGTTGAAAGCGGTCGTCGATTGGCTGGGTTCGAATTATTTCACGCCGAATGAATCGAACCCCTTTTCGCTGGTGCACCATAGCCTGCTGCAAGGGGGGGATCCCTTCATGGTCCTGGCCGATTTCCGAAGCTATGCGGACTGTCAGCTGCGAGTGGATGCCGCTTACCGGGACCAGGCAAACTGGGCGAAAATGGCTATCCTCAACACTGCTCGGGTCGGAAAGTTCTCGAGCGATCGGACCATACGGCAGTATGCGCAGGAAATTTGGAGTCTGCCTCCGGTTCCGGTGCCAGCCGTGACGCTCTCACAGGCGCCATTCTAACTGACGTCGGCTTTATCGGAGCGCTAGTAGGCTCTGGTTGAAAAACGGATACAGGGTAGGGCCGGGCCTCCGGACCGGCCATCGAAGGGAGAGCCGCTGCTAGAGTGTGCGTTTTGACGCCGCGCCACGCTGCGCAGATGTTTGCGTGAGACGTTGGCCGCACACGATGGCGAGTCCGGAGGCCTCGCCCCACCTTTCGATCCCCCGTCAAATTGAATGAGGGGTCCTTCTCTGTGGACTCGAGTGTCTTCGATATCATCCACTCCCTTGTTGCCGGGGGCCTGGGAGACCCCGCATTGTGTCGCCGGTATGACGCGTTGGATCCTCTCTTCGCTGGCCGTGGCTTCGTATGCGCTGCGGTGCGAGGGTGCGCCGATACCTCTGTTTCCACCTATAGCGGCTGAGATCTCCGGTGTCGGGCAGTGGCGGGATATGCCCGCGGTGGAGTGGAAAGTAACGTCCCTGCCGCGGGCCGGCCGGCACGAATTGTCGGTCAGTGCCAAAACGGAAGGAGCTCTCGCCCGCGTGGAAGGTTGGATTGATCCTGTCAGCCGCGACGGCGCGTGGACCATACGGGAGGCCAAGGTTGACCTGGCGAGTTGGTTCGCGATCATGCAGCGGCAGCGACAGGTGCTTCCAGCCGGGACGATCGCGAGCGGAGAAGCCTCGCTGCTGGGCGAGGGGACGCTGAAGGCGGGCGAACCGGCGGGCCGATTCGAAGCAAAAATCACCGACGCATCGGTCAGCAATGAGGAGCAGGGCTGGTCCGCTACCGGGATCGCGGCGCAATTCCAGCTGCCGGCATGGCCCTCGCTTCACAGCGATCTTCCGCATGTTTACTCCTTTCGGTCCGCTAAAATCGCGAATCTGGAGTTTCGCGACGGCCAGCTCACCGTGGCGAGTGAAGATCCCTCATTGCTCAAAGTTCTGCGTGGCACCCTCAAAGGCGTCGGCGGCCTGCTTACCATCGATCCCTTTCAGATCGACGTGCAGAAACCCGCCACGACGATGAAGGTCCGGGTGCGAGGAGTCGATCTGGGCCAGTTGAAGACCTTCCTTCCCGCAATGGTCACGGATATCGCCGGCCGTGTAGACGGTGATATTTCCCTCACTTGGAGCGCCGAGCGCGGGGTGGAAGCCTGCGAAGTGCTGTTCGTTCCAGAGGCGGGCAGCCCGGCGATGATGAAACTCGCCGTCCCGCGCGGCACCCTGAGCGGAAATTTTCCGGTGCGCTTTCAACTACTCCCGAAAACCCTCGGTCGCGTCAGTGAATGGTTCCTCGCGGCGAACAATCCGGTCCACGAGACCTTGACGCTGGTCGAGACGTCGCGCGTTCCGCTTACGATACAACGCATTCATATCCGGTATGTTATCGATGAAAAGACCGGGCTTCCTCGCATTTTTCTGAATATTCCGACGGTCCCGGACGTCGAAGGGAAAAAGAAAGGAGTCATCAAGATTTATCGCTTTAATGTTAATATCGACATGCCTTTGACCGATTTTATCCGCATGGCCCTCAGGGAGGATATGAAAAACCTCTCCTTCGGGCTCGGAAACTAAACATCCTTTCCCCGCACATGTCCCAACGTTACGCTGTCTTCATGAGACGCACCTACGGTTTTCTCTTCGGCTGCCTGGCTCTGTCAGGCTGCCTCCATATTTCGATGGATCCCATTGAAATAAACCATAATCTGAACGTGAATGTGCGTCTGGATAAGGCCCTGGACGACTTCTTCGGGGACATCGATCAGAAGTCCACGACCATCGCAAAACCCGCAAAATAACCTTTTGGAAGCTATGAAACTCAAATTTTTTGGCCTTGTTCTTTGTTTCTTCGCTGCCGTTTTCACCGCGGCTGTTCGTGCCGAGGATCCTGCGGCGGTCAAAGCCCGGATGGCGCAACGCACTCCGCAAGTCGACGCGGCCAAAGGGCGCGGAACGGCCGGCGAAAACAACCGGGGGTTCCTGGAGGCTCGCGATGGCGCGACGGCCGACGACAACAGCCTCATCGCGGCCGAAAACAAGGATCGCGAGGCAGCCTATGCCGCCATTGCGCAAGCGCAGAACACCACGGCCGACCAGGTCGGAAAGGCGCGGGCCGCTCAGCTGGCGGCGCGCAGCGCCGCCGGTGTGTGGATCCAGGCGCCGGACGGCAGCTGGAAGAAGAAATAGGGAACGCCTGAAAACAGGGGCTTGAGGTGGAGCGCGATGTCCGAGCGCGCTTTTGGACGTGTTTTACAGAGGGGATTTAATCAGAACCAATCCCGCGGGTGCGGAATTCCACCTCGACCCGCGCCCGGTGCGCGGGTTTTTGTAGGTCAACGGAGCTTGTAGGGCGGCTGAATGCGTAGGAGATTGCTCGATACGACAAACTCACCTAGTCTTCCAGAAATGACCGTGCTGGTTTCTCGTCGGTTTTGGCGGCGCCGCTGTCTTGAGGTCGCCTGGTTGTGCCTGTTCGCGCAGATCGGTCTGCTGTCGCTGCGGGGCGCCGAACCAGTTCGGCCGGACGAGGAAGTGCAGATCACCGCGATGGAGCAGGGCGGCAGCGTTCGCCTCGTTGGTCGGGTGAAAGACTGTATTGACGTGACGATTACGCTGGAGCTGGAGCTGCAGAACATGGCCTCCGCCCAGAAGTCGCCGATTACCGTCGATTCAAACGGACGGCGTTACTTCGAGATCGCGACCTTTCGGCAGGTAAACAAACTGGAACCTTTCAAGTATACCTGGAAATACACGTATCTACGAGGGGGGCGCCAGGGTCGGCACGATCCAAACGCCGTTTACCGGCTGCCTTTTCAGTCCGAAGGCAAGTGCCGCCTGGTGCAGGGACATCACGGCCGTTTCACCCATGGTCCCGGCTCAGGCAGCGAACACGCGTTGGATTGGGAAATGCCGGAAGGGTCGATTGTATTGGCGGCGAGGGAGGGACGCGTGGTTGGACTGCGGCAGGGCCCCGCCACGGGGGAATCCTTCCTGGCGCTTTCATCGAAGGGGAATTACGTCCTCGTCCGCCACTCCGACAACACCTACGCGGAGTATATGCATCTTCAGGAGAAGTCGGCGTTTGTGAAGATCGGTGATTCGGTCAAGGCCGGCCAGCCGATCGCGCGGTCGGGGGACAGCGGCAAATCGGGCGTCCCCCATCTCCATTTTGCGGTATTCAAAACGCTCGACGGACTAAAACGTGAAACCTATCCGGTGGTTTTCCAACTTGCCGATGGGCGGGTTACCGATCGTCTGGTGGAAGGGGATAGTTACTGAGCGGTCTTCCAGCAGGAGGGAGCCCGCCCGCGGTTTGGATTACTAATTCACCAGAAAACGCAGTTTGACGTGAACTGATCGCATGCTGGACAGTGTTTGCACGAGTTGTTTCTATCGGTTGCGCGCCGCCAAGGCGTTTACGCCTCTTTATCCAGCATGACGTTAAGCGAGGTCTCACGTGCTGAGAGCCGTGTTGAGCCGAACGCGGGTGGCTGCAGTGGGGGCCACCTATTTGCACCAAGCTATCGTAAAACCCTATATCCATGCCGTGAGATTCACTGTCGGCCAAATAATGCAAAACTTCAGCTTGCGTGAAACCGGCCAGGCGGTAGACCTAGTAGGTCTCCAGCTCTGTATCCGGGTTTCAACTACTATAGCGTTCGAGGCGGCCGCCGTGGGGTTAATAAGCCGTGTTTTGGACCGTTGTTCTGGGATAAGCCCGTCGGTTCCCGGCACTTCCGCTTCAACCCTTCATTGTCTTTATGTCCCGCTTCTCCGGCCTGGTTTTCGCCGCGCGCATTTGCGCGCTGATCGCCGCTTTTAGCTCCACCGTTTTTGCGCAAACCGCCGACTCGAGTCCCAGTGCGGCGCGGTGGTCAGTCACGGTGACGGCGCTGGA
>CAZJLP010000067.1:17992-27603 GCA_964546955.1 uncultured Opitutaceae bacterium | reverse complement strand
TAACGGTCCTAAGGTAGCGAAATTCCTTGTCGGGTAAGTTCCGACCCGCACGAATCGTGTAACGAGTTGACGACTGTCTCGGAGAGAGGCTCGGTGAAATTGTAGTGGCGGTGAAGATGCCGCCTACCCGCAGCAGGACGGAAAGACCCTATGCACCTTTACTGTAAGCTGTTATTGTCGCTTGAATTCCAATACGTAGCATAGGTGGGAGACTTCGAAGCCCGGTTCCAGGATCGGGCTGAGTCACAATATGAAATACCACTTTTTGTTATTTAGGCGTCTAACCTCGCACCATTATCTGGTCGTGGGACAGTGATAGCAGGTCAGTTTTTCTGGGGCGGAATCCTCCCAAAGAGTAACGGAGGATTACGAAGGTTCCCTCAGCCCGGTCGGTAATCGGGCTATAGAGCACATGAGTATAAGGGAGCTTTACTGTGAGACCTACAAGTCGAGCAGTTGCGAAAGCAGGTTCAAGTGATCCGGTGGTTGAATGTGGAATCGCCATCGCTCATAGGACAAAAGGTACGCTAGGGATAACAGGCTGATCGCGCCCAAGCGTTCACAGCGACGGCGCGGTTTGGCACCTCGATGTCGGCTCATCACATCCTGGGGCTGGAGAAGGTCCCAAGGGTTCGGCTGTTCGCCGATTAAAGTGGTACGCGAGCTGGGTTCAGAACGTCGTGAGACAGTTCGGTCCTCTATCCGCTGTGGGCGTCTGTGATTTGAGGGGTTCATTCTCTAGTACGAGAGGACCGAGAATGACGAACCTCTGGTGTTCCGGTTGTCACGTCAGTGGCAGCGCCGGGTAGCTATGTTCGGAAGGGATAAGCGCTGAAAGCATCTAAGCGCCAAGCCCATCCCAAGATAAGATCACAATCCATCGCAAGATGGTAGAAGGTCCGGGTAGACCACCCGGTTGATAGGCCAGAAATGTAAGTGCGGCAACGTATTCAGTTTACTGGTACTAATGACCTTCTTCGGTTTATGCATCCTTATTGTTCTAGGGCGTTTATTTTACCTCCTTACGGACGATACTAAGTTAGATCCTAAATTTTTCGTCACTTGCCCGACGACGTTTCGTCGATCGGGCTTCCCTTCCTGGTGACCATATGCCGGGGGTCCCACCCGTTCCCATCTCGAACACGGTCGTTAAGCCCCGAGCAGCCAATGGTAGTAGGACGATAGGTCCCGCGAGAGTAGGTTGTTGCCAGGTTTTATGGCCCGAGCGTTGCGAAAGCAGCGCTCGGGCCTTCTTCGTTTTAGGGGCCTGAGGGGGAACCTGACCTCCGGGCAGGTTGGCTCGAGTAGGGCGGACTATCCTAGTCCGCCCCCGCTCAAAGAGGGCTTGAGGTGAAGCGCGATCTCCGAGCGCGCTTGTTTGGCTCGGTCCGCGTTTACGCGTCGAATTCAACGGACGGTCCGCTCAGAAGGCCGCGCTGTGCGCGGCAACCCGCCCGGAGGTCGGGTTCCACCTCAAACACTGAGAACAGCAGCCTAAGGTGGAGCGCGATCTCCGAGCGCGCTTGTTTGGCTCGGTCCGCGTTTACGCGTCGAATTCAACGGACGGTCCGCTCAGAAGGGCCGCGCTGAGCGCGGCAACCCGCCCGGAGGTCGGGTTCCACCTCGAACAAACCAGCTGAGAACAGCAGCCTAAGGTGGAGCGCGATCTCCGAGCGCACTTGTTCGACTCTGTCCGCGCCTCACGGCAATCAACACATCGCATTTCGCGGAATACCCCCCGGAAGCCCGCGCCGAGCCACGGCAACGCGCTCGGAGATCGCGTTCCACCCATTCGTCGTCGCCATCCCCACAGCACTCCGCCAGCCTCAGCTCCGATGAAGCCCGCGATCGTTCACTCGGCGGAGACGGACATTTTCGTTCCGGTCTTAAGTTGGTTTCATCCCTTCGACGGCCGGAAGTTCTCTCGAGCCTGGAAGCGCGTGCAGGCGGCGCTGGGAAAGCAAATCCACCCCATGCATCACGGTTTCGCCGATGCCGAGATCAAGGCCTGCATCGCGGACGCGCTGGATCCCACTTTCATCGAGACGCTCAAGGATTCTCGAGTCGTTGCGAAAGCGGTCGGCGTGAAAGCACTGGCCTTTCTGCCCAACGCGGTGCTCCAACGAAAGATTCTGCGTCCGATGCGCGCCGCGGTCGCCGGCACCTGCCGGGCCGCCCTCGAGGCACTGACGCGCGGAACCGTCTTCAATTTCGGCGGCGGCTTCCACCACGCGCACCGCGATCACAGCGAGGGCTTTTGCATCTACAACGATGTCGCCGTGGCGGCGCAGCTGCTGCGTCGCAGAGGGCTCGTCAAGGCCGACGCCCCCGTGTGGCTCGTCGACCTGGATGCTCACCGCGGAAACGGAAATGAAGCGGCGTTCTGGAACGACCCGACGATGCACATCCTGGATATCTTCAACCAGGAGGCCTACCCAGGTCCGCTTGTAGGGGGAGAAAAGCGGTATCCGCATCTGCTCGGCATCTCGTCCGGCACCAAAACCGACGACTACCTTTCGCTGATGAAACAGCGATTGGCCGCTTTCATGACGGAAAGTCCGAAGCCCGCGATCGCATTCTACAACGCCGGCACCGACATCGTTGACGGCGACCCCCTCGGGCGGCAAAACGTCAGCGAGGAGGGCGTATTTCAGCGGGACAAATTCGTACTCGAAACGCTGTCGGCTGCAGGAATCCCAACCGTCATGATGACAAGCGGAGGCTACGCCGAAGCAAGTCACCGCCTGATCGCCCGCACAGCGGAGTGGTTGCTGCGAGGCGGCCTGTCAGAAAGAGGATAGAAGATAGAGGGTAGAGGATAGAGTCGGAAGACCACGGGCCAGAAGAGGATTGAGGTAGAGCGAATCCCTCCCTGGGTGGTCTCGCTCCGAATCTCGGTTTATGCGAGGGGATCCAACTGCGCCACGCTGTGCGTCCGAAGCTCGGAGCCAGAGGCGGAAGAGGATAGAGGATAGAAGATAGTATCGATCCGACCGGATCGCTTTTTCTACCCTCTATCTTCTATCCTCTTCCTACACTGTCCTCTTCCGACAACCCTCTACCTTCTCTAAAACCCCCGGCTCTGCCGGAGTTTTCCCCATTTCTCGCAAATCGCATGGAACGCGCTCGCCTTTAGGACACTGAGTGGCACGTTTCCCTCATGGCGTGGCGCATCCACGAGTATGTCCTTCGGGGCGAAATCGATAACCGCGTACGCAACCGGATAACGGGCCTGATCTGGTTTGTCGGCCGAGACGAACCGGTGAAACTCGAACTCACGGGCAACGCTTGGCGCAACCTGGCCGGACGGCGAATTGAGTTTGTGAACCGCGCGCCGAAACCGGGTTTGCCGGAAAGTTTCGTCCAGCATCAGCTGGGCATTACCGGCGACTTCACGGCCTCGCGCCGGGTGAAGGTCCTCGATGTGACGGTCGAGCAGGCGATGGAGATGTCGAAGAAGGGCGAGAAGTTTCCCTTTCACTGGGCGAATAGCGTCTATTTCGAGTGGTTCAGCGCCTTGAACGGGCGCGTCGTGATCGAGTCGGCGGATTACCAGCTGACTATCTCGACCGACGGACCGAGCTGGGAAATGAGCGAAGAGGACGAGAAGCGGCAGCAACTCGCCAATGCTGCTGCCGTGGAAGAATTCATGCGGCAGATCACAGGGGTGAGCGCGGCGGAGGCCGTTGAATTCACGATCGAGAGTTCGGACGACCATAAGCCGAAAGAAGACTGGGACGAAGACGATGACCTGGATCTGCCAGCCGCCGACATCGATGCGGAGATCGCGGCCGCGGCGGCTGAAAACGAGGAGTCGAGTAAAGGGCCGGAAGACAGCGAGAGCGAAGGGGTCGGCGACGATAAAGACGACGATGGCGAGGCGAAGGCCGACGGAAGCGAAGGACCTTTGACTGAGGCGGCGGCGGATAAACTGATGGCTGAAGCCGAGCGACTGACGGATGCCTTGCAGGCGCGAATCGAAGCGGCGGGCGACTCCGCGGACCTCGAAACGATTTTGGACGAGGAATTGAAACGCTGGCGGGGCCGGAACGGCGGAACCGATTCCGCGGCGGCGGACGATGCGATCGTCAGGTCGTCATGGGATGACGTGATCGAGGAAGGCAACGAGTCCGCCGACGATCCGGAGTTGCGCGAAGAGTTGGATCAGCGTCATCCGCTCGCCGAACGCGCGAGAGAACTGACGCTCCGCGTCATGCGCGATCGCGATGCGAATGATTGGGTCCCAGAAGGCGCGACGGTGGAGCACCCGGTGGAAGATTTGGTCGGCTCGATCATGAAGGCCGGCGGCAAAATGGCCGGCGCCCTCGACGGCCGCAATTGGCCGCCGTCCGTGGATGAATGCGGCTTGAGCATCGCCTGGCTGAAGCGCGCGCGAGGTTATTTGGACGACGCCTTGCTGGCGGCCGATACCTGCGAAGAAGAAAATTTGGTCGATGCGACCTGGCTGACCGAAGTGAAGGCCGAGGCGATCGCGATCGCGGCCGAAACCGATGCCCTGATCGATGAATTGAGAGCGAAGCTCGAGCGCGGGTGGTAGCGGACTCCTAGTCCGCCGCCGCTCGAAGAGCGAATGATCGAGGTGGAGCGCGATCTCCGAGCGCGCTTTCGGCTCGGTCCGCGTTTTGCGTCGGATTCAACGAACCATTCCAGCTCGGAGCGCCGCGCGGCGCGCGGCAACCCGCCCGGAGGTCGGGTTCCACCTCGAGCAAACCAGATGAGAACAGCGGTCCACCGTTCGTCTCCGGCAAATTCCGGATGGGTGAATCAGGGTAAAAGGCGGGGATCCGGCTGTCTGCCCGCGGGACTTAGCTGTAACTAAATCGGCACCGCTTATGACATCTGCATCACGTTTGTTCTTGGTCGGCGCGCTCAGCGTGGTTTTTTGTGCGGTCGCCCAGGCTCAAGTTTTTCTCCGGCCGATGGCGGTGGCTTATCTGCCTGAAGGGACGGACGACAACGAGGGCTCCAGCAAGGTTGATTCAATCGTTGTCGGAGGCGGCGCCACGTTTGGGGTATTTATGGGCCCCACGAATCGTCACGAGGTCAGCTTCGAGGTTTCGAGCCTTTCGATTGACTCCAAAACGGAGGGAAGTCCGGCATCGGCCTCCAACAAAGAATCGTACCTCCCGATCATGCAGCAGTACCGTCTCCACATTCCGCTCACCAAAAAAGAGCGGTTGTGGATTTTCTTAGGTCCGGCGGTGGGGATCGCCAACACCGAGAAAGAGACGCTCAACACACAAACGCCGGGAGTCGGAGTCTCTACCCGCGTGACGAAGTCGAAGTGGAATATCGCCTGGGGCGCCTCGATCGGAGTGAACTACCGTCTCGGCAATTCCTTCGATGTCGACATCGGCGTCCGGCGGCTGCAGGTAGAGAGCAAGTCGAAGAAGCTCGGGTGGGACAATTTCGCTGCGAACGGAGTCTTTGCAGGGTTGGGAGTAAGGTTTTGAGAGGTGGAGCGCGATCTCCGAGCGCGCTTGTTCGTCACTACCCGCGTTGTGCCGTTGATTCGATTTCGAACTCGATCTCAAACTAACCCGCCCGGAGGTTGGGTTCCACCTCGGATTGCGATCGAACCCCCGATAAGCTTGCCCTGCTCCCGCCGAGTTGATGTGAGAGCTTCATGGGGCACGACAGTCCAGTTTACCCTCGGCGTCTTGGTCACAGCGTCCCACCATGGGTCGAAGCCGGCGCCACTTTTCACATCCGCATTCGGGCAGAGCCTTCGAGTGCCGCTTTGATCGAACCGCGTATAGCCTCCGCGCTTCTAGACTCAGTGCGGTTCTATCACGAGCGGGAGCGATGGCATTGCAGCCTCTTCCTGATAATGCCCGATCACCTTCATGCTCTGCTCTCGTTTGGTTTTGAAGATGCGATGACGCGGACCGTTGGTGATTGGAAGCGGTACACCGCGAAAGCGTACAATATTCAGTGGCAGACAAATTTTTTTGATCATCGCCTGCGCGGCCCGGCGGCCCTAGGAGAGAAGTACGCCTACATTATGAGGAACCCGGTGGCCAAAGGTCTGTGTGAGCACGAAGACGCATGGCCCTGGCGTTGGGCCGGCTGAAAGGGGTGGAGCGCGATCTCCGAGCGCGCTTGTTCGGCTCGGTCCGCGTTTACGCGTCGAATTCAACGGATGGTCCGCTCAGAAGGCCGCGCTGAGCGCGGCAACCCGCCCGGAGGTCGGGTTCCACCTAGGACACTGAGAACAGCAGCCTAAGGTGGAGCGCGATCTCCGAGCGCGCTTTTGGCCCCCGTCCGCGTTTCGGCGTCGAATTCAACGGACGGTCCTAGCTCAGAGGGCCGCGCTGAGCGCGGCAACCCGCCCGGAGGTCGGGTTCCACCTCGAACACTGAGAACGGCAGCCAAAGGGAGCGCGATCTCCGAGCGCGCTTGTTCTTCGCCGACCGCGTTGCGGCTTGATCTCAAACCAACGCGCTCGGAGATCGCGTTCCACCTCGGAGTATCTGCCGCTTTAATACGTCATTCTGGGTAATTCCCCCCAGGAAAAAGCGTATGCGGGTAGTGCATACGAGTGACTTCAGCCGCCGGATACGACCCCCCGATTGGTCTCGAATCTCACGTTTCAAATCTCAAATCCCGGCCGTCCGAGGGTGTCCGGCAGCCTGCCGGCACGGCCGTTCCCCGGGTAATCTCCGATGCCTCGGGCAAGATTTCGCCCTACAGCGGGCAAGCACGAAATTACAAAAAAGTTACACGGTTTGAGTGATTCCATTATTGACGTGTTCTTGACGCCGCCCCATCGGTTGTGGCTGTCAGGGTACTGGACCACTACCTGTTGTGGTCAGTAACCGGTCAATAAGTTCTAACAACTTAAGGTCGCCCCAAGCTCCCTCGCGTCGAAATACCTCTCCCGTACGGCGGTTTTCCCGGCTCTTCGTCGCACCCCTGACTCGTCCCTCTCTCACCGTTTCCTCGTCCCTGCGTCTCTCAGTCTCATGCAAAAAGCGTTTCAAGTCGGCACCAAGACATTCATCCTCGACCAAGCAAAGGCGGAAGAAGCCTTTGCCGCCAAGAAGGTCATCAACGGACGCGAGTCCATGGCCTTCAATCTCCTCCCTCTTAAGTATCAATGGGCCTACGACCTTTATCGCAAGATGAAGGCGAATCACTGGGAGCCCGAGGACATCCCGATGGGCAAGGATATCGAGCAGTGGCGCGACGAGAAGGTGGTCTCCGACATCGAACGCTGGATCATCCGGATGGGCATTGGCTACTTTTCGGCGGCCGAGGGCATTGTGGGCGACAACATCCAGCACGTCGTGCGCGAGATGGTGACCGCTCCCGAGCTGAAGCTCGTGCTCGGCCGGCATGCGCATGAGGAGAACATCCACGCCGACTCGCTGCTGTACATGATTTCGTCGCTCGGCATCAACCCGCACGAGTGCGAGGCCATGTTCGAGGATGTCCCGACGATCGCCCGGAAGAACGAATTTGTAGTCCGCAACTCCCGCAATCTCCGCCGCGACCTCGATCTGACGCAGCCGGAGAACAAGAAGCTGCTCGCGAAAAACATCTTCCTCTTCGGTCAGTGTATGGAAGGAACGCAGTTCTATGGCCTTTTCGGCATGGTGCTGTCGCTTTACCGCCAGAACAAGTTTCCCGGCATCGGCCAGATGTTCCGTTACACGCTCCGCGACGAGTCGAACCACATCGAGGTGTTCCGGAATCTGTTCATGGACCTCATCGAGGAGAACCGCGAGATCTGGACGGCCGAGTTCAAGGAAGAGCTCCGGGCGACGATGGCGGAAGCCGTGACGCTCGAGAAGGAGTTCATCCGCGACTGCCTGCCGGTCGATTCCGTCGGCCTGAGCAAATCCGAATTTATCACCTACATTGATTTCATCGCGGACCGTCGCCTCGAAGGCTGCGGCCTGGCTCCGCTGAACAGCGGCATCAAGAACCCACTTCCGTGGCTCGCCGAGATGATGGACATCAAGAAGGAGCAGAACTTCTTCGAAGGGCGCGTCACCGAGTACCAAAAAGCGTCCTCCCTGAATACCCACAGCGACGACGAACTCTGATTTTCGACTCTGACCCGCGCGTGCGCTGACGCGAACCCCCGCATCACCGCGCCGCACGCCGCGCTCCACGTCCCGCAAGACCCACCACGCAAGCACGGGGCGACGCCACACCTAGGGCGTCGCCCCTTTTCTGGAAAAAATTCGTTTAGCTTCTTGTGTTCGAACCGATGTGCTGTCGGTTCAATCCAGACTTTTTGTCCGCCAAACCACCACGTATCTCTCGCCCGCCCGCGTCTCCCTCTCGATGAATCCCTCCCTGGCCCATGACCTCGCGCTGAAGCGCACCATCCAGCAACCCAAAGAACAGAAACCCCACTATGCCTGGCGCGATGTGATTCCGTCGGACATTCCGCTCGTCCCTGAAACCATCCTGATCACTCCGGCCGGCGAGCAGCGTTTCGATCTCGGCGAAGTGGCGGACACGATCGGCAAGGCCTTGACCAACGTCCTCCTCGCTCGTGGCGAGAACAACATTTTCAGCGAAGGCAACCGCGCGTTCGTGGCGCGCATCGTGCGCGAAGTCTCGGCCAACCTGGCCGCCGCCGCGCTCACCCGCTCGCCCCTCCGCCTCACGCTCAACGAGCTGTATGAGCTGATCGAGAAGACCCTGATCGACAACAATGCCTACGACGTGGTGACGAGCCTCCTGCTCAACCGCTCGCGCAAGATTTCCGATTCCGTCTCGACCGCCGCCGGCAACGCCACGGTCCGGGTCATTCGCCGCAATCACCAGATCGTGCCCTTCAACGAGCAGAAGATCGAGATCGCGGTCCGCAAAGCCTTTCTCTCGCTCCAACGCGACTCCGCCAATGCGATCACGATCACGAAAGCCGTCGCCGGCCGCGTGCTCAGCTCGAAGCAATCCTTTGTCCACATCGAGGAAGTCCAGGACATCGTGCAGGAAGAGCTGATGAAGGCTGGTCACTTCAAGGTCGCCGAGCAGTACATCCTTTACCGGGCGCTCCGCACTGCTGCCCGCGCCTCCGGCGAAGACGTTTCCTCGACCGGCAATTCCGTCGCTCCGCTCCCGACGCAGGGTTCGATGATTGTGGTGAAGCGCGCCAATGGCGAAACCTACTTCTGGGACCGCGTGGATCTGCAGAAACGCATTGAGTTCGGCCGCATCGGGCTCGATCTGTGCCTCACCAACGAGCAGATCGAAGCCGAGCTCCTCCGCTCGGTGTTCGACCAGATTTCGCAGAAAGACCTCGATCAGACGATCCTCCTCAATTCGAAGACGCTGATCGAAAAGGACGCCGATTTCTCGAAGTTTGCCGGTCGCATTCAGCTGACATACATCTATGAAGAAGTGCTCGGCTGGGACATCGTTCGCGACGGCGTGGGCAAGCTGAAGGACGCCCACCAGCGCGCGTTCAAGAAGTACCTCGAGCACGGTGTGGCGATCAAGCGCCTCAACCCGCGCCTCCTGGACTATGATCTGGCGACCCTCGGCGCCGCGCTCGATCCTTCGTCCGACCTCGAGTTCGACTTTCTGGGCATCCAGACCCTGTACGATCGTTACCTGATCATCGACAAGAC
>CAZJLP010000067.1:0-17982 GCA_964546955.1 uncultured Opitutaceae bacterium | reverse complement strand
GAAGCGCATCGAGACGCCGCAGTTCTTCTGGATGCGCGTGGCAATGGGCCTCTTCCTGGACGACGCGCCCGACCGCGAGACCAAGATCACGGCGCTCTACGAACTCTACAAGAGCCGCCGCTTCTGCAGCTCGACGCCGACCCTTTTCAATTCCGGCACGCTGCATTCGCAGTTGTCCTCCTGCTACCTGTACTATGTCGACGACTCGCTCGAAGGCATCATGTACCGCGGTATCGCGGAGAACGCCTTCCTCGCCAAGTGGGCGGGCGGCCTCGGTGGTTCCTGGACGGCAGTGCGCGGCACGGGTGCGCACATCCATGGCACGAACGGCGAGTCGCAGGGTGTGATTCCCTTCCTCAAGCTGCACAACGACCAGCTCGTGGCGGTGAACCAGGGGGGAAAGCGCAAAGGCTCCGGCTGCGCGTACCTCGAGACCTGGCACAACGACATCTACGAATTTCTCGAACTGCGCAAAAACACCGGTGACGACCGCCGGCGCACGCACGACATGAACACGGCGAATTGGATTCCCGATCTGTTCATGAAGCGTATGGAGAACCGCCAGCAGTGGACGCTCTTCCGCTCAAACGAGGTCAAGGATCTGCACGAGCTGTACGGGAAGAAGTTCGAAGAAGCGTATCTCCGCTATGAAAAGATGGCGGAAGAAGGCAAAATTCAGGGCCAGAAGATCGAGGCCCTCGAGCTCTGGAAGAAGATGCTTTCGATGCTCTTCGAGACCGGCCATCCCTGGATCACCTTCAAGGATGCCTGCAATCTCCGTTCGCCGCAGGACCACGTCGGAGTGATTCACTCCTCGAATCTCTGCACCGAGATCACGCTGAACACGTCGAATGACGAAACGGCGGTGTGCAATCTCGGCTCGGTGATCCTCGAGACCCACCTCGATAAGGACGGCAACATCGACCACGAAAAGCTCCGCTCGACCATCCGCATGGCGGTGCGCGCGCTGGACAACGTGATCGACATCAACTTCTACCCGACGGAAGCCGCGAAGCGGTCCAACCTCCGCCACCGCCCGATCGGCCTCGGCGTGATGGGCCTGGCGAATGCGTGCTACATGAAAGGCCTCGCGTTTGCCTCGGATGCCGCCGTCGAGTTCAACGACGAAGCGATGGAAGCGATCGCGTACTATGCGTACGAGGCTTCCTCCGATCTCTCGGCTGAGCGTGGATCGTATTCGACCTACAAAGGCTCGAAGTGGGATCGCGGGATTCTGCCGCAGGACACGATCGACCTCCTCGAACACGAGCGCGGCGTGAAAGTGGATGTTCCGCGCGGTGCGCGGATGGCTTGGTTGCCCCTGCGCGAGAAGATTGCGCGGCAAGGCATGCGCAACAGCAACGTGCTCGCGATCGCGCCGACCGCGACGATTTCGAACATCACGAACACGTCGCCCTGCATTGAGCCGACGTACAAGAACCTCTTCGTCAAATCGAACCTCTCGGGTGAGTTCGTCGTGCTGAATCCGTTCCTCGTGAAGGACCTCAAGGCCCGCGGGCTCTGGGACCAGGAAATGAGCGACAACCTCAAGTACTTCGACGGCGAGCTGAAGGACATCGACCGCGTCCCGCAGGACCTGAAGGACAAGTACCTCACCGCGTTCGACATCGACTACAAGTGGATCATCGAATCAGCGGCGCGTCGTCAGAAGTGGATCGATCAGAGCCAGTCCGTGAACCTCTGGATCAAGACCCCCGACATGAAGACCCTCAGTCACATGTACCGCCACGCCTGGCACGTGGGTCTAAAAACCACCTACTACCTCCGCAGCCTCGGCGCCTCCAACATCGAAAAAGCGACGGTCCAGGTGAAGAAGGAAGTCCGCGGAGCCGCCGGCGCAGCAGTGGCTGCTGCCGCTGGCTCTCAGCCCCCAGCCGTTAGCCTTCAGCCCGAGCTGACTGCCGACAGCCAACCGCCGACAGCCGCTCCCAAGAAGACGTATACCGCCGGACAGAAGCTCGCCTGTTCAATTGAAGCCATGAGAAATGGCGGAGAATGCGAGGCATGCCAATGAACGCGTCTCGTTCTATCGACTTGTCACGTCATAACCTCCAGGCAGCAGCGGAGGCCATGCGTAACGGCGATGAGTGTGAGGCCTGTCAGTAATTCTCACCTAAGCCTCGGCTCAATAGCCGTGGCTTAGCGTACAAGCGGTCTCGTACAACACTTAGACGAAATGGGGGTTCGAGTCCCCCTTGGCGCCATTTTCAGAACCCGCTTACTCCGAGAGGGAAGGGGGTTTTGAATTCCCGAAAATCGGCTTACTGGCAACGGGGGCCATTGATAAGCATGGCTGTTCATTGGCGTAACTCTCCTTGAGCAAGGTAGCCCGGCGATTCGGGAGTCCAGAAAAGCACAGGCGCGAAACAGGACTCTCCCGAGCGGAAAGTGCAGAGTGGTTTCGGGTTCCGCTAAGCCCCTAACGGCGTTCATTCCTTTCACGAAAAGGGTGCGAATGCGAGGGGAATAAGATTTCTACGAGGTCGAGTCCGCGTCACGGAAATGGCGACGCGTCCAATCGGTTTCTGGAATCAGCCACTCAGCGCGGGCGCGTGCCGTCGGGAGGAAGACAGGGTCACGGCGACGGAGCGGTGGCCGTGTTTTCGTGGACGCTGTGCGAAGCAGCATCCGAGCGCACGGCGCAGCTCTGGTCCAATCCCAAATCGGCACGCTGGGCGTATCGCCGCGTTTGCCTTTTAAGGAAGCGGGGCGGGGAGCGATGTGGCCGTGGTGCATAACGTGGCCAATGGTGAGCCCGAGAAGTTCGGAGATGCGGAAGTCGAGGAACATTGCGCGGTGATGACGACGCGATTGCGTGTACTCAGTCGGCGGACGTGTCGGTTCATCCGACCCGGTCGCCATGAACCACGGCAACGTTCCAGGGTCGCCCAAGCGAGGCACACCACTCCGCCGGTGCGTGAGCGACGGTAATGGGGGCTCTGTTGCCTACTGCGCCGCCTTCTCCGGCGGAAGCTTCATACCATCCCATAGTTCCCCATGCTTCAAGGCAGCCTGCATATTTTTTGTCGCTTTAATAAAATCGGCGATCGGCTTTTCAACGTAGTCATCGACCGAGAATATCGTGGTTGCGTCACTCATCGCTGCCGCCACGGCCAAAGCCTTCTCCAAGCAGTCGTTTGCCTTGCGAAGGCGAGCTGTTAGCGCAAACCCAACATGTAGCGCTTGAAGGCGGTTCGGGCTGCTTTCGATTTCATCAGTATCGTCTCCGATAACCGCAAGCGTGGAGGTGTCGACCAACTCAAGCACGGAATTCCAATCCGATGGGTGGATCTCTCTTGTTAGTCGTCGGCGCGCTTCCGCCACGTTGAACCTGAGGACTAGCATCATTGTCGGCGAATCACCTAAATCAGTTGCCTCTGAATAGGTTTCTAACGCCTTTCTATACTCTCCCAATTGCATGTAGCATTCTGCGATAGGGATCAGCACACCGCGATCGCCGTCTGATCCGCGGATTCTCTCGTTAACAGTCTCAACTGTTGCTCGAAGTTCGCCAAAACGGCGCATTACTCGATATTGTCGCGCTACGGCTTCGAAAGTAGATGTGTCGTGCGGGTCAATGCTGAGCGCCTTTTCGAGCGCACGTAGACTTGCCTCTCGGTCATGACGCATTCGCTCTAATCGCGCAATCATGCGATAGCTTTCCGCCCGATCGCTGTATTCCACTTGCAGGGCTTTTATCACCGTGTCGGCAGCGGCCTCATCCTGCTTGTCGAATATATAACGCGACCGCCGTAACAAGAAATCAAAACCATCACGTAGTCTGGAAATAATCTCTTCAGCAAGGTTGCCATAGTCTTCGACAATCTTCGGCCGAGGAAACTCCTTGTTCAATGTCCATAGTGACTCTTCAAGAACCACTGATGGAAAGTAGCTAATGACCGCGTTAATTTTCGTTTCTAAGACGCGTTGCGCTTCTTTGAGCCTAAGATCGAGTGGGCTACCAGTTTCGCGCGCCAAGTTAGGCAGCGGACTTGCCACGGTTACAATCTGAATTGGTTCGCGACGCTGCGCTTGGGCGATCGCCCGGCGCACTCCCGCAGTTCCGAACAGATTTTGTCTATTCAACGCAAAGAGCAAAACGACGATATCCGGAAAATGGAGAGTGCAGACGCCGCCCACATCCGTGAGCCCTGTGCGGCTATCGATTAAGACATAGTCGGGCTTGAATGCTCGCTCAATGGCCTTTTTCCAGTTCGCAATAAGAGGTTCGGCGATCCCGGTCTCATAGAAAAACGACCAATCCATCCTATGCAGGCGTTCCGCATACGCGTCGTCCTTCCGACCGCTCGGCATCAGCCAAATCTGCCCCGGCGCTTCAACTTTCAACGGGCACCGGTGGACGAACTTTTCAATGTCCGGAGTGACTTTTGACCGTCGGAATTCATCAATGTATTCGACAACGCCAGGAGAACCTTTTTGCGAATACTCTTCGAAGCTGTCGAGTCCCGGGGCCTCTAGGTCGAAATCTATCATTACAACCGTTCGTCCCCTTGATGCCAGTTCGGCAGCGACATTCGCGAGCGCCATTGAACGCCCAACGCCGCCCTTATAAGAATAAAATGTAATCCAGTTGGTCTTCATTTAGCGGGTTGATTTCCGCACGAATGCAAGAACTGCCTTGGTGGATTAAATCGGACACAGTAGAGTAGAGAGCGACGCTCTGTTGCTTGGTGAACGATACCCAAATCGGTGAATCGGTATTCGCCACCAAGGCGGCGATTTTGATCTTCCTCGTCTGGTCCAGATTCCAGCATCCATAAATTCTCCGCCACTTCTGCTTGAACTCCAAATGTTCGCCAGACAGCGGACCCCTTAGTTGATGCTTGCTGGAAGTGAATATGAGAACCCGGCGCCGCGTGTTGTTGTCCCGCCAGCTCGTGTTTCCGGACCAATTCGCGAAGCCGAGCAGCGGCCAACGGGGAAGGCACGGTCTTACCTTTCTCCCAATCGGAGATTGTTGCCTGTCGAACCCCTAGCTGTTCGGCCAGCTCCTCTTGGCTTATTCCATTTGATTCGCGGAACTCACGAATTCTGCTCGGAGTGATTTCGCCCGCTTGTCTAAGCTCCGGTGCGGGATTGCCGGCAAGGAGGCCTGAAATCTCCAGGTCTTCGTCCAATTCTGGCCACCGCACCACGAATCCACCGGCGCGTATTTCCCATCGATTCAGCTGATCGACTGATGCGTTGCGAAGCCGCGGATACCACTCCAAGGGCACGGCGAGTAACCTCCCGTCCATCAGCTCGAGCAGGAGATGGCTGGGTAGCACCAATAGGGTTTTGATTCTCTCGTCTGTGAGGATTTTAGTTTTCACTGAAGTGGTCTCTCCAGCGCGCCTCAATGTCGGCGCGCCGGAGTTCGATAATCAAACGGATGGATGCGATTTCACGGGGCGAGAAGCCGTAGTTTGAGGCCAAAACGATTGACTGCCTTAGCCAAAACTTCGCTTCTTGATTGTCGCGAACCACATGAATGTGAATTGGTTCTGACTGATCTGAACTGTAAAATCGAAAGGCGTAAGGACCTTCGATGAAGATCGTCGGCACGACGCGAAACCATACGGCATCGTATGACCATGCAAGGAGTAAAACGGTTCCTTGTAGAAAAACTTTATGCGGAAGCGTATTTTTTCTTGCAACCGGCGCGCGAGCGTGTGTTTCTGGAGATCTAGCCATACGATACCGTATACTCGTTCACGCGCTCCGTCAAAATCGACCTGCTCTCACTCTCGACTATGCTGTCCGACACCCAACTTCGCTACTACGATGCCAATGTACTCCGGCTGCCGCGAGACAAGCGTAGCGAATACCACGTGCAGGTGGATCGCCTCGTCAAAACGCTGTCGGGGGCCCTCAAGGAAAAAACGTCTATCAGAATTTCAAAGGTCATAAAGGCGGGCTCTTTTGCGAAGTTTACCATTCTCCGCAAAAGTGCGGAGGACCCGGTCGACGTAGATCTCGTATTTTACATCTCCGGCAAAAACATCGACCAGGCGACGCGAGAGGGACTGAGCGAAGAAATCCACAACGTCCTGATCGAGCTTTATCCGAACAAATCAGTCGAGGACTTCGAGATTCAGAAAAAGGCGGCGACCGTTACATTCAAAGGCACGGGTCTCGCCGTCGATATTGTTCCGGTCATCGAGATACCCAATGAGCCTGGGCAGGGATACCAGTTCGGTCTCGATGGATCGAAGGTCAAAACCTGCGCGCCTTGCCAGATCGACTTCGTAAAGACACGTAAGGATGGCGACAACGACTACCGCACGCTCGTGCGTCTGGCCAAGAAGTGGCGTAATTATAAGGAAATCAAACCGCTCAAGTCCTTTCATATCGAGCTTATTATGGCGCACCTCCAGGACCAGCACGGCGCCTGCAACGGCATCGAGCAACGTCTGCGAGACTTCTTTCTTTATTTAGCCCAATCCAAACTCAAGACACCAATCAAGTTTCCAGAAAACAAAGGCATTGTGCCTCAATTCATCGACGCAGTTGTCGTCGTCGATCCGGTAAACAACAATAACAATACGACGGCTCGAATTACCGAAGACGAGCGCAAAGCAATCGTTGCGGCGGCTACTGACGCATGGGAGACGGCAAACTTCGCCTCACAGGAAAACGATCCGGCAATCTGGAAAGAACTATTCGGCCCACGCTTCAAAACCGAGGATTGACCATATGTCTGAGTCTTACACCCAAACCGCCACCTACACGGTTAATGACGTTGAAACGACATTCCGTCGCTTTCGGGCCGATATCTTGATGATCGCAGACAGCACCAAGGCTATCAGCCGTGAAGAGGCGGAGCAATATGCTCATGATGCTGAATATCTCGCCCGTCGCCGTTACTTACGGAAGATCGACGTCACCCTACTCAGCTACGGGATTGAAAAAGCAGCCGTGTCTTACTCTGTAAATGAACAGGCGAACGAACTAATTTCTTCGCGGCCAGGCGGGGTGCTTTGGCCCAACGTTGCCGGAGCTCGTCTGCGAGTAATTCTTTTCTACACCTCATCGTATACCGACGAAATCAAGACAGAAACTAGACCCAAGCTAATGATCAATTGGACCCCTACAAACGAAGACACTTCTCATGCCAATTTGAAATCCACGGGTGCACGCAATTACACCAGCACTAGCTTTGGCCTGCTGCGAAACGATTTTACCACATGACCGGTACGTCAATCTTCGACTACGAACTCCCGCTGCCAAATTCTGACTTCACACGTCAGGAAAAGTGTTTGCTCGGTTTCGATTCTCGCTATAGCCGTATTCACAAGCAGCTTCAGTTGTTGCTGCGAAACGACGAGATAGAGTCATGGAGTAAAAAACACTATAGCAAGCAAGTCGTTCCGCTTTGCGGTCTCATCTCGGAGCAATACCCTCTGGTTGTTTTTCACGGCGATGTTGGAACTGGAAAAACCGCTACCGCCGAATGTGTGGCCAACCGCATTGTGCGGGAGGCAGGCTCCGAAGATTCGCTTCTTTTCAAGCTAAGCAATCGCGTGCGCGGAAGCGGAAAAGTTGGTGAAATGGGCACGCTTTTAGCCGAAGCATTCAAGAGAATCATTGATTCTGCGGGTAAATCGCGTCGTGCAATTTTGATCATCGATGAAGGCGATTCGCTTGGTGCAGCCCGAAGCCAGGAACATAGTCATCACGAGGACAAGGTCGCAGTTAATACACTAATTCAAGGTGTCGATGCTCTACGCAGACTTGGAGGTCGCGTTGTTTCCATCCTTTGCACGAATCGTCTCTCAGTAGTTGATCCAGCACTTCGCCGCCGGGCATCAATCGTCGAGGAATTTGTCCGGCCCTCTGAAAACGAAACGCGACAGCTCTTGATGATGGATCTCGACGGACTTGGGTTCCACGCCGGACAAGTTGATGAATTGGCTCAGTTGCTCGCGTCACGCGATGGCCAACCGGCATGGACCTATTCGGATATTCGGACTCGACTTTACCCCGCTGCGTTAGCCGAAGCCTTCCCCGGCCATCCACTAACTTTCCAATTTCTTCGCGCTAGCGCCACCCGGATGCGTCCAACCCCTGTTATGGAGGACAAATAATGCGCACTTCACCGCTTTTTGGTCGGCGGGTTCATATCGCAGGGAGTATCGCTGATGACGCGACTCTCGCGACGTCAGACGAAGTAAAGGCCGCCCGTGACTTCGTTTCGGCGTTGGTAGTGGATCTCATGCGCAAAGGCGCGACGTTTGTCATTCCGGTAGACGCCGACAAACGCCGCAGCGATACACAGCCTATCTGTTTCGATTGGTTGGTGTGGGAGACCATCGCAGCAAACTTGCCGAAACGTCCTGCCGGGGCATCCAACCCGCTCGCGATCGCGGTTCAACATCACAAGTCAGAAGATCAGATTCCAGCAGATAAATATTCCTTATGGGACAGCCTACGAGGTTCCGAGCTAGTTTCCATCGACAACGCATCCCATTGGAATATGGCGAGCAAGCGAATGGAAATGCAGGCCCAACATGGTGATATCCTCATCACGTTAGGTGGGTCTGAAGGAGTTCTGTTTCTTGCGAATCTCTACCATCAAGCGGGCAAACCGGTGATTCCACTAAATTACCATCTATGCGCCAATGAGACCGGTTCAGTTAAACTGTTCAATCAGGCCCTGGCCAGTCAGCAGACCAACCGTTTTTTCCGCACGGACTCGCAGCTCACTCCGCATAACTGGATCAACCGCCTTAACTTCTCTCGCCGCCACGATGTGGCGCACCGGGTTAGCGAGGTTATCGGTTTGTTAGAAAGCCTGGAGCGCCCAACCGCGTTCGCTGTGCGGCTCTTAAATCCAAAGCTCGACGTTTATACAGACGTCGAAGATTTCTTCTCCGCCGTCGTTAAGCATGTCGTCGAACAAGAGCTGGGTTACTCACTTAAAGTTATCGACGGGAAACAGGCTAACGAACACGCTCGTATCGATCAAGCCATTTTCAATAGACTTCATCACAGCTCCGTCGTCATTGCTGACCTTACGGGATCCCGACCGAATTGCTTTATCGAACTTGGCTATGCACTCGCTTTGTCGATCCCCGTTATGATGACCGCCAAGGAAGGCACCGAATTTCCATTTGACGTCAACACGCTGCCGGGGCACGCGTGGCGGACATCGGTTACGGTCGAAGAGCGGCGTCGGGAATTTAGAACCTATTGGAACGCCAATATCAATCGCCCTTCGCTCGTCGCTCAAGAGCCCCTCATCCCATGACCGCAGAGCACGGGGAGTGTTTTATTTCTGTCGATGTGGAAACATCCGGGCCTGTGCCGGCCATCTTCAGCCTGCTGAGCATCGGGGCCTGCTTGGTTGAAGATGACACCGTTTCCTTTGTTCGCCTGTTGAAGCCAATTTCAGCACACGCAGATCCGAAAGCGCTTGAGGTGTCAGGTCTGTCTTTGACGCAGCTTGAACGTGATGGCGTACCTCCGGAAGAGGCTATGCGCCAGTTTAGCGAATGGATCGCAAATGTATCGGCTAGTCGGACGCCTGTCTTCGTCGGCTTGAACGCCGGGTTCGACTGGTCTTTCGTTAATTACTATTTTCATCGATTCATGGGGTCTAACCCGTTCGGCTTTGCTCCATTGGATATCAAGGCGCTTTTCATGGGAGCGGCAGGAGTCTCGTGGCGTGATACGCGTTCCAGCCACATGAATAAGATTCTCGCCCCAAAAATTACGGCGAACCACGAGGCGCTTCAGGATGCGCAAGCTCAAGCCGAGCTATTTCGACTCACATTACGACTTCGCCCTAGAGGAGTTAATTAGGACACCGAATTAGGGATGGCTAAAAACAGCTGGACGGCTGGTCGGGGTATTTGATCCCTTGCGCGGCGAACCAGCATGCGTTCGGCTCGAATTAAGTCCCCGCAGGATGAATCTGCCGTGTACCACTGCGTTACGCGCACGGTGAACGGGGAGTTTCTGTTCGATGATCGGGCCAAGGGCCCGGATAAGGGACAGGCTAAAAACAGCTTGTCCTCGGTACTGACTGCGTTTTTGCGAGGGCCTAAGGACTGAGGGCTCGACGAATCAGGCTTCCTTTGACGCCTTGCTCGAGGCGGATTTCCCTGGGTTTACCTGAATAGCGATGTTCGTAGCCGCGATCTCGGATGAAGATGTCGATGACGGGCGTCGCAGTCGTTTCAATCGTCGTGTGGGCAAAACCGACGGAGGCGTCGGAACGACCGAGGCTCATCGCTTGAGATAGGAGCGTGCGATGCAGCTTATCATCCCCGGTATAAAGAAGCACGTTAGCCCGGCGGCCCCTGCTGCCCTCATTTTCAGACAAGCTCATATCGACGCCATAGAGAGTTACGACCGTACCGTCTGATTTCTCTACATAGTCGAATTCCCGACAGATGACGGCCGGTGGGTACGTGGGCCGTTCAATCTTCGGCTGCCTGGCTTTTCTGACCGCGCTGACGACGATGACACCAATCAGCACCAGCACCACAATCCTGCCAATTCGATCCCCTGATTTAGTCATGTTAAGTTAGGCGCAATGGCTGCGAGTTCAGTTCTCCATTCTGAGGCTTTGCGCCCAAGCAATGGACTACGGGCACGCGAGTCAACGGGTGACAAATGTCCCATCAGGCGGCCAAAGGGGTCAGACCTAACTTATTGATCTCTCTGGCTCGCCTCGGAGCCGGGGTCAGGGGACGAGCTAAGACCGCTGCGGATCGTTAAGCAGGAATTGCGCTCGATGTTTGGAGCCGCGAATATCTTCGAGATGGTTGTTCGACTGAAATCGAGGGCTATAAGGGACAGGCTAAAACAGCTCTTTGAGCGCCACCAAGACCCATGAAACCATTTTACTATTACAGTTTTAAGGGGACTCCTAGCGACGTCGAACTAGCGGCCTTTGAGCGTCTCGTAGGGGTTGAATTTATGTTCTACGAACGACTTTTTCGATATCTCAATGGATCACTCCTTTCTGCAGCGAATTGTGTCTATCAAGTGCCCGCGGTCTTTGTTGCGTATCATGAGGAATATGGCATGCTGGAGGACTCCGCGTTGCACGTTATACAGATGCTATGTTTGAGTGGTTCGGACGATGGTGCATTGTCCTTGGCGGTCGCATCGCATAACCGAAAGGAGACAGTATTCCCATTTGCTAGCGATATGGGAGGCAACTACCTCGGATTTCGGTATGGCCGACGAGCTACCGGAGAGATCGTATACTGGGATCACGAATTGGATATTTTTTTTCCAGTCGCTGAGAGCGGTGCTCTGCTTTTCCGTACACTTCAACCTGATCCTGACCAGACTGCTGATGAAATTTATAAGGAAGTTCAGTCGTGCCTGAGTGTCGATTGGAATATTCTGGTGCCGAGTTAAGCCGGCGGTGAGTACAACCCAACTCATGTCATGGTCCTTTACAGGCCATGAATAAGGGACGGGCGGTGAAGAGCGTTTCTGTTCGATGACAGGGCGAAAGAGGTGTCGCGACCTGGGTAAGGACAGGCTGAATGGCTTAATCGATAGATCTCTGTTGCCGAGTCCGGGCGCTCATTATCCCGGGTGCCGGCAAAAAGGGGTCAGGGCCAGAATAAGGGACAGGCTAAAAACAGCTGGACGGCTGGTGGGGGATTTGATCTTTTGCGCGGCGATCCAGCATGCGTTCCGCTCGAATTAAGTCCCCTCAGGATGAATCTGCCGTGTACCACTGCGTTACCCGCACGGTGAACGGAGAGTTTTTGTTCGATGATCGAGCTAAGGAGGTTTTGCGGAAGCAGCTTTGGGCGGCGGCATCGTTTTGTGGGGTGCAAGTGCTGACTTACTGCATCATGTCGAACCACTTTCACGTGCTGGTGCGGGTGCCGGAATGGAAGGATCTGCCGGACAAAGAACTGATTCGGAGGTACCGGCTGCTTTATCCCAAGGTGACACCCTTCACGCGGCAGCATGGAGGTGGCGTGTTGGCGGCGAAGCCCGACGAATCGGTGGAGAACATCTTGGCGGCAGGAGGTACGGACGCGGAAAAGCTCCGAGCGTCGCTGTATAAACGGATGGGAGACGTCTCCGAATTCATGAAGACGGTGAAGCAGCGGTTTTCCGTCTGGTTCAACCGCACGCACAAGCGCTACGGCACTCTCTGGTCTGAGCGGTTCAAGTCCGTGCTCGTCGAAGCATGTCCGCGCGCTCTGGCGACAGTGGCCGCGTACATCGACCTGAATCCTGTCCGCGCCCAGCTAGTGCAAGACCCGAAAAACTATCGATACTGCGGTTACGCGGAAGCGCTTGGCGATTCCAACGAACAGATTCGAGAGGGATTCTGCGCACTCATGGAGTCGAAAGACTGGCGGTACGTATTACGTGAATACCGCATGGTGGTCTTCGGCAAGGGTAGCGAAGCGAAATTAGACGGCAGTAACGCTGGTTCAATCCCCGCTGAAAAGGCGGCGAAAGTACTGAATGAAGGTGGCCGACTGCCGGTAGCGACTGTTCTACGTTGTCGCGTGAGGTATTTCACAGACGGAGCCGTGTTGGGCTCGCAATTGTTTGTTGCGGATGCGCTGAGGCGATATCAGAAGGCTACCGGGCGGAGGCGCAAGCAAACGGGACCGCGGGCGGTGCCGGGAGCGGATTGGACAGGATTGACAGCGTTGCGCGGCCTACGAAGCGTTGCGTTTGGGTGATTTTGCATGCTTCTGACGGCGAAATTCCCTATGTACGAACTGCCTTTCTAACTTGAAACAAACGCGAGACATCATTGTGCAGATGGCGGTAGGCATCTGTCTCGTCTTTTCGTCATTGTCGTCCCGGGCAGACGCACTTAATTGCGGCACGCCTCAGGCTGCGGTTGACCTGTTTTTGCAGTTGCAGCGTTCTGCAGCGCCAGCGCACGCGTCCAAACTTTTCCTTCCTTCGGACCTGCGCCTCTGGCGTGATGCGGCGGCGCTCCCTTTTGATAGGCTGTTAGCGAAAAACACCAAAATTAGGGAGCGGGTCGCAATTTTCACCAACAAACGACCGCCTGGAGAATTGACAGACGAGGAGTTTTTTCAGCTGCACTGCGCTTTGACCGGCGTCAATATGGCCTTCAACGAGCGGTTGACCGGAACTGATTACGAGATTGTCGGCGTTATGCCGGACGAAGAGGAGTTCCATGTTATCGTGCGCATCCATCCGACTGGGGTGGGCGAAGGCAGAGAGCGGGTGGAGGCGTTTACGACGGTACTTACGCCGCAGGGGTATCGGATTCGATTGACTGTACCTCTGCGGCGAATGGTTGGGTCGTTTCGTTTAATGCAGGCAGGCGAAAAGGCGCCGAAAGCACAGCAGCCGCGGCTTTGATCGAGATTTGGAAATGAGAGATCTCTCGTCTATCTGTCTTCGTAAGTGGATACTTAGCGCGATTCTAATTGGCTTCGCATTCTCCCGAGCGTTAGCGAATTCGCCACAAGAGGTGATCGATAGATACCTCTCACTCATTAACTCTGACCCATCAGGAGACCTGTGCGAAATTATATTGCCGGTTGAACTCCGAGAATGGCGCCTTGTTAATGAGCCGATTTTTATCGACGCAATTCAGAGTGCTGCTGCTGTAGATCTACGACGGTTGGTCGCGGATCGTATCAAAGAGCGCGCGATTTCATCACTGAGCGATCAGGAGTTCTATCGACTACATACGTTCATTGCAGGCCAAAGCCGACTTAAAGGCGATACTCTGAGGTCTCCTCTGATTAAGCCTCGGTTTGTGGGGCATTTTAGCAAAGAAGATACGACCTACGGAGTGGTTAAACTAGAATACCCTGACTGGGGACCGGAATTTGGGATCGTTACTATTGTCATCGTCGTGAAGGTCGATGGACGACATTGGCTGAGGCTACCTGGAGAGATGCGAAGATCGTTGGAACCTTTGCCTTAGTCGGTGGGCGGCCAAGGGGTCAGACCTGACTTATTGATCTCTCTGGCTAGCCTCGGAGCCGGGACAGGGCGGGCCAAAGACAGATGCCGACCGTTAAGCAGGAATTGCGCTCGATGTTTGGAGTCGTGAGTATCGTCGAGATGTTTGTTCGACTGAAATCGATAGGCGCTTCATTCATGGTGTTTCTTGGGCTTCTCGTTTGTTCATGCTCCAGCATCCCTTCCGAATCGGTTGCCATGAGCATTCTGGTGGGAATATGGGAAGCGCCAGCGGTTGATTCCAGCGGGAATACGTACCGAAAGCAGACGGAGTTCGCAGCGGATGGCTCCTTCCGCGGCAAGACCACCGGCAGGCCGGCGAGCGTCGGCGGGGATCGCACGTTTATGGGTCGCTGGACGGTCGAAGGTGGATACTTGGTTTATCTGAACGTGACCTCGTCTGACGGAGTTTTAGAGTCGCACGACATTCGTGATCGTCTGCTCCAACTTTCTGCGGATCGCTTCCGCTATAGGAATCAATTCGGAAGTGTTCAGACCTACCTCCGCGTTAGGCAGGGCCCAGAATAAGGAACAGGCTAAAAACAGCTCCCTCTGGCCAAGGAAGGTTTCACCACAGCCAATGCGGGCGGCTTTGCCGCGTGGAAAAAGGCGGAGCTGCCCGTGCGCCAGCCTTGATGCCCCGAATAACGGACCCGAATAGGGAGAGGCTAAACGGTCGGTCCTTTTTTGAAGCAGAAAGAGGTCGGCTGCTACTTTCGGATGGAAACGGCAAAAAGGGGTCAGACCTAACTTATTGATCTCTCTGGCTCGCCTCGGAGCCGTGATCGGGGACGAGCTAAGACCGCTGCGGATCGTTAAGCAGGAATTGCGCTCGATGTTTGGAGCCGCGAATATCGTCAAGATGGTTGTTCGACTGAAATCGATAGGCGCTTCATTCATGGCGTTTCTTGGGCTTCTCGTTTGTTCATGCTCCAGCATCCCTTCCGAATCGGTTGCCATGAGCATTCTGGTGGGAATATGGGAAGCGCCAGCGGTTGATTCCAACGGGAATATGTACCGAAAGCGGACGGAGTTCACAGCGGATGGCTCCTTCCGCGGCAAGACCATCGGCAGGCCGGCGAGCGTCGGCGGGGATCGCACGTTTGTGGGTCGCTGGACGGTCGAAGGTGGATACTTGGTTTATCTGAACGTGATCTCGTCTGACGGAGTTTTAGAGTCGCACGACATTCGTGATCGTCTGCTCCAACTTTCTGCGGATCGCTTCCGCTATAGGAATCAATTCGGAAGTGTTCAGACCTACCTCCGCGTTAGGCAGGGCCCAGAATAAGGAACAGGCTAAAAACAGCTCCCTCTGGCCAAGGAAGGTTTCACCACAGCCAATGCGGGCGGCTTTGCCGCGTGGAAAAAGGCGGAGCTGCCCGTGCGCCAGCCTTGAAGCCCCGAATAACGGACCCGAATAGGGAGAGGCTAAGCGGTCGGTCCTTTTTTGAAGCAGAAAGAGGCCGGCTGCTACTTTCGGCTGCGCACCTGATCGTGAATAAGTTTTTGTGCGCGAAGCACGACGGCGTCGTGGGCTAGGTCTGCGTTCTGCGTGCTCGGGCTGACGGCAACGGTTGGGCGAACACCGCGACGGTCGGTGGCGTCGCCGTTCGCGCGGATGTATTTCGCGGTAGCAATGGCGAGTTTCAAGCGGGAGTTCGGCAATGTGACGTGGCACGCCTCGCCGAATTGATTGCAGGGTTTAGTTTCCTCGCCGACAAGCGAAGCGAGTTGGTTGTCCTCAACCGTGTTTGCGAGAATAACCGCGCTGGAGAACGTATCAGGCGCAATCAGGAACGCGACGGGGCCGCGAAAGCGGAGCGGCAAATCTGCCGGCGGGATCGTCAGGGCAGAAAAGGAAAGGGTCAGCGTCTCGGTTTCGTTGTCAGATGGGCCACCGTCCTCAAGCCAATGGCGCGCCCAGCGCGCGACGACTTGCTTCGTCCGCGCGGGCGCGCGTTCCCGGAGGGCCCTGCGAAACGGGGCGTACGGGCGCTGCCGGAAGAGCAGCTGAAAGTCGGCAGGCGGCTCCTCGTCCGGGGAGACCGACGCAAAGCCCCACGGATCTATTTCAGGCAATTGAGCCAGGTATGGGAGGCTGAAACGCCACGCCTTGCTCGTGATAGATCGGTAGGGTTTGTCGGTGAGATACGTGAGGAGATCGTCGCCGAGGCGAGAATCCCCGCCGGTATTGGTCCGCAAATCGATGATGAGGCCGACGAGCTGTTCGTCTTTTGCCTCGGCAAACGTCTGGGCAAGAAATTTCTGCCAGGCCGGCCGATCGGTCATATAGGTGAAATCGAGGTAACCCACCCGATCTGGAAGAACGCGGAATTTCCAGAGGTACGTGTGATTGATGGGAGTCCGGAGCGGAGTGAGGCCGGGCGGCCTCACTGCTTCGGTGTGATCCTCGCGGTAGCCCGCGACGAAAGCGGCGACGTCACGATAAAAGTCGGCGACGGTTGCCGCGGAGGCCAGCCGGCTCATTAGGGCTTGCTTGTGCGGTAGAATGTCCGCGCGATCCGTGAAAAAATACGGGTCTGGGTGGACCTGTTCGATTGAGTCAAAAACGAAACGGACGTCATCCTGCAGTTGGTCCGGTGAAAGTACCCTGTCTAGAGCAGGTGCTTCCACGCCGCTGGGTCGATCCTTTGCCTCAAGCATCAGCAGAGGAAACGCGAATAGTGCCGACGCCACGATTGAGATTTGTTTCCACTGTCGCACGACGGGACAGCACGCGATCGGCAGTGATAGATCAAGCTGGGAGATTGTGAACACAGAGACGGCCAAAAGGGGTCAGCCCAAACCTAACTTATTGATATGACTGGGCCGGTTGGCAGGCCACTTGAAGCATTGCGACATAGTGCATCTGGTGAAGAGCCAGATAAGGAGGCTAAAAACCATTCAGGAGAGACGGTGTTCGACTTCCTCATGAGAAACGGCGGAAGCTCCCTCTGATGACCTTGCTGCGATCACTGATCAGAATGGCGGCCGTCGTCGCGTGTTTATCGCCGGATCAATATCACCGGCACCGATTTATAATTACATCCTCCGGCCACGTGTGGGCACCACCTACGCCGACGTTGCACCCTGATCAATGGTCGTTTTCTGACCGTGTCGCTATCGTTGAGGTCGCGGCACGCGTCACGGCCGTATCGGCAGCTTGAACGTTTCGATCTCGGCCATCGACGGCGCGCGCCAGAGTTGGAGCTGTCCGGCACTGTTGCGCCCGCCCACCACGGTGCCGTCCGCGGCAAAAGGGGAAAAGGGGTCAGACTGAGGTTGCCCCGATTTGACGGACAGTGGTTGCGGGTCAAAAAAAAGTGCAAAAGGGGTCAGACCTGACTTATTGATCTCTCTGGCTCGCCTCGGAGCCGGGATCGGGGACGAGCTAAGACCGCTGCGGATCGTTAAGCAGGAATTGCGCTCGATGTTTGGAGCCGCGAATATCGTCAAGATGGTTGTTCGACTGAAATCGATAGGCGCTTCATTCATGGCGTTTCTTGGGCTTCTCGTTTGTTCATGCTCCAGCATCCCTTCCGAATCGGTTGCCATGAGCATTCTGGTGGGAATATGGGAAGCGCCAGCGGTTGATTCCAGCGGGAATACGTACCGAAAGCAGACGGAGTTCGCAGCGGATGGCTCCTTCCGCGGCAAGACCATCGGGAGGCCGGCGGGGATCGCACGTTTGTGGGTCGCTGGACGGTCGAAGGTGGATACTTAGTTTATCTGAACGTGACCTCGTCTGACGGAGTTTTAGAGACCAGATTAGGGACAGGCTAATTCGCAAGCCTCGAACCGCGCGCCTGCAAGCGAAGACGCAAAGTCTATCAACTCCTCACCCAGCCACGCCACAAAATGGTTGTCTCGCCTTCGCGTAATTTGAAATGAATACGCTTATCTTAGCGCCATTCCAGTCTGACTCCTTCTGCCACGTTCTACTTCAAACCGCCGATTTTCTTTTCAATCCTCTCCACCGCGTGCATCGGCACCACGAGTCGCCAGGCTCCGTCG